>JAZRTY010000021.1:0-5294 GCA_045652245.1 Eubacteriales bacterium | reverse complement strand
ATCTACACCTCATCAGTCACTTCGTGACAGCTTCCCCTCAAGGGGAAGCCATTGAGAAAAGCAAAATTTTTGTCCCAGACTTGACAAAATCATAAGTCGGATCGTAGCCATGTCGTTCTGTGAGCCAAGGAGTTGTTCCATGGAGTTGTCTTCCTAAGACCGCTTGGCCTCCGACTTCGCAATCTACACCTCATCAGTCACTTCGTGACAGCTTCCCCTCAAGGGGAAGCCATTGAGAAAAGCAAAATTTTTGTCCCAGACTTGACAAAATCATACAATTAAATTAGTAAACAGTTTGATAAACTTGAATTTGTAGAGGAGAAAATAAAATGAGTGCAATAATAAGATATGTGATAAATATGATACCGTATATGATGCTTGCGGTTCCTGTATATCTAATTGGAAGGTTAGTATTTTGTAAAACAAAAAAAGTTAAAACAAACTGGTTTCGTGAAATAACATTGTTTGCATTTGTTATTTTCTTAGTTGGTTTAGCATCTCAAACCATTATCCCTAAGTTTGAGACGGGTGTGAATGGTTTCAATATTGTACAGAGTGGTATTCACCAAACAAATCTAATTCCTTTTAAGGTGTTGTTCGAAACCTATCAAGAAGTGTTTGTTAATGGCTATATAAATTATTTCTTGATTAACTTTTTAGGCAACATTATTTTGTTTATTCCTTTTGGATTGATAATTCCATTGTTATGGAAAACATCAATCAAAAAAACAATACTTATCGGTTTTTGTTCTTCTTTGTTCATTGAAATCTGCCAGTTGTTCTTAACAAGGGGAACGGACATAGATGACTTAATACTGAATACAACAGGAGTTTTATTAGGAATACTTGTGTTTAAGTTTTTGCAAAAGCATTGCAAAAGGTTTGTTGAAAAATTCAACTGACCAATTCCAATATGTCGAACAGCTGAGAGCGGAGGAAAATCCTCTGCTCTTGTTATATTTCGGGAGATGGTGATGTGACTTGAACGTATGACAAGTTGATTACGTTTTTGTTGTATCATAGGATTATGAATGTTTCAAGGCGGATTGAATTATTCACATTTGTGTGCTATAATTAGGTAAAAGATATTTATAAACAGTTTGATAAACAGGAATTTGTAAGCGAGGTAATAAAAATGAATTCCCATAGGAAGAAAATGATTGCACCAATTGTGGTTTCAGTTATAATGATACTCTATTACGTTGTTTACTTTGGCTTTTTAATTACACTGCTTCCGGGTATATGGAAATATGCTTTGGGTATCCTTCCTTTTGCATTTTCGGTGTTAATAGTCAAGGTTTGCATAGAAAGAATTAATGAGATAAAGAAAGGTGAAGAAGATGATATTAGTAAATACTGATTACGTCAGCGGAAAAGAATTGGAAACGCTGTCTCTTGTAAAAGGAAGCACAATTCAGTCCAAGCACATCGGAAAGGATATTGTACAGAGTTTCAAAACCTTAGTAGGTGGAGAACTGAAATCGTACAATGAGATGATGAATGAAGCAAGAGCACTCGCTACAAAGAGAATGGTTGAAGAAGCCGAAGCACTTGGAGCAGATGCTATTGTGAATATTCGTTATGCATCCTCTGCCATTATGCAGGGAGCCGCAGAGGTTATCGTATATGGTACTGCTGTCAAATTTATTGACAAGTAATCCAAATTCCAATATGTCGAACAGATAAGAGCGGAGAATTTTCCCCCGCTCTTTTTATATTTCAAAACCTTAAAGAAGTTTTGCAAAGCAAAACTACCTTTTCTATTATCTATTCTTTATTATCTATTATCTATTTTTATCTATTACACACAAGTGATTTTTCAGATAAGAGATAAAAGATAAGAGATAATAGTACAAAAAAACAACGGCAATTAAAAATTGCCGTTGTTTTTTTGGAGCTGGTGGCGTGACTCGAACACGTGACCTGCTGATTACGAATCAGCTGCACTACCGACTGTGCTACACCAGCAAATATTCAATTGCAAAAAGTATTCTATCACATTTTAATATACTTGTCAAGCTAAATAATTCCACTTTTGAGAATAGGACAAAAAAGTTTGGTAAAAATACCATAAAAAGACTACGGAGGCGTTGTGAATGATAAAGGGCTGTGCAAAAAGAGTTATTGTGGTGAAGAATACAAACAGCGAAATGTTTGATGAGGCATATTTTATTGTAAATCCGAAGAGGGGGGAGCGAAAACAAAGCGACTTTCTCGCTGAGGCAAATAAAATTATCTCCTCTGAATTTGGAACAAGCGATAAACACAGGAAAATCAAAAAAATGCAGGGGGTCTTACTGCCGTTGTTGTTTATGACAATCGGTGCTTTTGCTGGTTTCCTTATAAGCTACTTCTTTTTTGTCTGATTTTGTGTACTAAAAAAATACAAAATGTAAAAATTCTGATAAAAAAGAAAAAATCTCTTGCGAAAATATATATATTGTAGTATAATAATTCGGTAACTGTGCAAATCACAGCTACAAAAAATAACACACATATCGTATGCGGAAAGGGTGGCGAATGCTTTTCTTCCGTAAAATCCAAAGCGATATGGAGGGTAGAACCCAAGGAGGACATAAAATGTCAGTAGTATCAATGAAACAGCTCCTGGAAGCAGGAGTGCATTTCGGTCACCACACAAGAAGATGGAACCCTAAAATGGCTGAGTACATCTTCACCGAAAGAAACGGCGTGTACATCATCGACCTTCAGAAGACAGTTAAGAAGCTCGAAGAAGCGTACATGTTCATCCGTGAAGTTGCTATGGAAGGTGGAAACATCCTTTTCGTAGGCACAAAGAAGCAGGCTTCTGATGCAATCAAGGAAGAAGCAGACAGAGCAGAAGTTAACTATGTTAACGTAAGATGGCTCGGTGGTATGCTTACAAACTTCAAGACAATTCAGAAGAGTATAGCAAGACTTAACAAGCTTCATCAGATGGAGGATGAAGGTACATTTGACCTTCTTCCCAAGAAAGAAGTTATTTCCCTCGTTAAGGAAATCAACGACCTTGAAAGAAACCTCGGTGGTATCAAGAATATGAAGCAGCTTCCTTCTGCTATGTTCATTGTTGACCCCAAGAAGGAAAAGAACGCAGTTGCAGAAGCAAAGAAGCTCGGTATCCCGGTAGTTGCTATTGTTGACACAAACTGTGACCCTGATGAAGTTGATTACGTAATCCCCGGAAACGACGACGCTATCCGTGGTATCAAGCTCATCCTTTCTGTTATGGCTGACGCTATTCTCGAAGGCAGACAGGGCGAACAGATGGCAGGCGCTGAAGGCGAAGCAGCAGAAGCTGCAGTTGAAGCTGCTGAATAATAATTCGAATATAACTTGAACGGAGGAAAAATAAATGGCAATTACAGCTAAAGACGTTGCGGAGCTCCGCGCAAAAACCGGTATCGGTATGATGGAGTGCAAAAAGGCACTTACAGAAGCAAATGGCGATATGGACGAAGCTATAAAGCTTCTTCGTGAAAAGGGTATGGCTGTTGCTGATAAGAAGGCAACAAGAATCGCTGCTGAAGGTATCGTTTCCATTCTTTCTGAAGGAAACAAGGCAGCTATGATAGAAGTTAACTCTGAAACAGACTTTGTTGCAAAGAATGCATCCTTCCAGGAGTTCGTAACAGGACTTTTAAAGACAATTCTTGCTACAAATGTAGCTGATGTTGAAGCACTTTTGGCTGCAAAGTTTACAGGTGAGGACAGAACAGTTGATGAAGTTCTCAAGGAAAAGATTTTCACAATCGGTGAAAAGCTTACAATCAGACGTTTTGTTGTTGTTGACGGTATTTCCAGCACATACGTACACGGCGGCGGAACAATCGGTGTTATCGTAACAGGTAATACAGAGACTGATAATGACGATGTACATGCAATCCTCAAGAACGTAGCACTCCAGGTAGCTGCTATGGAGCCTGAATATCTCACAAGAGCAGAAGTTCCTGCAAATGTTGTTGACGAAGAAAAGGGAATTATCCTTGAACAGATGAAGAACGACCCCAAGATGGCAGGTAAGCCTGAGAAGGTTCTTGACGGCATCGTAATGGGTAAGATTGGTAAGTTCTACTCAAAGGTTTGTCTTCTTGAGCAGGAATATGTTAAGGACGAAGCAATGTCTGTTGAAAAGTATGTAGCAAGTGCTGCGAAGGAAGCAGGCGTTGAACTTTCAGTTAAGAGCTTTATCATTTACAAGAAGGGCGAGGGACTTCAGAAGAGAGAAGAAAACTTTGCTGAAGAAATCGCAAAGCTCACAAACAAGCAGTAATTAAAGCATTTATCAAAGGAATCTGATTTATGGCAGAGAACACAAATTGCACGCAGGTTGATGTAAAGCCAATATACAGCGGTGCGCAAAAGGAGCTTGATTTTTCCTTTGAGCTGCCGAGTGAGGATTTTGACTTTTCGGATATTGAATTTCTCGCGCCTGTTATGGTTTACGGAAAAATCCGTAGTAAAGCAACGGGTAAGGGGGAAAATGAGGGCTATGTTGAGCTGACACTTACTGTCAGTACAGATATTAAAGCGCCTTGTGCAAGATGCCTTGAAGAGATTTCCGAAAAGCTTGAATATACAAAAGTATATGGACTTACAACATCAAATGTAAGTGAGGACAGCGAGGATTATATCACGACAGAAAACAGCAAGCTTGATGCAACCGACCTTGCAAGAACATTGTTTATACTCAATGTTCCGATGAGGTTTTTGTGCAGCGAGGATTGCAAGGGTATCTGCAGTGAATGTGGAAAGAACTTGAATCTTGGTGCGTGTGATTGCGACAAAAGTGAAGTTGATGAAAGACTTGCGATTCTCAAGAATTTAAAATTTGACTGAATACGTCAAAGTAACCTAAAATAATAACAAAGAAGATATAAGGAGGTGCCACAAATGGCAGTACCGAAGAGGAAAACATCTAAAGCAAGAAGAGATAAGAGACGTAGTAATGTATGGAAGCTTGCTCTTCCGGGAATTACAAAGTGCCCGAAGTGTGGAGAGTTCATTCTCTCTCACAGAGTATGTAAGAATTGCGGAACATACGCAGGCAAGGATTATTCAAAGGCTGAAAAGGTTGAAGCAGAAAAGGCTGAAGCATAAGCTATAATTTAGTAATTTTGAAATAAGAGAAGGAGCAAATTGCTTCTTCTCTTGTTTGTCTAAAGAAAACCACGCGATAGTCGCGTGGTTCAAAAAAGGTTAACCGGTGAGAAAAAATCCTCCAAATGTGATAAAATAGTTAAGACCTGCCAGTCAAAACTAAAAATAACATTTGGAGGATTTATCTATGAAAC
>JAZRTY010000020.1:0-44241 GCA_045652245.1 Eubacteriales bacterium | reverse complement strand
GACATCATAAGCATTTTTACATTCAATGTCAGATTGTTTTATATCTGCGAATGATTCCAATTCTTCAATAGATGCATAGGAATAATGCACATTATTTTTTTCAAAGGTATGTTCTTTTTCATCTGTCAGAACATATCCGTTGTTTATCAAGACTTTTTTGAAGTCTGTCCAACGCTCAGCCAAAAATATTTCAGGTATAAGAATGTCTATATCATCTGCATTAAGGCTCTCTCCGGTTATATATTCAAGACCCAAAGAGCCGTACAACAAAGGTGTTATATCAAATATTTCTTTCAGTAATTTTGTATTTTCAAAAAACTGCGTTATTTTCATATCTTTCTCCCGAAAATTTTTAATTCACTTGCAATGGGCAAACTTAGTTAATAATTTCTTCTTTTATGAAATCATTATATGATTTTGTAAAGTTAGGGACAAAAAATTCATTATTCTCAAAGGCTTCCCCTCGAGGGGAAGCTGTCACGAAGTGACTGATGAGGTGTAGATTGCGAAAGCAATCGTTATTACTTTCCCACCTCATCCGAGTTGCTACGCAACCCACCTTCCCCTCAAGGGGAAGGCTTTTTTGGCGATATACTCACTTCGTTGAATTCATTATACCACAAAAAGATGAATAATTCAACAATATTCATATCAGAAAAGGCCGTTGCATATTGCAACAGCCTTTCTTTTTTACAGTAAATTCTTAATAAGTTCAGAATGAGATTTTACACTAAGATACGCAGGTGCTATATCAAACACAGTCTTACAGCCACACGCACCCTCTTTTGAAAGTCTGTATGCTGCTCTTGCGTATGCCACAATTACACTTGCCGTAAATTCGGGATTTGAGTCAAGCTTCAGGCTATATTCTATAATATGAGAATTTTCCTTGTCCTTGCCGGTAACGCCACTTCTTATAACAAAGCCACCGTGAGGAATACCGCTGTGATTTGCTCTCAGTTCTTCAAGAGAAATGAAATGTACAATTGTGTCATAATCTGCAAAGTAGTTCGGCATTGTCTTGATTTCTTCTTCGATTTTTGCCTTATCAGCACCCTCTTTTACTACAACAAAGCATTCTCTTATATGCTTTTGCCTTGTTGTAAGAGTAGGATTTTCACCGTTTCTTACCTGTTCAAGTGCCGCTTCTACAGGAATTGTATACTGTCTTGCATCAAGCACACCATCTATTCTTCTTATAGCATCCGAATGTCCCTGGCTTACTCCCTTACCCCAGAAAGTATAAACATTTCCTTCGGGTAAAATGCACTCGCCGTAAAGACGGTTAAGCGAGAACATACCCGGGTCCCAACCACAGGAGATAATCCCAATTTTACCACTCTCTTTTGCAACCTTATCTACATTTTCAAAATGCACCGGGATATTTGCGTGAGTGTCGAAGCTATCTACAACATTGAAATATTTAACAAGCTCGGGAGTCTGAACAGGCAAATCGGTAGCACTTCCACCACAGAGAATCATAACGTCAATTTCGTCTTTCATTTTAATTGCGTCCTCAACCTTATATACCTTAACGCCCGGTGTGATTATATTTACACTTTCGGGATTTCTTCTTGTAAACACGGCACGAAGCTCAAGGTCGCTGTTCTGCGCTATAGCACATTCAACCCCTTTACCGAGATTTCCGTAACCGTATATTCCGATTCTTATACTCATATGTAAGCTCCTTTTCCTAAAAGTGCTGCTGCAAAAATTTGCAACAGCACCCCATTTTTATCATTATCAGTTTGTATAGTTATCAAAGTAACCCTGAACAAGAACAACGGGAGTTCCCTTATCACCCGAACCACTTGTAAGGTCACAAAGTGAGCCGATAAGGTCTGTCAGCTGTCTTGGGGTTGTTCCCTGAGCTGCCATATTACCAACAAGGTTGCCGTCCTTTTTCTTGATACTTTCAGAAATAGCTTTCTTTAGCTCTTCACCCGAAAGATTCTTGAAATCGTTATCTGCAAGATATTTAAGCTTAAGTTCATTAGGTGTTCCAACAAGTCCATCGGTAAATGCAGGCGACACTACCGGGTCTGCAAGCTCCCAGATTTTACCCTTGGGGTCCTTGAAGGCGCCGTCGCCGTATACCATAACTTCAATATGCTTTCCTGTCTTTTCAAGCATTATCTTCTGAATTTCAAACACAAGGTCGGTACATTCTCTCGGGAAAAGCTTTACCTTATCCTCTGTTGACTTGTTAGAGCCGAGAAGTCCGTACTTTTCGTTGCAGCCACTACCACCAATGGGTGCGTTCATTATATCTTCAAGTCCACAAACGATTTTTGCGCCTGCAGCTTTGAGTATTCTCTTTGTTCTCTGTCTTGTATGGATATCACAAGCAAGAACACAGTCAGTATATGAAAGAATTGCTTTTGCCTGGTTTGCAAAAATAATTTCTGCTTCTGCACCCTCTTCACGGATAATATCACCGTAATACTGTACATAATCAACACCTGTAAATTCGTGCTTATTCTCACCGAAAAGCTCACGGTATTTTTCGAGTGTCAATATATCCGAGTAAGGATTTACCCCTGCTTCGTCTATCTTATCAAGGCTTACAAGCTCGTTTCCAACCTCGTCAGAGGGGTAGCTGAGCATAAGAACAACCTTTTTCGCTCCTCTTGCAATACCACGAAGACAAATTGCAAATCTGTTTCTTGAAAGAATCGGGAATATTACTCCTATTGTACCTCCGCCAAGCTTTGCCTTTACGTCTGCCGCGATATCATCAACCGAAGCATAGTTACCCTGCGCACGTGCAACAATTGACTCTGTTATCGAAATTACATCCTTGTCACGAAGCTCAAAGTTCTCGCTTTGTGCTGCTTCGATTACGCTGTCGGATACGATTTGTGCAAGGTTATCACCCTGTCTTATAATAGGAAGTCTTATGCCTCTTGATACTGTTCCTACTCTTCTTTCATTTGCCATAATTATATCTCCTTTTTAGTATTCAGGATTTGCCACAGAGAAATTTTAAAAATAGTATACCCAAAAAAGCTCCATAACAGAGGTATTATACCACAATGCTTTGTCGTAATCAAGGATATTTTTTTAAAGTTATATTAATAAAATTATATTGAACGCTTTATTGATTTTTACCGGAATTATTTTTTTGTAAAAATTTGACTACATTTTTACCGATAAAATTCGTTATATACTAAAATTTTAAGGCTGCAGAAAATATTTCTGCAACCTTTTTGTTATTATTTATTTATTTTTTCAAGCTTTGCTTTTCTTCTATGCTTTACTTCGTCAGACATAGGCTTTATATCTCCTGCCGCCGAAAGAGCCATTCTCGTAGCAACCGGTCCGAAAATTTCATATATAAGCACTGCAAAGAGTGTAATATTTCTGATTAAATGACCTTCCTCGCCAAGCTGCATAGCTGTGGTACACATTCCGAGCGCAACACCTGCCTGTGGTAAAAGTGTAATACCAAGATATTTGCAGATGTTCGGCTCGCACTTTGCAAACTTTGCACTTAAGAAAGTACCGAAGTACTTGCCAAGTGAACGGAAAATAATATAGATAATACCGATAAATACTATTGCAAACTCTGTAAACACCCCAAGCTCAAGCTCTGCACCACTTATTACGAAGAAAAGTGCAAAAACCGGAGAAGTCCATTTGTCGCAGGAAGCCATAAGGTCCTCTGACAACGGACAGATATTACAGAATACAGTTCCGAGCATCATACAGGTCAGAAGCGAAGAAAATCCGATGTGTACGGGTCCTATATGGAACTTTACCATTGCAAGCGCAGACGTGAGAAGAACTATTGCAATAGTAAGATTAAGTCTGTTTGTATTAGAGTTGAAAAGCTTTTCAAGCTGTGTAAGAATCCAGCCCATAATCGCACCGAGCAGTAACGACAAAGCTATTTCAATAATTGGGTTTACGATAATTGAAACAACATCAACCGAGCCGACAATAAGTGATTTTGCAACTCCGAAGGAAACTGCAAAAACTATAAGTCCCACTGCATCGTCAAGAGCAACAATCGGAAGAAGCAAGTCGGTAAGCTTTCCCTTAGCCTTATACTGACGAACAACCATAAGAGTTGCCGCAGGTGCTGTTGCAGTTGCAATTGCACCGAGAGTTAACAGCTGGGATAGCGAAATTCTGCCGGGCATTAAGAAATAAACTGCCAAAAGTGCTATATCAACTAAAAATGTTGCGGCAAGTGCCTGTAAAACACCGATTACAAATGCCTGCTTTCCGATTTTTTTAAGGTCCCCGATTCTAAATTCATTTCCGATCGAAAAAGCGATAAAACCAAGCGCTACTTCAGAAATTATAGACAAACTTTCTACCGAGTGTGTCGACGGAAAACCGATTCCCGAAATACCTAAAGCGCCGATACAATACGGTCCTATCAACACCCCTGCAATAAGGTAAGCCGTAACAGACGGAAGCTTTAAAGGTTTAAAAGCTCTTGTCATAAGAAGCCCTGCAAACAGAGCTATTGCAACAGATAAAAGAGTATTCATTTTTATTCCCTCTCAATATAAAAAATGATTAAATTTTACTTATTTACGCAAAAAAATACTGCCCTTATGCAGTACCGTCTGTATTATACACCCACATTCCCGATTTGTCAACTGATTTTTACATTTTTCCAAGTTTTCTCCAAATATGTCAAAAATTGTGGGAGCAACCCTTGATTACCCCCACATATTGCTGTTATAACTTTTTAATAATTTCACGTACTCTTGCAACATCAAGCTTCTTTTTGTTATCCTTGAAGGTCAGTACCAGATTTTCACTTTTGAAAATTTCACGCACGATTTCTGTCATTCTCTGTGGTGTGCATTTTTCAAAATCTTCCTTTCTTTTATCAAGAGAGATAAATTGCTTACCCATTATTTTGTATTCGTAACCAAGCTGGAAGTTCAGCTCCTCCGGGTCATCTGCAAGGCAATCCGAGTTATTTACATATCCGGGCTTTGTAGTATCAAGCTCGTCGGTAATTCCATTCTTTAATTTTAAAAGAATATCCACTACCTTTTCAAGTGACAGGTAAATATCCTTGGAACCAACCTCATACATAAAGGAAAGAGTACCTATGTTATTATACCTTTCGATTGAGGCATCATAGCTGTATACCATTCCCGACTCATCCGAAAGACCTTTGAAGAGCTTTGAGCATTCTCCACTGAAGAGTATATCATAAAGGAGATATATTTCGGCATAACTGTATTTTTCAGAATAAATATCAAAGGAAAATCTGACTATATGCTCAGTTGAATTTTTAACCTCGATTCTTGCGTTTCTCTTTCCGAAAGCTTCCGGTACTTCAGCCTTATTTAGTTTTATCTCTTTTGTGTTTTTTATTTCCTTTCCGGAAATTTTGTCTGCAAGATACTCAAGGTCTCCTTCTGCGTAATTCCCTGTCACATAAAAGAAGATATTTCCACCCGACAAAAGCCCTGACTGTGCCTTTGTAAGAGCTGCAAATCCGATTTTGTCAAGAACAGCATTTTTTCCGATAATGGAATTTACAAGTCTTGTATTTTCCCATACAATTTTTTGCGAGAAAAATTCAAGAGAATTTTTTTCATCACTTTCACGAAGCTCACTCTTTATTCTTTTTCTCTCAATATCTATTTCGCTTTTCTTTACATTCAGTTTTGTGAAAATTTCGCAGATAATATCTGCACTTTCACGGAATTTACTTGTAGCACCCGTGATTTTAAACTGGATAAATTCACGATAGGTAACGGCATTCATGGAAATTCCAAGCATATCGGCTCGTCTGTAAAGCTCACCACCGAGAGCAGAATTTATACTTCTGAAGGCTATATGCTCAAAGAAATGCGATATTCCGTTCTCCTGTGGCTGTTCGTGAAGCGGCCCTGCCTTAATATACAAGCACAGGCAAAAAGAATGCAGATATTCACTTTTATATCCGTAGACCTTGACGCCGTTACGACTTACAATTCTTTCTTCCATTACCCGAATATCACCTATATACCCTCTGTTTTGTTGATTTTATTTTCTCTTATGCTTATTCTCTCGGCTTCTCGCAGCACAAGACTGTCGTAAAGCTGTCTTTCACTCTCTGTACAGCCTCTTACTGTTCTGTATATATTATTACTTCCGTCTTCCTTTTCACCTATTCTGAGCTTTATATAAAACTCACCGTGAGTTTTGCATTTTGCAAGGCTTACATATTTATATTTATTTGCCTTTACAAATGGTGCAATTTCGATAAACTTCTCATCACAAACAGGACAGTTTGGAGAACAGATTTCCTTGTTCGCAAGTGCTGCTCTTCTGCATTTTACACCCTTGAAAACGGTTTTTCCCTTGTCTGTTCCGCAAAGTCCGCTCCTTGCACCGGGATACTCCTGTATTCCCCGTTCAAGGTCAAGCTTTTTTGCAATCATTGCCGTATAATAGGCGTCATTGAGTGCGTCATGTGCTTTAAGGGTTGCTTCAATACTGAAATGCTCTATTGCAGTCTGCAGAGATTTCTGGTTTGAGCCTGTATCTGTCTGCATATTAAAAAACACCTGAAGATTATACCATACCTTACAAAAGTCAAAGTTTACTCCGTTAAGACTGCAATTCTGACGAAGGACTCTTATATCGTCAACTCCCCAGGTGAAGAACACAGGACCCGGCTCGCACCATTCTACGAACCTTGAAATACATTCGCTGAAATACGGCGCATTCTCAAGCATTTCCCCTGTAATGCCTGTAAGCTCGGAAACCTTAGTATTCATTTTTGTATAAATCTTCGGCTTTATCTCGGTTTTGAACACACTTTCAATATTTAAGTTTTCGTCAAGCTTCACAGCACCAATCTGGACTATTTCCCCTGTGAAACGCTTTCCGTCTTCAAGAATTCTCGTGTCCTTCGAGCTGTTTGCCTGATTCCATTCAAGGTCTATGGCTATGTATTTCATAAGCTACCCTTTCGTTTAGTCCAAAATAGAATAGGACAAAAGCTCATACACGAGCCTTGTTCCTTCATTGATTTGTTCAGGAAGCAGGGCTCTTGCTACAAGAATTTCGTCATTACTTCCGTCATCCGTTCTTTCAAGAAGTGCGTAATCGCCGTCTATTCTTTTAACGATATATTCTGCTCTTTCCATACTCACACCTCTTGAATTTTTCTGTAAAATCAATTTTTATAATAACACTTTTTACGGCTTCACTTTCAGTTTTTTAACTGTCTCCTCGCTTGCCGTAACATAGGCTGTAAAGTTAGTTTCATATATTACAAAGCCGGGTTTTGCCCCCGAGGGCTTTTTTACATTTTTTATTCTTGTGTAGTCAACAGGTACATTCGGAATCTGTTTACCTTTAGAATAATAAGCCGCGATAATGGCAGCTTCGGTATAATCCTGCGCCGTCGGCTCGTCCTTACCACAAAGCATTACAGTATGAGAGCCGGGCATTCCCTTAACGTGAAACCACATATCAAATTTATCTGCAAGAACAGTTGTCAGATAGTCATTCTGCAGATTATTCTTTCCACAAAGTATTCTGTACCCACCCGAAGACTTAAATTCCATAAGGTCATAGGTCTTCTTCATCTTATTATTTCTTGCTTTTTTAGCCTTTGTGTTCGTTCCGAACATGGCAGTAAGCTTCTTTCCGTAGCCACTTATCGAAAGTTCCTCGCGAATTTCGGCTATATCCTTTTCACATTCAGCTTTTGTAAGACTTTCAAAGATAGTATCTATATATTCAAGTTCTGCTCTACCGTTTTCTATCTGCTCACGAAGTCTTATTTCCCCGACCTTTGCCTTGTTGTACATTTTGTAATACTTTTGTGCATTCTGTGCCGGTGTAAGGTTTATTTCAAGTGGAACTTCGACCTGTGTACCCTCGCCATTTTCCGTAATTGAATTATAATCAACAAGTACTGCACTTGTCATTCCTTTTTTGAGCATATACATATATGCAGTTATCAGGTCTCCGTAAAGACGGTATTTCCCTCTGTCGGTACATTCTGAAAGGTCTTTTTCCTGAAGGGATATTTTCTTTGTTATTCTCGCACTTGCAGCACTCAGAAGTCTTAAAACATCGCTGCTTTTACGCTTCATGCTCTCGTTTTTATCCTTCTCGGAGCAGAATCTGTCAAGCAGTTCACCGAAGCTTTCACACTTCACGCATATTGCCGAAAGTCCGTACTGCCATATTTCGCAAAAGGAGTATTCAAGTGGTTTTTTATCCTTATCATACAGAATGTACGGCTCAAATTCGCGATTTTTTACTTTGCTGAATATCTCGGAAAAATGGAACCAGAGCTTTTCGGGGTCTGCATTTATTAAAGGATACTTTGTCTGCTTTGTTGTCCTGAATGAAATTTCCCTGGCTATAAGTGGTGAGACACCTCTGTAATTTGAAATGATATATTTATCAATTGCAGTTTCGCCAAAGCCGTTTCCAATGTCCTTGTGAAGCTTTGCTAAAAACTGTTCCTTTGTAAGTTCAAGAGTATCAAGCTTATCCTCCTGAAGTGGCGGCATTTCATATGGAAAGCCCGGAAGCAGTCTTCGCTTTGCATTTACCGAAAGGTCGATATACCTTATTGCAGCAAGCACCTTTTTTGCTTCGTCAAGGAGAATTATATTGCTGTAGGTTCCCATTATTTCGACAATCAGCGATTTTTCGCTGCGAAACCCAAGCTCGTCGTGAGAGCTGATACCTATTTCGACTGCTCGCTCAAAGCCCAGCTGTCTTACATACGTTATATGCCCACCCACAAGGTGCTTGCGAAGCAGCATACAGAACATCGGAGGAACAGCAGGGTTTTCCCGTTCATCAGATGTAAATCCGAAACGTGACATTCCGGCAGCAGCACACAAAAGCAACTTTTTTGTCTCTCCACCACACTTCAAGGCACAGATAACAGCGTCCTTTTCCGGCATATATATTTTGTCTATTCTTGCTCCGACGGCATTTTCCGAAAGCTCGGAAACTACCGCACTTGTAAAGCCTGCATCAAATGGCATACTGCACCTGTGTCCCTTTCTTCTATATCTTATTTATGTATGCTTTGAATTTTTCCTTATATGCAAGGAACGGTAACACACCACTCGTTCCGTAAAGCCTGCCGCTGAAATCGGTAGTATTTTCATTTATCCACTCGTACGGAGAACCGTTGTCCTTGTATTTTTCTGTATGTGCAATAAAATCTGAAATAATATTCTCTGCAATTTCCTTGTCATAAGAATAAATTGCTCCTGCATACCAGCCTGTAGCTGTTGCCCAGTAACCGCCGTTCTGATAAGTATTGTATGGCGCAAGGCAGCATTCCCACGCACTTTCGGAACTGAAATCGCAACCGTTCAGAATCTGGCGTATCTGTCCGTCACATACTGCAGTTTTTTCTGTATACCCTTCAATAAGTGCCTTATAGGTTTTTTCGTTATCTACTATTCCAAGGTATACTGCATATGCCGTACCCCATACATCAAGTTGATGGCAAAGTCCTGTTGCAGAGTACAACCAGCCTGTTTTTTCGTCATAAAATACTTTCACAATACTGTCTGCAATTTTCTGTGCAATACTGTTATAATAATTCTTCTTTTCGCTATCTTCAGAAAAAATTTCAGCAAGTGCCACTGCTGCTCTGTATCGCAAAATTGAAGCAAAGAGAAGCTTTCCTGTCTTCTTAACAGAATCAACAAAGCCCCAGTCGACTGTGTATTTTTCTTCTTCACTTACGCAAAGCTCTGTTTCCTTATCAATACCATAAGCCGATAAAGCCTTCTCAATTCGTGTTTCAAGTGTGTAGCCGTTAAAATTCTTTTTAAGTATTTTCTTGCTTCCACCCATATCAAGATAAAATTTCACAAGCAAAATAAAGTAGAAATTGTCGCAAAATGGGGGTAAATAACCGTATTTCCCGTCACCCTGCCAGGTTCCGTCTTTATAAGTACCGGGGAAATATACCGGCTTTCCGTTATAGTTTACGTGGTCACAAACAGCAAAGGGTGGAACGGAAAGTCCGTTTTCAAGTTCAATCTTTTCTTCTCCGTTCTGACCGTAAGACGCAAATATTTCGATATATTTTTCGGCAAGCTCTACACTTACAAGTCCCGATTCTACCATCATAATACTGTCACGAACCCAGAAGCTCGGATATTTGCCGTCACCTGACGGCAAAAGCAGGTCTACTTCCTGTATATTACCGGAAAAATCAAATTCCTTTTTGAATGTACAGTCTGAAATAGTCTTTCTTGCAAGTTTTTCCAAATATTCGTAGTTTTTTATATTCATCTTTATTTCCTCATTCACACTTTTTATACCACAAAAAACGGACTTCCCACATCAAAGCTTTCAAATTCAACATCGGGAAATTCAACTTTCAGAAGCTTTACAAGTTCCTCTACTATCGGATTTTCGGTACTGTAATGCCCTGCGTCATAAATTGCAACGCCAAAATTTTTAGCATCTATAAAGGTATTGTGTGAAAAATCAGAGCTCACATACGCATCTGCAACATTTGCCGCCTCTGCAAGAAAATCCTTTCCGGCACCACCACAAACAGCAACCGTTCTGATTTTTCTTCCCTTTTCAAAATATGCTTTAATCTTGCCACATCCAAGCTTTTTGCGCAAATAATCTGCAAAATTTTCTGCCACGATTTCCTCCGAAAGCTCGCCGTATCGCAGAAAATCACCGGCGTTCCTAATATTTATTAGTCCGAGTTTCTGCGCCAAAACATCATTCACTCCACCCTGTGTTTTATCGAGTCTTGTATGGCAGGAAAGTACCGAAATGTCATTTTTCATAAGGCTTTCAAACTCAAGATAAGATGTGTCTTTTATATTCTTCACGGGTCTGAAAATAAACGGATGATGAGTTATAATAAGCTGTGCTCCCGTTTCTTCTGCTTTTTTTACGGCATCAAGGTTTACTTCAAGACAGACAAGTGCTTTTGTTACTTTTATATCGTCACTTTTACAGAGCATAACTCCGTCGTTATCCCATTCTTCCGAAAGCTCATACGGAGCAAGAGAGGATAAGTATTTTTCTATATCACGAATTCTTGTCATAAAATTCTCCCTTGTGTTTTTCAAGTATTCCGGAAAGCTCAGAATGAAGCTTTCTTGCAAATTCCTTTTCCTCTTTTGTGCCGCTTTCCTGTTTCAGAATATTATTTGCGTGCAGCATTTTTCTCGTACAAAGCTCAAAAAGCAATTCTCCACCTTTTTCTATATTCTGTTTTCCAAGGATAAGCTCGGACGGTGAATATTCTTCGTTCTTTCCGGTATAGCAGCTTCTTATAATCGCATACACTCTGCCACTATCACGGACAAGCTTCTCATCCTCAATTGTAAATCCGTTACTGCACAGCCATGCACGAAGCTCAAGCTCTCTTGACATTGGCTGAAGAATAAATTTGACATTTTCTCTGTGGAATTCTTTTGCTCTTTCGATGATTCCCGAAATTACCTCTCCACCCATTCCACAGATTACAACTCTGTTTATCGGCTCGTCACGAAGAACTGACAAGCCATCACACAGGTGCAGGCTGATTTTATCTTCGGGAATTTTTGCAAGTGCGATATTTTCTCTTGCCTTATTTATCGGCTTTTGCGCTATATCGGTAGCATAAACTCTGTTACAGATTCCACATTTTATCATATATATCGAGAGATACCCGTGGTCACAGCCAACATCGGCACAGACAATATCTTCACATATAGTGCTATCGGCGACAAATTCTGCCGCCGATTTCAGTCTGTTGCCTATACGAAAGCTATGCTTATTTGCTCTTGATATAGTCATTTATTTTCTTGATTAAAGCATCAGCATCTGTTCCGTGAACATTACAAGCCTCTTCTACTGTTTCGCCTCTGGAACAAGGGCAACCGAGGCAGTGCATTCCTATTTCAAGGAAAAACGGTGCGCAATCTGCGTGATTATCAAGAATATCTCCGATAATTGTCTGCTTTGTGATTTCTGTCATTTTTATCTCCTTCCGTCGCTATGCGACAATAAAACTTGTTGCGTTTGTTATTAAAAACACAACCTACACGTATATTATATACCGATTTTTTTAATAAATCAAGGCTTAATACAAAATTATAGCAAATTTTACATAAATTCACAACTTTTATTCACCATAAACTTGACTTTGTGTAAGTTTTATGGTATTATATTATAATAGTATATTTTGGCGTAATATTATTATAAAAACGAGTTCGGAGGTGTCACTTTGGTAATTCTCGGTATAGACCCCGGTCTTGCAACTGTCGGTTTCGGGATTGTTGATTATTTCCGTGACAGCTTCAAGGTGATTGAATACGGTGCAATTTTGACTCCGGCAGGAGAAAAAACCGAAAACAGACTTTCTGAAATTTACGACGGTGTCTGCGAGCTTTGTAAAACCTACTTGCCTGCCGCAATATCTATTGAAGAGCTGTTCTTTAACAGCAACCGTAAAACTGCAGTTGCTGTATGCCAGGCAAGAGGAGTTATTCTGCTTGCTGCAAAAAAATGTGGAATTCCGATTTACGAATACACACCACTTCAGATAAAGCAGGCTGTAACCGGTTACGGCAGAGCCGAAAAAACTCAAATTCAATATATGGTCAAAAATATCCTGAAGCTTCGTACTGTACCGAAGCCTGATGATACTGCCGATGCTCTTGCTATGGCAATCTGTCATGCTTATTCTCAGTCCTCAGCGTTATTCGGACTTTAAGAAAGGGAAAATATATGTATTACTATCTTTGTGGAAAGCTTGCACATTTACAGAATGATATGGCAGTTATTGACTGTGGTGGTGTCGGATATTTATTGAGTATCAGCGGTACTACCTACGATTCGATTGTAAAAAGTGATGCCTATACCCCTTCGGGTGATATATCGGATATAAAGATTAAGCTTTATACCTATCAGGCAGTAAGAGAGGACTCTATTGAGCTTTTCGGATTTTTTACCCTTGATGAATGTTCTCTTTTCAAGCTCCTTATCGGGGTTTCGGGAATAGGTCCCAAGGCAGGACTTGCTATTCTTTCTGCCCTCTCCCCTGCAGGTCTTGTGGGTGCTATTGCACAAGGTGACGCAAAAGCAATAGCAAGAGCCCAGGGTGTTGGTCTTAAAACAGCACAAAAGGTTATAATAGAGCTCAGAGATAAAGTTGCAAAGGGCTTTGAATTATCCGGTGAGGATACAGTTGTATCTGATACAGGCTCGTATGTTCCTACTTCCGTATCACAAGAAGCTATTGAAGCTCTGTGTGTTCTTGGCTATACCAACACCGAAGCTACAAAAGCTGTTAAAAACAGCAAGGGTACTACTGTTGAGGATATAATAAGAGAAGCGCTTGTCTTTCTTATGAAATAAAATTTTACGGAGGAAAAGTAATTGATAAAGAGCAGCAAACCACAATACGATGACGAAGAATTCGATTTTGAAAACAGAATAGTATCCTCCGAGCTTATAAATGAGGATAGTGGCGAAACGGGCGACTCAGAAAATGCGCTTCGCCCAAAAACTCTTAGCGAATATGTTGGTCAGGTAGGGGTTAAGGAAAAACTGAAAATTTCAATGGAAGCTGCAAAGATGCGTTCCGAGGGACTTGACCATATACTGCTTCACGGACCTCCCGGTCTTGGTAAAACCACTCTTGCAACCATTATTGCTCAGGAAATGGGAGTAAATATCAGAATTACCTCGGGTCCTGCCATTGAAAAGCAAGGTGACCTTGCAGCACTCCTTACAAACCTCGGCGACGGAGATATTCTTTTTATCGACGAAATACACCGTCTGTCACGGCAGATTGAAGAAATCCTCTATCCCGCTATGGAGGACTATAATCTTGATATTATTATGGGTAAAGGGCCTTCTGCCAGAAGTATAAGACTTCCCCTGAAGCATTTTACTCTTATTGGTGCGACAACAAGAGCAGGACAGCTGACAAGCCCACTTCGTGACAGATTCGGACATTTGCTTCGTCTTGAACTGTATACCGACGAGGAGCTATGTGGAATAGTCACGAGAAGTGCGCAGATTCTTGGTATAAATGCAGAACACGACGGTGCTTTTGAAATAGCACGCCGTTCAAGAGGAACTCCACGAATTGCAAACAGACTGCTAAAGCGTGTTCGTGACTATGCACAGGTAAAGGGTGACGGAGTAATTACAAAGGAAATTGCAGATGCGTCGCTTTCGATGCTTGAAATTGATGCACTCGGACTTGATACAATCGACAGACGTATGCTTTCTGCAATTATTGAATATTTCTCAGGTGGTCCTGTCGGACTTGATACACTTGCTGCTACAATCGGTGAAGAGTCAATCACACTTGAGGATGTTTATGAGCCGTATCTGTTGCGACTCGGTTTTCTTAACAGAACACCCCGTGGCAGATGTGCAACAAAACGCGCATACGAGCATCTCGGACTTGAATTCTCCGAAAAGGACAGCAAATCGTATGGCGTTCAGACCTCTGTTTTTGACTATACTCCCGAGAACGAGAAAGAATAAATAAAAAATCAGATTTTGTACGTTCGCAAAGGTACGAAGTACGGAATGGAGATAAAAATGGCTGAAAAGAAGAACTCTAAAGCTAAAAACAAATACGAAAACACAGAGGTTTCTCACGCAGTAGTAACTGAACAGCCCATTACTGCGACTCTTGAAACCAACTATATGCCGTATGCTATGAGTGTTATTATATCCCGTGCAATTCCCGAAATTGACGGATTTAAGCCCTCTCACAGAAAGCTCCTTTATATGATGTACAAGGAAGGGCTCCTCGGTGGCAGACTTACAAAATCCAACACAATTGTCGGAAACACAATGAAGCTTAACCCTCATGGTGATGCTGCAATTTATGATACTCTTGTGCGACTTACAACAGGTCATGCAACGCTTCTTCACCCGTTTATTGAATCAAAGGGGGCGTTCGGTAAGCATTTTTCAAAGTCGCCCTGTGCTGCTTCCCGTTATACCGAGGCAAGACTTGACAAGTTCTGCGAAACAATATTTGCAGGTCTTGACAAGGATGCAGTTGACTTCATCGACAACTACGACGGCACAATGCAGGAACCGACTCTGCTTCCGACTGCTTTCCCGAATATTCTGGTAGCTCCCAATAAGGGTATCGCAGTTGGTCTTGCAAGCGATATCTGTTCCTTTAACCTTGCTGAAATATGCGATGCAACAATTGAGCTTATAAGAAATCCGAAGGCAGATATCACCGACACACTTATTGCTCCAGACTTTTCAACAGGTGGTTTCTTTATCTATAACCGCGAAAGATTGCAGGAAATTTACAAAACCGGCCGTGGCTCCTTTAAGCTTCGTGCAAGATACAGCTATAACAAAAAAGAAAACTGCATAGAGATTACACAAATCCCTTACACCACCAAGGTTGAGGATATCATAGATACTGTAGTCGAGCTTGCAAAAAAGGGAAAGCTCAAAGAGATTACAGACATCCGTGACGAAACAGGTCTTGAGGGCTTGCGTATTGCCATCGACTTAAAGCGTGGAAGCGATCCTGAGCAGATTATGCAGAAGCTTTATAAGCTTACAACTCTTGAAGACAGCTTCACCTGTAATTTTACAATTATCATCGGCGGCAGTCCCAAAACTCTCGGAGTTTATGATATTCTTGAAGAGTGGATTGCGTGGCGTACAGAGTGTGTAAAGCGTGAGCTTTACTACAATCTTACCAAGATGCGTGAAAAGCTCCATCTTCTTGAAGGGCTTGCTAAAATTCTTCTCGATATCGACAAGGCTATAAAGATTATCCGCGAGACAGAGCACGAAAAAGAGGTTGTACCGAATTTGTGTGCAGGCTTCGGCATTGACGAGATACAGGCTGAATATATTGCCGAAATAAAGCTGCGTAATATCAACAAGGAATATATACTTAACAGAATTTCTGACAGAGACAAGCTCAAGGATGATATTGCCGAAACAGAGGAAATTCTCTCAAGCGATAAGAGAGTCAAGGCTCTCATTATAAAGCAGCTTACCGATATTAAGAAAAAATATGCAAAGCCGAGACTTACCCAGATTATTGAAGAAACCGATACTCCTGTCTTTGAAGAACCTGCGATTGAAGTATATCCCGTAACACTTATTACAACCCGTGACGGATATATCAAGAAGCTTTTACCTAAAGGAAATCTTCCCAAGAATGATGTACAAAAGCTCAAAGACAACGACGTTATTGTTTCAAAATATGATGTATCAAATGAGTATGACCTGCTTGTGTTTACCGACAAGTGTCAGGTTTACAAAGCAAAGCTCAATGACTTTGACCTTTCAAAGCCATCACAGCTCGGAGACTTCTTGCCTGCTTCCCTTTCCTTTGATGAAGGTGAAAATGTCCTGATGGCAATGCCTACAAAGGACTATTCGGGTTATGTAGCTATATTCTTTGCAAACGGAAAAGCAGTAAAAATAAAGGTTTCGGAATATGCGACCAAAACTAACAGAAAGAAGCTTACAAAGGCTTTCAGCTCTGATTCTCCGGCAGTTTCAATTTGCTTTATCCCCGAAAAGACCGGCAGAGCACCGGAAAAGGAATTCCTGCTCAAATCAAGCTCGGGTAAGGCAATAATTGTCAACTCCGACCAGCTGACAGAAAAGGCTACAAGAACAGCCTCCGGTGTGATTGTCTTTACTCAGAAAAAGGGACAGACAATTTCTACTGCTATTGAAGTCCACGATGACGGCAGTGAGCAGATGAAGCATTTTTCACGTTACCGTAAATCAAAGCTCCCCAGCACAGGAACTCTTTATGAGGAGTTTGATTTATCACAGATGCAGATAAGCTTTGATATTTAACTTAAAAGCTCCCGGCAGCACAGCTGTCGTAAAGCGAAAATTTTGGAGATTTTTATGTCAAAAAGAAAACAAATTTCAAAAACTAAAAGTAATATATATGCCGCGCTTTTTTGCTGTATTGCAATTCTCATTTCTGCTTTTAAAATAGTTTATGCAATACTTAAGGACAGCTACGCGCTTCCGGCCTTATTGCCGGTATCCGGAATTTTCGGAACGCTGTTGCTCTTTCTTTCGCTCCTTATCCTTTTTATGTTCAAGGGTAAAAAAGCGCTTTGGGTAACTGCCATTTCAATAGTAACGGCAATTCTTGCAGGCTGGTATTTCGGAAATCTTCTTGAGGGTACTCTTGTGGCATTGAGTTTCCTTTCGGTAGGACTTTGTGCACTTTTGGTGTACTCCGGCTACAAAAAAGGAGAACAAAAATCCTCACTGTGTGCTTACAGTTCCTTTGTCTTTACAATTTTTGAAGTGTTGCGAGTTGTTATTTTAATACTCGTTGTTGCTCTGAAGAATAACGTGAAGTTTACAACATTACTTTTCAGTACACTTGAAGAAATTATAAACTCCTATATAGGGTATTATATAGCTCTGCTTGAAAATGCAGCAAAGCTTTACCCGGAGCTGTATACACAAGTCCCGACAGTCGACTCTGTACTGCTTTATTCGTCTGTGGCTACCTTGTTTGCCCTTATTCCTGCAATACTGTATGTGGGATATTTTGCAGTAAACTTCATTGTCACAACTTTATTTGACAGACTCAACAGAAAGTACAAAGTGCTTCCCGGCAGGAAATTTTCAAAATACGATATTTCGTTTATCGTTTATCTGCTGTTTATGATATTCGGTACTATCTATATTTTCTCAATGTTCTTTGAGTATACACTTTCGCCTGCAACTCTCGGTGTGCTTTCTGTCGTGTTAGCACTCCTTCCCCACTTTGTGATACTGGCATATCGCAGACTTTATGCCTTTTTCTCAAAGCTTTCGGGAAAATTTGGTGCGATAATATTTTTACTTATCATAAGTGGCGCAGGCTTTATCTTTTTCTTGCAGTTATACTTGTATATTCTTGCTTTTATCGGAACCTCGGAATACCGACGTATGCGTATCGAAGAAAATAATAATAAATTTATAAGCTGATTTCAAATTTTTTTGTAAGGGTGTGAATGAATGAATAGTTTTAAAGACTTCCTTGGCAAAATAGCTTTCGGCAGAAGTGCAACTATCGGAGCCATCTTCCTGTTTGCTTTTTCTGTCTTCTGTGCGTTTGTACATTCTCCGGTTGCTGTATTTGCTGCCCTCTTTACTCTTGCTTATATAATCCTTATTGCAACTCTCAACTACTTCCGTTCTCAGGGCAAGGATACCGAGGATAGTGACCGTTCGCTTATCTCAAGTATTTCAAAGGACTTTCTGACAAAAACAGACTATGCCATGGCACTCATTGATGATAAAAACGAAATCATCTGGTGTAACAGTGGTTTTTCTGCAATTTTCGGAAAAGGTCTTTACGGAAGCAATATATTCGAAATAATAAGCGGGGATTTTACGAAGGAAACAATTGCCAACCTTAAAAACGGTGAAACAGTAGAGTGTGTTGTCGGCTCCTCTCATTATGAGATGCGTGGATACCCTACATCGTCCTACAAAAAAAACGGATTTTATATTATTCTTGACAATACCGATGAAAAGGAAGCACTAAAGCACAGACTTCTTATGAAGCGCTCTGTTGTTGCTTTGTTTGTTATAGATAACTTCGCCGAAGTTGTGCAGTTTATGGGAGATAATCAGAGAACTGTGTTGTCTTTAATCGGAAATGTACTTGACAACTGGAATGCCGAAATTTCAGGAATAATCAAGGAATACGAAAAAAACAATTATCTGATTGTATTCGAGGAAGAACAGCTGGAAAAGGTAATTGAGTCTAAATTTGAAATTCTCGACAGTATAAAGGAAATTGAAGCCGAAGGAATAAATATTCCCTTTACTGCAAGCATCGGTGTTGCAAGAACAGACGGTACCTTTGAAGAAAAGCTCGCACTTGCCCGAACTGCACTTGACTTAGCACTTGCCCGTGGCGGTGACCAGGCAGTTGTCAAAACCGATAAAACCACCGAGTTTTTCGGTGGAAAGCTAAAGAGTGTTCAGAAGCGTACAAAAATCCGTTCGCGGGTTATAGCCGAGGAGCTTCAGAACCTCATTCGTGAGAGCGGAAATGTGATTATTATGGGACACAGATTCTGTGACCACGATTCCATCGGCTCCTGCGTAGGTATTGCAAAGCTTGCAACAAGTCTTGGTAAGGAAACTCATATTATAATAAATATTCACGATGCAAATCTCAAACCGATTTTTGCAACAATGCGCGGAAAAACCGAATTTCTTGATTTGTTTACCGATTCTGTTGCAGCCCAGGATTACATTCGTTCGGACTCGCTTGTAATTGTCTGCGACGTGAATAATCCTGCACAATTTGAAGCTCCCGAAATTTTCGAAGCGGCCGACAATATTGTAATTATTGACCATCACAGAAAAACAAGCGACTATAAGGTTGCTCCGAGAATTGCTTATATTGAACCGTCTTCTTCCTCGGCAAGTGAGCTCGTTTGCGAAATTCTTGAGCATTCACTCGAACCCGGCAGCCTTTCTTCCTATGAAGCCGACCTTCTGTTTTCGGGTATAATTCTTGATACTAAGCAATTCTCAAAAAACACCGGTGTTCGTACCTTTGGTGTAGCACAGTATCTGCGAAGCGAGGGTGGAAGTACTATTGAAGCACAGAAGTTCTTTCGCACCGATATTCGTGACTTTATGCGTGAAGCACGTTTTGAAAGCGACATAAAAATACACTTTGATTCAATTGCGATTTCAAAATTCACCGGAGAAACCGAGGCTTCCGATAAAATTTCCATGGCAAAGGCTGCCGACAGACTGCTTGGCGTAACCTCAATAAGAGCGGCATTTATAATGAGCGTAATCGACGATAAGGTTTGTATTTCAGCCCGTTCTGACGGAACAATAAATGTTCAGCTTATCTTAGAACAGCTCGGTGGTGGTGGTCACTATGATGCAGCAGCTGCCCAGATACCGGATATTTCTCTTGACGAAGCTGAAAACAAGCTGCTTGAAGCTTGTGCTTCCTATCTCAATAAATAATTAAAATAAAACTATAAATTCTTGGAGGAACTAAATAATGAAAGTATTACTTCTTGCTGACGTAAAAGGACAAGGAAAAAAAGGAGAGCTTGTGAATGTATCCGACGGATACGCAAGAAACTTCCTGTTACCAAAAAAGCTTGCAGTACAGGCTGACAATACAGTTCTTAACGAAATTCGTACAAAGGAAGAAGCAAAACAGCACAGAATGGCAGAAGAAAAGAAAGCGGCACAGGAAAATGCAAAGAAGCTTGAAGGTATTGTTATAAAGCTATATGCTACTGCAGGGGCTGACGGAAGATTCTTCGGTGCTATCAGTACAAAGGAAATCGCAGACGAGCTTCTGAAGTCTACAGGTATTGAGGTTGAAAAGAGAAAAATTGCCCTCAATGACTCTATCAAGGCTTTTGGAACATATACACTTGACGTAAAGCTGCATCCCGATGTTACAGGTAAAATCAACCTTGTAGTAGCACAGAAGGACTGACAGCAAGCTCTTATTTATTAAAGAAGGAGGTCGATTAAGGTGGCAGCTGAAGGCAGTATGAATTTAAGTCACAGAATTCCCTATTCACAGGAAGCCGAACGTGCAGTATTAGGTGCTATAATTATATCCCCCGACGTTATCCGTGAACTTATGGGAAAGCTCAAAGCCGAGGACTTTTTTATCGACAATCACAAAAAAATATATGAAGCTATGCAGGAGCTGTTTTCCGAAAGCAAGAACATTGACCCTGTAACTCTTGTAGATATGCTCGTGCATTCAGGAACCTACAACGAAGCAGGCGGCAAGGAATACGTTGCTGCTCTTGCAGAATCGGTACCTGAAGTATCAAATGTCAAGGACTATGCAAAGATTATCCGTGACAAAGCACAGCTTCGCAAGCTTATCAGTGCTTCTGAAGAAATTTCCGATATGGCTTACTCTGCACAAGGAGATGTCGAGGATATCATTGACCGTTCAGAACAGAAGATATTTGATATAGCACAAGGAGTAAATGACAAATCCTTTGTACACATAAAGGATGTTCTTGTAGAAAACTATCAGCATCTTCAAGCACTTATAGAAGACAAAAGTGCCGCTATGGGTACTCCCACATATTTCTCGGCAATAGATAAATACCTTATCGGTATGGGCGACAGTGACCTGGTACTTGTCGGTGCAAGACCCGGTATGGGTAAAACCTCATTCTGTCTTAATATTGCTTCAAACGTCGCAATCAAGACAAAAAAGACGGTTGCAATTTTTTCACTTGAAATGTCAGCCTCGCAGCTTGTTATGCGAATGCTCTCGAGTGAGGCTATGATAGACAGCTACAAGCTGCGTACTGCAGAGCTTGACGAAAAGGACTGGGAGCATCTCGGTCAGGCAGCGGAGGTTCTTTCACAGACAGACATTCTTATTGACGATACAACAGGCATTACTGCAACAGGGATGAAGGCAAAGCTGCGCAGAGTCAAAAATCTCGGACTTGTAATTATCGACTACCTGCAGCTTATGCAGTCGGATAAGCACACAGACAACAGAGTTCAGGAAATTGCAGATATTTCAAGAGCTCTCAAGCTTATGGCAAAAGACCTGAAAGTTCCGGTTATCACCTGTGCACAGCTCAACCGAGGAACCGAAGGCAGAACCGATAAGACACCTATGCTATCCGACCTTCGTGACTCGGGTGCTATTGAGCAGGACGCAGATATAGTTATGTTCCTTTACCGTGACGACTACTACAAAAACGACCCGTCAAGGGAAAATATCGCAAGCTGTATAATAGCTAAAAACAGACACGGCTCAACAGGAAAGGCTGAGCTTGGCTGGTACGGACAATACACAAAATTTGCCGAGCTTGACACAGAACATTCGGAATAATATCACACAGAAAACACTATAATAAACTATAATTACGTAATGGATAATTTTAAAAATAAAGTTGTTGAAAAAGCGCGGGAGGTTCTGCTTGAAATTTCAAGAGAAAATCCCTTGCATGACAAAAGAATACTTATCGCTCTTTCGGGTGGTGCTGATTCTGTTTCGCTTTTGCTGGCTTTAAGCGAGCTTTCAAGTGAGTTTTCCTTCTCCGTGTTGTGCTGCCACGTAAATCATATGATTCGTGGCACAGAGGCAGACAGAGATGAAACCTTTGCAAGAGAGATTTGCAAGAAGTACGGAATTGACTTTTACAGTACAAAAATCGACATCCCTGCCCTTGCAAAAGAAACAAAGCAAAGTCTTGAGCTTTGTGCAAGGCAGCAAAGGTACAGCTATTTTGAAAGCTTTATATCCTCCGGAAAAGCAGATTATATCGCAACTGCGCACACAAAAAGCGACAACGCCGAAACGGTACTTTTCAATATTGCACGCGGAACGGGACTTGCAGGGCTTTGCGGAATACCTACCGTAAGAGGCGAAATTCTACGCCCTCTTATAAACGTGCAAAGATACGAAATCGAAGAATATTTAAAAGAAGCAAAGCAAGATTTTGTAACTGACTCGACAAATCTTTGTTGCGAATATTCAAGAAATATCATACGCCACAAGGTAATCCCCGTACTTTCACAGGTAAACGAAAGTGTCATATCAAACATTTCGGATATGAGTAGAATCGTATTCCGGGAAAATGCATTTCTTGAAAGGCTTGCCGGAGAAATGTACACCGATAAATTAGAACAGCTTGCGCGCTTCGATGAGGTTATTCGTTGCCGTATTATCGGTAAAATGTATCGGGATTTTTGCTCTTTTCCACTTGAATCTAAGCATATCGAAATTTTAAACCGGGAAATTGTAACATACTGCGAGCAAAAATCAAATGAAAATAAGGTCTACAATCTTCCGAATAAGATAAGCGCAAGGTTCTGTAGTGGCAAGCTTTCCTTTGAAAGCACAAAAGAAAAGAATATGTCGGAAGAAAACCATTCTTTCCCTGAACAGATTTTAAATCACGGAGAAAACTTAATCTTTAACGGGATGTATCTTGTAGTTCTGACAGATACTGATAATGAAGATTTTGGAAATACCATAGAGAAAAACAAAAATGTTTACACTTTATTTATTGAAGCAGTACTTTTTACGGATATAATAAATGGTAAACTTTCCGCACGACAAAGACGCGCAGGCGAAAAAATAGTAACGTGTGGAATGTCAAAAAGCATAAAAAAGCTTCTTTGTGACAAAAAGGTGCCACAAAACGAACGACTTTTGTTGCCCGTCATCTCGGATGAAAGTAATATTCTTTATGTTCCCTATATCGGACTTTGTGACAGTCACAAAAAACACAATGAAAACTCGGACAAAATCTATATAAAAATCTACAAGGCAAACAAGGAGTTAGAAATCACGAATGAAAAACAAAAGTAATTTCAGAATTGTAATATTCTACATTCTGCTTATCATTTCCTTTATCAGCATTTCCAGTTTTTTGCTAAGTGGTATGAATAAGCAAAAAGAGCTGATTTACAGTGAAATAGTTGACCTGTTTCAAACGCAGCAGGTTGATTCCTTTGTCGTTACAAAGGATAACAAAATTGACATAATCAAAAAAGACGGCTCTGAGGTCGTATATCAGCTTCGCAGCCTTGAAATGTTCAGAGATGACCTCGGGCAGCTTATCCGGGAGCAGCACGCAGACGGGACTATCAAGGAATATCATTATGAAAACCTTACGGAAATTCCGTGGTGGGTATCCTTTTTGCCTTATATAATTGTAATTGCGGCAGTAGTCATTCTTTACTTTGTAATGATGAATCAGGCTATGGGAGGCAAGGGTGGAAAAATCAGCAATTTCGGGAAAGCCCGCGCAAAGCTCGGCTCAGACGAAAAGAAAAAGGTACTCTTTTCCGACGTTGCAGGTGCTGACGAGGAAAAAGAGGAGCTTCGTGAGGTAGTTGATTTTCTTAAAGAGCCAAAGAAATTTACAGAGCTTGGTGCAAGAATTCCGAAGGGCGTTCTCCTTGTAGGCCCTCCCGGTACAGGTAAAACACTTCTTGCAAAAGCTGTTGCAGGTGAGGCAGGAGTTCCGTTCTTCTCAATCTCCGGCTCTGACTTTGTTGAAATGTATGTCGGTGTTGGTGCATCACGTGTGCGTGACCTTTTTGATACCGCAAAAAAAGCATCTCCTTCTATTATATTTATAGACGAAATCGACGCAGTTGGTCGTCACCGTGGTGCAGGTCTCGGTGGTGGACACGACGAACGTGAACAGACTCTCAACCAGCTTCTTGTAGAAATGGACGGCTTCGGAAACAATGACGGCGTAATAGTTATGGCTGCAACCAACAGACCTGACATTCTTGACCCTGCGCTTCTTCGTCCGGGAAGATTTGACAGACAAGTAACCGTAAACTATCCCGATGTTCGTGGAAGAGAAGAAATACTCAAGGTTCACTCAAAAGGAAAGCCACTTGAAAAGCACGTAAATCTTCGTACAATCGCACAGTCTACTGCAGGCTTTACGGGTGCAGATCTTGCAAACCTTCTTAATGAAGCAGCACTTCTGACAGCCAGAAAGGGCAAAAAATATATCGGAATGGACGAAATTGAGGAAGCTACAATTAAGGTAATTGTAGGGCCGTCAAAGAAATCCAAGGTAATTACCGAGCATGACAAGAGAATTACAGCTGTACACGAGGCAGGTCACGCAGTTGTATCCTTCTTCTTAAAGCATCACGACCCCGTTCATCAGATTTCAATTATTCCTGCAGGCTCTGCCGCAGGCTATACACTTTATGTTCCGAAAGAGGATAAAACCCATCTTTCAAAGGGTGAAATGGAGGATAACCTCGTAAGCCTTCTCGGTGGCAGAGTCGCAGAACAGGTTGTGCTTGATGACATCTGCACAGGTGCTTCCAATGATATTCAGAGAGCTACAGAAATTGCAAGAAAAATGGTTACAACCTACGGTATGAGTGAAAAGCTCGGCCCGATTGTTTATGGCTCGGGTCAGCAGGAGGTTTTCCTCGGTAAGGAATACGGACACACTCAGAACTATTCCGAAAAGGTTGCCTCTGTCATTGATGAAGAAATCAAGAGAATTATTGACGAGGCTTACGGTAAAGCTACTGAAACTATCAAGGCAAACATTGATAAAATTGAAAGAATTGCCGATTTCCTTATTAAATATGAGGTTATGTCAGAGGAACAGTTTGAAGCTGTTATGCAGGGAAATCCAACTGACGATGAACTTACCTTTATAGCTGAAGAAAAACGCAGAAAGAGTCACGAAGCAACTGTTTCAGATGAAAAAAACGAGGATAAAGCTTCGGAAAATACTACTGATAACGCAGATATTGCAAATGACAACGATAACACCGATGCTTCGAAGGAAAACACCGACGAAATAGATAGCTCGGATAAATAGTATTTTTGGAAATTCGGGCAAGGTCAGATTTTGATGTTGCCCGGATTTTTAAGACTTTTAATGGAGACTATTATGAATTTCAAAATATCAGTTTTTAACAAGATACCGAAGAAAATATTTGCCATACACGATATGTCATGCTTTGGAAGATGTGCGCTGACTGTTATTATACCGATTCTGTCACAGCTCAGCCACCAGGTAATTCCGCTGCCGACAGCACTTCTCTCAACCCATACAGGTGGGTTTTCCGGCTTTACCTTTCGTGAGCTTACAGAAGATATGACAGGTATAAAAGAGCATCTTCAGTCTATTGACATACACCCGGACTGTATATATTCAGGCTTTCTTGGTGACAAAAAGCAAATCAGATTCGTTCTTGATTTTGTAAAAGAGGAAAAGGAAAGGAATCCCGACCTTCTGTTTTTCGCTGACCCAGTAATGGGAGACGACGGAAAAAAATACAGTACTTATACAGATGAAATGTGTACCCTTACGAAAAAAATCGCACAGAAGGCCGATATCCTGACACCAAATCTTACCGAGGCCTGCCTGCTTCTTGACATTCCTTATCAGAAACACTTTAAGCCTTGCGAAGTCGAAAATATGCTCTTTCGTCTTTCAAATGACAGAAGGACAAGTGTGGTTATCACAGGCATCATTGAAAACAACAAGATGGGTGCGTACTACTATGACAGGGATACCAATACAATCGGGAAGCATATGACAGACAAGCTTGCTGTCTCTTATCCGGGTACCGGTGATGCGTTTGCTTCGGTTCTTCTCGGCTGTCTTTTTAAAGGAGCAAATCTCTCTGATGCAACCCTTGCGGCTGTTACATATGTTTTTTCTGCAATTGAGCTTACCTCAAAAATGGGTACTCCAATCCGTGAGGGAGTGCTTCTTGAGTCTATAAACATTTTGCCTGACTAATGAAAGTTTCTATAACTGCTTACATATATTGTTTTGTACACACAAGAAAAAATTACTGAAAGGACATATTTATGAACTACGAAAAGATTGATATTACAACTGTAAATGATAATTTTTTCTCAAAAATCGGCACCGACTGGATGCTTATTTCTGCTTCAAAGGGTGAAGCTTGTAACACAATGACTGCAAGCTGGGGTGGTATAGGTGTTTTGTGGAACAAAAACGTATTTTTCTGCTTTGTAAGGCCTCAAAGATATACCAAGGAGTTTTGTGATGTAAGTGATATTATTACACTCTCGTTTTTTGATGAAAAATATCGTGATGCTCTGAAAATCTGTGGCAGTATAAGTGGCAGGGATACAGATAAATTTACAAAGGCAGGTATTACTCCTGTTATCGGAACCTCAGGTGAGGTTGATTTTATCGAAAGCTCTCTTACAATTGTCGGAAAGAAGCTGTATGCTCAGGATATGAGTGGCGAATGTTTCATAGACAAATCACTTGATACGCAGAATTATAAAAATTCGGACTATCACACAATGTATGTCTGTGAAATAATTGAAGCAAGAAAAAAATAAAAAAGCAACAAGAAGTAAAAAACGGCTGAAAAGCCGTTTTTCTTTTTCAGCATATTTTTGTGTATAAAAGTTATAAAAAGTCAAAGTATTCATAATATTGCAACAAAATTATTATATTAATGTGTTATAATATAACTGTATTTTAAAAAGGGAGGTATAAAAAATGAAAAAATTTTCTACTTTATGGTTGTTTATCGCCGGAATTATTGCCTTTATTGCAGTTTATCTTTCTGAAATAAGCCTCGGCGTTATTGCTACTGTTCCTTTTCTTGTAATATTCCCCCCTGTTTGCTATCTGTTGCACAGAAAGCAGCTGCATATTGTTGGGCTTTTTGCTCTTGCAGCGCTGTTCTTTAAGCTTGTTTTTGTTTCAGACATAAAGAGTGCTGTGCTTTTTGCACTGTTCTGTGCCTTTTATGCTGCAGTGTCAATTACTGCACTAAAGCTGTTAATTCTTGCAAAAAACGCCACAGAAAAGAAGAAAACCAAGCTAAATGCCATCTCAATTATAATTTTCCTCCTTCTTTTCGCAATATATTTTATTATTTACGGAACATTTTTCGGCAATATTTCGTCTAAAAATAAGAATATAGCTTATATTCAAAGCACTTATCCCGATGAAAAATTCATTTTAGGAACTACATATTTTTCGGTATCAGATTTCTCCTATATCACAGAGTTCGGATTTTTTGACAATGAGCTTTACAATGTAAAAATTTCCGCAAAGGATACAGATACCGCAAAAATAGACGGTTACCGTGACTACTGTGTTTCAAGGCTTTCCGAAGACGGACTTTCAAAGTTACGTGCATATATTTCAAACTATGCTCACGAAGGTGAGGATTTTGCACTTCGCCATGGTGACATACTTACAAGTGATACTTTGTATCCCACACTCTCATCCGAAGATTATTTTGCAAATATGTCCTATGAAATTGCGTTCTATACACTTTTTGACAGTAACGAGGATTTTGAAAATATCTGCAAGCAGTATCTGACATATATACCCGAGAACTTTGAATATAATAAAATAACATTTTACGGGCTTTCGGAAAAGGGAAAGTTTAAATATGCTGCTGAATATAACAAGTATTCAGGCGACTTCTCTGTCTGCGACAAAGTAAACTTTAAAAAGTATTTCTCGGAAAGTGATATGCATAAGTACTGGACTCTGATTAAGTAAAATAATATAATTTAAGTGAGGTTTATTATGAATTTCAAAAACATCAAAAACAATGCTATTATCCTTCTTCTTGCCTGCGTTCTTTGTACAGGTACTCTGGTTTCCTGCGGCAAACCCAACACCGATAATCAGGTTGTAGAGCCGAGTGGCGAGAACAAAAAGGAAGAGATTATCATAAATGAAAACTACGCCGAGTCTGCTCTTATTTCTTTTGAGGGTACAATCGACGAAATTTACGAGGACGGAAGTATGCTTATTTACTCCCCTTTCTTCAGCGTAAACTTCAATTACAAGGCTATAGTTGAGATTGATGATAACACCGTGTTTACAGACAACTTTGAGCCGAAGGTTAATCAGTGTATAAAGTATGATGTTTACTCAGCTGTTAAAAAAAGTGAGCCATTGACTGTTGTCGCTTCAACCCTTACTCTTATCAGTGAAAATTCCACTCAGCGGGAGGATGAAGAAAAAAGAAACGCTGAGATTGAAAAGCTCGCACAGGAATATTTGAATTCTGACAAAAAATAATCGTTTTATTATATAAAAAAGCCTTTCCGAAAAATTCGGAAAGGCTTTTTTGTTACCTATAATATTATTCCTCTAATTTTTTAATTTCTTCAGAGACCTCGTTCTCACTTTCACCTTTCTTAAGATATCCTAATACCTTAAGGCTTTCGCTGTCAAAGAGCTGTGGAAGTGCATCCTCTTTATTATCAAGAAGAACCTTGCAGTTTCCTTTCAAAACATTACTCTCGACAACCACTCCACGTCCCTCCGGCGTTTCAACTATTGCATCAACCTTCGGCGTTTTTTCATATTCCTTCTGATATACCTCGTCCTCGTACCTTATACAGCACATAAATCTTCCACAGGTACCGGATATTTTTGAGGAATTAATAAAGAGATTCTGGTCCTTTGCCATCTTTATCGAAACCTGTGAAAACTCTCCCAGGAAGCTCTTACAACACACAGGACGACCACAAATACCAAGTCCGCCGATAATTTTCGCCTCATCTCTGACGCCTATTTGACGAAGCTCGATTCTTGTTCTGAAAGCCTGCGCAAGCTCTTTTATAAGCTCTCTGAAGTCTACCCTGCCGTCAGCCGTAAAGTAAAACAGAAGCTTACTGTTATCAAAGGTATATTCAACATATACAAGTGACATCTCAAGTCCCAACTCTTTTACCTTTTCACGGAACACTTTAGCTGCGCTTATCTCAAGGTCTTTATTACCATTATACTGCTCAGTATCCTCTTTTGTTGCAATTCTTATAATGGGCTTCAGAGGTGGCACGATATTTTCAACTCCGACAAATCTGTTCGGTATTGCACAAAAGCCGTATTCAATGCCTCTTGCCGTTTCTACAATTACAGCCTCATCTTTTTTTACTGTATTTCCACAGGGTGCAAAATAATACACCTTCCCTGCTTCACGGAAGCGTACGCCGATTACCTCTACCGTTTCGCCGTCTGCTTCGGTTTTATATACCTTCGGCTTTGACATTTCTGCAATCTGTTCTGCCAACGGTCGGTTTTTGTCAATATATCTTATTTCCTCACCGACAATTGCATTCTTTTCGGAAATACCAACTCCAAGTCCGACCTTTGAATTTCTTGAGATGCCGATTTTTGAAGGCGAAATAATCCCTGTTTTGTCAACAATCGGCTGAAGAAGCTCCTCTGCCTTCGCGGGCTGTTCGGGAGCTGTCGGAACAAACTTCTCCTTTTTATGCTTCTGACGCAGCATACGCTGCTTGTCGGCAGTTTTCTGAGCCTGATTATTCCTTTCGGTATTTTTATCAGCACCTTGTGAGTGCTGTTCCTGTGCTTTCTGCTTGTTTTCGGTTACCTGGTTTGCAATTTTCTGATTATTTTCGGGGTTTTTACGGTTTTTGTCACGTTTATCCCTTGAGGAATGATTGCCATGATGCTTTTTATGTTGGTTTCTGTCGTTTTGTGAGCCTTTGTTTTCAGATTGCTGATTTTCATTCTTTACTTCAAGTGGCTTTTTGTCCTGTTGCTTTTTGTTAAAGTTTTGTCCCTTTTTAAAATTATTTTTGCCTTGATTTTCGTTTTTCTGATTGCCCTTGCCGTTTTGCCTGTCGCCTTTATTTTCGTTATTGCGACCTTGTGCATCGTTTTTATTCTTTGCCTCTGCTTTGTTTTTCTCACTTTCGATAAGGGGATTTGAAGGGCCCTTCTTCGTCTTTCCGAAGGAAAGGAAAAAGGACTTACCGGAGACTATGCTTTCATCGCCGGGTTTTGCAAAGCTGTCTTTATTTTGTCTTTGTTTGCCTGAATTTTTATTTTCGCCATTCATATTTATGTTTTTACCTTTCATAATTGTTCGGTTGTCAAAATCTTATTCTGACGCGACTCTAAAAGACAACAAGCTTTTCACTGTTGTCTGCCGGTTTACTACTTTGAGGTTTCTGAAATTATTGCCGAAATTACTGCGTTTACATTGGCATTGGCACATAGTCTTTCGTGCATTTCACAGAAAAGCTCATAAAGACCGAGTGAACTCCTTACGGAAAGTCTTGATGCGGAAACACAAAGCGTATCCTGAGTCAAAATTCCACCAAAGAAGGAAGCGCCCTTCTTATATTCAAGGCACTCAAGTGCGCCAAGGGAAAGCACCTTTAATGTAAGCTTTAATTCCTCTGCATCTTCTTTTTTTGTTTCCTTCGGGAATTCTCCTGTTTTATAGAATGCTTCGCATTTTGACAGTACCACCAGCAAGGTTTCAAGGTTGCTGCGACTTATTTCAAAGCTTTCAAGCTTTGTAATAACGCTTGCGCATCTCTTTTTTTCGCTCTCGGTCTTATCGCCGGCTATTTCGCACACCGAACGATATATCTCATCCCTTCCGAGAGAGCCGAGTGAAAATCTTGCACATCTTGAGCTGACAGTTGGAAGCAGCATATTTACAGAAGGGCAAGTCAAAATAAAATATACATTATGCGGTGGTTCTTCGAGAATTTTTAAAAGTGCATTCTGAGACTGCACATTCAGCTTCTGTGCGTTGTCAAATATATATACCTTTTTATCAGCTTCAAAGGGCGTCACATACGCATCCTGACGCATATATCTTATATCGTCAACCTTTACACCCTCCCCTTCAGACCTGGGGATCAGTGTAATATCAGGATGGTGCTGCTGCATAACCTTTTTGCACGCAGAGCATTCAAGACACGGGCAGTCACTGTTTTCGCACACAAGTGCTGCCGCACAAAGAAGTGCCGCTTTTTTTCTGCTTTCTGCATCCTTCCCCTCAAGAGCGAAGGTGTTCGGCAATTGTGCTGACTTTATCTCACCCAAAAGCCTTGCAAAGCCTGTTCCGAGTCCGGCAATATCCATTTCAATTTTATAAGTGTTCAAAACGTTCTACGTTAAGAACGAAAATTGTTGCTCCGCCTACAAGCACCTCTTGAATTGTAGTATTAACAATATCGCTTGATGCTCCACCGAAAAGTCCGGCGTGGTTTGCAACCGACGGCTGAAATCTCTTTTTGCTGAAATTTGAAATAATTGATATTACCTCATCAACTCTATCATCCTCAACACCTGTAATGAATGTAGTGTTACCCGATAGAAGAAATCCCCCGGTTGAGGCAATCTTCGTCATATTAAAGCCTGCTTTTGTCAGCTGTGCCGTTACGATTGGGCTATCGTCGTTGTTAATAATTGCAAGTAAAAGTTTCATTGTTCCTTCCTTTCTTTCTTTTTATTATTTTAAAACCTTACCGTTTTTTACCGGTGGTATTTAATACTATTTTATACATTATATTGTTAAATATATCCGTCTTCGGGTATAATTTTTTAATATTATCCGATAATTATGTATTTTTATTATAACACATATTTTATTGTTTGTCAAATATATAAATAAAACAAATGCAGATGGGAATTTACCATCTGCACCGATAATATTTGTTTTTCGCCTCAAAATCAGTATATCTCCGTCCTTATTCCATTTGCTTTCCCAAGAATGCTGCTGCAGTCTGAATAAGCTTTGTTTCAACATCATTCGGATATGAATCCTGTCCCTCGGGAAGTACCGACATTACAATACCGATAATATCGCCTTCGGAAATCACGGGCATTGCGCAGGAAATAACATACTTTTCGTTACCGTCAAGAGCAAAAATGTTTCTTTCGCTCCGGTCTCTTGCGTAAAGAGAACGATTCTCCATAATCTGTTCTGCTTCAGGAGAAATTTTCTTTTCGTTGCATTCCTTTTTTGAAAGACCTGCGAACGCCACGACCGTATCTCTGTCACATATCAGAATCGGAAAATTACAGGTGCGATAAAGTGTCTCTGCATACTGGGTTGCAAAGCTTGACAATTCTCCTATCGGTGAATATTTTTTGAAAATCACCTCGCCGTCACGGTCGGTGTATATTTCAAGTGGGTCGCCCTCACATATAACATTGACAGTATAAGCCTTAGCCGGCTGGTTTACCGACTTATGAGTATACTTGGTACTAAATGAGCTACCTATACTGTCAAAATTAAAATTTACGGCTTCCTCCACCTTTGGCAAGCTTCCAATTTTCAAAAGCTGTTCAATGTCCGGTTTTAGCTTTATATCTATAACATCATCCTTGTAAACGATTATTTTTTCAACTATCAGACCGATATCCATTTTTCCAAGCTTGTCTTTTACCAAAATACTGTCAAAAACATCAAAAACAGTTTTTGCAACTCGATTGATCTCAACGATACTGTTCCTCTCGTCTGCCGCGGTTTTGATTTGCTCTGTGATGCCCTTTATCTTGTTCTTGATCTCCTCTTCGATTTCCGAATAGGTTTCTTCGATAAGCTCCGCATCATCGGGATTTTTTGCAATATCCCTTATTCTTTGCTTGGTGGTCTGCTTTAGCTCTTCCTTTGCGCGGACAAGTGAATTTTCAAGTTGCTTTATCAGCTTGTCGCTGTCCTTTACAACCTTCTTTTCATTTGCAATGGAGCCTTCAAGTTCCACTATCATCTTTTCCGAGTTTTGTTTGACCATTCTGATATAGTCCTTCAAAACCCCCGTTAGAAAATCAACTCTCGTGTGATGAGATTCACAGCCCTTCGTACCTCTTTTGTGATAGGTGCTGCATCTGTAGGCGGACGGAATATCACTTCTGCTCATAGAAAACATAGGACTGCCGCAATCTCCGCAAAAAAGAAATCCCGAAAAAGCTGTGTCATATTTTTTTATGCCTCGATAGTTTGCTTTTGTCCTCTGTTTCAGATTTTCCTTTGCATAAAGGAAGGTTTTGTCGTCAATTATCGCTTCGTGATTTTTTTCAAACACGAGACACTCGTCCTCAGGAACCTTTATCTCCTTGCCGTTTATCTTTTTTCTCGTGTATTTGTGCTGGCGTAAGGTCCCGATATAGAAATCATTTTGCAAAATTCCTTGAATGGTTGCGGTACTCCACACACTGCTATAATTTCTTGAATATGTCTCACCTTCTGCCTCCGCTCTTTCCTTTTCCTTTGTTCTGGGAGTCGGAATATGCTTATCGGTCAAATAATTGGCGATTTTCTTGTAACCCCAGCCGTCATTGTAAAGTCTGAAGATTTCGTTTACTATTTGCGCTTCATCCGGAACAATGTCAAACTGCTTATTTTTCTTCTCGGACAAAACATAGCCATATGGGGCGGCACATATCCAATCGCCCTTCTTTTGGCGATCGGAAACAACCATTTTAACCTTTCGCGATGTCTCGGTAACAGGCATTTCGTTATACATAAAGTGAAACTGTATAAGAAGCCAATCGTTTGGTTTTGTGGGGTAATCAATATTATCCATAATGGAAATTATTCTTACGCCCGATTCAATAAGACGCTCAAACTCACCAAGACCGTAGCTTGTTCGTCTTGCAAATCTCGAAAGGTCTTTTACTATGAGAATTTTCGCTTTACCCGAAAGTAGTTCGATACGCATCTTTTGATATTCTTCCCTTTGCTCGAAGGTGTAGCCAGAGCGATCTCTGTCTTTAAATACCGTAAGACTACATTTCGGGAATTTCTTTTGGGCAAAATCATTTATAACGCTTATCTGATTTTCTATGCTTGTGTTTACATCTTCTTCTCGCTCAATATCCACCGAAATTCGAGTGTAACCGAAAATTTCACAAGCAAGCTCCGAGTTTGCGACAACATTTTCCATATCGACATTTCTCCTTTCGTTTGTTTGTATCAACATTGTACCACAAAATCATAGCTAAGTCAAGTACGTTCTATAAGAAAAATCTCCAACATAACCTTGTAATGAATTTTAATTTCACCACAAAAGCAATATTCGTCGTAAAAAGTGTAATCATTTAACAAAATATCGTTGCATTTTTTGTAATTGTGTGTTATAATATACTCGGAAAAAAATGCAGGAGGTAGATATATGTATAGAATAGCTATAGAAAAACTGTTGAAATGGAAACAAAGCAACCATCGCAAGCCTCTGATTATTGAAGGTGCCCGTCAAGTCGGAAAGACCTGGCTGATGAAGGAATTCGGCAGACAGGCGTACGCTGATGCCGTATACATCAATTTTGACTCCAATTCCAGAATGGCAGAGCTGTTTGCTTCTGACCTTGATACCGACCGCTTGATAATGGGTCTCGAACTGTATGTAGGCCACAAGATAAATCCCGACAATTCTTTGCTTATTTTCGATGAAATACAGGAAGTTCCGAGAGCACTTACATCACTTAAATATTTCTATGAAAATGCTCCGCAGTATCATATTGTTTGTGCCGGTTCTTTGCTCGGTATTGCTTTGCATCAAGGAACATCTTTTCCTGTAGGCAAGGTGGATTTCTTAAAGCTTTATCCACTTTCCTTCAAAGAGTTCCTAATGGCAACCGACAAGGAAAGGTTTGCGGAGCTGCTTGATAAACAAGACTTCCAAATGATTACAAGCTTTAAGCAGACATATATTGATGCACTTAAGCACTATTACTTTATTGGCGGTATGCCGGAAGCTGTTCAAAGCTTTGTAGAGAACAAGAACTTTGGCGAGGTTCGCGAAATTCAAAAACGAATCCTTGCGGCATATGAACAGGATTTCTCCAAGCACGCTCCAAATGAAATTGTGCCGAAACTACGTATGCTGTGGAACAGCATCCCTTCTCAGTTGGCTAAGGAAAACAAGAAATTCATCTACGGTCTTGTGCGCGAAGGTGCTCGTGCAAAAGACTATGAGACCGCGATTATGTGGCTCAGCGACTGCGGTCTTGTACACAAAGTCAGCCGTGTTAATTCGGCAGGAATCCCTTTGCGGGCATATGAGGATCTCAAAGCTTTCAAGTTGTATTTAGTCGATGTTGGACTCCTGGGATGTATTGCAGGGCTTCATCAGCACACTTTACTTGACGGAAATGATCTTTTTGTCGAATTCAAAGGAGCACTTACCGAACAGTATGTTTGCCAGCAATTAAAGACTCTCAATGATTTGGGTATTTATTATTATACCAATGATAGAGGCTCATGTGAGGTTGATTTTGTTGTTGATATGGGCAATTTGATAGTACCGCTTGAAGTAAAATCGGAAATAAATCTCAAAGCCAAAAGCCTTAAAACTTATATGGAAAAGTTTTCGCCCAAGTTATCTGTCCGCACATCTATGGCGGACTACAAAAAAGAAGAACGACTTGTCAATCTGCCACTTTATGCAATAGAGCAAATTACTGATATATAATCTTTCCTTTATTGTTATGAGAATAAAAAATCCCCTTTGATATGGCTTTAATCACGCCATAACAAAGGGGATTTGATTTATTAGAAATGTTTTAGTCGACCTAAAGTGGTCTATATAATGTCCTTAGAGTAGGATCTTGTTTTCAAAGTTACGATGCTGCGGGAGCATTTAAGTTTATTCTGAGTAATTCTGCTGTCAAGCTCACAAGGTCTCCGTCACCCGAACGGTAAATAACTTTTTTGTATTTTTTACTTGGTGCAATCTTGTTATATATTGCATTGACTTTCTCAAAAAGTCCTTCGTCTTCACTGTCGCTCTTGCCGCACCAAAACTGTACGGCTTTAATTTCATCATTTATCGTTATTCTTATATTCCTCACCCTTTCTTTAGTATTGTTTTCCAGTTTTTGTTGTTTTATTCGTTTTGACTTAAGGCATAAATCCCTCATCTTCTCCTTTCTTGTTTTTGCATCTATAGTATGAAAGAAATTTTCGTGCTTTAGTTTTTATTTTACGTTCAAATAGCTTTCGACCGTAACGTCAAGTCTGTGATGGGCAAGGTGAAATTCGCTGACCGCCATAAGGCAAAGTCGGTCATATCTAAGCGGCAATCCGTTCTCAATCGCCAGCTTTTTGTTTTCGCCTCGCAAATAATAGTAACCGTCAAGCCTTTCTTTCAAAAGCATCGGTTTTCCCGTTTTCGGGTTTATTTTTGTTTTTTCGTATCGCAGACGAACTTCTTTCTCAAGCTCTTCTCTGCCCTCTTTGGACTTGCATTTTTCAAGGTAGTAACGGTAGGCACTTTTTGCCCGATCAGAACGCATACGATGGTAGTCGATCTTGTTCTTGAATTCTTCGCGATCAAAAATCAACTCACCCGATGCTCTCCCGTCAAAAAAGGATTTTACCAAATCGATATCCTTAGGCAAGATCCGCTGTAATTGAACCTTGCCACCCTTCCCTTTTGTGTAAACACAGAGTTTGCCCGATTCATCGCATCTTAAATCGCCGCCTTTTAGTCTCATCAGCTCACTTCTTCTGAGTCCCAAGCATTTTTGAAGCGAAACACTTTTGGCGAATTTGGGGTTGTTTATGTCATTGTCACTTCTCTGCTTTTTTCCGTTGTCACTGCGACCTCGCTTGTAATGGGCGGTGGTTCTCTTGGGCTTTTTGATATCCGTCAACGACATTTCGTGATATAAGACCACAGGTGACAAATAGGAATGAATGGTAGATGGTGAATACCCCTTACTTATCAAACAATCTGCATAGCTTTGAATATATTTTTTACAATCATCTTTTGTCTTTGCATCGTGAACGCTGCGGCAATAATCAATGAATCGCTTGTAATTTTTAACGAATGCACGCTTTGTAACATCGTTTTGATATTTTGATGCGAAAAACTTCCGTGCATCGTCCAAAAGTTGCCTTGTTACCGTCTTTTTTCTTGGCTTCATATCTGTCAACTCCTTTCAAAAAGGAGTATGACAGATTGAAGCATAAGGAAAATTTTACAGATTGTTTGCCATGAATTTTTCCTTCACCATATCATATCGTGCAAGGAGCTTTGCAGCTTTTCTGTAATGTTCATCGGCAAGGCGATTGAACTTCTCCATCTTTTTGGTTCTCTGCTCTATCCTTTCCTCTCTGCAAGCAAGAACATATGCCAAAGTCAATACAAACAAATAGCTTTCCGCCTCCGCTGCGGTGGTACTGATATTTGACTGCTTCTTAATTCTTTCGCACAGATCATCAAAATCAATCTTGTTCTCAAGTTCGTTGCATAAGTAACATCCTGCAAGCAACATAAATGTTTCTTCATTTTCGATTGGCTCAAGTGTGTTTAAAATCTCGTTTGTATTGAGCTTCTTCATAAATTTGTCGTAAATCTGTGACTGCTTTTCATAGTTTTTCATTTTGTTATTCTCCTTTTTTCTATTAAACTTCAACTGTGGATGTCTTTAAGTCCTGCGTACTTTTTTTCAACGTGATCAACATCTTTTTGAATTCTTTCAGTTCACTGTAAGAATATGACATCAATAACTTGTGAATCTGATCAAATTGCTCTTCCGTAGAGCTGCCAATGGCAATTCTGAACGGGATAACAAGCTCGCTGTTGCAAGAAGAACAACAACGATTTTTGTCACTGCCCAAAGCGGACCATCTTCTTACGGGATACGGGTTGTTTCCTGAAATAACGGGTATTCTTTCGCCACAAATACAGCACTTAATCATTTGCATAGTCTTTTCTCCTTTATATAAATAATATTTGTTTTTATCATCAGTTTTCGCCGTAACGTTCGAAGAAAATCTCAGTGTATTCTTCAACGTTTGCCGCGATAATGTCTTCTACCGTTTCCCCGTAGCAATCAGCCAAAGAGAACATATGCATTTTGTCGCCGTAAGCCTTGTTAGCAAGATAAAATGCTGTTAATTTTCCGTTTCTCTCGACCTCAACTGTGAAATCATTTCCCAATGTGTAAACCGTAATTGTCTTTTCAAACTTCTTCATGTGTTTTCCTCCTTAAATTTAATATTTTATTTGATCTCCAAATATGGATATTTTCTATTCTAAATATGTGTGATTTTATACTGTCTTAATTTGTTTATATGTTTTTATCTTCATACCTCTCACACTTTTCTGTGGGCGTGTGAGAGATATGAATAAGTAAAAATTTATAAATCAACAATCAATTGCACGTTCAACAAAATAAATGACGTCAATTAAATATTCGCAAGCCTCACCGATATTATCAATTACTTCTGCCATCATTGACTCATCAGCCTGCTCTTCTAATGTATCTCGATCCTTATAATCCTCTTTAATTTTATTTCTGATAGATTCAAGGTCTTCATAATATGCATCCAGGTCCCCCACGATAGCACTAAGCTCTTTTCTTCTTTTTACGTTCATAAAAAATCTCCTTTTCTAATTAATCTTCTATAATATTTTCAACACATGAAAGAGCTTCCACCAAACAATCAGTAGCCCTGTCCAAAAAATCCTCAGCATCCATAATCCTCATAGCATTCCTTGATGCTTGTAACGGATACGGAACATTTGCATAAGCTTCGCCTTCTTCGTCTTGAATACTATAAAGTCTACGGAATAGCGTTGACAAGGCATCAATAGTGTTCTTCAATTCTTCTCTTCTGGTTTCGTTCATAATAAAATTCTCCTTTTGTAATAATAAAATGTTTTTGTTTTTCGGGGGGGAAGATTGTCCCCCGAACAAATATAGTATGCTTTAATGAAAAAATAAAAAGTCGTTTCTGAATAGCAATTTTTTCGCATTTTTAGGTTTTAAACAAGATATGGAGTGTTACGTATAAAAGGTTTTATGCCGCATTCTCCTCATGTTGAGGCTCTTCCCCAAACTCAATATCGCAACCAATAAAATTGCGGTTCAGTTCTTGACAAGCAGTAAGAACCGAGTATCCACCGGAAGCGGGGTCAAGAACCCAATCGCCCTCCGTAGTCGTTGCTTCGATCAATGCTTTTTGCAATTCAAGAGGTTTGGAATGTGGGTGCAGTTTCATAGTCTTTTCTTCCCAAACATCCGGGATATTATGAATAGTCCATTTTCCTTTTGCTCTCACAGGACTTTTTTGGCAAACTATGAGATATTCGGATTTTCTTCGGGTTCTAAATCCCATACCGATTTTACCTTTGTTCCAGACAACCATATCGACAAGATTCAGGTCAGTATTCTCTAACCATTGCAGAACGCCTTGACACAGATGGAACTTATCTACCCACAGAAATAAGTGTCCGCTTGGCATAAGTACGCGGTCAATTTCATGTATAAAATTTTTAATAGTATGTTCGTCCATTTGTGTTAGATTACACCTTGCTTTTGCTCTGTTTACTCCCTCGTTGCCGTAAGAGAGTTTATCTAACACTCCACGATACTGTGGGTCAAAAAATGCAGTTTTGATTGACTTATCTTGTAGTGATGCCATCAAACTTAAACCATCGGCTTTGTTGCGGAAGTTTGGCAGATAATTTTTTCCTTTATTTTTCATTTGCTTTTCTCCTTATATATTGTAGTTGTGTGAAGCCGGATTTACCGGCGGTGTACGGTTTATGCAGTCGCAGGACCCGGGAATGAAACCAATTAGTAGCCGAGAGTGTCACACCGAACCCCGGAGGGCCCCACTCGACTACTCGGACGCATCTCTGCGACTCGCTATTCAGTTTTCAAAGAACATAATGTATACACGGAACTTTTTTCAAAACAACGCAAAAAGACCCGCACATACATATCAGGAAAATGGGCGCAAGAAAAGTGGGCCAAAAGGGGCCATTCTTCTCGCTATAATACCCATGCCTGTTATGTCTGTACGGGTCTTACCTTTTATATAGGTAAAATCACCTTAAATATTTATAAAAAATACAGCATGTCTCCTACAGAAAAATACTTTATTGAAAAGAAAATTTCCGTAGAATTATTCAATTTGTAAGTTGTCGAAACAAATAAATAGTTGTCGCAACTGTAACCATTATACCACGATTTTGTGAATTTTGCAAGATAAAGATTGTAAACAATCATTAAATTAGTGCCTTTTCAACAAAAAGTTCTGTTTTTCATGAAAAATTACAGGCTGTCGGTTTCTCACATAATATTTATAGACGGAAAACATAGCTTGGAGCAATGATCATTTCCGTAAAATAAAATTATAGGAGAAAAGATAATGAAAAACGAATTTTTTGAACTTAACTGTGCGATTAACGGCGGCGAGAGGCTTACCATCAAAATACCGATGTCGGTACACCCGGAATTTCATCTTGCGGTTTCAAACACCAACACCGAAGCAATGGCTCATCTTACCGAGCTGTTTGCAGAGTTTGCCGAATTGGATAACATCAAGAGACAGACGTTCCAAGCTCTGGTCGAAAAGCGAGCTGATCAGATCAGCAGCTTGATGGATATGCTTAACCTACTTAAAGCCACACGTCTTTGCGACGTATTTTTCGGAAATTGATAACTAAGGGATTGAGTTCGGCTCAATCCCTTAGTTTTTATATAAAATTATCTCCCTTTGTTTTCTGTCATCCTAATAGTACAGGATCATGTTTGGAGGACAAATATGGTACTAAAAAATAAAGGAGATAAAAAATGAACCAAAACAACACATTTAAAATCGAAGTACAAAATCCATCTACGGGTGAATGGGCATCGCTGCAATTACCTACCAACAAACAGGCTGTGAAAGCACTGTTTGAAGATTTAAAAATCAAGAAAAGGTATCGAATTAAGGACTGTGATTTTTATATTCCGGAAATTCGAAAGGCGATTATGCGAAGCATAAACATCGACGAGATCAACTATTTTGCATCTGAATACGCAAAGTTAACTGACGACAAAAAAGACCGCATAAGGCAGGTTTTAACCGCAGGGTGTGACACTGTCGATTGTGTGGCGGAAGCTATCAATCTCATTTTTACATTGGACTATTCTTATTATTTTTTGCCAGGGATCACAACCTTTGAACAGGTCTGCTATTTCCACCTTGCCTGCAATAAGGTAACACAGCGATTTGCCCCAACGCAATATATCCCAAGAGAAGATTACAGTAAAATCGGTGAGGAGCTAAGCCACGCCGAGCGCGGAAAGTTTTTTGAAAACTTCTATATAGCACGCTGTAAGCATTACTACCCTGACACTTATATGGGCAAAATCCCCGAGGAATACAAAGTAGTACCGTTATAAAAATAACCTCTCGCCTGATTTGGGGCGAGAGGTTATTTTTGCAGAAAAATCCCCAAAAAATTTTGCAAAAAATCAGAAAAATGTCCGCAAAGCCTTATAAATAAAGGATTTTAAATAGGCAGATGCACGTCCACCTTTGTATTCGACTTTGAAAGAGACTTCGTCATTGATGTTTGCTATGTGATCTTGCTTTTGATTTTGTTTTTGTCTTTGGTTTCGTTTTTGCTTTTGTATCTGTTTAATTAAATAACATAAGATAATACACATACATATAAAGATAGATGCACCCTTACATAACAGTAAAGGTGCATTTTAATTAGACGTCGTTCAGCTGAATGAATGAATCACCCGGAGCAAGCGGGTCGTATCGGTCAATACGGATATGTTTATTGCTTTCATTGATCCAAATGATTTTTGTTACTTCCGGGTCTATATCATAGATTTTTAGCGAGCCCGGATATATCCTCCAGCGCAAGAGGAACTCGCCGTATTCCATATCTTTGGCTATCCCAAGTAAAAGTGTATCGACCGTCATACCACGATGAATATAAGGCTGGACTTCTTCCTCTCGCCCGTCGTCAAAAATGACACTTCCATTTTTAAAATGTGAATACTCATCTCCCAGATATATACGTAGCGTCATTTTTGTCTCCTAATACGAAGCTTCAACTCGTGCGGAATTTCGATGGTAAACAGTTCATATGTTGATGTGTTTTTCTCGATATTGCGAGCAAGGTTGATAAAATCGTCGATTGAGCGTGAATGACAGAGATACATATCGCTTATACTTCCGAACAGAACTCTTTGCGACTGCGTGAAAGTTGAAAATATTTTGCCCAAATAGTTGATTTTAGACAAGTTTTTGGTGTGCAACAAGCACTGATGCAATGAAAAATTATTGCAGCAAGTGCTGACGATTTGAAACTCTTTCGGGGACAAATCTTCGCACTCCGTCTGTCGATTAAATTCTTTTTGAGTAATGGGCAAAGTGATCCATACGCCCTCTGACTCAAGATTTTTTGCGATCCTGATTTTTAGTTGTTGTTTCATTTTCTTTCCTCCAAGAATATAATTAGCTAAACGCAACTCCTATCATGTTTAGCTTCTATTTTTAGTATGTAAGAAAGTGATAAATCAAAAAAGCAACCCTGCTTTGCAGAGTTGCCCGTCCCTTAAGTGGGATCCATCTTAAAGCCTACAGTGGCTGATTTTTTATAAGTATAATGAGTCTGCTTCGTCTATCCATTCATCGGCTTCGTCCTCCGTCATCGGAATAATGGATTGGCTCATTTTGGTAAGCTTTTTTCTCATCTCGTCTCCATAAAGCTCTAAGCGCGGCTCACAATCGCAGTAGAGAAAAAAGTCTCCCTCTGGGGTTTTATAAAGCGTTTCAGTCATATATCTGAATTCGTCGATAAAGTCCATAGACAAGTCACAGTAACAGCAGATTTTTGCGGTTTTGGTATTATAAACTTTGCCTTTTATAGTTCGTTTCATAGTATAAGTATTTCCTTTCATTTTATTTTGGTAAACTGTCGCAAGGCGTGATTTTTAAGCACTGTCACTGCGCTCACGCGGGCCACGTCTCTGTTCCGCAACAAAAACAGACGTGATTTTGCTTTTGTCATTTTCCGTCCCTACCCCATCCCACAAACTGGTTATTTTCCCGCAATGCGTCAAAATAACCAGTTGTAAGGGAGGCCTACCATCAAATTGTTTAAGGAGGTTGATGATCGGCTAATAGGAGAAAAACGTCAGACCTTTTTGGGTGTAAATTTCGATGGATTGAAGTAGAAAACAATGAATAGAAAAGCAAAAGATTTTCTCGGAGAAGGTCTGCAAGCAAAAACTCCAAGCTATATCTTTCTGCTACTATTAGTATGACAGATAATTCAACGTCTTAATTTAAAACAATTCGCCCATCCCCTCAAAAAAGTCTTTTGAGGTTGTTTTCTTTTCCAATGCTTCAGCAATTTCTGCCTTGTCTCGGTTGGCTGCGGCAGTTTTTCGCCCACGCTCATCTGCATCACGGATTTCTTCTTCGGTTTTATCTGTCTTTTTGACTTTGAAATCCTCTTGCCTAAGATCAGGGCGCAGATCCTTTAAGGCTGTAAAAAACGCCATTGAAATCTTATATTTTTTGGACATTTCCACAAGTTCGTCAATGAGCTTTTGAGATTTGATTTTTGCCAAATCTCCTGCATACATTCGATAGTATAAGCCCATGTTTGGAGCGTGGTAGTCAAAGTAGTCGAGAACAAGCACCTCTTCAGTTTCATGGTCATAGGAAATTAAATTCTGATCGCAGAAATACTCGATTATCTCTGCAGTCTTCTTTTTTGAGAGTTTGCAAAACACTGCAATGTCCTCAATTGGGCATGGATAGATAGCCGTCTCCGATGAATGATAGCCCGTGTGCAGATAAAACCAAACGATCTTCTGCGCCGCATCAAACTTTCTGAATCGGCTCTCAATCCATAAATCGGTCTTTACACTTCTAACATAATTGGGCATAAGTTTTTCTCCTTTTAGTTTTTTGCAGGTTCTTCCCCTTGCAAAAAGGAGTATGAAAGATAAAAAAATAAAAAATCGTTTTTGAATGAGAAAAAATTAAAATTTTTGAATGTTATAAAAAAGCAAGGCGCAGAGACAAAAAACTCTGCGCCTTGAATCACAAGTGTTATATGGATCAACTTATTAATATATGCTGATTTATTTCCAGTCTGGAGAGAGGTTTACCCAATGGATATCGGGGTTCCGCAAAAATCGGCGGAGCAACGAACAGTTCGTCTGAATCTTCAAAAGAAATCGTTCTTCCTTCTGAAGAGAGCAGTTGGCGGCCCTT
>JAZRTY010000019.1:0-38613 GCA_045652245.1 Eubacteriales bacterium | reverse complement strand
CTACCGGTGCAGGTAAGTCTACAATCATAAATACACTTGCACGTTTCTACGATATACAAGGTGGCAGAATAACCATTGACGGAAACGATATTAAGCATGCAACTCTCGATTCCTTAAGAGGACAGATGGGCATTATGCTTCAAGACAGCTTCCTTTTCAGCGGTACCATAAAAGAAAACATCCGCTACAGCAAAGAGGATGCCACCGATGAAGAAATCATAGAAGCTGCAAAGGCGGTTTGTGCTCATGACTTTATCATGGAGTATCCCGACGGTTATGACACCATGGTAAACGAAGGCGGCACAATGTTCTCTGCAGGTCAGAAACAGCTTATAGCTTTTGCCAGAGCTCTTCTTGCAGACCCGGCAATACTTATTCTTGTTGAAGCAACATCAAGTATTGACACCGAGACCGAAATTGTGCTCCAGCAGGGTCTGGTCAAGCTCCTTGAAGGCAGAACTTCCTTTATCATTGCCCACAGACTTTCCACCATTAAAAACAGTGACAGAATCATGTATATTTGTGACAAGCAGGTTGCCGAAAGCGGCACTCATGACGAGCTTATTGCAAAAGAGGGCAGATACTATAAATTGTATATGGCTCAGTATAAGTTCCTTGAACAAATGTAAAATAAATTTACGATTGTACAAAAAAAGATTAATAATTTTTAAAGACAAAATTCTAATTCCTTCTTAAAATTAAGTTAGTATTAAACTTATATTTTAAGGAGGAATTTTTTTATGAGCAGAATTTGCATTCCCGATTGGGAATACCAGGAAAGAATTAAGAAAGCAGCAAAGATGATTGCTGACCGTGGCCTCGATGTAATGGTAGTTGCAAGCACAGAGTCCGACTATGCCAATGCCAGATATTTCAGTGGTTTCTGGCCTTTGTTTGAAAGAGCAGGTGTGGCTATTTCCGCAAACGGAGATGCAGCGCTTCTTGTTGGTCCCGAATCCGCAGTTTTCGGTAAGGATTTCGGTAAGCTTGACAAGGTTTTTGTTCTTAAGGAATTCAGAGAATCTGCAGACCCTTCATACCCCGAGCTTCAGGCAAGCACATTTAACGATGTGTTCAAGTCCTTAGGTGTTTCCGGAAGCAAGATTAAAATCGGCCTTGGTAGCTATGTAGAATGCACACTTCCCATTTACGAAGGTCTTTTATCTGCATACCCCGAAGCTGAAATCGTTAAATGCAACGATATCATGGTAGACTTAAGAAAGATTAAGAGTGCAAACGAACTTGCTTGTATCAAAGAAGGTTTCCGCATTATAGAGCTTGCCACAGAAGAAGTTATCCGCAACTTAAAGCCCGGTGTAACAGAGCTTCAGATGGTAGGTATTGCACAGAAGGTTATTTACGAAAACGGTGCAGAATACGAAGGTCTTCCCATGTACGTATTCAGCGAAGAATCCACACGCCACGCTATCAGCCGTTCCAGATATCGCAAGATAGGTAAGGGTGACATTGTTCAGCTCAACCTTTCTGCAAAAATTGACGGTTATTCACCGGCTATCGGACTTCCGGTTGTAATGGGTAAGCTTGAGGGAGAAAGAAGAAGAATTGTTGATTTCTGCCGAGAAGCACACGAGTGGACAGTAACACAGATAAAAGCAGGCGTTATTGCAAGTGATATTGCAAAGGACTTCTACAAAATGTACTGTGATAACGGCTTTAAGGATAACTTCGTATACGGTCCCTGCCACGGTACAGGTATGATTGAGGTTGAAGCACCCTGGATGGAAACAATCAGCGATTATAAGCTTGAAGAAAATATGACATTCCAGGTAGATACCTTTATTTCAGGCGACGGCTTTGGCGTAAGATGGGAAAAGGGTATTGCCGTAACAAAGGACGGCTGTCATTCTATGACCGATTATCTTAAGAAGGGAATTATAGAAATAGATGGCTAATATAGGAAAGAAAACGTGGATTATTCCCGATTGTGAACTTCCACAGCCCGGAGAGGGAACAGCTAAAGGACACGAATCGGTAATAATAGTAAATGACAGCGACATTGATGCTGAAATTTGCGTAAAATTGTTTTTCACCGACAAGGACGCATATGAGGATATAAAGTGGACTGTAAAAGCAGGACGTGTTCGTTGCTTCAGAATGAATAATCTTACTGATATGTGTGGCTTTGTTGTTCCTTTTGAAACACAGTACGCAATGAAGCTTTCTTCAAACACCGAAATTGTTGTTCAGTACGGCAGACTTGATAATACACAGTCAAATCTTGCCTTTTATACAACACTCGGGTATGCAGAGTAATTTGCTCTATTCAATACAGAAAGGTGTGTACATATAATGGAATATAATATGAGTTTTCCAAGAGAGCTTGACAAAGTTCGTGAAAACAGAATTCCAACCGTTATTTGTGGTGGAACCGTTGAATATCACGGACCTCACTGCTCATACGGCTGTGATACTCTTGTGGCAGAAGGACTTATAAAGAAGCTTTCTGAAAGAAAAGAAATAATGATAGCACCGACAATTTATTATAGCCCGTCAAGTTATGCCGTTGCCGACGAAACAAGTGGAACGGTTCATATTGAAGAGGATGTATTTGAGGCATACCTTTTCGGAGTTTTCTCAAATATGCTTGAAGCAGGACTTCGTAATATTTATGTGGTTATTCATCATCAGTTTGAGCAGGAAAACCTTATGCCAATGACACTTTCTTATATGAAGGCGGCAAAGAGAGCAACGATGCGTTACCTTGAAAATACTCAGGGACGAGGCTGGTGGGGAAGTGAGAATTATGCTTCCTACTATGAAAACCTCGGTGGTGGCGATGACCCGTTCTCCTGGATAAAGGTTATTCCCACAATGAGTACACAGGTACAGAACGCAACAGGCTATGACCACGCAGGAAAATACGAATGTTCAATTCTTATGTCACTTTATCCGGAGGCTGTAAAGCTTGAAAGACTTGGCGATATAGAGCATTGGTTTACAAAGAGCGCAGCTGAAGCATCTACCGAAATCGGAGATGAAATGGTAAGGCTGTCTCTTGAATATCTTGAAAAGACAATTATATAAACCGTATATATAGTGTGTTAAGGGTTTTGTATATTTTGTTGATGTGACAACGAAAATAGCGTAGCAATTATAAAACTGCTACGCTATTTTCTATTCTAAGCCTTCCCCTTGAGGGGAAGGTGGGTTTTGCAAAGCAAAACTCGGATGAGGTGGAAATGTAACTATATAAAAAACAAGGACTGCGAAAGCAGTCCTTAATTTTTTGCTTATTCGTGGTCGTGAGCGTGACAATGAGCGCAGTCTCCGTTACAGAAAAGCTCCTTGTTATATTCGATTCCGTTCTTGTCGTAGTAATCCTTGATAGCAGCACGTACTGCTTCTTCAGCAAGCACTGAACAGTGGATTTTCTGTGCCGGAAGTCCGTCGAGTGCTTCAACAACTGCCTTGTTTGAAAGGGTGAGAGCTTCTTCAATCGGCTTTCCGATAATCATTTCTGTTGCCATAGAGCTTGTAGCAATAGCAGAGCCACATCCGAAGGTGTTAAACTTAGCATCTGTTATAATACCGTCCTCAACCTTGATGTATATTTTCATTATATCTCCACATTTTGCATTACCAACCTCACCGATGCCGTCAGCATCCTCGATTTTTCCGACATTTCTCGGATTTTTAAAATGGTCCATTACTTTTTCACTGTATAACATTTTGTATTCCTTTCGATTGTAAAAATTAAATTATATGTGGTCTCTTGCCACTTTCAAGGTCTTCCCAGACAGGACTCATATTGCGCAGATACGTAACCACCTCAGGAACTGCCTTGCAGATTGCATCTATTTCTTCTTTTGTGTTTTCCTCGCACAGCGAAAGCCTGAGTGAACCGTGTGCTACCTCGTGTGGAAGTCCGAGAGAGAGCAGTACGTGACTTGGGTCAAGTGAGCCCGAAGTGCAGGCAGAGCCGGAGGACGCACAAATCCCGTGTGAATCAAGAAGTAACAGCAAGGATTCACCCTCAATACCCTCAAAGCAGATGTTTACATTACCTGCAAGACGGGAATTTATATCTCCGTTAATTTTTGAATGTGGAATTTTCGATAGCTCACGGATAAGAATATCGCGTAGCCCCTTTACATATTCTGTTTTTTGGTCGATATTTTCAAGAGCATCCTCAAGAGCTACCGTCATACCGACAATTTCGGGAATGTTCTCGGTTCCTGCTCGCTTTCCTCTTTCCTGCGCACCACCCTCGATTAAGTTTGAAAGTCGCACACACCCTTTTCTTGCATAAAGAACTCCGATTCCTTTAGGACCGTGAAATTTATGTGCCGAGAGGGAAAGAAGATCAATGTTCTGCTCTTCCACATTGATTTTTATATGTCCAACTGCCTGAACTGCATCTGTGTGGAAGGGAACCTTTGCATCCCTGCAGATTTTACCGATTTCGGCTATCGGCTGAATTGTACCGATTTCGTTGTTTGCGTACATAATTGTAACAAGACAGGTGTCCTCTCTGATTGCTTCCTTAACCTGCTCCGGCTTTACAATACCGTTTTCATGTACATCAAGATATGTTACCTCGAAGCCGTCCTTTTCAAGCTTGTGGAGAGTATGCAGTACTGCGTGATGCTCAAATTTTGTAGAAATGATATGCTTCTTTCCTTTTTTTGCACCTTCTATAGCACAGGATACTATCGCCTGATTGTCAGCTTCACTTCCGCCTGAGGTGAAGTATATTTCAGAGGACTTTGCTCCGAGCATACAAGCGATTTTTTCTCTTGCTTCTTCAAGAGCCGTCTTTGCTTCCTGACCTATTGTGTGAAGACTTGAGGGGTTTCCGTAAATGCCGTCAAAATAGGGGAGCATAGCTTCAATTACGTGTTTACTGACCTTTGTGGTAGCAGCATTATCTGCGTATATTACCATTTTTATATCCTTTCATATTTTAGGGAATAATGTCATTTTTTTACACCCTTAATGTTATATCACATATTTCCTATTATGTCAATAGGAAATCAGAAATATTCAAAATTTTTAAATTACTCAGACCCTGTTATCAAGCAAATCCTGAAGCGTTACACTTTCAAGATAGTTATCGATAATTGTGTCAAGCTTTTGCCAAAGGGGGAGGGTAATACAGCCTGAAGAACTCTGACAGACCGTGTCACAGCCCTCAAGACAAGCGACAGGAGCAAGAGAGCCTTCGGTAAGCTTGAGAACAGAACCGATAGTATATTCTGAAGGTGCCTTTGCAAGCTTGTAGCCACCGCCTTTACCTCTGAGCGACTGAAGGAAGCCTGCTTTATTGAGAACTGCGACTATAGCTTCAAGATATTTCATTGAGATTTGCTGACGCTCGGAGATACCCTTGAGCGAAACAAACTCATTTCTTTCGTGCTTTGCAAGGTCGATCATAACACGCAGGGCGTATCTTCCCTTTGTTGAAATCATCATAATTTTTGTTCCTTTCGTGCATAAAAATCAGTTTTTACCTGTACTGTCTTTATAAATAAGCTCGGGGCTTTTAAGACTTACCTTTGTTCTTGCAGGAACCGACTCTGTAATAAAGGAGTTACCACCAATGATTGCTTCTTCGCCGATTACTGTGTCGCCGCCGAGAATAGTGGCACCCGAATAAATCGTAACTCTGTCCTTGATTGTGGGATGACGCTTTTTACCGGAAAGCAGCTGACCGCCACGGGTAGAAAGACCACCGAGGGTTACACCCTGATATATTTTGACATAATTTCCTATAATGGTAGTTTCACCGATAACAATTCCCGTACCGTGGTCGATAAAGAAGTATTCACCGATAACAGCACCGGGGTTTATATCAATACCTGTCCTGCTGTGGGCATATTCTGTCATAATTCTCGGAATATGCGGAACACCGCCACAGTAAAGAACGTGAGCAATACGGTAGATATAAATTGCAACAAGGCCGGGGTAGGAGAAAATAATTTCCTCACGGCTTTTGGCTGCAGGGTCTCCGTCATAGAAAGCCTCGACATCCTTGTAAAGAAGTGCTTGTATTGTTGGAAGTTTCATAAAAAGACCGGTTGTTATGCGTTCAGCCTTCAGCTTTATGTCCTCGGCAGAAAGGTTTTCGTCGTTATGATAAGAAAAGGCAACGCAAATCTGCCGGGAAAGAAGTTCAAAAAGCTTTGAAAGCTTGTCGCCGACATAGTATTCGTAAAGACCCTCGGAAATATATTCGTTGTCGAAATAGCCGGGGAAGATTACTTTTCTCATTTCCTTGAGGAAATAGATAATATCATCTCTTACGGGAAGCTGCTTTCCCTCGTCTGTGTTTATAAGGTTACTGTCCTTAAAACCTGAAATAAGATTTTTTGTAATATCTTTAATTGTATCCTGAGTGTATTTGTTCACGACTGCACCCCCCGATAAATATATTTTTAGCTTTTGCTTTTTAAAGTATACCATTTTAATAGGAATTTGTCAATATAGAAAAGCAAAGAATGTAGCATTGCTTAAATTTTTGTGGTAAATTCCTATCATTATTGTATGCTTTTACAGGCGAAGCCCTGAAAAGAAAAACCTTGATACCTTCCGGCATCAAGGTTTTTAAATTTAAAACTGTATTTTATTGTTGATTACTTTGCAGCTGCCAGCAGGTCAAATGCCTCTGCGGATGCTTTATCTGCGAAAATTCCCCAGGCTGCTATATCATAGTAAAGGTCAGACTGTCCAACCATATCGCTTCCCTTCTTGGCATTACCTGCGAAACGGATGTGAACCTGATCTGCATACAGAGCATTTGTCGGTATCTGCTCACTTGAAATAACTATCTGTTGCCAGCTTCCGTCTGCTACTGTTTTATGTACAGCATAGCTCATCGGACAGTGTGTTTTTGTTTTATCTTCCTTTGTAACATATGTCTGTGCTGCAGCATATGTCGGATTCTTATCGTTTGTACGAATAAGTATCTTGTAGTAAAGCTTTCCTGAGGATACTTCAAGCTTTTTCATATTGAAGCAGTCTAAAAGTACAGCCGAGGAAGTGTTGTTGAAGGTTATTCTTGCAAACTTAACTCCGTCTTCAGTCATTTCTTCTGCATTACAACAGTCTCTTATGGAAGAATATATTTTTCCATCCTTCTGAACAGAAAGCTGTAAAGGCTCGGTAATTACAACATCAGGCTCGTCGGTCTTTGCAACAGCTGTAAGGTCATAAGCCTTGGCTGAAGCTTCATCTTCGAAAATTCCCCATGCAGCTATATCATAGTAAAGGTCAGACTGTGCAACCATTTCCGAACCTTTCTTTACGCCTGCAAAACGAATCTGAACGTGGTTGGTATAAAGAGCGTTTGTTTGTATCTGTTCGCTCGGGATAATTATCTGCTGCCAGTTTCCGTCTCCTACTGTTGCTGTTGCTGCATAACCCATAGGAGAATGTGTTTGAGTTCCATCCTGCTGTGTAACGTATGTCTGTGCTGCAGCATATGTGGCATTTTTATCATTTGTACGGATAAGTAACTTATAGTAAAGCTTTCCTGAAGATACATCAAGCTTCTTCAGATTTCTGAAGCAGTCCATAAGTACTGCAGAATCAGTATTGTTGAAGGTTATTCTTGCAAAAGTGATTCCGTCCTCTGTCTTTGTGGTAGCATTACAGGAGTCTCTTAATGTAGAATATACAGTTCCATCCTTTTGAGCGAAGTACTGAAGAGGCTCGACGTCTGCTACTCCGGGAGTTGCGGGGATTTCTTCATCGGGATGAGCCGCAATATATGCGTTATATGCTGCTCGCTCAGCGTCAGTTACCGGAATCTTTACAATGTTTGGATATTCATATTTCCAGTACGGAACACTCGGAACAAGGTAAACCTGAGCTGTCAAGTCGCCGAGGTCTCTTGCAATATCGGTCTTTGCAGAAATGCTTGTTCCTGCACGACGGCTGTTGCCGATCAAACCGGTTTCATACAGATTTTTATCAAGACCCTGAATATACGTATTTCCGGAATATATCGGTCCACATTCAGCAACACCTGTAGTTGTTTTAACCAGTTCAAATACCGATCTGTCAAAGATATTGTTTTTAATTTCAAAGTTATAATACTCATTGTATGAGTCGTCACCTGTACGGATGTGTCTTTGAAGATGTGTGTCGGGACGGGAAGAACCGAAGCCGTAACCTGCACGACGAAGAAGGTTGCCTTCAATCAGATAATTTTCACCTTCTCTGTCATATACTTGAGGTAAGTCATTGCCAAGGAAGTATTCGAGTGAATATACACAGTCTGTAATTACGTTGTTTCTGTATCTTACATTGTCCTGACGGAGATCCTCACTCAAAGGTGAAACCTGATGTGTAAGACCTGCGTCATAGCACTGATATACATAGTTGTTGTCACAGTAGAAGCCGTTGCAGCAGCCATAGACTTCTATACCGTTTCCGAGACGTGTGTACTGGTCTGGAGCATATCTGTTATATGTTGTAATAGAACCGCCGATCCAGCCGATTTCACAGTTTTGGGCTGTAAAGTTACCGGCATTATCTCGAAGTGAAATACCATAGAAACCGGAATACTTGATACAAAGGTTGTCAATTGTAACATCCTTTTTATTTCCTACTGTTATAGCTGTATCCCTTGTTGCAAATTCGATACTGTTAAATACAGAACCGGGATTACCGTAGTCACATCTGAAGTAGATAGGACCTGTTGCCTTTGTGCAATCAATTACACCATTATTAACAACAGAATCTATTTTGTGGAAGAACTGAAGATTTCCAAGTGCCTTATATGTGAAGGGAGTACCCTTTTCGCCTCTTTTGTAGAAATACTGACCGTTATAGTCGCAGGCTACCTTTTCACCGAAGTAACCACCCTCACCGTCGTTGAGAATGATAACACCTGTATCACGGAAGCCCTCGTTTGCGTACTTCCAGATGAGTGCACCTGTGGTTGTATCTTCGTGAACCAAAGTCCACTTTGAAGGATCTGCACCGTTTTCGGGTGACGCATTGATAAAGGGCTTAGCACCCTCGCCGTAGGCTGTATATGTAACACCGCTTACTACATCAACACCTCCACGCCACATATCGCCACGCTTGAGAAGGATTCCGTCACCGTAAGAAGCAAGAGTGTTTGCCTTTGCGATTGTCTTTACGGGTGTGTTTTCAGTAAGACCGTCATTTGCGTCATTACCGATAGAAGAAGAAACGTAAATCTTCTTGCCTGTAATTTTTGAGTAGTCTGAGGGAGTAGCTCTGATTTCAGCTATTCTCTGAGCCTCAAGTGCATCAAACTCTGCAATTTTTGCATTCGTCTTATCATAGCCGTAAACCTTGTCTGTGCCGAATTTATCAATAAGCTCCTTTAAAGGATCCTTGTCGGCTGTAATCCAGGTGCCATCAGAAACAGAGTGTGCAAGTGTTGCTTCGGCAATATTACCGAATGCCCAGTGTGATCTGTCAACATCAAGGAAGATTAAATCAAGAGAGGATAAAACAGCATCAGCTGCTGTGTCTCTGCCACGGGCACGGTTTATAACTGTTACAACCTCAGCTCTTGTGATTGTGTTGTCCGGCTTGAAGGAGAAGGTTCCGTTACCATTGTCGTAGCCGTTAACAAGTCCTGCTTTTGCTGAAGCTATAATTACGTTATATCTCGGATGAGATGCATCAACGTCTGTAAAGGAAGCAGGCTTTCCTGCATCCTTGAGGAGTCCCATGTTGTAAACAAGCTCTACAAACTCAGCTCTGGTTATTGGCTGGTCGGGAAGGAATGCGCCGCTGTAGCTCTTTAAGTAACCAAGACTTTCAACGTATGCTATGTACTTCTTGCCCCAGTGAGCATCAATGTCTGTAAATGCTGTTGTCTTGTCGGTAGGAACGAGAGAATCGTTACCTGCAACAATTCTTGCTACAGTAGTACAAGCTTCAGCTCTCGTCATAGTGTTACCCGGAAGGAAAGTACCGTCTGTATAGCCCTGCATATATGCTTCGCGCTTGTCAAGAGAAGGCTTGTTCTTGTAGAAGCTTATACTTGAAATATAGCAAACATCAGAAGCTGCAATATCTGTATAAGGAGTTGTTCCGTAGGGTGCAATCTGGAAATGGTGGAACTTTGGAGCAAGCTCTGCATTGAGAACGGTTTCAAGCGCTGTAAGATCAAAGGTCGCTGTTGCCCACTGACCTGCAACCATCGGTTCCATAGGTGTTGCAATGATTGCTTTGCTGAGTATTCCGGCAGGATTATTAACGAGAGTTAAGGTCATTGGAGAAACAGGGGCAGCCGCTGCTTCAATATAATATTCAATAGATGCATATCTTACTTTTGTAAGGTCTACACCTGTGATTTTGTTGAAGCTGTCGAGCTTTATAGCATTTTTTGCAGTAATTGTTGCTTCGTCGGTAGTATCCGGTGTAGGAGTTACCTTAACTGCATTCTTACCACCAAACAATACATTTGCTTCGACATTTGCTGTCTTTCTGGCATTTGTAATGCCGCGATAAAGTGTACTGTAATCGTAAGGAACGATGTCCTCTGCTTCTACAGGAGGAGCAATTTCCTCCTGTGAGGAACCGGCAAGCACCTTTTCCGAGAAGGTGATGCTTGAAATATAGAAAACATCGCTCTCACTTACATTCTTATATTTTGTACCGGTGAACGGATAAATTCTGAAATGGTGAAATTCTGTTGTACAATCGGGGTTAGCTCTTGTTGCGAGCTCCGAAAGGTCGAAGGTTGCAGTAGCCCATTTACCGACTACAATCGGTTCTTCTGCTACTACAGTAAGATTAGAACTACCAGTGAGTAAGTCGGAGGGGTTGTCTACGACAGCAAATGTAATCGGTTTTTTCGGTGCAGTTTTAGCATCGAGGTAATATTCGATTGTTACACTTCTTAATTTTTTCAGATCAACGCCTTTAAGTCTGTAATAGCTTTCAATTTGTATTTCGTTATTTGCATCAATTGTAGCCTGATCTGTCGAATTTGGGTTAGGCGTAACCTTTACGGCGTTTTTGCCGTTGAAGCTTACATTTACTTCGCACTTTGCAGTATCCCTGCTGTTTGTGGTACTACGGAACAGAGTACTGTAATCGAAGGTCTGGTCATCTGCGGCAAGGGTCGGAACAATCGCTATACTTGATACAAGTATAAGTGCGCCGAGAATTGCCGATAAAATTTTGCGTAGTTTCATTTTAGAAACCTCCCTTTTTTGTCTTTTGTGAATTTCGTAAATTTTCTTTGCTTTTGCCTAAATTATACAATAAAAATGTACAAAAGTAAATAGAAAAACGACTGTAAATATTTGTAAATTCCATATCTTTTTTATATTTTAAAAAAAATACTCATTCTTTTGAAAATTGCCTTTACAATTCAACTAAGGAATGAATATCTGCAATAATTCCAATTTTTTTCACCATACATTTATTATGTACCAAAAAAATTTGTTGTCAATACGATTTCTGGAGTTTCGTAATTTTTCGTATTTATCCTTCTGTAAAACAAAGTTTTATTAAAGTAACGGTCCAAGACACCAACAAAAAACCTTGACGCCGAGAACGACACCAAGGTTTTTGAATTTTATTTGTTATTTATGCTTTATTTCGCAGCTGCAGCAAGGTCATAAGCCTTGGCTGATTCAAGGTTTGCAAATACTCCCCAGGCTGCTATATCATAATAAAGGTCGGACTGTTCTGTCATTTCTGATCCTTTCTTTACGCCTGCAAAACGAATCTGAACGTGGTCAGCAAACAGGGCGTTTGTCTGTATCTGTTCACAGGGAATGATTATCTGTTGCCAACTTTCGTCGCCTACTGTTACATTTTTTGCATAACCCACAGGAGAATTTATTTGAGTTCCATCCTGCTGTGTAACATATGTCTGTGCTGCGGCATATGTCGCATTTTTATCATTTGTACGGATAAGTAGCTTGTAATAGAGCTTTCCTGAAGATACATCAAACTTTTTCAGATTGAAGCAATCAAGAAGTACAGCTGAGGAAGTGTCGTTGAAGGTTATTCTTGCAAACTCAAGTCCGTCCTCAGTTTGTTCATCAACATTATATGAGTCTCTTGTGGCAGAATATAGATTTCCGTCCTTTTGAGTATATACTCCGAGTAAAAGATTCGTCGGATAGCTGAACTCCCACTTCGGAATGTTGGGTACGAAGTAAACCTGCGCTGTCGCATCTCCGAGCTCATTCTGAATATTTGCCTTCGCATTCAGGTCTGTTGTGTTCCTGTACTTGTCGGAATGCTCGTAAAGACCGTTGCCAATACCCTGGATATATGTGTTACCCGAATACTTAGCAGCTGCATCCGGTACATAGGTATAGGTCTGAACAAGCTCGTGTACTGCTCTGTCAAAGATATTATTTCTTATTTCAAAGTTGTAATATGCGTGCTTTGCACCGGAACCGGAACCTGTACGGATGTGTCTCTGATTATTTATGTCGGGTCTGCTTGAACCGAAGCCGTAGCCTGCACGACGCAGAAGGTTACCTTCAAACAGGATATTTTCACCTTCTCGCTCATAGGTATTGTCAATACTTGTGGAAAGGAAATATTCAATTGAATATACACAGTCGGTAACTACGTTGTTTGTATAGTATATATTGTCCTGACGGCACTTTGCGTTCTGATTGGAAACCTGATGTGTAAGACCTGCGTCATAGCACTGATATACATAGTTATTATCAATATAGAAGCCGTCAACGGCACCATATATTTCAATACCGTTACCGAGTCTTACATAACGTTCGGGGGTATATCTGTTATAAGTAGTAATTGTACCACCTATCCAGCCGATTTCGCAATTCTTGACTGTTATGTTCTTAACATCGCTGTCGAGAGAAATTCCATAGAAGCCGGAATATTTCAGACACAGGTTGTCAAAGAATACGTTGTTTACACCTGTTTTTACCTTTACGCAGTTAACTCTTGTCGCAAACTCGATGCTGTCAAATACAGAGCCGGGGTTACCGTAGTCGCATCTGAAATAGAGAGGACCTGTTGCTTTACTCATAGCCGTCTGAGAAATCTCAGCATTAGCACTTGTGAAGCCTGTTTTTAAGTCAATTTCGTGGAAGAACTGCAAGTTTCCAAGCTGTGTATAGGAATAAGGCTTCTTATCGGGGTCAGCCCTGTCATAGAAATACTCACCGTTGAAGTCGCAGGCAAACTTTTCGCCGAAGTATCCACCCTCACCGTCGTTGAGAACGATAACACCTGTGTCACGGAAGCCCTCGTTTGCGTACTTCCAAACAAGTGCACCTGTAGCTGTATCTTCATATACGAGAGTCCACTTAGACGGGTCTGCACCGTTTTCGGGGGAAGCGTTAATAAAGGGCTTAGGTCCTTCGCCGTATGCAGAATATGTAAGTCCACTCTTGGCATACACACTCTCACGCCACATATCGCCACGCTTGAGAAGTATGCCGTCTCCGGAACTTGCTATCTCATTTGCTCTTGCAATTGTCTTTACGGGTGCAGATGTTGAAAGACCGTTGTTCTTGTCATTGCCGGTAGAGGATGAAACATATATTTTCTTTCCTGTAATTCTTGAATAGTCAGAAGGAGTAGCACGAATTTCAGCGATTCTCTGTGCTTCAAGCGCATCAAGCTCTGCAATCTTTGCGTTTGATACAGAATAGCCGTAAACTGCGTCCTCGCCAAGTGCTTCAATAAGCTTCTTTGTCGGGTCTTCGTTTGCAAATACCCAGATGCCGTTTGAGGCTTTGTGAGCAACTGTAGCTTCTGCAATATTTGCGAATGCCCAGTGTGTTCTGTCGACATCCAGGAAAATTTTGCTGATATTTTTTGGAATATCAGCAACCTCCACAGATCTTCCTCTTGCACGGTTTATGACTGTTACAGCCTCTGCTCTTGTAATTGTTTTGTCGGGTTTGAATGAAAATGTCCCGTTACCGTTATTATAACCGTTCACAAGTCCTGATTTTACAGAAGCCATAATAACGTTATATCCCGGATGACTTTCGCTGACATCTGTAAAGGAAACAGGATTTATTATAGCCTGTGCGGTATTAAATGTAATCGCTACCGTTCCTTTGTCGGAGGAGGCTTTAACCGTACTGTAGCCTTCCGACTCGGTTACGTCCTTCAAAAGTCCAATATTATATATAAGCTCTACAAATTCAGCTCGGGTTATCGCCTTATCAGGACAAAATTTTCCGCTGTAGGAGTCAAGGCAGCCGAGGCTTTCAAGATAAGCTATATATTTTTTGCTCTCGTGTGAAGCAATATCGGTAAAAGCTGTTTCGGTATTATCCGGAACAAGTGCGTTGCCGCCTGCGGCAATTCTTGCAGCAACAACACACGCCTGCGCTCTTGTCATTGTACTATCGGGAAGGAAGGTGCCGCCTGTAAAGCCATCCATATAAGACTCGTGGTCCTGAAAATGCGGTGGTTCTGTGAAGAAGGAAACCCTGCCGATATAACAAACATCGGTTTCCTTGAGCGCTGTGTACTTTGTAGAAAGACCGTAGGGTCTTAGCTGGAAATGATTAAGATACGGCATATCGGGATTGTGATTTTCCTCAAGTGCAGAAAAATCAAAGGTAGCCATAGCCCATTGTCCTGTCACCATTGGTTCTGATGCGTAGGCAGAAAGGCCCTTCTTAAGTGTTCCGTCAGGGTCGTTTACAAGGTCAATCTGCATAACACCTGCAGCTTCCGGCATATCAAGGTAATACTCAACCGACATATACCTTATCTTCGTAAGGTCAACATTCCTTAGTTTACTATAGCTGTCAAGTGAAACAGCATTTGCTTTTGCCACTGTGGTTTCGTCAGTAGAATTTGGATTCGGCGTAACCTTAAGTGCATTTTTGCCATTGAAGGTTACATTCGTTTCGACAGTTGCTGTTTTGTAAGAATTTACGATGGCACAGTAAATCTCACTGTAGTCGAAGGTAATTATCTGTGCGTTGTCAACGGCAATTACGGGAGTAATTGCTACTGTTGCAGCGAGCATCAAGCTCACAAGAGTTGCCGATAAGATTTTGCGTAGAGTCATTATACAAACCTGCCTTTCCCGGTCTTGGGTAAATTTAAAAAGAGCTGAGGCTTCCTGCTTTAAACTTTTCTCACAAGCCGAAAATTTCAGTAAAAATCCCGGACTCTTTCATACTATAATTCATTATACGTAATACCGTTTTACAAGTCAAGTGTTTTTTGGTAAATATTTGCTTTTTGTTTCCGGGTACAGATATCAAAAGTAATTTAGCTGAGCTTCGCACATCAAAAACATGGTCGCTCAAGTTCAAATCCCTGAATACAAAAAAATAGAGGCAGGCACTTCGTGCCTTCCTCTATTTTTGGCGCAGAAGGAGAGATTTGAATTTTCCATTCTAAAATCAATCAAGCGCCATTTAATACAGACGAATTCAATAATAAGTTGAAATTTTGCACCGCACCGCGTCGTTTTGTCTAATCTAATACAATAAAATTATAAGGGGTAAGGGGTAAAATAAGGGGTATAACAAGAGGTATGAGAAAAAAAGCTCACGCCTTAATTTTATCAAAATATTTTTGCATTCTCTCGGCGCTGTCTTTTTTCATCTTTTCGGAAACATGCCCGTATACATCAAGCGTAAAACTTGCCGTCGCGTGTCCGAGGTTTTGCTGTACCGTCTTTATGTCGTCGCCTTCTTGTAGAGCTGTAACGGCGTATGTGTGCCGCAGGTCGTGAAAACGCGCATCAGAGCGACCAATTTTTGAAGCAATCGCTTTGAAACGTTTTAAAGCTGTTTGTGGCAATATATAGTGCCCTGCTTTATCGGTAAATACTAAATCAAATTCATTTTCCCAAGCTCTACCCATTGCAAAGCGATTTTCGAGCTGTTCTTTTCTTACCCGGTTTAATATATCAATAACGAAAGGCGCTACCGTCAGCGTCCGTGCTTTGTCGTTTTTGGTGGTAGCAATATAATGCTTACCGCCTTTTTTCTTTTCTTTGCAAAGCTGTTGTTTTACTGTAATTGTTCCGTCAACCGTGTTTACTGCTTCCCAGGGCAAGCCGCAAATTTCTCCCTCTCGCATTCCCGTGAACAAAGCAACCGTAAACAAATCCTTTAACGGCTCGCCGCTTAATTGACTGAGGAAAGCAGATATTTCGAATTCAGTAAGCGGCTTTATTTCCCTTTTCTCTATGCGTGGCAATATGCAAGCATCTGCAGGGTTTAAACCTATGTATCGAAGCTTTAGAGCTTGTTGTAGTGCCTTGTGTAATATGCCGTGTATGTTCTTTATTGTTTTTGGCTGTAAGTTATGCACTCGGAGTAAGTCGTTATAAAATGCTTGTATCTGTGTAGCGTTCAGAGCTGTTAAGCGTATTTTACCAAGCGAAGAAGCAATGTGTGTTTTTATTCTGCTTTCATAGGTGGAATAGGTCAGTGGTTTACAGGACGGCTTTACGTATTCCGAGAGCCATGTTTCAAGCCATTTCGAGAGGGTTATATTCTTTGTTTCGAAATATGCACCGTCATCAGATGCTTTTTGCGCTGTCCTCATTGCCTTTAATACATCTGATTGTTTTTCCCCGTAAAAGCTCTTACGCTTTCCGTTTATAGTGCAACGTCCTTCCCACATTCCGTTTTCTCTCTGTCGAACAGAGCCGTTGCCTTTTGCTGTTCGTTTTGGCATTATTCATTCTCCTCTTTTTGTGCCGGAGCTTCCGTTTTTTTCTTTGATAGATAATATTCAACAGATTTTAACGGGTCGTCCTCTTGTTCGGGCGAAAAATCATTATATATGTGCGAATATACATTTTTGTTTTGACTTTTTTCGAAAATTTCGGACAGTAAATTTTTTATATTGTCAATGCGTACATTTAAAAGAAATTCTGATAACGAAACCGGTCCCGAAATATCAAACATATAACTGCGACTTTCTATATTAGCATTTATATTATTTATTGATGCGGTTTGCACATTTTCGCCGTTTTGTGAAATTAATTCGATTTTATCCGAAGAAGAAAAATCAATTTTTACATCTTTTTTTAATTTGCAAATATCAAGAAAAGCCGAAAGCTCATAAATTATAGATTTGCATTTCAAACAATCGTCAAGGGTTATTTTGCCAAAATCGCGCCGCTTTAAAATTTGCGCCACTTCTTTTTTGTTTTCTCTACATTCAATATATTTTTCCACATTGGATTGATATTCGCAAAAATCATAATGTAAACCGAATAAAAAATTTATAACATCTCGAATATTCTGATTGTTTTCATCTTTTAAAAAGAAAATTGCAACATCAGACAGCCCCAATGTTTTACACAGACTTTTTGTGGCTTTGTCTGTTGTAGGATTATCGGACAACCCCAACAGCCAATCAGCAGATACATTGTATTTATTAGCTATTTTAAAAATTGTGTCAGATGCAGGAACTTTCGACTTGTAATTACGTATTGCACTTACAGCACCCTGACTTAAATGTAATTTTTCAGATATTTCCTCTTGTTTAGCATCGGCAAATAATTCGTTTGCCCTTTTGCAGAACAAATCACAATCAAATTTTTTCATTTGTTACCCCTTTCGTTTTATCAATATCATGATATTATCAGATGCGTTATCACGAATTTGTTGACAAAATACAGTTGTTGTGTTATAATTGAATCGTGATATAAACATTGTATTTATCACAATCCCATTATAGCATACGATAAGAAAATTGTCAACCCCTAAACAAAAAATATTTTAAAGGAGGAATATAAAATGATAAGACCGAACGAAGATATCCGCAGAGCGATGGGGGCGAAAGGCGTCAAGCAATGGAAAGTCGCAAACGCCATAAATATGAACGAGGGCAATTTCTCTCGAAAGCTCCGCAAAGAACTACCCGAAGAAGAAAAACAGTATCTTCTCAAAATCATCAACGAATTGGAGGAAAACTAATGCCCACAAACGAAAAATTAACCCTCTCGGTTGATGAAATGGCGCACGCGCTCGGAATTAGCCGCCCGGTAGCTTATGAGCTTATAAGACGAGAAGGTTTTCCGGCTATTCGTGTTTCAGAACGCCGAATAATTATCCCGTTAGACAGCCTTAAACGTTGGCTTAATAGTGAGGCGGTGCAAAGTTGAACAATACAAAAGGTTTTTTGTTTTTTTATGATTGGGAAAAAGCTTTTACAAATCTTGACGGCGACGATTTCAAAAAACTTTTTCTTTCAATGCTATATTTTCAACGCGACGGAATAACACCGCCAAAATTTACCGGAACAGCCGGAATTATAGCGGACTTTGTCTTCCCACAACTCGAAAGACGACTTGCAAGCTCGAAAGGCGGCAAAATCGGAATGACAAAACGTTATGAAAACACCGTAAAAGAAACCGAAAACACTATACTTAATAAGTCACTTAACAAGTCACTTAATAACGAATGGCTAACACAAAGACAAGACAAAGACACAGACAAGACAAAACAAGACAAAGACTCTCCCCCTAAATCCCCCAAGGGTGATGAAAGCGAACTCGAAAAGAATTTTTTTGAATTTTGGGCGATTTATCCAAGGAAAGATGCAAAAGCAGCAGCTCGAAAAGCGTTTGAAAAGTTAAAGCCGGATGAAACTCTTTTGAATGCTATTATAAAAGCCGTAGAAGCTCAAAAGAGGTGTTCTCAGTGGCAAGACAGTAAATACATACCTTACGCGTCAACTTGGTTAAATCAAAGGCGGTGGGAGGACGAGCTGCATACACAAAAGCAAAGTTCGAACAAACGTTTCGATATACGACCGGCAAACGCCGACCTACTCAAAGAAATTTATAAATAAGGGGTTTAAATATGCAGAACACTAACAACGAATTTGCAAAAGCAATTAAAATAATTATGACTAATGCAGTGGTCAAGGTAAATCCCGGAGATTACAAGAATGAAAATGGTCTGTGGGTATGTGGTAAATGCCATAAGTCTAAAGAGGGTTTTACAGTATTGTTAGATGAAAAAATAAAAGTTCCTTTCACTTGCGATTGCGAAAAGGCCGAATATGAACGCAAGTCCGAAGAACGTACTAAAAGAAATAACGACTTCAGACGCGAAAAAAGTTTTTCCGGCTTTAAAAAAACTGAATTTACTTTTGAAAATGACAATGGAGATAATCCTACCGTAACAGCTTTATGCAAAAAATACGTTGAAAACTTTGATGAATTCAGACGAGAGGGGGAAGGACTTTTTTTCTACGGCACTACCGGCAGCGGAAAAACATTTCACGCCTGCTGTATTGCCAACGCCCTTATTGACAAGGGGTACAGAGTATGTCAGACGAATTTTATCGAAATAGAGGAAAGAATAAAAAGAGTATACAGTGATTATTCCTATGCTTCTATTGCAAGAGAGAATGAACTTGTTATTATTGACGACCTCGGTGCAGAGCGTAATTCCGAATACATAAACAGTATTGTCTATAACGTCATAAACGCCCTATGCGAAAATAATACGCCTTTTATTATTACGACAAACTTATCCATTGACGAAATAACAGATACATCAAATGAAAGCCTATGGCGTGTTTATGAGCGTATACTTGCAAAGTGTGAACCGATAGAAGTAAAAACAGCCTACGGCAGCAGACGTATTCAAGGACTGCAAGAAGCACGAGAACGCCGCAAGAAACTACTTGGACTTTGAAAGTAAAACCACTTTTCGTTGACACGATTACGCGCGCGAAGTGAAAAATTAACTGTCGAGGAAGTGTCGATAAATTTCGATTTTGATGCCCTTGATTTTCTCACAAACAAAGAGAAAAAACTAAGTTAGCAGAGAGCGTGCAACGAGCGCGCAACGAGAACACAATGAGAGTTTGCAGAAAACGAAGCGAGAACGAAGCAAGAAAAATTTTGAATACTTCCCCATTATAAAAAAGAGATTTTCCCCACTATAAAAAAGAATACTGGACAGATATAAAAAAAGGGATAACAACCTGACAAAACCTGATATTTTTTACTTTAACAGGCGAGGAACAGGCAAAAAATGATATTATGCAAAAATATGTGCCGATTTTGCACAAAGCGTATTTGCGAGTGAATTTAAGGCGTTTTAAGGGCATTTTGTTTTCGGAATACAATTCCCGCTGAAATATTCAAAACTTCATTATATGGCAAATATGAGCGTTACAGAGGTATACAAAACAGAACGAGAGGGTTATTCCCCTCTCGTCTTTCTTTTTTATTCATTTTCTTTATAGGCGATTATATCCCCAGGCTGACAATAGACTTATTTTATACTTTTGTAGTTATCCGCCTTTTTATCCTGCTCTATTGTTTCGGTAATAGCTCTGTATATAAAGCCGTTTACACTTTCGCCCATTCTGTTGGCGTGAACTTTTATACTTTCCTTTTCTCCTTTTGGTACAGTTAAATTGATACGGTCGTAAGCGTTTTTGTTGAATTCATTGTTGTACTTGATAGCCTTTTCTTTATCCTTAAAAGCCACAATATAACCCCCTTTTTTTGTGTTTGTATACTCTGGGGCCGATTTTATAACAAGCCCCATTTTTACAATAACATTATAACACAAATTAGAACATTGTGCAATGGGCAAAATAAACAAACATTTCAAGAAAACATTGTACAATATGCGAATTGACGAACATTGCGTAATGTGCTATAATATAATCACAGGGAACGGAAAGGCGGAAGAAAGTAAGCGAAAGCCGAAACCAAGAACGACCATGTAAGAGTAAAGACGGATAAGAAAATGTTGTCAGAGACAAGCGAGATAAACTTAAAGCCCTTTACCCCGTTCCGAAATAATTATAAAGGAGTACTAAAAAATGAGTACAAACGAAATCACAAGCAAGGTTAAAGAGCTTAAGGAGCTTAAAGCATACGCGGAACAGCTCGCAGCAGAAATCACAGCATTAGAGGACAGTATCAAAGCGGAAATGGTAGAGAGAAACACCGAGGAAATGACGGTTGATGTGTATAAAGTGAGATACACCAAGGTAAAAAGCAACCGCTTCGACACAACAGCGTTCAGAAAAGAGTATGCGAGCCTTTACGAGCAGTTTGTAAAGCAGACGGAATGCTGCAGATTTTCAATAGTATAACGCCGGGGTGATACAATGACAAAAGAAGAATTGTTTTTAAGAATTTATAAAGAGGATAAAGCAAGAGTAATAACAGCGCTATGCCTAGTTCTTCCGATAGACAAATCTATAGAGGTTTTAAAGGCTTTAAATTGCGAATTATTGCAAAACTGTTTAGAATTGCTGCATTATATGATAAATCAAAATGACACTATTGTAAAAGAGAACTTGCAAAAAATAAAAAGCGTAATAGAAGAAACAAAATCAATACTTAACGAACAGCAGAGAATATAAGACCGAACAAAAAGCAGCAAACGGAAGCAAACGGAAGTAAACAAAGGGGGGGTAACAGTTCACTAATTCGGGGGTAACAGTTCACTATTAGGGGGGAACGATGCTTTCCACATTTGAAAATATAAACCTTGAAAATGACAAGTTATTGACCGCCTACAAAACAAGACACAACGAAGTCATAAAAACAATTAAATCAGAACTTATAAAAAAGCAATGAGAGAGGGGAAGCTTTCCTCTCTTTTTTTGCTCGTTTTATTCTATAAGGGGTACGATAAGGGGTATAAATTTAATACAAAAATCAAAAAGCACAATATATGGTATCATTTAGAAAAATCCGATACAATATATTGTGCTTCTTTTGGCGCAGAAGGAGAGATTTGAACTCTCGCGCCGGTTGCCCGACCTACACCCTTAGCAGGGGCGCCTCTTCACCACTTGAGTACTTCTGCATTTGGTGAAAATCTACCTTCGATATTAACTTTAGATAAAATGGCGGAGAGGGTGGGATTCGAACCCACGCGCCCTTGCGGACAAACGGTTTTCAAGACCGCCTCGTTATGACCACTTCGATACCTCTCCGTAAATTTATTTTATTTTCATCGCTCATCGCAACATTGTTATTATATCATATTCTTTTGTCTTTGTCAAGATGTTTTTTGGATTTTTTTGCTTTTTAATAACTTTGCCCGTCTTGCTGTTTTCGGTCAAATAATTCGTTGCCGGCTTATCTGTAATAAACATAAAAAACCGTAATCTCTCTGTATCTTTGTGTGCTGAGGTCAAAGCCTTCAAAAACAACTCCGTCGTTGCTCATAAGTGTCCACATTGAAAGCTCGTCTATTTTTGCACGGAATATTTCCTCGATTCCACAGGTTACAGCTATTTCCTGACCGTTCGGGAGAATATTTATATGTCCGCCTCTGCCGACAATTTCCTCAATTCCCGAAAACCTCTCTGTCACATATCTTACGTGTCTGTTGTTTATTTTTTGCGCAAACTCCCGTCTGAATGCAGGACTTGTCTCATCTTTTTTACTGAATTTGTTTTTGATTTTTGAAAAAATCGACACTTCCTTCACCCTTCCGTTACAGATGCTCGCATTTATTATAACACATATTTTCAAAAAAATAAAGATATTTTTACTTTTTATTGCAAATTTGTTTTTTGTGTGTTATAATTGTTATATGTTTATATTTTTATAACTTTTGCTGAAAGGACGAGAAAAATGATTAAGGTTACTTCAAATATCCCGAAGGTTTACTCGGCGACGCATTATTTCAATGATATACCTCTTATTGGCAACTGTGTGGTTACAGGTGCGCAGAGTGGTACTCTTATGCTTAAAATAAGTGTACTGTGCGAAAAGGAAGAGGTACTGAGCTTCAGCGAAAGCTTTATAATTCAGGATTATCAGAAGGATGCAGTTGTGCTTCCTCTTGAAAAATACAGATTATTCCCGGCGGAAAAATATGTAAATTCCGAAACACAGCCCTCCACACTTCAGGTAAGAATGGCGGTAAACGACGGTTTTGAAACTGCTACCTTTGCCTGCGGTGTACGTTTTTTGCCTTTTGGTAATATTGCTCCCGAGATGGCTCCCGAGCTTCTTTGCACATATATTATGCCGGGACTTTCCTTCGCTTCCCGTCTTTCAAGGGCAGCACTTGATGCCTGCGGTAAAAATCCTACGGCACCTGTTGTTGCAAGGGAGCTTTTTTCATTGCTTCTTTCCGAGAAGCTCTCCTTTGCAAAGTACCTGTCTGACCTTCCGGAAAATCCCTGTGTCATTCGTGACTACGAAAATATTATAAATTCAAGTAATCGCAGCGTTACCATGACAGAGGCAGCACTCATTTTCTGTTCCTGTGCCGAACGCATAGGGCTTGACACTACGCTTATATATCTTCGTAAGGGCGCCGGGAATATCCGTGTCCTTGTCGGAATAACACTTGACAAAAACGTGCAGTCGCCGATTTTCAGCGAAAGCATCCGGGAACTGCGTGAGCAGATTATCAATAAAGATATTATCTGTTTTGATGTCATTGGCTTTCTTGGTACAGAGGATACTGATTTTTACAAAAACCTTCAGGAAACTCACGATACTGTTTTTAAAAGTAATTCCTCAATTGCTTTTTGCGTAAATGTCAGTGGTGCAAGGCTTTGTGGTGTGAAGTCGCTTCATCCGGTAAAAGAAAGAAGCTCTGTTGCCGAAAAAAGCAACACCGAAATTATAAAGGATGCCGTTGTTGAAATCAGGAAAAAGGATATTCTGAATACGGTTTATTCCTTTACACCGACAGATACCTCCGTTCTGGCACTTTGTCCTGTGAAAGAGCCTGTAATCGGCGAGGATTATACGCTTCTGGCACTCGATGATGATATATTTACCCAAAATCCTGATGCTATAGGAAAATTAACAAGCTTTAAGGGCAGGTATCCTGTCGATATTCCGAGAAATCTTACAGAAACCACAAAATACAACGCGAAGCTTTCAGCTCTGTCCGGGAAACTGCTTGAAGGCTCAAAAGGTAATTATATTTATTCCTATCCTCTTTCGCACTTCCTGTCCTGTGACAAGACAAGCTCTGTGAAAATCCGTGAAGAATTTTTATCCTGTATAGCTGAGCTTTCGGGAAAATTCAGCAAGGAGGGCTGTGGGGAATTTGTAAAGCTATATGCTGCAAATGGAATAATTGAATTTTCAAGAGGGGAAAAGACTCTTTATGCTCCCTGCATCTTCGTGCCGTGTGAGCTTTGTTCCGAAAAAAATACAGTAAAGCTCCGTTACGGTTCGGCTTCCCCGATTATTAACAAAAGTCTCTTCGCTCAGCTGACAAAGCAGTTTGGAAGTGAGGATTCCTCCTACGAACTTTCTCTTGATGGTTCGATTTCCGACTGTATAGATGCTTTTGCAAGCCTTTGTGAAAAGTCAGACGGAAGAATTATTCTTCACAGAGATATCGTTCTTTCTGCCTTTGACCTGTCTTTTACCCTTATGAAAAACTGTATTGAAAACAGTAGAGAAGCAGGCTTTGGAAAATATCTCGAAAACGGAAAATATGAAAAAAACGAAAACAGTTCGGGCGTTTTCGGGAGATTTGAAGCGACCTTGCCCTTTGAGGTCTCGGGGGAAGTGAAAAATGCGGTAAAGAGTGCCGAAAATGACAGTATTATAATCTCCGGACTTCCGGGAACCGGCAAAAAAGCAGCCGCAGCAAACATAATAGCAAGAGAAGCACAAAAGGGTGGCAACGTTTTTGTTTCGTCAAAATACAGCGATTCACTTTATTCTCTCGAAAGTACCCTTGAGGACGCAGGACTTTCGGAGCTGTGCCTGGTTGTTGAAAATTCCGAAAGTACAAAGGCAAAAATTCTTGCCGATATAAGAAAATTTACCGAAATACCACCTGACCCGGATAAGGTTGAAGGTGATATAGGAGAGCTTGAGAATAAGCTCGACGTGTTTGCAAGCGAGCTTTACCACACACACGACTTCGGATATTCTCTGCATACCTGTATTGATGAATATTGCAAATTCAACAGGGAAAACAAAGAAGAACCTTTGAACATTGATATCTCACCCTGTGATATGACACGTGAAATGTCGGACAAGGTTTTTGAAATATCCGAACAGCTATCCGAAGCTACAAGGAATATTTATGCACAGCTTCCTCAAAAAGCCATTTCCGAATGTGGTATGAATTACATTAAGACGGTAAACGAAATTCCCGAAAAAAGACTGTCCGAGCTGATTCTTTCTTCAAAGGAAAAGCTCTCGGATTTTACCGAAAAATGCAGCTTTGTATTCAAGAGCTTCGGAATTTCCGAAAAGGATATCTGTGATGTCAAAAGCTTTATTGCTTTCGGGGATTTTCTCGAGCTTATAATGGATGCGGGTATTAACGGTATTCCCGAAAAGCTGTTCTCGGATAATCTTCGTAAAAATCTGAAGTTCCTTGAAACACTCTGTGATACCCTTTCAAAAATCAAAAAATCCCGGGATGATGCCTGTGGAATTTATGAGAAGCTTTCCCCGGAAAAAGCCGATGAGTTCTATAATAAATGGTTTAATACCGACAACAATCTTTTTGCAAAAAATGCGATAATACGTGAAATGCGTGAGTATCTGCCGAAAAAAATAAGGCTTACGCACGCAAAGGCAAAAACAATTCTTCTGGCACTTCGTCAAAAGGAAAAGCTTGAAAAGGAGCTTGCTTCGTATTCCGACAAGGCTCGGGAGTTACTTTGTGACCTTTGGAACGGAACCGATACAGACGCAGAGGTTCTTTGTAGAATTCTCACCTTTGCGCAGAACACAGACAGCTATATAGGCAAGGTGTTCAAAGACGAGAGCCTTTGTGAAAACATACTGTCAACAGGGGTTCCGAAGCTTATCGGAAGCCTGTTTGAAAGCAAGGAAATAAAAGCCGACTTCATCTCGGCATTATCGGTGTTCAGAAAGCTGTGCAACAAGAGCTTCGGTGAAGGCTTGCTTCCGGAAATATCAAACATTCTTACTCTTGATATGTATGAGCTTAAGTTTGCAAACGGTGTTCTCGGCAAAAACGGGCTTGCCGACTATCTTTCGGGACTGTGTGAAAGAATGTCTGCTCTTGTACTTGTCCCGAAGTATAACAGTATTAAAAAAGAGGCTCTGGGCTTCGGGCTTTCAGCCTTTGCCGAATACCTTGAAAATAATTATAACTGTGAAAATGCAGCCGTTCTGTTTTCCAAGAGCATTTACCATTCCTTTATAAAATACATTCTTGGCAGCAAGGAATGCTTTAAAAATAGCGATATTACGGCACTTCGTAAGCAGTATTCAGAGCTTTTTGATTATGAAAAGAAGCTCGCTTCCCACAAGCTTACAGTACAGCACAGAAGGTCTTTTGTTAAGTACATTTCCTCGGAAAGCGGAAAGAGTGAAACCTATGCCTTTTGTGAAAGCCTCCGTGACAGACATTGTACACTTCAGGAGCTTTTTTCAAAGCATTCGTCAATTCTTCGTGCGATGTACAGCGCAATTTTTGCTGTTTCGGAGTTTGCATATACCCTTGACAAATTCCCGAAAACACTCATTCTGCTTGACAGTGAAAAAACAACTGCAAGCGAGGCGCTTCCGCTTTGTGCCTGCTTTGATAAATGTATCTTCCTGTCTTCCGGTGCGCTGTCCGAAAACAGTATAGTAGCCTTGCTTCCGTCAGGGCTTGAAAAAAATGAGCTTTCGCATATAAGCTCCCGTAAAAATTGCGATTTTGCAAAATTTGCAAAGCACTCACTCGGCATAGAGCTTGATTATACAGAGGATGTTTCGCCTTTCCATATAAAACTTGTAAAGTGTGACGGTGGTCTTTACGACAAAAATTCGGGAGCCAATAAAATCGAAGCAGTACAGGTGTGCCAAACGGCAATTTCACTCTGCCGTGAGCAGGGCTTTGAAAATGTCGGAATAATTACCATGACCGAGTCGCAGCGAAACGAAGCAGAGGTTGTTCTTGACCTTTTGGCTGCAAAGTATTCGGATGACAAAATAAAGAGTATTCCTGTAAGATATATCGGTGCCATGGGCGACCTTTCAAGAGAATATATCGTTCTGTCGCTCACCTTCGGAAAGAATATTTATTCGGTTACACGCAGCTTTGACCTGCTTAGCAGTCCTTATCTTATAAAGTCAGGCAACTTTTCTCCGTTATATGGGCTTTTGTGCTGCGAAAAGGAGCTGTATGTGGTTACATCAATCGATGACAGTGAAATTATGCTTGACGGAAAATTGCCGGGAGCTGCCGATATTTATTCTTTACTGCTCTATGCTTCAAAGGGGGCTATGCAGCCTTTATCAGAGCTCAGTGAAGAAATGACGGGTAAAAATATAAGGGACAGCCTCTGCGCAAGCCTCGAAATTGCAAACACACAAAGGAGCCTTCCCGGTATTCTTTACAAAAACGACACAGCATATCTTTTCGATAACGGATATATCCGGGATACCTATGACAGAGAAAGACTACACGAAAGTGAAATGCGCAGCAAGGGCTACAGGACAGAATTTGTAAACATCTGCGATTTAGTATAAGTAAAAATTGAGGTGATGCTTTGAATACAACAAAATATATCGGTATCGACCTTGGTACTGCAAACACACTTATATATACAAAAGAAAAAGGAATAGTAGTCCGCGAGCCGTCGTGTGTAGCCTTCTCTCAAGGCTCCTCGAGGGTAATTGCAGTCGGAAAGACTGCAAAGAGAATGATTGGCAAAACGCCGATGTCTGTAAACGCACTCTACCCACTTCGTGAGGGAGTTATTGCCGACTTTGAATTCTGCTCGGATATGCTTTGTGAATTTATAAAGGACGGTATCGGCTCTGTTATAGGACTTCGTCCAAAGGCTGTAGTTTGCGTACCCTGCGGAATTTCCGAGGTTGAACGCAGCGCTGTTATTGAAGCTGTAACAGAGGCAGGAGCAGGAAGTGTTATGACTGTCGAGGAGCCGCTTTGCGCTGCTATCGGTGCAGGTCTTCCGGTTGCCTCTCCGACAGGCAATATGATAGTTGACATCGGTGGCGGAAGAAGTGAGATGGCAGTAATTTCCCATGGCGGTATTGTTCTTTCAAACTCCTGTAAAATTTCAGGTAATGTTCTGGATAACAGTATAATTTCTTATATAAAACAGGAATTCAATGTCTTAATAGGAAATGCAACTGCAGAAGAAATCAAAATAAAAATCGGCTCTGCCCACAAAAGCACGGATATCGGAGCAATTGAGGTAAAGGGCAGAAATATGCGTGACGGCAAGGCTGCTGAATTTACCCTTTATTCCTCCGAGGTCAGAGAGGCGCTTTCAGAATCACTTGATATTCTTTTTGAAGCAGTCCGTTCCACTCTTGATATGACTCCACCCGAGCTTTGTGCAGATATTTATGAAAGCGGCATTACTCTTTCGGGTGGCGGTGCACTGCTTTCGGGACTCAGCTTTTTTATACAGGAAAAATCGAAATTACCCGTAAAAATTGCAAGAAATCCTCTTGATTGTGTTATAAACGGAATAGGCAGACTTATTTGTGACGAAAAATTACGCGAAAAGGTTGAAAAGTTTTCTGTGTACAAATAAAATGCCGATTATTGTCGAACACCATTGACTTTTTAAATAAACAGTTGTATAATGCTTTTACAGGCTGTTGAGCTGAAAATCGGTAAAACGAGGTAGAAAATATGAAATATGCAATGCTGAGGTTTCCCGGCTTTAAAAGAAGAGCTGTTACGCTAAGCTTTGACGATGGAGTAATTTACGACGAAAGACTCATTGAAATAATGCAAAAAAACGGTCTTCGCGGTACCTTTAATATAAATTCGGGATTGTTTGCAAAAGACGAAAACACAAGAAGACTTACAAAAGAACAAGCACTCAAGCTTTATTCAGGCTCCGGCATGGAGGTCGCAGTTCACGGGGAAAAGCATCTGACCTTAACCGAGGTTCTTCCGACTGCCGCCATCACCGACGTCCTGAATGACAGGCTGAAGCTTGAAGAAATGTTCGGTACCATTATCAACGGTATGGCTTATCCGAACGGTCCCTTCAACGACAAGGTTATTGAAATATTGAAGTTGTGCGGAATTGCATACTCAAGGACAACTATTTCAACACAAAACTTTGAATTTCCCGATAACTGGCTTGCCTGGAACCCAACCTGTCATTATATGAATCCGAAGCTTATGGAGCTTGCAAATGCTTTCCTTGACGATTCAAAGGTAAAGCACTGGCAGCAAAAAGCACCAAGGCTCTTTTATCTCTGGGGACACAGCTATGAGTTTAATGACTACGACAACTGGAATATCATAGAGGAATTTGCGTCTCTTGTCGGAAACCGTGACGATATCTGGTATGCGACAAATATCGAAATTTACAACTATGTAAAGGCGTTTGCTTCGTTGGTATTCGGCGCAGACGGCAATACAGTATATAATCCGAGTGTATATGACGTCTATCTTAACCTTCCGTTTGACAAAGAAATAATTGCATATTCCGGTAAAATTACAAAATACGAGGCATAGAAACGAAACAAAATATGAACATATTAAGTATTGATACAACAGCTAAAACCGTTTCGGTATGTATTGCAAGGCAGGACGGAAAAGACCTTATTCCTCTTGTGCGTACCACATCAAACTGTGGATTCACGCACAGCGAAACCCTGCTTCCGATAATTTCAGACTGTCTTCGGGCAGCACAATTAAAAATTGACGACATCGGAATTCTTGCCTGCAGTGCAGGTCCCGGCTCCTTTACTGGCGTGAGAATCGGTATTTCCTGCATAAAGGGACTTTCCTTTGCATTGTCTCAAAAGAAAATCGGACATAAGTGTATTGGTGTTTCCTCGGTTGAGGCACTTTGCGAAAATGTCGCAAGTTATTCAGGATATATAATCTGCCCTGTTATGGACGCCCGACGTTCTCAGTTCTATAATGCCCTTTTTTCAAAAGGTGCAGGCGGTAAAATTGTAAGGCTGTGCGAGGACAGACTCCCGACAGCTGACGAGATTTATTCAGAGCTTAGTGAAAAGTACGCAGGTAAGAAAGTATTACTTGTCGGCGACGGCGCAAATTTATGCAAAAAGCTTTTTGATACTCTCGGAAAAGACGGCAAATGTACTTTTTCCTACAGGGTATGTGACTATGCGCATATGTATCAGGATGCGTTTTCGGTTGCCAAGACGGCACTTCGTCACAGGTCGGAATTTCTGGAAAGTGGTAAAAATCTGTCCCCTGTTTATCTTCGTGCTTCACAGGCAGAACGTGAAAGACTCGAAAAAGAGAACAATAATTGAAAGGTAAAAAATATGATAAATAAGAATATTGAAGCTGATGTTCAGGAGGTCCTCATATCAGAGGAGCAAATTCGGGAAGCAGTAAAAAGAATTGCCGCCGAAATCACCCGTGACCACAAGGACAGCGACAAAACCCTGCTTATAGTGTGTATTCTTAAAGGGTCGCTCCCATTTGCAGCAGACCTGCTCAAAGAAATAAAGCAGCCTTGCATACTCGATTTTATGAAGGTTTCCTCATACGGCTCGGGTACAAGTTCAACGGGTCAGGTAAAAATCGGATGTGACCTGTCTTACGAAACTCTTGAAGATTTTGATGTCGTGGTAGTTGAAGATATTATCGACACAGGACACACACTCTCAAATCTTCTTGTTCATCTGCAAAACAGAAAGGCTCACAGTGTAAAGCTCTGTACCCTGCTTGATAAGCCAAGCAGACGAGTGGCAAAGGTTAAGGTTGACTACTGTGGCTTTACCGTGCCGGATGAATTCGTTATAGGTTACGGTCTTGATTATAATGAGATTTACAGAAATTTACCGTACATAGGTATACTGAAACGTGAAGTATACGAAAAATAAGTCCAAAATTTTATTTACATAAAGGAGAAGGTTATGAAATTTTTTAGCGAATTCAAAAAGTTTATCAGCCGTGGAAACGTGGTTGATATGGCAGTCGGCGTAGTAGTCGGCGGAGCATTCAGCAAAATTGTTACATCCCTTGTTGCTGACATCATTACCCCTTGCATTACATTTTTCACAGGCAACGCAAAAACAGCAGGCAAAGTAATACTCAGGGAAGCAGTAGAAGCTACCGAAACAGCAGCTGCAATTCCCGAGCTTGCAATCAACTACGGAAATTTTATCCAGACTATAGTTGATTTTGTAATTATTGCGCTTTGTATTTTCCTTGTAATTCAGGCAATGGCAAAAATGAGAGAAGCAGCAGAGAAGCTTCGCAAAAAAGAAGAAGCAGAAGCAGAAGCAGCACCACCTGCACCACCTGCACCGAGTAAAGAGGAGGTTCTTCTTACAGAAATCCGTGATCTTTTGAAGGAAAAGAAGTAATAAATTAAGAAAAGGCTATTGCATTTTTGCAGTAGCCTTTTTTCTGTATTTTGACAGGTAAACCGGACAATCGAAATACCCATGTCGTTTTTATTGTCAAATCAACCAAAAAGATAACTGTGTGGTGTAGCAATAGGTATAAAAATGTCGTGATATTACACAAAAAACCATTGATATTTTGTGTAATGCGTAAAACAAAGACTTGCTTATTAATAAAGTTTCTTGGAAAATAAGTAAAAATATAAAAAAACAAAAATTTGTTTGTTTTTCAAACAATTATTCGAAATTTGCTTGACAATAACAAGAATTTTTTTATAATAAAACTGAGCAGATGACAAATTTGACTTCAAAAAATTTTAAGAAAGGCAGGTTTCAAGAATGAAACTACACAAGATTTTATCTGCAATTCTTGCGGTAATGATGCTTGCAACAACAATTATCATAACCCCTGCAATTGCTGATGAAGAAAACACAGACGCACTCTCATTTGACTACAGCGAGATTTACCGTGACATCACAAATGCGTATAAGACTGCAGTGGTCGAAAAAAATGTAAATTTTGAGGGTAAGAACGCTGTAAAAATTACACCTGACCCCACAACTACTCACGAAACAACAGTAGCAAAAGCAAACGCTGTTTCGCTTGACAGTTATGATAAGGTCAAGGGTGTTGACCTTACCGAAATAAGATATGTCTCTGTTGAGTATTATCTTGATATGCCGCAAGCTGCAGAGGCTATGACATTTACTATGGTAAACAATCCTAAAGACACTATTCCCGGTGGTGGTATTACAGCTACTGCAAGAGAAAAAATGGTCGTAGGTCAGTGGGCAACTGCTACTTTTGACTTTACTGCTCTTGAAACAAGAGCAAATCCCGATATGCCTATGCTTAACCACTTCCAGATAGGACCGTACGGCAAAACAAAGTATACAGAGCTTAAGAAAACTGATGTTTGTTATATTGCAAATATTTCTTTCCACACAGATCTTCCTGCTGTTGAAGAATCTGCTCCTGTTGAAACACCTACCGAAACACCTGTAGATAAACCTACTCAGGAAACTCCAAAGGCAGACGATGATTCTTCTGCTACAGTTGAAAAGCCGGAAGATGACGAAGTAGAGATACTTTCCTTTGACTACAGTTCTCTCTTCTCCGCTATCACAAACGATTACAAAACAGCAACAGTTGAAAAAAATGTAACCTTTTCAGGCAAGAATGCCGCTAAGATTACACCAAATCCGACAACAACTCACCAGACAACATTGGAAAAGGCTAATGCTGTTTCACTTGACAGCTACAGCAAGGTTAAGGGTGTTGACCTTACAAAAATAAGATATGCTTCTATTGAGTATTATCTTGATATGCCGACACCTCCCGGTAAAATGAAGCTCACATTCGTAAACAGTCCCAAAGACACTATTCCCGGTGGTGGTATTACAGTTACGGCAAGAGAAGCTATGGTCGTAGGACAGTGGGCAACTGCTACCTTTGACTTTACTGCGCTTGAGAAAAGAGCAAATCCCGATATGCCTATGCTCAACCATTTCCAGATAGGACCGTATGGTGATATAAAGTACAAGGATCTTCTTGAAACTGAGGTTTGCTATATCAGCAGCATTACCTTCTATGAGGAGCTTCCTACCTTCGAAGAACATACTGCTTATATGAACGGTTATACAGACGGTACCTTCCTTCCCGGAAATACTATGACAAGAGCTGAAGCATGTACTACTGTTGCAAGAATCGTTGCAGGTGGTGACGCATTGGTTCCTGCCGACAAGACAACAGCTTTCACAGATCTTGCTTCTCACTGGGGTAAGAAATACATAGCATATGTAGAAAGCCTTGGCTATCTTAAGTCCTACAGCGGTGCATTCCTTCCTGACCAGGCAATTACCCGAGCAGAGTTCGTAGAGCTCGTATATAATATGGGCCTTATGCAGGATGCAGGTAAGCCCTCTGCATTTACCGATGTAGATGCATCTCACCCGAGATATAACGTAATTACAGCATCTGCTAAGGCAGGTTTAGTTAACGGTTATGATAACGGTAACGGAACATTCTCTTTCAAACCCGATAACACAATAACAAGAGCTGAGGTTGTTACAGTTATAAACCGTGCTCGTGGCAGAGATACTGCTGCTACAAATGTTGCGAAAAATGTAAACAAGATTTTCGTGGACGTTGACAGAACACACTGGGCATTCGGAAATATCGCAGAAGCTACAGTATATCACGAAGAATCAAAGGGTGCATGGACAAGAGCAATAGAGGATCCTGTACAGAAGCTCGTAGCGCTGCTCGGTGAGGATGCAGTTTACGGCTACTCTGTTTCAAATGCAAAAATTGCAGAGCTTGATGCACTAGAAGCGCAGAGAATAGCAGAAATCAGAGCCACTGCTTCTGACTACTCAAAAATTACAGGTAAGAAGGTTTATGTTTCCTCCTCAATGGGTAACGATGCAAACAATGGTCTTACAGAGGCTACACCCGTAAAGACAGTTGCAAGAGCAAACGAGCTTGTAAGATACGGCGACGGTGTACTCTTAAAGCGTGGTGACGTGTTCCGTGAAAGTGTTTATGCAGAAAGCGGAATTACCTATTCTGCATACGGCGAGGGTGCTAAGCCCTTCATCAATGCGTCCCCCGAAAACGGTGCAGATCCTTCAAAATGGACTCTCGTTTATGAGGATACTGCAACAGGCGCACTTGTCTGGAAATACGCAAGAGAAGACTTCCTTGACACAGGTGTTATCATTCTTAACGACGGTGAGGGCGGATACTTCGGTGAAAAGGTAACCTGTAACTTCAACGGTGAGAACTTCTACCACAGAGATGATGTAAACAAGAAGCCATTTACCTATAAGCAGCTTGGAAATCTCCAGTTCTTCCACAAGACTGACTCTTTGTATAATGGTCCGGAAATTTTCGCTGCTCAGGCAACCGGTCCTCTCTTCTTCAGATGTGACGCCGGCAACCCCGGTTCTGTATTTGACAGCATCGAATTTGCAACACGTAATAACTGTATGAAGGTACTTTCGGGTGTAAATGATGTAGTAATCGATAACCTGTGTCTTAAGTATTCAGGCTTCTACGGAGTTTCCCTTAATACAGGCGTTAATAACATTACAATTCAGAACTGTGAAATCGGCTGGATAGGCGGTACAATCACAAGATACGACGATTACGTATCCGAACGTCCTACAAGACTTGGTAACGGTATCGAGCTTTACGGTGCCTGCGACGGCTTGTATATTGACAATAACTATGTATATCAGTGCTATGACGCAGGTATTACACCTCAGACAAACCATGCAGATCAGGACTGCCGTCAGGATAATATGAGAATAAAGAACAACGTGGTTACCGACTGCGTATATTCAATCGAGTACTTCCTTGACGCTAAGGAAGGCAGCACCTACGACAGAGCAGGTAACAACTTCCTTATCGAGGGTAACCTTCTCAGACGTGCAGGCTACGGCTTCGGTTCAAGTAGACCTGATACCGAAAACCAGAGACATCTCCGTACCGGCACAGGTTCTGACAGAAGACACGCATATTACAACTTTGAAATAAAGAATAATATCTTTGACAGAGCAGTGCATGAGCTTGTTCAGAGCTATACCACTACTCCCGATGCTGCTGCAAAGTATTCCGGAAACACCTATATTCAGGGTATCGGCAACGGTCTTTATGAACACGCTAAGGATTTCAGAAGTACAACCGATCTTGGTGCTGCTGTAAACATTCAAAATGAGCTTGGTGATACAAGTGCTCAGGTTTATCTTGTACCCCAGATTCCTGCGTGGACAAGAACACTTCCGGAGCTTACAAAAGTTCCTGTAACAGAAGCTGAAAGGGCAGCATATAATGCATATATTGCAAATCCTCCGGCAGGCGATACAGAAACCCTTGATCCGGTTATTGAAATCGTACCGGAAGAAGGTGAAAGTACAGAGGTTGTAGAGCCTATGTTTGTTCGTACACAGAAAGCAAATAATCTCTACAATTATATGAACAAGGCTATGAATGTTGAAACACTTAAGGATTCCGGAACAGGAATTACTTACGCTCGTTTTACATTTAACAACGAAGGCGACGCTCTTTACCTTAATACATACAACATTCCTCGTATAGACCTTACAGGCGGACAGGTTTACTTCAAGTTCCTTGTACGTACAAACAACAAGGAATCAAAGCCTTTTGATGTATTCTTCTGCAGAGTATGGGATCAGAACGACAACGTAGTCGGAGAACACATTAACCCGATGGCAGAATCAGCCAAAGCTACAGGCGAATGGGAAGAGGTAATTATCAAGGCTAACAACTTTAAACCCAACTTTAATTACACAAATCATATCTATCTTTATATGATTGGAAGAGGAGTAAAAGGAACAGACCTTTTTGCTTCAAACGGAGTAGCTACCCAGGAAGACCTTTACTATGACATAGCTGCATGGGCAGTGTTTGACAATCTTGCTTCTGCCAAGGCTTATGACCTTGCTGCAGCTGCTAAGTAAGAATAACAAAATACACTTTTAATTCACTCCCCCTGATGTCTTTGACATCGGGGGGATACTGTTTCTTCGGACAACGGATAATTTGCAGTCAAAATTAACAAAAACAAACACTGTGCTTTGAGCAACGAATACAAAGCAATGGTTGTGTTGCATAAAAAATTGTTGGCTATTTATGTAGATTGCACACAAAAAATATCGTTTGTTAATAAAATTTTTGAAAAATTAAACAATTATACATCTTTTGATTTTTTTTTGAAAAAGGTAAAAATAAGAATAAAAATTCGTTCAAAAGTAAAAAAATGTACAAAAATTTGCTTGACAAGAAAATGTAAAATTAGGTATAATGATTTTGCATTAAGGGAAAATTCTGAATTCACCGAAAATTTCAATTTTGCTGCAGGAAATAATCGGGAAAACAGGATTTTTTATCAGACTTGCGAATTTTTTAAGAAAGGTGGTTTTCAAAAATGAAACTACGCAAAATTTTATCGGCATTTCTGGCATGTTTGATGCTTGCATCTGCAGTAGTCATAACTCCTGCACTTGCCGATGACGAAGCACAGGCACTTACTTTCGATTACAGTGAAATTTACAGTGACATCACAAACGGCTATAAGACAGCGACAATTGAAAAGAATGTAACTTTCCAGGGTAAAAATGCTTTAAAAATCACTCCTAACCCCAAGAGCACCCACGAAGCGACTGTAGCAAAGGGAAATCGCATTTCGCTTGACAGTTACGGCAAAGTAAAGGGTGTAGACCTTACAAAAATAAGATATGCTTCTGTTGAGTACTATCTTGATATGCCGCAGGCTGCAGGTCCTATGGGTATGACAATCGTAAATAACCCGTCAGGCACTGTTTTAAACGGTGGTCTTACAGTTACTGCAAGAGAAAAAATGGTTGCAGGTAAGTGGGCAACAGCTACCTTTGATTTTTCGGCACTTGAAGAAAGAGCAAATCCCGAAAAGCCAAACCTTTACCACTTCCAGATAGAGCCACACGGTGGATCTGTAAAGTATACTTCTCTTTCTGAAAGTGATGTTTGCTATATAGCAAGTATTACTTTCCACACAGAGCTTCCTGATGTTGAAGAATCTGCTCCCGCTGATACTCCCACAAGTACTCCCTCTACAGAAACTCCTAAGGCAGACGGCGAGGGAGAAACAATCACATACGATTACAGTGGAGTTTTCAGTGGCATTACAAACGGCTATAAGACAGCGACAATCGAAAAGGATGTAACATTCCAGGGTAAAAATGCTGTAAAAATTACTCCTAACCCCAAAAGCACCGACGAAGCGACAGTTGCAAAGGGAACTCGTATTTCACTTGACAGCTACGGCAAAGTAAAGGGTGTTGACTTGACAGAAATAAGATATGCTTCTGTTGAGTACTATCTTGATATGCCGCAGGCTGCAGCTCCTATGGCTATGACATTTGTAAACAACCCATCAGGTACTGTTTTAAACGGTGGACTTACTGTTAATGCAAGAGAACCGATGGTTGCAGGTAAGTGGGCAACAGCTACCTTTGATTTTTCGGCACTTGAAACAAGAGCAAATCCTGAAAAGCCAAACCTTTACCACTTCCAGATAGAACCACACGGCGGATCTGTAAAGTACACTTCACTTTCTGAAAGCGACGTTTGTTATATCGCAAGTGTTTCTTTCCACACATATCTTCCTCCGGTTGAAGAAGTAGCTCCCACAGATACACCCACAAATACACCCACAAATACACCCACAATTACTCCTACTCCGGAAACTCCAAAGGCAGATGATGAGTCTTCTGATCCGGTTGAAAAGCCTGTTGTTGACGAGGTAGAAATAATTACTTACGATTACAGTGAAATTTACAGTGATATCACAAACGGCTATAAGACAGCGACAATCGAAAAGGATGTAATGTTCGAAGGAAAGAATGCTTTAAAAATTACACCTAACCCGACAACTACCCACGAAGCGACAGTAGCAAAGGGAACCCGTATTTCGCTTGACAGCTACGGTAAAGTAAAGGGTGTTGACCTTACAAAAATAAGATATGCTTCTGTTGAGTACTATCTTGATATGCCACAGGCTGCAGCTCCTATGGCTATGACATTTGTAAACAACCCATCAGGCACAGTTCTCAATGGTGGACTTACTGTTAAAGCAAGAGAGCCGATGGTTGCAGGGAAGTGGGCAACAGCTACCTTTGATTTTACAGCACTTGAAACAAGAGCAAATCCCGAAAAGCCAAACCTTTACCATTTCCAGATAGAACCACACGGTGGAGCTGTAAAGTACACTTCTCTTTCTGAAAGCGACGTTTGCTATATCGCAAGTGTTTCCTTCCATACAGATATTCCTTCATTCGAGGACCACGATGCGTATATGCAGGGCTACACAGACGGCACATTCCTCCCCGGAAACACAATGACAAGAGCAGAAGCTTGTACTACTGTTGCAAGAATCGTTGCAGGTAACGATTCTCTCGTTCCTACCGACAAAACAACAGCATTTACAGACATTGATGCTCACTGGGGTAAGAAATATATCGCATACGTTGAAAGTCTTGGATACCTTGCGAGCTACAGCGGCGCATTCCTTCCTGACCAGCCTATCACAAGAGCAGAGTTTGTTGAACTCGTATATAATATGGGACTTCTCCAGGACGCAGGAAAGCCTGCTTCCTTTACAGACGTTGATGCTTCGCATCCGAGATATAACGTAATTACAGCATCTGCTAAAGCAGGACTTGTTAATGGCTACGATAATGGCGACGGAACATTCTCATTCAAGCCCGATAACACAATCACAAGAGCTGAAGTTGTAACAGTTATAAACCGCGCTCGTGGCAGAGACACTCTTGCCGATGCAGTTCTTGGTGATATAAATGTAATATTCGTTGATGTTGACAGATCACACTGGGCATTC
>JAZRTY010000018.1:0-31890 GCA_045652245.1 Eubacteriales bacterium | reverse complement strand
AGAAGGAGGTTAAACAAAAGTTGGAACCAAAACTTAAACGAAGGAGGTATCTGCGTTTTGAGGGAAATGAACACTCTGTCCCCTATAACGTATAACGACACAGTACAGGGACTTCGGCTTAGCTGCTATGCCGATACATTTGTGTATCATAAGGCAAGCGGCTCGGAAAGAAACCTTGTGGCAATGCGTTTTGGCGGATACCCCGAACAGGTCAGAGCGATGGCTGACGCACTGCGTAAAGGTGCAGGTGTTGAGGCAATCGTGGAAAATCACAAGATCATCTTACGGGCACAGCACAATGCGTACAAAAGAAGCGTTACCCACGACGGTATCTACGCCGAGGGTACTATGCTTGCACTTGACGATGAAAGCGGCGAAATGGAAGATGAGGAACAAATGGAGGTTGAAAATCCAAAGGCAAAGAGGAAAATGTATATCTTCTGTGATGAAGGTGATACCGATTCTCTCTATGCCGAGCTGGATAAGAAATCATCCATACCTCTCATTCCCGAATTCAAAGACTACATCCTTGAGGAATGCTTTAAGCGCAAGATACTCGTTCAGCTTGAGGTACTCTCTGCAAGTGTACACTTTGATGCATATATGCTTGAGGTTCGTAATGATGAAAAAGAGATTGAGGACATAGTAAACCAAGGTCTCAAAACAGGTAGGATTTCTATTCCGGGTGCAGTAAAGAACAGCGGCTTTGAAAACATTGCCACCGTTTCTCAGTACCTTAACAAGTACGGCATCACTATTGCGAATAGAATAAGGGAATCCTTTAATCCTCTCTTTGATCCGTCCAGAGAAACTATCTGCGACAGGATAAAAAGGATTAACGGAAACCTGAAAAAGAACGTGGGATATACTCTTTATCCCGCCCAGCTTGCCGTAGCTGAAGCAGTAAAGCGTAGACTTGACAAATCAAAGGTCGGTCTGATTGTTGCAGAATGCGGCAGCGGTAAAACAAAAATAGGTTCTGTGGCTCTCTCGGCTCATCAGAACGGTAAGAAGTGCTTTAATGTAATTCTTTGTCCTTCTCACGTCACTAAGAAATGGGTGCGTGAGATACAGGAGACTCTTCCAAATACAAAAGCACAGGTGGTATATTCACTCTCAGACATTGACCGTGCCTATGATGAATACAAAAACGGCAAGGAAACAATGTATATCGTTCTCTCAAAGGAACGTGCAAGAGACGGATATATGCGAAAGCCTGTTGCTGTGTATTCAAGAGTGAAGAAATGCTACATTTGTCCCTACTGCGGAAAGCCCATTATGATGGAGATAAACGACGACGGTACTCATTACAAGGTACACGCCGATCAGTTTTATTTCAAAAAGGAAACAACGCAGAACCACAAATGCGAGGAGTGCGGACACGTTCTCTGGGGCGTACTCAATCCCGACGACCACGATATCCGTCATAACGATTGGGTTAAGATCGGCGGTTACGGCTTTGTATATCGACAGTTCGCTCACAGACACCTTGAGAAAACAAAGGACCAAAAGGTACTCTTAAAGCTTGAGGAGATAATCTCCAATCCCGACCGTGTGTTTATCGCAAAAGGAGCGTATAACAGATATTCCATGAGCGATTACATTTCGGAACGCTTCAAAAGCATTGACGGAGTTATCCTTGATGAGCTTCATCAGTTCAAGGGTGACAGCGGACAGGGCGATGCAATGGAAACACTTGTTGGCTGCAGTAAGAAGGTCATAGGTATGACCGCAACACTTATCAACGGCTATTCAAGCGGACTTTTCTATCTGCTCTACCGCATAGTTCCTCACCTTATGAAGATTGACAACAAGGACTACGACAATCCCGGTTCGTTTAACGGCGAATACGGCGTTACGGAGGCAACATACGAGCTTGAAGAAAGCGAGTTCAATGCCAACAGTAAAAGCCGCCGCAAGAAGCTCCACGAGCGTCAGAAGCCGGGTGTATCGCCTCTTGTATATTCACGGTTCCTTATTGACTGTGCAGTATTTCTTTCTCTTAACGATATGGGAAAGCATCTGCCCGACTATGAGGAAATACCCGTTGAATTAAATCTCTCACCTGAGATTGAGGAGGAATACAAGAGAATCGAGAACTCTTACCGAAGCTGTATGAATCGTCGTGACGGCACATCAAGAAAGCTTATGTCAAGCTTTTTAAGTCTTCTCACTACATATCCGGATCAGCCCTATGATGCTGAGCCGATATATTATCCAAAGAGTGATGAGGCGGTAGTCGTTCCAAAGTCGCTTTCGGACTTTGACGAACAACACGAAAAGGACGTAGCAACTCTTGATATTGTCAAGCGTAAGGTTGCTGGCGGTGAAAGAGTACTTATCTACACAAGCTGGGTAAAAATCGACACACAGGATAAACTCAAAAAACTACTTGAAGAACAAGGCTACAAGGTAGCACTTCTTGAACAAAAGGTTAGCCCTGAAAAGCGTGAAGAATGGGTAGCAAAAAAGGTTGAGGCAGGAATTGATGTACTTATCACAAATCCGAGTCTTGTTGAAACGGGACTTGACCTCAATGCCTTTACTACACTCATCTATTACAACATCGGGTATAACTTATTCACTTTCCGTCAAAGTTCCCGCCGTTCTTGGCGTATAAACCAGACGGCACCACGAATTGAAGTATATATCCTTTACTACAAGGGAGTAATGCAGGCAAGAGCTATTCGCCTTATGGCATCAAAGCTTGCGGCGGCTACTCTTGTTGAGGGTAACTTCTCGGATGAAGGACTTGCGGCAATGAGTGACTGTACCGATATGACCTCACAGCTCGCAAGAGAGCTTACAAAAGGCATTCGTGATGAGGTTGAGGATGTTGGTGCTATGTTTAAGAAAATGGCTATTATCAAGGATACAACAGCTCCTGAAGAGAATGAGGAAGATTACATCATCACAGATGATGTTACGGAAGAAACAAAACCTGTTACAACCACCAAGGTTGAAACAGTCAAAATCCTTTCCGTTTCCGAAAAGCTTCAGAAGGCAATGCTCCTTGCAAAGCAGGCTACAAGCGGTAAGGTAAAGTTGAGTTTTCCGGTAACAAACAATGAAGATGTGCCTGTCGGTACGCAGTTTACTCTGTTCGACGTGGCATAAGAAAGGATAAACAAAATGAGGTTTACAGTAAACAGAAAAATAATGCTGGAGCATCTTAAAACGATGTCGGCAATGATACCAAAATCAAGTACAGTTCCCGAGCTCAAGGGCTTTCTTGTGGAAGCCAACGAGGATGACGGATATCTGTACCTTACGGCAAATTGCTTTGAAGCGGCAATACAGCGAAAGCTTACTGCTGGTATTGAATCAGGCGGCTTTTTCGTGCTTGATGCCAGAATGCTTGTTGGAATACTCTCACATCTTGCAGGTGATGAAACCTGCTTTGAGATGGAGAGTGCAGGAAGTGTAAAGATAACCGGTGAGAGCTGTACATACACAATGAACGTTCTTGACGGCAAAACCTTTCCACGCCCCGAAATTCCTTTTCCCGACGGTACTGTAAAGGTATCGGGAATAAAGAAGCTTTACGGTAAAACAAGCAGTGCTACACATAAGGAAGTAACAAATATCTTAAGCGGTATTCATATTGAGATTACACCAAAAGGTATTACGGCAACAGGCTGTGACTCAAGGTGTATTGCTACTGCCCGTCTTGAACAGGAATGCGGCGGCTCAATGGACTTCACCATTCCAAAGGCAACTTTATCATATCTTGCATCCGCTGCAGGTGATGAAGAGCTTGAGGTCGGAAGAAGCGGTACTTTCATTATCTTTATGAAAGAAGGTATGCTTTTCTCGGCAAAGAAGATGGCAAAGGAATATGTGAATACAGGTATGATACTTGATTCCTTAAAGCCGATGTACGAAGCAAAGCTTGAATTCAAGGACTTCAAAGAGCAGGTACAGTATGCAAGCGATATTTCGGCTATGGGTGTTGAGAACTCCTATGTAAGACTTGATTTCGGTGAGGAAAAGATTACTCTTTCCACAACCAACGACGTCGGCTGTGCTACCTATTCTGTAGGTGCAGTACGAATTAACGGTGACTCCGAACGCAGCTTCTATTATCCTGCGGCAATGCTGAAGGATATATTCAAGACTGTTGACGGCACTATGATTTTAAGTCTTGATAAGAGAGGTTATCTGCTTGTCTTTAACAAGTACGACAAATACCTTCTTACACCGATACCGGCTACAACTGTTGAAAAGCAATTCTTAAAATACGAGGAACACAAGAAAAAGGCACTCGGCGAAACAACGGATGCGGCTGTCAAGAAGACACGCTCTACTGCAAGAAAAGCGGCATAGGAGGGATTTAATGAATAAACCTACTATCTGCCGTTACTGCGGTGGAAAAGTGATACTTACAGACAGCAGCAAGATCTACGGCAAAGATTACGGCGACATTTACCTTTGTACTACCTGCAACGCATTTGTGGGAGTGCATAAGGGTTCGGGAAAACCTCTCGGTACACTTGCGAACAGTATTTTACGAACTAAACGCAAGGAAACCCACGAGGTATTCGATAAGTTCTGGAAAGACAATCATATGTCAAGAACCGAGGGCTACAAATGGCTGTCCGAGAAAATGGGACTGCCTTTTAAGTCTACTCATATCGGATATTTCGAGATAGAAGAATGTCAGAAGGTAATCGAGCTGTGTCAGAGTAAGGCTGCGTAAAGAAAGGATTAAATATTATGAGGGATGAAAAAACATTAAAGCAGGTTATCGTTATGAACGATATATCCGATGGACTTGTCATATCTTCGGCAATGGGAACTTACGTAAACTCATACTGTGCTCCCCGTGAGCGTTTCTATGAGTGTATGCTTTCAAAGAACATAAATGTACAGCATAATTTCACCTTGCTGTGCCTTGAATGGTTCAGAACACTTGCAACAACAGATGATATTGACGAGAGAAATATGGCGTCACACGAATTTGCAATTATTGCCGCAGATGAGTACCGCTATGAATCTCTTGACAAGCGAATACTATCGTCAAGAGGCATAAACCGACACTTTGAGTTCGATTTCAGGGACGATGAGCAGGCGGCAGAGCTTCTTGAACGCTATCTTCGCACATCTGACAACAACGAGGAGTTTATGCACGGAATACTTCGTGTACACAAGACCTGTCAGCAGTTATTCTCAAGGTTATGCCTTGAATGGCTGAAGCGTGTGTCTGAGCTTCCCACAAGAAGAAAACACTATGTTGTTCTTGCAAGAAAAGTTATGAAGCATTACACAAGATTTCCGATGATATGAGGTGGAACTATGAGTTATCAGATTTATTATGACAAAGCCTTTATCAAGGTGGAAGATAAATTCGTTCCAATGATAAACAGCGGAAGTAATAACTGCTGGGAGGTTAATTTCTTCGGGCAGGAAATACCCGAAAAGAACTGGAGTGTGCTAAATTACACCTGCCGTTCAAAGCTTTTGTTCTCCAGTAAGGAGATCGAAGAAGTTGCAAAACGGTACGAAGAACTAAGCCGCGACAACGGTATGTGCTTCAAGACAAGGAACAGATGCTTTGATGCAGGAGAATTTGAACGCTGGATATTATACGGAATGAAAAGTGCCTTAACTGTTGAGGAGTATACCTCGTGCGGAAATACCATTAACATTGTTGACTATAGCGACAGCTCTGTTGACAAATGGGAAAGGTATCCCGTACATACGACCGAGGAATTCTTGAAGCTTTTAGATGAGCTTAAAGATCGTAAGTGCCTGAATGTTGAATTTGAAAACAACAGACAGGTTTACAGACCTAAAAGAGAATCAAAAAGTGAAAGAATACGAAAGCTCGGGAGTTTTTATGCTCTGAAGCTTGACAGCGAATTAGGCTCGTACTTCTGCTCGTTCAGGAAATACAACATCGTTTTTTGCAGAACTCCCGATTTTGAATATGCAAGAGCTTTTGAATCGGAAAAAGAGGCTCTTAAATACCTTGAAAAGCATAAGGAAAGATTGGGCAGATACAAGTTAAAACCGGTGTTTATAGAAACGGCAGCATAATAAATTGCAAGGAGAAAAAATATGTTATACGCAAAAATGAATCAGATAATTGACGAGGTAAAAAGCGACGTTGCAGAGCGTGATGAGCTTGTGGAGTGCATTGCCATTGCACTTTTAGGGGGGAAGAATCTCTTTATACTCGGCGATACCGGGCAGGCTAAAAGCTACGCAATAAACCTTTTTCGCAAAAGGATAATCGGTGCAAAGCAGTTTGAACGCCTTATGTCAAAGCAGACAGATGAGGAACAGATCTTCGGAAGACTTGACCTTTCAAGCCTTATTCCCGGCAATATGCCGCAGGATGAGTTAATGAAGGAAGAAAGCTATGCACAGCTTTACCGCAAGCTCTCTGAGCAGTATGAAATATATTGTACTGCTAAAAGCTCCGATGCCCTTAAATCTGCTTATGAACTCTCAAAGCAGACAGATCTGCTCAAGCACATTATCTGTACCCTTAAAAGCGGTACACCCAAGATGATAACAGACGGAAAGATACCCGACAGTCATATAGTATTTCTTGATGAAATCTTTAAGTCAGGTGACGGAATACTGAACTCACTTCTTACAGCCTTAAACGAAAAGGTGTATACCAACGAAGGACAGACAGTACCCATTCCCGTTATCTCTTTCTTCTCCGCATCAAATGAGATACCAAACTTCAACGATTCTGCACAGGCGATATTAAAGCCCTTGTATGACCGATTTGAATTAAAGGTACTTACTCAATATGTGCAGGAAAAGGATAATCGCTTAAAGGTGTTATCGGGTAAGCAAGAAAAGAGTGCAAACGGTAGTATTACTACAATCGACCTTTCCGAGCTTGAGGCTATGCAGAAAGAGGTTGAAGCTATTACTGTTCCCGACAGTATCAATGAGCTTATGGACGATGTTCTTTGTGAGCTCAGACGGTGTGGCATTCACGTTTCCGACCGTAAATACTTCGGCTTTACTCCGATAGCAAGAGCAAAGGCATACCTTAACGGAAATACGGAAGTAACTCCTAAAGATTTGCTTGTGCTTAAAAACTATTTTTGGAATAAGCCTGAAGAAATAGCGGTTGTTGAAAAGGTACTCACAGACCTTTGTGAAAACCCCATCGGCGCTGAAATCGAACGCATTTTAGCAATGGCAAGTGAGAGCAAGTCCGTTATGGATGAAACTCTTTCTCAGTTTGAAACGCAGCAGGTTGATGAGCGTGAGAAGATAAAGCCTTACGTTGTATTTCAAAAGGAGCTGTTCAGAATTTATCTTGAACTTGCTTCTCTTCGAAATGCAGACCTTGGCGACTCTGACAACGCTGCAATAACCGACGCTGAAAACGAGCTTGAGGAAATGCTTGTCGAGGCTGCAAAGGCAGTCAATGCTACGTCAATACCTCTACACGAACAAAAAGATTAAATGTATAAATGAAAGGAATATATTATGGGACTTAATAAAACTATTTTTATCGGAAGACTTACAAAGGATCCGGAAATCGAAACATTCGGCGAGAATGCAAAGCGTGCGAACTTCACCCTTGCGGTTGACAGACGATTCAAGAGTAAAAAAGAGAATGCACCCACTGCGGACTACATTCCCATTTCAACATGGCGAGGCACTGCTGAATTTGTTGAGAAATACTTCTCCAAAGGTAAGCAGGTCTATGTGCTTGGTTCTCTTGAAACCTACTCCTATGACAAGGATGGTCAAAAGATGTACTCGTTCAGAGTCAACGCAGATGAAGTAGGTTTTGCTGACAGCGTAAGAAATGACAACAGCGCTCAGCAGAACACGGGTACATATACGGGTGGCAACAACTTCTCGGATATGAATGCTCCCGCAGGCTTTGGTCAGTTTGAACCAATGGGCGAATTTGACGACGACACACTTCCATTCTAAATAAAAAGCGGCGAGCCGCCGCAGGCATATCTCGCCTATCCTTACCTTTTTCAAACCAAAAACAAAGTGAAACGGCGAGGTCGATTTAATTCAATGATAAATAAAAAGGCGGTGCAGGCGGAGATAATCTCTCCGTTTGCACTCCTCGGAGGTACATATGGAACAATTCAAAAGTATTGAAGAAATCCTATCGGGACTTTCAACACTTACGGGAACTGTGGATACGCCAAAGACAGACCGTGTTCTTAAATCCACTAGGATAGAACAGGCAATCTTTGATGATTTATCGGGTGATGCCGATGAGCTTGCCTCATATGAGGAACAAGGCTCAAAGAAACTCAAATCCTTTGGAAGTCTTGTAAATGATGTTTTTCAGTCTGTGTACGGGCTTCGTCCCCGATACACCGATGAAAGTCAGATGACTACATTATCAAGAGAGTTCAACAAAGGTATTCTCACAGATCTTATGGCTGACGAAAACTACACGGCAGTCAAAAGCGTATGTGAGGGCAAGGAGCTTCCCGCCATCGGTGCTACCGAAGAATTTACGGGACAGTTGCTTTCAAATTTTGACGGTCTTATGGAAAAGGCTACAGGCGGTAAAGGTAAAGTTGACGCACTTGACAGAATGGAGCAGGATGCAAGAGATTTATCTCAAACACTTTCTGAGCTTCTTTCAAAGTACGAAACTGCACCTGAATCGCAAAAGCCTATCCTTGAGCGTAAGATTGTAAGTACTGCAAACCGTATTGCTTCAAAGAAGGAACAGTCGCAGATGTACGCAGGACTCATACAAAACAGTATGAGCAGAAACGGCGCTGATATAAGGCGTGCTATTGCAGCCTCAACAGAGGCGGCACTTGAGCGTGCAAAAGATATTGAAAGTGCTGTTCTTGCCTGGGGTGACGGTGATCCCGAAATGAAGAAAAATCCAATTAATACAGAAATTTTACGGCGTACAGCAAATTCACATAAGCTTCGGTATATTGCAAGGTTTCTCGGCCGCTACAAAGAGATGTTAAAGGCAAAGAGAATTGCAGGATATTCCTACGGCAACGGAGAAAAGTATGACATTGAATACGGTAACAACGTAAACAAGGCACTCACCTCCGAACTTGCAATGCTTTCTACTCCCGAGCTAATACCGCTTTTTATGCGTAAGTATCAGAGTAAGAGTCTGAAGCAGTACCGCAAGCGTGAGCCCGAATACAAAGGCAACGGCGATATTATCGTCTGCCTTGACGAATCAAGCTCTACCTTTGGTGAGAACAATGCCTACGGGATGGCTGTGGCGATGGTGCTTTACGAAATATGCCGTGTGAATAACGCAAATTTTGCTTTAGTGCATTTTTCAAGCACAACAAAGGTTGACTACTTCCCGAAAGATGAAAAGGTCGATCCGAAAAAGGTGCTTGACTGTGCCGAAACACTTCTTGGCGGCGGTACAGACTTTGAGAAGCCTTTAAGAGAAGTATTTGCACTCACTTCCGGCGGAAAGCTTGACAAGCCCGATATTGTGTTTATAACCGACGGCGAATGCGATGTGTCTGATGAGTTCCTTGAGCTTTTCGAGGAATTTAAGTCAGACATAGGTGCAAGGCTTACGGGTATATTACTTGATAAAGGCGAATGCTTTGACTTTTCGCTTCAGAAGTTTGCGGATACCATCTACAGAACAAGTGAGCTTATGGAGGACACGATAGTTGAAAGAACAATTCAGACCTTTTCGTAGAATAGTCATAAACAATTATAACGGACCCGAAATCACTGACTTTGCCGTTTTGCGAAAGCATCACGGCACGGGACAGGCATATCTGATATCATCAAATCCCGAAAAGAAATACGGATACCGACACGGTATCCAGTGTGATTTGGGTGATGTTGAGGAATCGGAATGGCAAAGACTTGTAGAGGACTTAATCAAACGATGCAGTGAGCAGAAGCTGTTCTCTCATCTTTTTGAATGGGAAAAGCTCTACGGATTCTCACGGGATGCAAAGGAAGCAAAACAAATGGCACTTGAACTACACGCGGCACGGATATTTGATAACAAAGAATGGTGCGACTACACCGCTTTCAATGAAAAATACCGTCCCGAAGTATTAAAGAAATAAAGGAGTACAACAAAATGGATAACAAAAGAAACAAGCCCGATTGCAAACTTATCGGCGAGGACGGAAATATATTCAACCTTATGGCAAGAGCATCAAAGACCTTGAGAGAAAACGGTCTCTCTGAAGAAGCTAAAGAGATGCGTGAGCGTATCACATCATCCGGCAGTTATGATGAGGCTCTTTGTATCATAGGCGAATATGTAAACATCTGCTGAAAGGAAGGTTCAATATGGGTAATATGGATAACAAAGCCGAACTGCTTCATAACAATCAGGTCGGTAAAGAGGATATATATAACTTTAAGTGCAAGAAATGCGGCAAATGCTGTTATAACCACACGGGGATAATTCTGACACCCTATGGTTTATTCTGGGCAGCGGTCAATCTGAACACTTCTACGGAAGATATTGTTTCAAAATACTGCTACAGATACATAGGAGATCAGTCAAAGCTTCCCATTGTGAGTATAAAGGCAGGCTCTTGTCCGTTCCATACACCGACAGGCTGTATGCTCGGCGAGATGAAGCCTACCATATGCAGAATGTATCCGCTTGGTCGTGGATATATTGACGGAAAGATAGTCTACTTCAATCAGCCCGTTACCAGTGGTGAAAGAAATCCCACACAGACGGTTGATGATTGGCTGAAGCTCAACGACGTTTTCGAGGAGAACGAAAGGTTTTCAAAGGCATGGTATGACCTGATAAGTAAAATTACTCTGTTCATTCACGAAAGAAACTTTGCTCCCCGAGAGCTTGAGGCTTTTCAGACTACACTTATCCCGATTTTGTATATGTGCTACGACACAAGGGCATACTTCTGGTCGCAGTTTCTTGACAGAAAAGAATGTATTGAAAGAATATTAAAAGAAATATAACGGAGGAACAAATATGTTTTATACTATACTTTTTTTACTTGCTTGCTACAACCTTTACACCAACGTAAAATCTTTCATCAAAGAGCACGTCGTTGTTGAAAACGGCGTTATCGCAGAAATACCGAAGAAGGCATACATATCCATCGGCGTAACCGTGATTTTTCACGTTATGGTCGCAGCGGTATGCATACTTCCGTCGATTCTGTTTTGAGAAAGACCTGCTAATAAAAGTCAAGCCCTAAAATGAAAAAAGTCAAAATGATTTTTGACGACAAGGAAGGCATGACAAAAAGACCACCGCAACGTGAAAATTTTTGCGCCGGTCAAGGCAATCAAGGGCAAAGCACAGCAGTGCTTCGCTGAATGATAATTATACCGAGGTCACGTTGTCAATATACAAAAAATTCAGAATAGTGATTCCGAATTTTCTGTAAACTCGTTTTGCGATTTCAAGTGTTGACAAGGCATTCTTTAGCTCTTGCATAGTAGATGCGTAAGAACTTGTTTGCTGCAGCAATCATATATACTCTATACGGTTTACCTTCCGAACGCTTTTTGTCCAAGTATGTATAAACTGGTTCGGTTTCAGGACTATTTTGAATAATTACAGACATCACCTGAAATAGCGTTTTTCGGAGCGATGCAGAGCCGCGTTTAGTGATGGCTTTCGATTTGTTGTCTACTTGTCCCGATTGGTCTGCTGGAGAATCGATGCCGGCAAAAGCAATCAGCGATTTCTTGCTTTTGAATCTGCTGACATCACCTATCTCTGCAATGAGCTGGGGACCTAGAACGTCCCCAACACCATACAGCGCCATAACGGTGTCATATTCAGGTAATGTTGAGGCAAGTTTTTGCATCTCACATTTGATATCCGCAAGAGTTTCTTCGATGGTTTGCAATTGAGTAATTGCTTGTGTGATAAGAACTTTTGTTGACTCACACATTGGTAGCAGTCCGACATTACCACAAGACTTGGCATAAATATCTTCGGCTTTGTAAGCACTGTAATTGTATCTGTTTCGCTTGCACCAACGCTCGTATTTATCCTTGAATTGCTTTTCGGATATGCCGCAAACACATTCACAATGCCAGAATTTCAAAGCGAAATCCACCCATTTTTCGTGACCGTCACTCTTTCTTAATGGAGACGTAAATAGCTTATCCACATCAGGAAAGGTTTGGTCAAGCAGTGCAATTAAGTTGTTTTTCAGCATGGTCTTTAGTTTGTTGTACTGATTGTATTGACGGTTACAAATTTTGAGGTCTGACGGATCTCATCTTCAGGGACGTATTCCACAAGCTGAAGCCAGCGGTCGATTGCCATATTGGCGAGCTTTATGGCGTCGATCTTATCTGTCTTGACCTTACGTATTGAGTTTCCGCTGTAGTCGTGAGCAAGGATAGCATTGACTACGGAAACAAATATACCTGCTTCGTGGAGATACTGTGCTATTGGTTCATAATATCACATCAACATATTAAATCATAATTTTTTATCAATTTTCAAATTTCTTTTCATTTTAGCGTTACCACTTTCAAAGGGAAATCATATCTATTAAAATAGCATTATAAAAATGGTAAGCAGGCAAAAGTTACAACCAAAACTTAAACGAAGGAGGCATATGCATATTGAGGAAACTGTACGAATTATCACCGACAACGTACAACTACACAGTACAGATTAAGGATACATTTGTGTATCATAAAGCAAACGACTCTGAAAGGATCATTGCGGCAATGCATTTTGGTGGATACCCCGAATATGTCAGAGCGATAACTAATGCGCTACGAGAAGGTGGGGTTGAGGCTATCGTGTAAAATAACAAATTTGTGTTGTGCACAAAATACAATGCAAACAAACGGAGCTTTACCCACAACGATATCTACACAAAGGTACTATGCTTACTCTTGATGATAAAAGTAGCAAAATAGAAGAAGCTGAACAATTGGCTGCAGAAAATCCAACCGCAAATAGGAAAATATATATATTCTGCTATGAAAGCACTATCAATTCTCTTTATGCTGAGTTGGATAGGTACGCCACAATTTAAAATAGGTTATTTTTATTATACTTTTATTAAAAAACTATAACCGTTATAATTTTATAAGAAAATAGTGCGTTATAATTTTTATTTAAAACCGCTCAGAGGGTTTTGCCTGAAATTTTTATTAGGAGGGTTTAAAAACACAATTCTTTCATAATTCATGTTGTTTTGAAAAGTCTTCCTCGATGAAACTCACCTGGGAACGCCAAATAAATCGTTCCAATATTTGATGTTCGTGATTATATAACTCCAATAGCTTGTCAGCTACACTTATTAATGATGATATATGATATGTAATATCAATTAAATAATTGATAATGTTATCTGGTTCTACAAACAAAATATTTCCGTCTTTAATCTCCAAAATATCATTATAATATGACAACTCATACATTTGTTGAGGATTACCATAAAATGAACATCCTGTTTATTCTGTCCATAGATCAAGGTAATTTAATAACCACTTTTTATACGATTCATTTTTTGTATTATTGCAAATTTGTAATATGTATTACATTCAGAAGTAATAATTGGTTTTAAGCAAATTGGTAAAATTCTTTTCATTTTGTCTCACAATTCTGTTCTATAATATTGTCACTATAAAGTTTCTTATTGTTTGTCATTTCCCCTGATTACAATTATAGTATATAAATTGCTATCATTTTAATGTGCTATTTGTTAAAAAATATTTATAATTAAAAACAAATTGCAATATTGGTCTGCTAAAATACTTTTTGTGAATATTGACATATTGAAATCAACCAAAATTCATGTTTTATTTATCTATAAAAAGCTTTACATATATAGAATCATAGTTAATTACATAGAAATGGATCTATGGAAAATTTCTTTGGTAGATTAAAAGTTGAAATGTTTTATGGCGAAAAAATTGAAAGCGTCAAACACTTTTATTTAATTAATTCAAACAATAATAGATTAATTTGTGTAAATATAATGAATTTTCAAAAAATAGAATTTTATATATTGAAAAATGTAAAACTGTGTGATATAATAATATTAAAGTCAAAATGCATGGAAGAATATTCAAAAAATCATGAAAATATTTTAAGGAACAATATCACAACAAGTATTAGATCATATAATTCTAATCTTATATAAATAGAAAATATAAATAAAATTATTGAGTCTTTGATATTGACACCTTCGAGCAAGAACGGGTGACCGTGAAAAGTTAAGATTATAACAGAAAAAACCTCATTGACGAAATATCTAAATTATCAGCAAATCCAAGGTGGATTAAAACTGCTCCCTGTTTGATTATCGTTTATTTGGATAAGATGTGTTCTTAGCATTATATAAAGGATATTCAGTCACGTGGTGCTGCAATACAAAATATGTTGCTAACGGCATATGAAATGAGTGTTGTAAGTTATTGGATTTGGGTGTTTCTTTTTCAACTGTAATAGAAATGATGCTCAAAGCAGATGTTACACTTGCTTTATACGATATCAAAACCAAATATTGTTGGAATACACTATACTAAAAAGAATTTATCATTTCGTGATATATGAGATATACAAGTAGCATTTAGTTGGCAATGTAACACAAAGAAGTGAAGAATAAAATGAGTTATAGCTTGTAATTATGTGGATTTTCCGCATATTTTGCATAAAATTGATACGGAAGGAGGGGATAAGATGTTGATGAATATAGGAGATATTGCGATAATGAGAAACAATTGTACATTTAATTGTGACAATAAATGTTCTCCTTGCACGGGTGGTCAGTTTATTAAAAAAGATGCCTCCAACATGCAATCGCTTTGGACTCCCCCAAATAGCTAACTGCGAAAGTTATTGCTGTCTCATCCTTTTATGGATGGGGTAGCAATAACAAAAATTTAACAATGGAGATTAAAAATGTATAAGATATTCTCTTTAAATGGGACTGAATATATATATTCTGCTATTAATAAAAAAATTAATAAAATTTCAAAAGAATGTAGTGAAATTTTATCTTGTGATTCTAATAAATGTAGTTCCAAAAGTAATATTGCAAGTTCTGAAATTGATTTTTTGATAAAAAAGGGGTTTATAGGTGAGTATACCCCATCGTTTGAAAACAAAGCCATAAACTTCATTGATGAGCATATTAATTATCGTAGAAAATATTTAGTTTTACAGGTTACTCAAAAGTGCAACTTGATATGCGATTATTGTCCGTATGCTTGTACAGATAATAACGCGAGAAATCATAAAAATGTTGACATGAGTTTAGATATTGCTATCAGAGCGATAAATGACTATATTGAACATTCAAGGGATATAAAAGTATTGAATTTTGGCTTTTATGGTGGGGAACCCTTGCTTAATTTTGAACTGATACAAGCGGCTATAGAGTATATTGAGTCTAAGGTAACTAACAAAAATGTAGTGTTTTCAATGACCACAAATGGAACGTTGCTTACTAATGACATTGTTGAATATCTTGTAGAAAAAGATTTTAGGCTAACTATAAGTTTAGATGGCGATATGTCTTTACATGACAAGCACAGAAAATTTCCAAGCCAAAAGGGAAGTTTTAGCTCAGTTTATTCAAACATGAAGTATATTTACGAAAATTATAGTGAATTTTGGAGAACGAATGTTTCGTTTAATGGAGTAGTAAATTCTTATATGGATTTCAATAGAAGCTTGTCATTTTTTAATAATACAAGTATGTTCGTTGAAAGTAATGGTTTTAGAATTAATTTTTCTGAAGGTGGAAAACCAAGTTATATAATATCAGATGACAAAATAATTGATAAGATCACAACTATCAATCGGTATGATAATAAAAGATATTATTTGGAATTGATGCTATTTTACTATCAACGACGTAGACACTGCCCTGACTATATATCGGATGATATTGATGTTTTGAAAAGATTTGATATAAATCAGAATAATGATTATAGTAGTTATGAAACTATTATTCATCCACAAGGACAATGTATTTCCGGAGCAACAAAATTAATGGTTGATGTATATGGCAATTACTGGCCGTGCGAAAAAATCAACGAAAATTGTGGGTTTTGTAAGATCGGAGATGTATTCTCGGGTATAGATATGGTTCAAGTTGCTAAACAGATGAACCTTTCTATACTGACAAAAAAGGAATGTTTAAGTTGTTGGGCAATACATCATTGTTCTTTTTGTCTTGCAAGTTTTAACGAACATTCTTGTATAACAAGGGAGATAAAATTGCAAAAATGCAAAAAGGAAAAACAACGTTTAAGTGGACTTATTAAGATATATTCTATAATACAAAATATTTATTCAAAATATGGCTATCAGGAAGGCATAGAACTGTGAGAACGATTTATTGTGCGAAATTTAGGGATGATGACGAAAATCCTATAAAAATCGATTTTTTAGAGTCGAAAATAGTAAGTGCTAAATGTGACGAATGTTTAAATATCGATTTAAAGAATCTAATTAGTGAAAATGAGAAAAACACATATCGCAAAAATAAACTAATATGGATGTTTAATACTGCGATGTATAATTTTTCAACTGCTTTGTTTGAAGTGGAAATAAGTGTAAAAATGGATTTTGATATGAAAACACTTGTAGATTCACTAATTAAATATATGGTGTCACTTGATTTGAAAGAGGTTAATGTTAGATTTTCTTCGAGAACAGCACTAAATGTAGAAACATTAGTTGATGCCATAGATGAGTTTAATAGAAGTAGAATTTTGTGTGGTTGTACAAATGCGATATCAGTTTCGTATGATCTTGAATTATCATCAAATCAAAGTGCAAAATTCCTAAATTTATTCTCTAAAGATGTAAAACATAGTAGCGTAACAATAGATATTCAGAATTGCCCGAACATTGAGGAATGTACTGATTATGTTGTAGATAATACTTTGAATATTTATTATGATGTTGCACAAATACCAATGTATACTGATTGTGTTAAAAATCAATTATTAAAATTCCTCACTGATGATTTTGAAAATATTAATATTTTTCCAATAAATAAACTTAATATTCCAGTTGACATTTATAATGAAGCGCTAAAGATGTTTTTTGAAGAAAATAATATCAATAACAAATTAGAAAGGACATTATCTACTAATCTATTTGAATCAGTGTGCAATTCTACAATGCCTAACAATTTTATTATTGACTCTTTTGGAAACATTAGAAAGTGCAGGCATAACAATAATAGCCAAACGGTAATCGGCACTATAATTAATGGAGAATTTGAAATTGATTTTTCTAAATTTTTGAAATGGACTACACCTAACCATCGATTGATATATAAAAAGGGCTGTGTTGACTGTTTTTATTATCCATGTTGTTATGGCGCTGCATGTAAATATTTTGAATTAAATCAAAATGAATTATATTGTCCGCAAAAATTCCAACATTTAATGAGTCGTTTAATTGAGGAGAGTTAAAATGAAAGTATCAAGTATTTTGTTTGAGCACAACTATTTACCAATATTGCACTTTGAGAACATATTGGAGTTGGAACACAATGATGTATATTCACCGGAGTGTTGGGGATACAGAAGAACGGATAACATTGATCATTTATGTAAAAAACAATATATTGTCAAAAATGAAATTGAATCTAATAATAGTGTTGAAGCAGTAATAATAAATAATGCCGTATATAACAAATATTGTGATTCGAAAGACGTTTATAAGATTATTTGTACTCATTTTAACAACGCAAAAGTTTTTGATTTGAGAAATAAATATAATGAAGAATCGTTTGTTTCCCAGGCAAACAATATTAATAATCCACAATATATCTATGATCTATGCGATGACTCCATTATTACTGATGCTTTGCGCTCTAAAAAAATAATTGTTTTTTCTTCTGCTGAAGGAGATTTTACGTCACTGTATTCACAATTGTCTCTTTTTGAGTTTCTTACACGAGATAATAAAAAAACGATAATTGTGCCATCTGTCAAAATAATCTCCCCAAATAGTAGAGTTGTTAATTTTGACTGGTTGTTATATAAAAGAATACCACTTAAAGATTTTTATTTAGAACTAAAACGGTTTTTGAAAAAAATAGCTTATTCGGATTCCGATTATCTTATAATAGGAATTCCACAGAATATTATTAATGTTAGTCGAAAATGTGACAGTGAAATAGGAGTAATACAATTCTTGTTATCTCAAATTGTTAAGATTGATGCGTTGGTGGTTAATATACCCAGTAATAGTTTTGCTGATGAGGTATTAGTAGATGTTAGAGTTTTGTTGAAAAACAGATATGAATGTAATAATGCCTATATTATTAATTCAAATATTCTATATCAAAAAAATGGTGATGGAAATAATCCAATATATTTGAGTAAAGAAAAGTTGGAAAACTGTGGTGCGCAAAACTTCTTTAATTGCATTGACGTATTTTCTCTTTTTGATGAATTAGCGGAGAATGTTTTTTCTAATAAGCTAATTGGGAATTTTTTATAATTGTAGGGATAGGCTATGCATGATAATATTATATACCAAATTGGTTCGTTAAGAATCAGAATTAATAGAAAAATAGAGCGTTTTGACAAAATTTACACAATATCTTTCGTGGATGATTATGATTGGAGTTTTGAGGTTATTGAGTCGAGAGAAATACTTAATAATATGATTCATAAGCTCAAAGAAACGAGAGAGATAAATAATATAATTTATATAAACGACAATTGTATATATGATGTAGATGTTGCAAAAAGAAAATCAAAATGTTTTTGTAATAACATTTGTGAATTTGAAATTTCTTTAATAGGAGCCCCCATTCAGGTTGTTGCATTAAATTCCAACAAAGTGTGTCTACACGGTTCTGGAATTATAAAGAATAATAAAATTATTTTATTTTCAGGGAACAGCGGAGTTGGAAAAAGCACATTAATGAATTATTTGATTGATAGCGGTTTTTATTTTTTCTGTGATGATATGTGTTTGCTTGAAAGCACAGAAAATTCAAATACCGTTTATGGCATAGAAGGATATTATAAGCTATACGAAGAACAAATTGAAGATACTAATGGTTACATAAAAGCGAAAGGTACCAAATATTTTATCCCAATTGAGCAAAATAAGATGATAACGAGAAGTAATAAAAAGTCATATAACCTTAATCGCATTATTTTTCTTTCGCGAAAAGCAGGAAATAAATTTTCGATTAAAAAAATTTCCGATCCATCATTAAAATACATTTTGTGTGTGCAAGGCATAATCTTTTTTAATGAAGACACACCTTTGATATCTAATGATATAAGGAGAAATGCTATTAATTTAATTAAAGGTGTGAATATGGAAGTGTTATATATACCTGATGATCTTAAAAACTATAATATTGATTCAATAAAGGAATTTATTTGATTGTATTAAAAAGGAGTGTCAACTGTATGGATAGAAAAATAATTTATAAGTATTTAAAGAAATATATTTCGCCCATGGTTGATGAGGCTTCTCCTATTGAAGAAGCCGGTTTGATTTTTGAGGCCCTTTTCGTGATGAATTCAAAATTCGGATTGAAAATCCCTGATAATATCAGACAATATAATATGAGTTGTGAGATAACAGACATTGTTGATTTCGTGTTAGAAAATCAATGATAACGATATAGAAAGGTTGAGTGTAATTAAGAATAAGTTAAAAAAATTCAAAATGTATTTCGCAAATTTGTGGTATAGTTATCGAATTTCATGGCTTGCTTCAAAAAAGACCACGATTATAAGGTATGCGTTTAAAGCCATAACTGGTATTATACCTGTAATCAGTATACATATTGAAAAAGAAATTGTTGATTCGCTGGTTGTAGTTGTCAGCACACACAATTCTTTTAATACATTTGTTTTTTTTATTTTGTGTCAGGCTTTTATTCTTTTGCTGAATTTATTGATGAATGTTATGGATAACCTTTTACAAAGTAAACATATGGATTTGATTTCAAATTTTATTGAAAATCAATTTATGAAAAAATCATCTAAAATAAGCATAGCTCACTTTGACAGTCCAGCATTTTATAATCAGATGATTAGTGCGAAAAGAGACTCAATAGCCCTAAAACAAATTACTTGGACAACTGCGAATATTGTGTCAGTGTTCGTAACGTTTATTTCATCTTTTGTTATTTTATTTGAATACAAATTTTATCTTCCACTTATAATGCTGATTATTATGATTCCTTCATATTTTAATGATTTAAAGTATAGAAATATAGATTATCAATGGTATCAAGAAAAAATTATAGACCAACGCAAGATAACGTATTACAAAAACTTATTCACTTCAAGGCAAAGTGCAAAGGATCTTAGATTGTATGGTATAGCTGATATATTTATCAATCGGCATAATCAGTTATGGCAAACACTATTCAAAGAAAAAAATAAAATATTAAAGAAAAAGGCAATTATTAATTATTTGTTTGCGTTATTACCTATTTTGTTTGCTTGTTTGGTTGATTTGCGGATTGGCTATAGTGTAATTTTTGGCTCTTTAACCATTGGTTCGTTTACATACATTAGAAACTCTGTTTCGCAATTTCAAGGTGGACTTCAGGGTTTAATACATTCTTTTTCAAGTATATATGAGTACAATATACAAATTGAAAATTATAGAACTTTTATAGAGAAAGAAGAAAGCGATAAAACTCAATGTTCAGTTGAAATGATTACTGTTCAGCAACAAAAGAAGATAAATTTTTCTTTTATTGAATTTAAGCAGGTTTACTTCCGATATCCTGGAGCGACAGATTTCACACTAAAGAATATAAATTTGAAACTACAAAGGGGACAAAGTATTGCGATAGTAGGATTAAATGGTGCCGGCAAGACGACCTTAGTCAATCTCTTGATGGGATTTTATCCACCAACAATGGGGCAAATTCTAATTGATGGAATTGATATTACAAAATATGATGATTATACAATAAAAAGTATGTTTAGTGCAATGTTTCAGGATTATGCCAATTATGCATTTACATTGAGAGAAAACATTGCATTAGGTGATATGGATAATATTAAAGATTCATCCAAGATGTTTTGGGCTATGAAAAAAAGCACTTTATCTACATCGTCAACTAAGTTTGACGATACAAGTGTATATTTGACAAAACAATTTGCAGAGGACGGTTTAGAACTTTCTGGAGGTGAATGGCAAAAAGTTGCACTTGCTCGTGCTATATTTAGAGATAGTTTAATATACGTTTTCGATGAACCCAGTTCTCATTTGGATCCGGAAGCAGAGCACCAATTATTTGAGATTTTCACAACTATATCTAAAGATAAGACTGCTGTTTTTATATCGCATAAATTATCTAATATTACAAACACTGATATGATATATGTAATACAGAATGGGTCAATATCAGAGAGCGGTTCATTCGAAAAACTTATTGGGGAAGGTGGAGAATTTGCACGATTGTATAAATTACAGGCCGAAAAATATAGGGGAGAGCCAAATTGAAAACGAAAGATTATGTATATTTAGCTTTATCAAAATTAAGATTTGATAAGTTTGCTCAGATATTACCCGAGTTAGGTCAGTTTAATTATTCTGTAATAAAAGGCGAAGTGTTGTCTGTACAGGCGTATAGTATAGAAGGGAAACGATTTTCGAAGGATAATGATATACTGATTTCACGCAAAAACATTTCAAATATAGAAAACATTCTGATGTTTCATGGATTCAACAATATATCGTATACGAGAAGAAAAAAGATTACCATGTTGACCAATTCGCATCAAATACTTCCGTGGATAAAGGAGGATGACGAATTAGGTTCAATAATTGTTGACATTAATTTTGACATATTCTGGGGTGAGTACGAAGGAAAACGAATCGACATAGAAGAATTCCTTTCTGACACAATAGAAATGGAAATATACGGTGTGAAAGTAAAAACGCTACCACCGATAAAAGCGATGATTCAGCTCATTTTACACCACTACAAAGATATGAACTCTATTTTCCTTCTTGCCACCCGAAAAAGTATCAAATATGATATGTTCAAAGATGTATATTATTTGCTAAAGAACAATCTTGATACAATTCCATTAGACAAGCTTCACGCAATGAGCGCTGAATATGATATCATTCCTTACGTGTTTTATGTTCTATATTACACCGGTCAAGTATTTGATGATGAGGTTCTTAAGCAATGCATAGAAGTTTTCAGAACACCAGAGGGTGAAGCTTTACTTAATTGTTACGGTTTGTGTGCTAAAGAACGAAAAGAATGGAAATATGATTTCAAAACTCGCTTGGAATCAGACAATTTGTATGATTTGATAAAAGACGATTTAACCGAAAAAGATCATGAGAAAATTGCAATAAATAAGCGTATTTTTATGGGAGTATCCGAATGAAAGAAATAACTGTTGAAAAAGTCATAGAAATATTAGATGCAAGCATCGAAAATGCAGAAATAACCGAGGACAAGCTTAATGAGGATCTGTCCGAACTCGGCATGGATTCGATCACCTTTATTAAAATAATCGTTGCTATGGAGGAGAAATTCGAATGCGAAATTCCCGATTCTAAATTGTTGATTGGTGAAATGAACACAGCAAACAAAATTTTTCAAGTTCTGAAAGATATCGAAGCTACTACATAAGGATTTTAAAATATGCAAAATTTATCGGGACACAATATTGTAGTTATAACTAATATTACTCTGCAGCCATTTTTTAGTATTTATCTGAAAGATACTTTTATAAAAGTTAAGTTTGAGGCTGATTTCGAATTTATACCATTCAACGAGTACTTATCAGGTGCAAATCGGGAAAAGATTATTAATGCAAACAAGATAGTTGTTTGGTTAAACATAGATTGCTTTTATCCTAATCTTATAAATGATTTAACTTGCGGAAAAGCAAGTGCCGACGATTTCGAACAAGATATTAAGAGCAAATTTATAAACTTAAATGCTTTTCTTAAGCAGAGCTCCCAAGCATCTGTTTTATGGATAGGAACAGAGGATTATTGTTATCATCCATATACCTACTGTCTTGGATATCGCATTATAAACAAAGGATTGATTGATCGCGTCAATATAATGTTGAATGAAATCATTGAAGAAAATGATACCTATGTAGATTTAAAATCGGTTATTGCTAAACTCGGTAACGAACGAGCTTTTGACAACAAGTTCAAATACAGATGGAACACCCCATATTCAAGGGAACTGTTTCGGGAGATTGCGAGCGAAGTCCACAAGCAATATATGATTCACAACGGTACTACAAAGAAGTGCGTAGTTCTTGATTGCGATAATGTCCTTTGGGGAGGAATCCTTTCCGAAGACAGCATTGAGGGAATACAGATTGGAAGTAGCGGTTTAGGACGTCCTTATCAAGATTTTGGGCGGTTTATACTTAATCTCTATTATCATGGCGTTATAATAGCGATATGTAGTAAGAACGATAAGAGTGATGTTTTGCGCGTTTTCAGAGAACACAATGAAATGATTTTAAGAGAGGAACACATAGCGTGTTTTTGTGTGAATTGGAAAAATAAAACGGATAATATCAAGGCGATTGCCCAAACGCTCAATATAGGGCTTGATAGCATAGTATTTATAGATGACTCGGATTTTGAAATCCAAGCTGTCAAGGCACTGTTACCCGAGGTTACTACCATTAAGTATGAGAAATATAATGTTTATAAGCAACTATCCTGTTTTAATCTCAAAAGCAATGTTGATATTGAGAAGGTACGGCAACGTAGTCTTACATATCAAACAAATGAATTAAGAAGGAACTTGAAGTCAGAAACACCATCTTTTGACGAGTATTTAAATGCGCTTGAAATGAAAGTGGATATTCACAAGGCGTTGCCGATTGAGCTTTCACGAATCGCCGAATTAACTCAACGTACAAACAAGTGCACCAACGGCAGAAGATATACAGTTGAACAGATAAATGAAAAGCTTAACAGTGAATATGAATTATATTCTGTAGTTCTATCCGATAAGTTCTCTGACTTAGGTCTTGTCGGTGCAATCGGTATTGATGGTAATACGCTCGATTTATTTTCGCTTTCTTGCAGAGCACTTGGGCGCAACGTAGAAGAAACAATGATTGATTTTATAAGAAAAAATAATATAAATAAAATCTACACTGCTTTGACCTCTCACAACAATGAATTGCATTTAAAATTAAACAATTCGCTGAAGCAATAAATTCAACCGAGAGTTGTTATTCACAACGCAATAACAACTCTTTTTAATGAAACAAAACAAGTTTACAAATTAAATAAAAGCGGTAACTAAGCTCGTTGTAATTTCACATATTTCCTCCTAAACTATTGCAAAAAGGGGGTGATATTATAACGAAAACGTAACATTTTAGTCAAATGGTGCGGGAGCGCAGAGAGGCTTTGGGCTCAAGCATAAAAAAGCTGCGAAGCTTTGTGAAATGAGCTACAAAGGGCTGTAAGAAATCGAGCTTGGCAATTCCGATCCAAAACTATCGAGTATTTTGAACATTTCGGCAGCTCTTGGCATCAATCTTGAAAAATTCAATTCTTGTATTCCCGTTTTGAACTGAACGGCTGTGAAACGGAGACTTTTAAGAAAGAAGGACTTCAAATGGAACACAAGTACATCGTTATTCAAAATACGTACAAGAACGAAGATACTACGAGAATCGGTTTTGGAATTGCCGCCGTAGAAGAATATGACGGAATAACTACAATTTTGGAATCTATATCGGATTTTTCTTCGGATATTAAACCGATTGAACGCTTGGTTGAACTTTGCAACGCTCTGTAGCTCGATCTTATACACTTGCAAGATGTCGTAACCGATTTCTTGGCAACTGTCTTAAATTTTATCCCCAACAGGAGAACTCTGTGTCTCTTGTTGGGAATAAAATTTATATTGTCTTAGAAAAGAGAAATGTTAATCATTTGTAACCGCACACTTTACCCTTGACAAAATTGATTTCACAACCCTTTCCTCTGAATGGCTGCTATCTAACTCCACATTGAACTGTTTCGCATTAGATTTTTCGTAATAACCCGATTAAAAGATATATCATCAGGGCTACATTACAATATTTTGAAATCGTCTTGCGTGCTAACATTTTCCCAGCAACTGTTTACATTTGGTCTTTTTTGCTTTTATGTGCAAGAACTTTTTGTTGATTTTCTTTATTCAATAGTGAAAAATAACAATCATATTTTTCATTAGTAATTTTTGATATAAGTGTACTTTCAATATTCAATCTATTTATCTCAATATAAAGTGCCAGCTTATTTGGCTCTAACTCTTGTATCAGTTCTCTCTCCCGATTATGCCTCATAATATATGCCGACTCATTCTCTTTCATATAACCATATATCTGCGAATATTGATAATATCCACGCGCCCGGTGAGCAGAAACAATGAGTTCCATTGCTTCGTTAGAACTCTTGTTTTCAAAAATGATACCTCCGTCACACTTTATAAATATATTATATCATACTTCGACATTTTCCTCAATATTATTTTGTTAACAGTTGAGAGAGAAGGAAGAGCATATCGCATTAGTGTTCCGAATCATACTTTTTATCAATTTTCAAATTTATATTTAATTTAGCGCCACCTCTACCAAAGAGGAAAAGTCTATGATAAAATAGCATTGTAAAAATGGTAAGCAGTTAAAACGGTAAGCAGTTAAGCAGGTACAGGTATGTTCCATCCTACGGGATAGGTATGGGCATTTTCAGTACCTGCTATTGTCATTTTTACAGGAAAACAAAATAATTTTATTGGAAGCAAACACACGTATTAAGTCTTTTTAGGGACTTTTGCGTGTGTTTTTTTGCTTTCGGAAGGAGGTAAAACAGATGAAATTGAAAAATTTCAGCGAGTGGTCAAGGTTTGGTGCGATTGATTTGTCATCTAACTTGAATCACTCCTCAGTATTGGGGGTGAAGAGTTGAGGGAATAAATTGATCGTGAAAACCAACAGCCACACAAAACAAAAACAAATTATTTAGGAGGACTCAAAAATGAGTGAAGAAAGAAACAACGGATTATTCGGCGGAAATGAACCTATAGATCTTGGAAGTGATGCGACCTTTACAGACCTTCCCGATTTCAGCAGTGATGACTTTGACAGCATTTTCGGAACTGCGGAAAAGAAAGACGATGCTCAGACAGAAAGTGCAGAAGTTAAGAGTGAAACACCTGCACCTACAACAACCGATAACCCGGAGGAAACACAAACAAATGAAGAAACAACAACCGTATCACAGCCGGCAGCCGATGCAAAAGCTGAAACAACAGAATCTGATGTCGCAGGCGATAAATCAGAGGAGCAGGATCCTTTTGAAGCGGCACTGGCACAGGCAAACCAAAAACAGGCAGAAAAGGACAAGAGCGGCTTAGTATTGAAGCTTCCTATCTTCTCCTATGCAAATGCCAAAGAGGAAATCGTAGACACCTCAAAGACCTTTGATGAACTGCGTAACGAAAAAGCAGAGGACTTTCCCGAGCTTGACGACGCAACTGCAGTATCGTGGAAAATGACTTACGGAACTATAACAAAGACAGTTTCGACGCCGAAGAAAACCACGATTGCAAGTCTGAAAAAGCAGATTGAAGAATCAAAGGAATTTATGGACTGTCTTAAAAAAGCTAAGGGAGAGGTCGAATGCAAGGTTATCCCGTCTGTTACGGCTAAAAAGAAAGGTATTGTTGCCTCCTACAAGGGAGTTGCAAACAGTCTTGAAGAAGCGGTAAGCAGCGGAAAACAGATCGTATTCGTACCATCCAGCGACGGAAAAATCTATGAAGTTCGCAATAATCAGATTGGGACATTCATAGCCGAAGCTGACAGCGTATCCCTTTTTACAAAGGTAAGGGCCGGGTTTATCCCGGCTCTGCCGAAAATACCGTACAGTATCCTGTCGGAGATTATCGCCTTTTTCAAAACGTTCGTAACTGAAAAGAGCGAGAATGAAGCAATGGCAAATATCTACTGGTCGTTTGAAGAAGAAAAGTACCGTGTTCACGTTCCAAAGCAAACAGTTACTAAAGCGAGCGTTGACACGAACCTTCCCGATATTGATGAGGAAAAGTTTCTTCTTGTTATGGAAGTACATTCCCACAATACAATGGGAGCGGTATTCTCAAGAACAGACGACAAGGATGAGATTGCCACAAGGCTTTATACGGTTATCGGAAGACTTGATAAGGTCTTTCCCGATATGACTACACGCATATCTGTCGGAGGCAAGCATCTCGTTATTGATCCTGCTATTGTATTTGACGGTATCGGCGGTGAATTTCCTGAAAAGTGGAAAGAAGCCGTTGAAATACGCAAGTACGAAAAGGAGGAAAAAGAATGAAGCTTGCACTTAACAGACCTGTGAAGATAGTCATTATCGGTGCAGGCGGCACAGGAGGAAACGTAATTCCGCATCTTTATCGGATAGCGTTTTCTTCTAACCGTCCCTGCAAGGTAATCATCTGCGACGGTGACATTGTGGAAAGAAAAAATCTCATAAGGCAGAACTTTGCTGAGTGCGATATTGGTGAAAACAAGGCACAGGTTATGGCAGAAAGGTATTCGGAGGTATTCGGGATTGAAACCGAATACATACCCGACTACATAGAAAGCGAAGAGGAACTTTTTGAGCTTCTTAACGTAAAAGGAAGCTACGGTAGCCCTAAACCCATTGGCATACTTATCGGTGCTGTGGATAACAACCGTTCAAGAATTATGTGTAATAACGTCTTCAATAAGCTTGAGGATATTATCTACATTGACTCAGGCAACGGTGAATTCACAGGACAGGTAGTGTGCGGTGTGAAAATGGGCGGCAAGGTATTAAGTAAGCCAGTAGCAAGGGTTTATCCCGATATCCTTACCGATACCGAAAAGTTTCCCTCCGAGCTTTCCTGCGCTGAAAGAAGTGTATCAGCTCCGCAGACTATTGCGGCAAACGTATTCGCTTCTACGGCGGTAGCAAGTATGCTGTACTACCTTCTTATCGAAGGAAGTCTTGAAAACACAAGAGTTGCGTTTTCATCAAGAAAACTCAGTCTCAGAAAGGTTGCATAATGAATGATTTTATTCTTACTCAAACAAAAGAGGTCGTAATGACCTTTGAAAAAACAGTGACGGTTACAACAGAAAAGCTTGAAACAGTAGACGCTCTCGGCAGAAAGCAGGTACAGAAGATTACCCACTCCGAACAGGTGGATTACCACGATAACGGAAATCACTTAAGGAGGGCTGCGTAATGTCTGAAAGCTATTATGCCATAGAAAAGTTTGCAGAAGCAGAAAGAAGTCTTGTAAGCATTATCGAGGCTATGCCGATCAAAAGGAAAGCCATTGATATTTACAAGGAAAAGAACAACGTACAAAGAGCAAAGGATACCTTTACCGAGCTTGAAAGCACAAAGCGAAAGCTGCTTGATACGGTTCGGGAACTCGGTCTTCTTTTCTCCGAGTGCGATATGTCCGATGCTTCAGCCTTTGCAAACAAGCTCTACGGTGCGGTGAGGTCATTTAACCTTTTGACTCCCGATTACACCAAACTCATATCTGCTGTAGAAACTCTTAGAAAACAGATACCTAAAACCGAAACGGTAGATGCAACTCTCATAGGTCGCCTTATGAACAATGTCAAGATGGGATATTATCCCACAGACATCTCCCACGTCAAGATGATGAAAAATGCTCTCAAATTTCCCGAAAATAAAGTCAATATCTTTGATCCGTGTTGCGGATGCGGTCTTGCCCTTGAAGCACTTGCTTTAGGCACAGACTCCGTAACCTACGGAACAGAGATTGACGAAGCAAGAGGCAAAGAAGCAGAAACACGGCTCGACCGTGTAGGCTTCGGCTCCTTCTTTCATTCGAGGATAAGCTCGGAGGCGTTTCACGTACTCTTTCTTAATCCGCCGTACCTTAACGTAATCGGTGAAGGCGGCGTAAAGGCAAGAAGCGAGAAGCGTTTCCTTGTTGAAAGCATACATCATCTAATGCCGGGCGGTGTTATTATGTACATCGTTCCGTATTACAGGCTTACCTATGACATTTGCCGTGTACTCTGCGATAATTTCAAGGATATATCGGTCTATCGGTTTCTTGACAGTGAGTTTTCAAAGTTCAAGCAGATAGTTGTATTCGGCATAAAAAAGAAAAAGGAAGACGGCTCGGATGAAGCAGAAAAGCTTTCACAGTTTGCAATGCTTCCCGAAAGGATTCCGATGATTGATACGCTTGGTACCGAAATATACTCTGTACCCGAGGTGGAGAAAAACGTGGAAGTTTTCAAGGGAGCTAACTTTAATTTAGGTGAGCTTCAGCGTCAGCTTGCAAAATCGAAGTCAATAAATATGTTCTTCGAAAAAAGCAAGATTGATGCTATTGAAAAACGACCGCTTTTACCTCTCAATATCGGGCAGGTAGGCTTGATTGGCGGTAGCGGTCTCATCAACGGTTACGTTGACTGCGACACACCCCATGTAATCAAGGGCAGAGTTATCAAGGAAGTAAAAAGGCGTGAAAACGAAGAGGAAGGCACTCTTACCGAAACGAGAGTGAACAGGATGCTGTTCAATATTCTCACACCGGAGGGAGTAAAACACCTTGCTTAGAAAGGAAACAAATTATGGAATACACATTAGATCTCGGACGTATGGTGTCGGCTCTTAAAAAGGCTGATGCTGTTTCCGATGTGCCGAATTTTATCGAAACAGAGGGAGAAAGATACATCTTTGATAAGGTGATATTCAAGTATATATCCAAACAGCCGATATATGTCGGAGATATAGACTTCGATGCCTTTGATGAAGATGATATTACTACTCTCATTGACGATAAATGCGAGCTTATCGAGGACAGAATAAATTCGCTCCATAACATCGTTAATACCTTTGCTGAAATGCCGGCAAGGGTTACAACGGCGAGAAGATATTTTTAGGAGGACAAAATGAGACTTGTAACAGATGAATATTCAAAGGCTGTGCTGCTTCTCGTTTGTCTTATCAAGGTCTACCACGATGCAGGTATTGATATATTTGAGCGTGGTTACAAAAAAGAACTGATAGATATGGATTACTACTACGATTACGTCATGGAGGCAATATCCAATGCAGCTCCAAAGACTATAAGCGACGAGCACATTTACAACAAATTCGGATATTCCGAGGATGATTGTGAAGTGTATGTATGGGCTTACAGTTCGGATGAATTTGAGGAGTATTACCGTATAGCACGGAAACTGCACCGTCTTGAAGGTGCTAAAACAAAAGAGAATCCGTACATAAAGGGTATTGAGCGAAAGATGGAAGAAATGCGAGGCTTTTTCTCGTATAACTTCGACTATTTCATCGGTCATAAACGTAAGGGCGCAAGGCTTGAGCTTTTATGGGGTTATGACTTCGATTGCGAAATACCGATGTGTCTGTGGATAGTAAGAGTAATGACACTTATGAAAAAAGAACTTCCCATTCTCAAAGAGAAATACAGAAAGGCTCGCCGTGAAAAGCGTTGCCGTAAAGGAGGTCTTTGTTATGCATCGTGAAGATGAGCTTGTTATTCGCATAAACAGTGACGGAAAGATCTTCGTTGAAGACATTGAAGACGGAGTAAAAAAGTTTAAAACGGTAGAACCCGATGTGTTTTTGAAATGCGTTAAGGATTCCATAAAAACAGGACTTGTAACAAGCGGAATAATGCCCGAGGGCTCTTTCTTCTATGGTGCAGGCGACGGCGGAACTCAGAAAATATGTATCGAGTTTCCGAAAAGACGCTGCGACATAGTTTATGAAAAGACGGAGTACCACGACTTTCCGCTTCCAAGGTTAGTGTTCGGTTTTTTAATAAGCAAAGGCAAGATAACAAATGTGAATCTCGGGGTTGTGGACGAAGGATTGCTTACACCAAAAAGTAAGATGTACATATATCCTTTCTCCAATGTCAGCGGTTTCAGATTGTGTTGCGGTGGTAATAAGCTGCCCGAAATCAAATCGCTTCATCAGCTTACGGGAGTTATGCATTTTATTATGTCTATGCCCAATAATAACGACCACTACCGAAATGAGAGAACCAAGTTCGATGTGGAGCTTCGACAGCTTTTTGAAATGCTAAAAGATAAGGAACCAAAGGACTATTACTCCGATGTTCTTATCGCAAGCGGCAAAACACTACAGGATTTTGTAAACAGTTAATATAGGAGGAACAAACCATGAGGGAAAACAAATACTTTGAAGAATTCGGAAAACCTTTTCCGGCATCGGATGTAAGCTGGAGATTACAGTATGTAAACGAACAAAGAATGCAAGGTATAGCGGTACCGTATCTTGACGCAAGAGCTGTTGCAGACAGACTTGACGAGGTAGTGGGACAGAATCGCTGGAAGGACAGTTATACTCCTTGGCACGAAAGCGTGTCGGGTAAGAAAACCAAGTCCTCACAGCTCTGTACCATTTCTATCTACGATGACGAGCTGGGACAGTGGATTGACAAGACAGACGGTGCTGAAGACAGCGACATTGAAGCTGTCAAGGGCGGATTGTCCGATGCCTTTAAGCGTGCGGCGGTAAAATGGAACATAGGCAGGTATCTCTACAGCTTTAACACTGTATGGGTAGCAGCCGAAGCGAGGGGCAACAGTTACGTTATCCCCGAATCCGAAAACGCAAAGCTTGAAAAGGCATACAACGATACTATTGCAAGAATGTTCGGTACACCTGCTCCAAAGCAGACAACCGCACAGCCGATACAAAAACAGAATACACAACCTCAACCCGTACAGCAGAAGCAAGCGGAAACTCCACCTCCTGCACCTTCAATTACACAACCTCAGAACAACGACGAAACCGCCGATGTTTACGAGGTTCGTAAGATAAACGTGCAGAACAATCAGAGTTCTATGCTTTTGTTCGGTAAGGGCAAACAGTTCCAGGCATTTATGCAAGGGGCTGATGAACGCTTGAAGGTGGGAACGAGAATTAAG
>JAZRTY010000017.1:0-16879 GCA_045652245.1 Eubacteriales bacterium | reverse complement strand
CCTCTTTCTTAGATTATTCCTCAAGCTGACGTCCAAGAAATCCTGCGGCGGTAGAAACAAGTCGGTTTTCAACTTCGGCAGAAAGATTGTTCTTGGCGTATCCGTCAACGCTTTTAAGGGATGCGACAATTCCAATAACGTCACCGCTACTCACAATGGGCATAGCGCAACTCACATAATACGCCAAATTTTCATTTATCGGCATCATTTTCTCATCGCCCTCGCGATAAACGTAAATGTTTCTGCCCTCCATAAGCTTTTCAAATTCTGAAGAAAGATTTTTCTCAAGATATTCTTTCTTAGATAGCCCCGCGCAAGCAATACAGGTGTCCCTGTCGCAAATGATAACATCCATCATACAAACCTTGTGAAGAGTTTCGGCATATTGGGAAGCAAAATTCGTAAGCTCCCCAATGGGAGAATATTTTTTGAATATTACCTCACCCTCTCGGTCAGTATAAATTTCAAGGGGGTCACCTTCCCTTATTCTCATTGTTCTTCTTATTTCCTTTGGTATTACAACACGACCGAGGTCGTCTGATTATGTCAAGTAGGTACAAAAATTATTTACAAATCCCGGAAAACCCTTGAAAATAGGGCGTTTTCGGCTTCTCGTTTTTTGAACCTGCTTAACATAAAGGGTTTACCCATTATGTTATTTTAGGACAACTCGGCGCTTTTTAGTACTTCAAAGCTACGAAAAGATCATCGAATTTCCAGCTGATTTCTATTTTGTCAGGAGCATAAACAACCACTTTTTCAATTGCCTCATACATATTACTGCGAAGCATTTCATCGTTTGTCTTCGCTATGATTATTGCCTTTTTCTCTTCTTCTCGGTTTTGACTATCCTGAGCTACTGCGTTTTTGTATTCTTCCTCGGTATCAGAAAGTCGTTTCTTTAAAGCATCCAATTTTGTCATAAGCCTATCTTTCTTCTCCATATACTCTTCGACAGTTAAATCTCCAAAGCGGTACATTTCGTAAAGCTCAAGCTTTTCTCTGTCGAGAGAGGATATTTCAGAGGAAAGTGAATCAAGCAGCCGTTTTATTTCGGTATGCTTGTTTTTGTTTTCCGGTATCGAGTTTCTAACACTAAGCTTGATGAGCGATAGCTGTGCTTTCAATGCCTCGAAAATTACGTCTTCCATAATACTTTTTCTGAATCTGACTTTTACACATTCGCTTTTCTCATGGAATCTGTGAGAGATACAGGCAAAAACTGTTCCGTTTGCTTTTTCAAGCTTTCGACCGCAGTATGCACAGACATAAACTCTGTCGATTGTTGGAAGTATCTGCTTTGTGCTCATCTTACGGCGCCGTATCTTTTCGTTGGCTGCTTGAAACTCCTCCATTGTAACAATAGGCTCATGTGCATTCTCACGCACAATCCATTCATCAGGAGAGCATTTTCTTTGAGATTTATCTCGTATGAATCTGCTTTCACGGGTATGATTGACCATAGTGCCTGTGTACTTAATGTTTGAAATCATCTCGTGGATTCGCATATGCGACCATTGGTGATTTTGAGGTTTCTTATAGCGTATTCCTTTGTATTGACCTGGAGTTAGAATTCCATCATCATTAAGTCCTTTTGCCACTTGTGTGGTTGTCTTTCCGGATATAATCTCCGCAAACACTCTGCGTACAACTTTGGCGGCTTCTTCGTCGATGACCATTTGGTGCTTATCGCTTTCGGAAGTCTTATAGCCATACAGAACACAGCTCAAATAATGTGCATCTTTTTGCTTGAGTCCCATTGCACTCTTGACTTTCTTTGATAGGTCTTTGCTGTAGTAGTCATAGATAAGATTTCTGAAAGCAATATCCATTCCGCTCGTTTTACCCGAATAATCATTACTGTCGTAATAATCATTTATAGATATTATCCTGATTCCAAGGAACGGGAAAATATGCTCAAGATAATCGCCGACTTCAATATAGTTTCTTCCGAAACGGGAAAGGTCTTTGACTATAATGCATCCGATTTCGCCTTTTTTTACAAGCTCTATCATGTTAGTAAAACCTTGTCTATCGAAGTTCGTTCCGGTACAACCGTCGTCAATGAATTCTAAGACTCTGTAACCTGTAAATTCCTTATTCTCCGAGATATACTTTTGAATAAGTCTTCGCTGTGACAGTATGCTGTTGCTTTCGTCCTTTGCGGAATTTGTTCTCTTATCTACATCCTCAAGGGATATACGCATATACATTGCAAGGGTCTTTGTCATTATGCCACCTCCGCTGAAAGTCTGTTGCAAAGATGCATAAGAGCTTCGAGCTCATCAAAGTATTTCAAGGTAATCTCGATTTGGTTTTCTGCGTTAATACTGATTTTTTCAATGAATGCTTCGACTATTTCTGCCGACATTTCGGTTATATTACTGTACTTCTTGACAAGCCGTTTCCAATTGCTTTCCGCCTTGGATTGCTTGCGAGCTTCAGACAGTAACATATCAACTTCTGAAAGTTCCTGTTTGAGTTTTTCAATATCGGACATCAAAATATCTCGATTATCGGAGTACTCGGATGCGGAAAGAAAACCTTCCTTTAAGTCTGCGTACATAGAACTCAATATAGATTCCTTTTTAGCAATTTTCTCACGAATAGCTTTCACTTTGCTACTGTTATCAGCAAAAGCCGCCTTTTGCTTTTTTACTGCCAATAGCCGTTTTAGTGTTTCATCCATATCAACAAATAGCTCAATATGCTTATTGATGAGTTCTATCACCGCCAAATCCATATTTGCCTTTTTGATTTTTACGTCAGAACAGCCTGTTTTTCCGTGCTCAGCATATGTGGGACACTTAAATGTGAAATACACCTTATCCTTTTTACTGTTAAAGGAGCGTTGGAGTTTCATAACTCTCCCACAGACAGCACAAACAAACTTTTTGCCGTATAAATTTTCCGTTTTCGGAAGGTGCGAATACTTTCCGCTGTTTGCCCGTGTTCTTTCTGCAGCTTCTGTGTTAACCTGCTGTACTCTTTCAAATAGATCATAATCAATGATTGCCTCGTGTGTATTCTCGGCTACGATATATTCATCTTCGCAAGTTCTATGAAAAGTTTTCCCTTCATATAAGCACTGACTTGATTTTCTCTGTACAAGACTACCGATATAAACGACATTCGAGAGTATTTCCGTTATCATATGCTTGTTCCAGAGAATCCTGCCGGGTTTATCGTTGTTGTTTGTAATTATACCGCATTGCCTTTTATACTCACTCGGAGACAAAACGCCTTCATCATTAAGAGTCCTGTTTATGCTCATGAAGCTTCGACCGTCTGCTCTCATTTCAAAGATTCTCTTGACAATATCGCAGACTTCATAATCTATGACAAGGTGATTTTTGTTTTTAGGATCTTTAAGATAACCATACGGAGCATAGTTGCCTATATAATCGCCTCGCATCATTTTTGTACGAAGCGCCGATGTTACCTTTCTTGAAATGTCCTTTGCGTAATAATCGTTTACGATATTTTTAAGAGATACGGAAAGAGCCGTGCCTGAAAGACTGGTTTCTGTGTCATAATCATCATTGACCGATATAAACCTAAGCCCGAAGAATGGACAGATTTTTTCGATAAAATCTCCTGTTTCTATATAGTTTCTTCCGAGTCTTGATAAATCCTTTACGATTACACAGTTAATAAGCCCTCTTTTTACATCGTTCATCATACGGTCGTACTCGGGACGTGTAAAATTTGTGCCTGTGTATCCGTTGTCGATATAAATATCAATCTTTTCAAGATACGGTCTTTCAGAAACATATTTTTCAAGAAGAGCAATCTGACTGCCTATAGAATCGGAATCTTTGCCGTTATCTTCAACAGAAAGTCTTACATAAAGAGCAGCATTCCAAATGCGAATTGCTTCGGTTTTGGTTACATATATATTATTGCTGCTTTTGCGTGATACTCGTGCCAATTATACCGCCTCCTTCTTCTGATGTTCGATGAATTCGGAAGCTGCGGCAAACTGGTCCTTATGACGCATTATAACTTCTATTTCGTTATTTGCACCAACATAGATTTTATCAATGAGATTAACTACTATTGTTCTGTTAAGGCTTTCTATACCTTTATATTTTGTAAACTGAGAAAGCCAGCCCTGCTTATCGGTAAGTCCCTCCGAAACACTGTTCAGATCACTTTCCAAGGACATAATTGTTTCCCCGATTGCCGCAATTTTTTCGTCATACTCTTTCTTATAGGTATGATATTCGTCTTCGGTGATGATTTCTTCCCGGAGATCTTCATAAAGACTTGCTTTCAATCGCTTCACTTTTTGAATGGCTTCATTTTGTGCAGCGATTTTTCTTTTCAGCTTTTCAACCTCTCGCTTTTCCCACGCCAAATTTTCAATGGCTTTCAAAGCTCTCTCCATTTCAAGGAGAATGTCAAGCTGATATTTAACAAATGCAAATACAGCTTCGTACAGCACTTCTTCCTTTATATTGTGAGGAAAGCAATTGGTTGTGCCTTTCTTATGACCATTGCAGATAAGGTAAGCATATTCTTTGTTTCCGCTTTTGGAAACCTTGCGAACCATAGTGCTTTTGCAGTCGGCGCAAAAGACCTTGCCTGAAAAGATGTGAACCTTGTCTTTTCCTTTCGGACTTCTGGTATCATCGAGCAATATTCTTTGAACCAACTCAAACTGTGATTTTGAGATTATTGCTTCGTGTACATTTTCGGTTCTCGACCACTCATTTTCAGACTTTTTTACAGTCTTTTTTACCTTGTAGTTGGGTGTTGTAGTTTTGCCTTGCAAAAGAGTACCTGTGTAGATTTCATTAGATAGAATTCTATGCACTGCAACAGCGCTCCAAAGTGCTTTTTTATGCTTTTGAAAAGCGTATTTTTCCTTTGAACCGTTTGCTTTCTTATACTCGATGGGAGAAAGAACACCACTTGCGTTTAAGCTATCTGCAATACGCTCAGCACTCATACCTTCAGTTTTCATCCGAAAGATGTCTTTGACAACCGAAGCCGCAGTTTCATCAACTACAAGTTTGTTCTTACTTTCGGAAGAACGTCTGTAGCCATAAACAACACGACTGCCGACAAATTCTCCGTTTCTTCTCTTAACATCAAGGTTACTTCTTACTTTTACAGAAATATCCCTGCAATAAGAGTCGTTTATGAGGTTCTTAAAAGGAAGAATGAAATCGTTTGCTGCAGAATTATCCGCCACATTATCATAGTTATCGTTTATAGCGATAAATCTTACACCAAGTGACGGAAATATCTTTTCGATGTATCTACCGCTTTCGATGTACTCTCTTCCGAATCTCGACAGGTCTTTTACAATAATGCAGTTTACGATTCCTTTTTTTACATCGGCAATCATATCCTGAAATCGAGGTCTGTCAAAATTTGTACCTGTGTAACCATCATCGCAGTATTCTTCATAAACTGTTATCTCGGGGTACTTTTTTAAGAAGTCCTTTATTAAAAGGCGTTGGCTTGCAATACTGTTACTTTCGTTTTTACCGCCGGAAAGCGACAAGTCGCCATCATCTTTAGAAAGTCTAAGATAAATGGCGGCTCTGTAATCGATATCTTTAATTATTTGCATAATAAACCGCTCCTGTTACTTTATAAGGTTGCCCTCAAACATAACCGGAGTTTCGCTGTATTTTGTCCGTAAATATAATAACATATATTAAAGCAAAAATCCAGTTTGCAAATTGCAAAATTCGGATGTAATTTTTTGAAACAATTCCGGAAATTACATATTTGCTATCATATTTACAAAATTATCACTTATGGTGTTTTCATTTCCGGAAAAAGAAACTTTTACTATCACATCTCCAACTTTGAATTTATAAGGGTTTTTGATTTGTTCCACATAAGACTTTATACGTTCTTCGGTGGGAAGACTTTTATCAATCTTAACATCTCTTATATCAACCAAAGATGAAAGCACATTGTCGGTATTATTTATTTTTTCACTCAATTTTTTCACCTCTGCGTTTATTGTTGCCACAATTTTCCTTTATATTCTGAAATGATTTATAACGCCCCTTTTTAACAGCCGAAGGCAATCGGCGTACATAGCATTTCAGCTCTCCCGGGTACTCCGCGAGGTGCGTACACAAGTATCAATTACTGGCCGTGCGTTTCATTGCATTCCTATATGCCTGAGTATAGGTTTAGAACTCGGTATTTCTCGCTCGTTCGCAACAAAAAAGTTCGAAGTCCTGGCGTACCGATTCAAGTGCTGCCGCTTTCACAGCCGCACGGCTTTACGATTAAAAAGGTGCTATTCAATATTGTCAAAGATCAGGAAATGATGTAAATATCATTTTTGGAAAGCATACCTTGAAAAAAGATATGCTTTGCGAAAATGACAGTTAAGATTCGGTTCCCCGCAAATAAATAATATCTTCGAGGAGCCGGCTCAAGGAGTTGGTTTATGCTATTTCATATCCGAGAATCAACTCATGTAGCTTGAGCTTTAAGCTCATATAAATATCCTCGTCTATAACATATCTTATCTGTCCGCTTGAACTGATAACGGGAACCTTTGAGAGCTTGATAATATACGGCTCGTAGTATGTAAGAATAAGCTCTTCTGCTTCTTCGTTGCCATTTATTGCATCACAAATTATCTCGTATGTTAATTCAGCCTTTTTTTCATTCATCATCTTCTTCACCTCCGATAAGTTTTTTTCTGAGCTCATCGTGCAGTTGCTTTTTAATTCTCTGTACGCTTGACCGTGACATGTTGAGCCTTTTACCGATGCGATTATCACTCCAACTTTCACAAAGGCTGAGATATACGATGTCTCTGTGCTTTTGCTCCATAGAATTTAGAGCTTCATACAACAAATCGTTTTTTACCATCATATTAAAGTCCATAACCCTGACGAAGTTCTCAAGGAAAGAGTACTCGTCATATATGGCTTCATCGTACAGCATAGCGTCTTCAAGTTCAATTTCCAGTTCCTTGAGTCTGCTATGCTTTTTGTGTAAATTGATAGAGTGATTTTGAAGTGACACCCGAATAAACTTTTTGAATCGGTTCACAATTATCGTATTCTCACTCATGGCAATAGCCCTCCTTTTCAAAAAAATGAAAAGAAGTTTGATGCCTCTGTAATATAATGACAATCGAGGTTACCCGAATTGCCCACTTTTTGATAAAATTTTTAATTTTCTTCATTTTGTATCTCCTTGTTTTTTATTTGGTTAGGGAGATACAAGAGGAGGCCCTCTGATTGAGTAAAAAATAAAAAGGACAATAAAAATCCTTAGAACAGAATTCTTATTGTCCTTGTAAACAAGTATAAATTTAGAAAAGTATTGTCGGCGTTTTTTCGTCATAGGCAATACCCGTATTATTAAAAAAGCACTATAGCATTTCTGCCATAGTGCAATAATACAAAGTACTACCGATAAAAACTTTTTATATCCGCAGGCTATGACCGAAGTGCTGCATCAAAATTCTCTGCATAGTAAAAAGCAACACCCTTTTCACGGTCATTCACCCTTTCATAATTTTATCTTTTAAGTATTTTATGTAATATTCTATCGCCTCTAATAAAAGTATTTTTTCACTACTGGATAGTAGTTGTAGTCTAATTAATATGGTGTTTGTAAGATAATCATCGGTCGTTGCACTTTCACGTCCCGCAAGATAGTCAAGTGAAACACCTAAAAGATTTGCCAATTCATATATTTTAGCGAACTCCGGCTTTGCTCCGCCGTGCTCAATTTTTGATATATATTTTTGTTGGACACCTATTTTTTCAGCAAGGTATTCTTGCTTATAGTTAAGCTTTACTCGCTCAACCCTTAATTTGTGCCCCATTTCTTCATAATCCACAAAATCACTTCCTGTCTTTATATTTTATCAAATATTGTCGAATATTTGAATGCCTGCAACAAGCATTTTTAGAACTGTAAGGGATATTTTGGTATTTATGAAGTGTTAAAGTAATATAACTGCGGTTTATCTGATATAATAGTCCTCTTGAATAATTTAATAAGTATTTTTATGTCTTATAAAAAACAAATTCGTCTCAAAAGTGGAATTATATATAAAAATACGGCTGGTATGATATATCTCATAGCAGCCGTATTGGAATTACGTTATTCTATTATATCGGTGGCTGTGGCATATTGATTTGATATCAGATCAAATGTGTTATTTGCTTTCACAAGCACTAAACGCCGGACGCATTATTTAATTTATGAAATTAAATTACTTTTTTATTTATTTATTTATGCTTATGCGACGAATGCTTTTTTACTTGTATATTTAATTCGTGCATCTTTTGGCTGAGATCTTCATCTTTAGCAACAAGAATTAAATCTCTATCCATACCATTAATCGCATGAAGAACTGCGGCATATGCACCTATGGCAACGGAAGGCTCTCCTTTTTCTACATTCCAAAGAGTTGTTCTGCTGATACCGGCTCTTTCAGCAACAAGTTCGCTTGAAAGGTTTCGGCGTAGTCTTGCCAGCTTTATCTGTTCGCCCATTTGAGATAGTCTTTTTTGTGTCTCGTGCATAATTACAACTTTCTTTCTGTTCAAAATCCTTCACCTCTGTTTGTTAAATATTATAAACAAAACTCGCCGTTTTGTCAACTATATTGAACATTTTGCCAAGAGATAAAAAGAAAAGCTTATGTACAGTTTTACCCATACATAAGCTTTATATTATTTAAGTATTCCTATTAAGATGCGTATCTTGCTACAACCTGCCCAAGAAGTACAAAAGTCTTGTCGATACTCTGTTCCACATCCTCGCGGATTCCGTTGTCGCTCTTCAGCCATTCATCATAAACCTGTTCAAGAATATTGCCCTTGAACTCAAGTACGATTTCAGCCTCGTACGGTGTGAACTCGTAGGAATCGAAAAGTATATCAAAGATTTCCGTAATAATGGATATCTTATAAGCCTTCTCGAAAATCTCTTCGGGATCTTTCTTCAGCATTTCCTCTTTGAATTCGTTGTAAGCATCTTCGATTTTGTCAAAGACGCATTCCTGTATTTTCATAGTTTGACCTCGTATAATAAATAGTAGTAGTTTTTAGAGTTCCTCTCCAAGAACTATGGTATAATTGTTTAGATGCTGTGGATTGGTAAACTTGACCTACCGAACAACGGTTTAGTGGAGGCTCCAACCACAGTCTCTTTGCAGTTTGTTAATCAGTTAGATACCGCATTGACGGTTTATTTGGAACGAGGTTACAAGAGCAACGAGTCCCTGTGGATCTAAACAGCGTCATTTTTTTACTTGGAGGTATCCTTATGATTTTTATTGGTATTGATGCGGCAAAGGACAAACATGATTGCTTCATTGTCAGTTCTGAAGGTGAAGTTTTGTTTGATGTTTTCACTATTTCAAACACTCTTCAAGGTTTCAATAACCTGCTTTCTAAAATCAAATCTGCTTCAAAAGATTTAAGTAAAATGAAAGTAGGACTTGAAGCCACAGGACATTACAGTTACAATCTGCTCGGATTTTTGCTTGATAGTGGTTTGCCGACCTATGTCTTAAATCCTTTGCACACCAATCTCTACCGAAAAAGTCTGTCACTTCGAAAAACAAAAACAGACAAGGTAGATGCTCGCACAATTGCTTCTATGTTAATGTCTTGTGTAGACCTCAAGCCCTACACAAGAACATTATATCACAATCAGGAACTAAAGTCACTAACAAGATACAGATTTGATAAAGTTTCTGAGCGAGCTAAGTTGAAATCTGCTGTTTCAAGGCTTGTTACCATACTTTTCCCGGAGCTCGATAAGCTTGTTCCCACAATTCACGGTTCTGCCGTATATGCACTCCTTTCTGAATTTCCATCTGCAAAGCATATCGCAAATGCAAATCTTACAAGACTAACAAATCTTTTATACTTAGCTTCAAAAGGGCATTACAACAGAGAAACCGCTATTCGTTTTCGTGAATCTGCAAGAAATTCTATCGGTTCTGTTATGCCTGCTAAATCCCTTGAATTAAAGCATACTATCAAACTCATCGGCGAACTTTCTTCCGAAATTGATGAGATCGAAACAGAAATCAAAACCATTGTAGATAACTTGGGAACAACAATATTGTCTGTTCCAGGAATCGGATATGCTACTGCTGCCTCTATTCTTGCCGAAATAGGCGATTTTTCAAATTTCGAAAATCCTGATAAAATTCTTGCGTTTGCAGGAATGTCACCCTCTACCTATCAATCCGGACAACTTACAAACTGTTATGCTCATATGGAAAAGCGAGGATCGAAGTATTTGAGATTCGCTCTTTACAATGCTACAAAATATGTTTGTAACTGGGATAACAATTTTTCTGCATATCTTGCCAAAAAGTGTTCGGAAGGTAAGCATTACAATGTTGCCTTATCTCATGCTGCCAAGAAGTTGGTAAGACTAATTTACCATCTTGAAACCACGCATGAGGTTTATATTCCCACAGCATAAACACATTCTCTTTGGAGCCTGAGCTTACATATTTGCACTGAGCCGGCGCAGCGAACCCTTGACTAACCGAAGCAGACAAATGCTACGATTTTTTTGCGAGGGCAGGCTGGGCTTTGTTTCCTATTCTCTCCATCGCCCTCGCTATTGTCATAACAGCATTTGTTTGCTGTTTGTCAAAGGCGGCGGAAATCCATTCGTGAACTTTTCGTTAAAGTGTTGCTTTGGGTATTGACTTTTAATAGTTAGTCTCCACTTTGTTTTTCATAATAGCGAATTTTATAATATCCTTCGGGTTGTATCTGTCGTAAACGCTTTGAAGCCTCTCATCGAAGTTCTCTATTCTTTCTTCCCACTGCTTTTTGGCAAAGGAATAAAGCTTTGAACTGAACTCGGGATCAAATCCTACGACACGAAGTGCCCTTATGATATTATCCTTGTTATCCACGGCGATAATCGGTACTGTATAGCCGTTAGGTGCAGGATCTTCAATGTTGAATTCGGAATAAAGACCTGCGTTGAATGGCATATCAAGTATGAGCTGGTCTCCGAAGCTTGCTGTAATAAATACAAGCCCTTCGATTACGCTCAGATGAATATCCAGCTTACCTTGATGAATTGCGGCAATTTCTTCGTCGGTCATATTCGTAAATCCAATGTTTATAAATCCATTGTCACCGCCGAGCTCAAATACTGCTCCGTCGCCGGGCATAACCTTGTCGTATTTCTGCCCTATGTAGTAACAAGTAAAATCTTTGTTGTTTTCAGCCATTTTTCTCCTCCGCTTTCTTTTTTGCTATTGCCTCATCAAGCTCCGCAAGCCTCGTTCGTGCTTTTTCCCAAGCCGAAAGAGACGGAAGCTTTGACAGCCGCATTCCATCACCCCAATTTCCGTGGGGCTTTACTGTTTCCTTGCAATACTTTTCGTATGCTTTCTCACGCATTTTCTCAAGTGTTTTAAGAGAATAGTTTCTCATATTTGCCTCCTTACTCTGCGAGTCTTAATATTTCAAACTCGTATGAAGGTACACTCTTATCGGTTATGTCAAGATATACCTTTACCGTATCACCGAACTCATAGTGTGAATTTTTGAGGAAATCGCTTCTTACACCAAGTCCGTGATTTATCAACGAGTATATGTGGTCGGGCTGGTCTTTAATTTTACTGTAAACGCAATTTGTCTGAACCTTGTTTACAACGCGAACAAGCCCAACATATTCAGGGTGAACTCTGTGAGAAACAACTCTGTATTCCGCACCAACCTGCAATGCTTTTTTAAGCTGCGAAACGTTCTGCACCTTTATCATAGTTTTGTCCTCCTAAATGTAATTCTTTTTCCTCAATCCTGATGGAATAGTGATACTCGCTGTGTCTTCCGTCAATGTAGCATTCGTACTCTGACGTTGAGGCATCGATCACAAGCTCGGGATTACTCAGCCAGTCTGCAATAAGACCGCTTTTCTTTTCTGCCGTAAGCTGTGTATTAAACTCTCTTGCAGCATCGTCCTTGTCAAGAAAGAGCTGTGTTGACATTCCGTTTTCACCGTCGTTTGACCAATGCTCGGTAAGTGAATATACCTTACATCTCGGCTCGACAAATATCTTTTCCATATCGTTGTAATCAATGATGTGAAAACCCTGCACGGGCGGATCGAAGTCAAGAACAAAGTCAAGTGGAATTGTCTTACCGTTCTTATCGCTGTAAACATTGACAACCATCGGAACGCCGTGGTAATTGTCTTCCTTTACAGTTCTGAGGAAGTCCTCTTCGTTAAAACAATAAAACCTTTCGCCAACGTTGCCTTTTGTATCAAGATAATCAATTCTGCCAACAGGTCGAATCTTTGTATCCATAGTTTTTAGTCCTTTCAATAGTATGTTTTTTCTATTACTTCGTTTTTGTCATTACGCCAATAGTACGCGGGGTTACGACCGTCGAGTGTCTTTTTCGCACTTTGTATGTGTGATGCAAGATGTTCTTCGGTTGTTATATATCCTTCGCCCTCAATTTCTATCTTTCCGTTATCAAGCCGTCTGACATAGTAAAAATAATCATCTTCTGTGCCGGGAAACGGTTCGATGAAGAAGACAAAATCTCCACCGCACTTTTCGTCGTAATCCTTTACATAGTAGTAAGCAGCTTTTTTCTTCAGTTTGCTTATCTGCATAGTACCTTTCATATACACCTCCGATATAGGCAGAGGATGCAGAAAAACTCTGCACCCTCCGTTTTTGTTTAAGAGAAGATTTATGCGGCGGTAGCTCCGAATACCTGTGATCTGCGAACGCTCATTTTGAACTGATTGCACATATCACGAAGCATTGTGAATTCTTCATCTACGCCCGATAAATCCTGCTTCAGAATATCCTCGTATTCATGCTTCTTTGCTTCAAGGGCTTGAATCTTAAGTTCCCAACGGTCGAGAATCTTCTGACTGCTGTTGCCGCTTTGAATAAGTCGCAAGATACGGCTTTGATATTCCGCAATCTCTCTTCCCATATCCTGATAAAACTCACGGGACATTTTTCCTCTCTGCTTTGCATCATCCGCTACATACATGGAATTAATGCTTATGTACTTTGAATCTCTGCCCGTAGAATAGGTAAAGAGGTTTTCATTTCCTATAAGCTCCATAAAGTCCTCAAGGAGTGATATGCCGTGCATATACGCCTTTGGGATAAAGTAGTGATGACCTCTTGCCGAGATGCTTATTGCGTGCATATCGGTGATGTACTTTTCCGCCATAGTTTCAATACTGCGGTTGCCGATACAGTCCTGATAGAGCTTAAAAAGTCTTTCAGCCTGCTCAAAATAACCGAGTATGTTTCTGTCGGAGGAATAGTCAACATCCGATAACACCATCTCACCGGAGGATTTGTCAAGGGTGATATTTGCAAGCTTTCTGTATGAATTTGTTGTTTCATACAGTGTTTCCTCTACAAGCTCACGGGAAAGCACATCGGCTCCAACTCTCTTGTTGTCACGGCAGTAGATACGGCAGACTTTGATCTCCGAACCGTAGGGTTCTTCGATTCTGTCGTGTATCTCGCCTGTGGCACTTCTGAAAGCGTCGGTTACCGAAATGTTCTCGTTTACTGTAACAGGAAAGCCTATCTGCTCACAAATCTCACGGACACGCTCCGCTTTGATGATAAGCTTCGGCAAGGAGTAGTACATATACTTGCCGAGAATGTCACCGTTCTTTTCATCGTCTGTGTGTATAGCCATAAACTGATTCATATTATTCATATCGTTTTATCTCCTTTATCACGCAGCAAGAGGTACTTGCTGCATACTCATTGTTTTAGCGAGGATGTAATCATCCATACCCTTGTATTTCGGATTCCACGAGCAGCTGACGCACTCGACTCCCATATCGCTCAAAGTGTTGCGAAGAGTAATAAGTGCCTGTTTTACCTCCGGTTTCGAGCGCTTATCCATATCAAAGGCTTCATATACCTTTGTAATGCCAAGCTCACGAAGCGTATTCGGTAAATACTCAATGGCGTTTACTCCCGGAACAGCAATAAAGAGTCTGCCGTCAGACAAAACACTTGTCACGTCCGCCTTCATCGCTCCCTCAGTCAAACACGCTTCTCTTGCAGTAGTATCTCCCACAACGTGGATCCAGGACCTTGCTCCCGTTCCGTCTTTGAAGTGCTTGCTGGAGAACCAGCGGAACTTCTTTTCGTCAGAACCGGGAGGTACATCAAGTCTCATTTGTAAGCCTTGAATGTAGCCGTCCTTATCACACACTGGGATAAATATGCCGCCAAGCTTTTTGTAGAACATCTGAAGGTCGCCCTTATCATCGTACCAGAATCCCGGAATACCGACCATATTGTACTTTGACGCAAGTGCTTCAAGCACCTCTCGTCTGAATACATTGTCGGTAGGAATACTGCGGTACATAAACTGATGTATATGACCGAAGTTAAGTCCTCTGTTTTCAAGATTCATAAGATGATTTCGGTTTAAGCGAAGTAGACTTAAAAACTCGTAGTAAATATCGTGTCTTTCCTCAATAGAACGGATAGGAGTTTCTTCCTCCACACGAAAGTACAGAGTTTTGGTTTCAAGTGTTTCTTGCTCGTTTTTGAGTATGGTGTATGCCTCTTTGTTTGATATACCGTTCATCTGTGCAAAAAGAGATACGCTGTTGCCCTTTGCCTTGCACTTAAAACAGTTGAATCTGTCTTTCTGTCTGTTAAGTCCAAGATGATACTTTGTATCACTGCAGAAGGGACACAAGGCTTTAAGCTCTACGTCGTTTCTCTGTATGGGGTGAAAGTATATGCCGCATTTTTCCGCAACTTCCACAATATCAAAGCTATCGTACTTAAAGTCAATCATATTACCCTCCTATTCAAAGGTTGGGAAAAATCCAACGGATTTTTCGGGCGTGAAATCACTAAAGTTCGAATTAGAAGAAAGTTAGTTTTCACGCTGCCACCTTTTCCTGCGCCTGTGCTCTCTGTCTTAACGGATAGGTTGCCGTGAGAGCCACGTTTCTTGCATAAGCGAGAATAACCTGACCGTTTACTGGATCAAGTTTAGTGGTAATGCATTCGGCATTGTCTATATACTTCGGGTAAACAAGTCCCGTAAGTCTTTCGAGCAGTGCCGATACTTCAAGTCCTGCCTTGATTTTTTCGGAAGTTGACAGCCAGCGGTAGTCCTTGCCGTCATAAGTGAAACGGAAGGTGTTTTTAACTTCACCCGTAGATTTAACAACGTCAAAGAGCTTGATGGACGCGCGGTTCATCTGTAAGCTCTGCAGGGTGATTTCCGCTTTCTTTGCCGAGTATTCACCAACTGCTGCAATAAGCCTTGAAAGCTCTGCCTTCTTTGTTGCACACTCTTCAAGCTGTTTGTTTATCGCCTTTATCTTTTCGGGAATATCATTTGCTTCGTAAAGTACCTTGACTTCATTAGCATAGGCTTCAGCTTGCTTAATAAGTTCCTCAAGCTGTGCATATTCTTCGGGAGTAAGGTTACCGTACTTTATTCTGTCCTCAAGCATTGCAATTTCGGAAACATCTGCACTGCCAAGAGCCGCAAGGTCTGCTTCAATTCTTGCAAGGTCTGCCTGTCGGAATTCCTCGAACTTTTCTGCACTCTTTTTATCAAGTGCCACAAGCTCGTCTCTTGCCGACACAGCACTCTGACCTTTAGCACGAATGTCGTCGTACTCAGCCTTTAGCCCCGTTGCAATAGTTCTGCAGTTTTCCTCAGTTACAACGGTATGACAGGTAGGACAGGTATCTCCAATCTTTACACCTTTGGCTCTTGCAATTATCTTCTGACACTGCACTGAAAGTGCGGCAATCTCAGCGTTGATTTTTGCAATCTCCTCGGTGAATTTTGAAACATACTGTCTGTGCTGTGCTTCAGCCTGCCGTTCAAGAAGACGCTTTCGCTTATCATCGGAAAGTGCTTCAGCAATAGCGGCTTGTTTTGCCTTTAATGCTTCAACATCTATTCCTTCGAACTGCTTTTCTTCAAGAGCCTGCTTACGACTGACAATATCATTTCCTTTGGAAACAATATCATCAAGCTTTGCTACAGTTTCGTCATACTGCCTTTGAAGTACATCACGCTGTCCCTCAAGGTAAACCGCTGTTTCCTCAATTTCCTTTAATGCTTCGCGTCTTTTCTTTGCGAAGTATTCGGGATCAAGAAGGCTTTCACCCTCAAGGAGTGTACGGGTGCTTTCACTCATTTGTGCAAGTACATCCTTTTGCTCTACCACAGGGACAAGCTTCTGTAAAAACTCTCTGCCGTCCTCAGCGATTTTTTCAATGAAGTATATGGGATTAAGAAGTGAAAGGAATATATCCCTTTCGGCAAACAGTTCTACAACATCCGTCTGACGCAAGTTCATTGTGTCAAAGACGATGGTTGTATTACTGCCGTTTCTTCTACGGGATAGAGTATGTATCTCGCCGTTTTCATCAACGAACTGCACTTCTACATACATTTCACGGCTTTCTGAGTTGAGAAGTCTGTCACAGCTCTTTTCTCCCCAGAAAGGTGTGCCGCAGAAGGCGTATGCGATAGCATCGGCGATGGTACTCTTACCTTGACCATTTCCGCCCGATATACAGGTAAAACGGTCAAACTCAATGCTGTAAGGTTCCTTGAACTTCTTGAAGCCTGCCATTTTAACAGTGATAATGCAAAATTTATTTATCCTTTTCATAACCGCACCTCACTTATGCCGCAATGTCGTAGGAGTTGAGAATAGCGTATGTGCCGTAAGAGTTCTGACCTCTGCCTGCGTTTACATTCTTAATTCTCGTTCCCACCTTCAAGCGTTCATCAGCCCCTTGCATAAATGCCTGGAACTGTTTGCCCTTACCGAACAAAAGCATAGAACTCTGATTGTTCTGCACGTTTATCTTACGAACCTCGTAAACATCGGCGGTTTC
>JAZRTY010000016.1:0-23142 GCA_045652245.1 Eubacteriales bacterium | reverse complement strand
AGGGACTCCGTCCCCTGCACCCCTGCGAGCTTTTTTGAAAAAAAGCTCGGCAAAAAACTTTAACACTTTGCGCCGAACTATTTTGCTTACGCAAAACAGCACGGCGGGGGTAAAATAAAAATAACTTGATATTTTTCTACAATGCGAGGTGTCAATTCGCAGAATTGACCAACGTAGGGGTCGATGCCCTCATCGACCCGAATCGGACAGATGTAGGCATCTGTTCCTACATTATAAACGTAACAGAAAAATTGGTAGGGGACATACGAATGTCCCGAACCCCTCATCAGTCACTCCGTGACAGCTTCTCCCCAAGGAGAAGCCTTTAAAATGAATTGACACTTCGTGTCTTGAATTGAAATCTTGCGATTTCATGAATTGGCTTCGCCATGAATTGACAACTGCGTTGTCATTATATAGTAGCACCGGACAACGCCCCATAATAAAATTATCCGAAAGGTAGGTGAGAGCGCCATGAACAAAAACCTGAATACAAAGCTTGTACAGATTTTCATAGTATTCATTATAAGTGTTATGACCTGTGTCGGTGTAATACTTATGAACAGCGTATTCAATTTCTACAAAAATGACTTTGTACAACAGATTGATGAGGGTTTTTCGGAAAGTGTACTTTCAGAGCTTTCAAAGAATCTTGAAAGTGAGGATTTTGCAAACAAAAACAAGGAGTTTTTAACTGCCTTTTCGGGGGTTTTCGGCTTTAGCAGCGACAGAAATTTCTACATACTTGATATGAACGGCAAGGTGCTTGCATCAAACTCGGGCAAGGAAACGGTAACAATCGAGAAAAACAGAAATCTTCTTGCGGCTCTGTCGGGAAAGACCGGTAAAAAACAGTCGCTCGGCTCGGATATTATGGATTATGCCCTGTATGTTGGGGGTGAAAGTCGGGAATGTGTAATTTACATAACCGATAACCTTTCAAAAATGCGTTCTCTTACCTGGATGCTTTTTTCAATTATTATACAGGCTGTTCTTATTGGATTTGTGGTAGCGGTTATTCTTGCGTTTTTCTTAGCGCAGGCAATTACTTTCCCACTTTCAAAAATTACAGCCGGTACCGTAAAAATTGCCGAGGGTAACTATTCCTACCGACTTGAAACAAACTCAAAGGATGAAATCGGAGTCCTGACACGCAACTTCAACTCAATGGCGCGTGTTATCGAGGAAAATCTTGATGCAGCACAGGGCGAAAAGGAGAAGCTTTCAAAAATTATCGGGTGTCTGAAGGACGGAGTTGCTGCCTTTGACAAAAACGGCGATTTGATGTTTATAAATGATTCGGCTAAAAAGCTGCTTGAGCTTTCAAAAAATGAGGAAATCAATTTTACTACCTTTACAAGCAAGCTTGATGTTCCGATAAATACTGCCTTTCTCAAGGCTTCAAGGGATATCGGAATTGCCGAGCAGAAGTTGCATACAAAAAAAGCAAACGAGCTTTATGTTGATATAAGATTTACAGTATTCAACTATGATAAGGGCGAAACCGGCTATCTTGTAGTTGTGGGCGACGTTACAGAAAAGGCGCTGCTTGAAAAATCAAGACGTGAATTTATCGCAAACGTATCACACGAATTACGTACTCCCTTAACAAGTATCAAGGGAGCGACAGAGACTGTGATGCTTGATGACGAAATGCCGGACAGTATGAGAAAGAGATTTCTTGATATTGTCATAAACGAATCGGACAGAATGACGAGAATTGTAAAGGACTTGCTCGTTTTGTCAAGGTTTGATAACAGAAAAATGACCTGGCAGGCAGCTAAATTTTCCTTCGGAGAAATGGTATCCCGAATTTGCACTGCCCTTAAGACCAGTGCCGAGCATAAGAATCAGAAATTGCACTATCTTGACGAGGATAAAGACTTCGGCGTTATGACAGGAGACAAGGAAAGAATCGAGCAGGTACTGACGAATATTGTCGGAAATGCGATAAAATATACACCTGAAGGTGGAAAAATCGGCGTAACTGTGGAAAACTTCCAAAAAAAGAAAACGCCAAAGGGACAGGAAGAAACCTTTGTGCGTGTTCGTGTGGCTGATAACGGAATTGGAATTCCAAAGGACGACCTGCCACACCTTTTCGAAAGATTCTACCGAGTTGATAAGGCAAGAACCTCTGATATGGGAGGTACGGGACTTGGTCTTTCGATTGCAAAGGAAATTATCGAAGCACACGGCGGTACAATCGAGCTGCTCTCGCAGGAAGGCAACGGTACTACCGTAATTATCGAATTACCTCTTGAAACGGGGATAGGTTAATGCAGGGTTCCTCGCCCTGCACCTCGGGAGCTTTTTTGTAAAAAAGCTCGGCAAAAAACTTCAACACTTTTACGCCATCCAGCCGTGCTTCGCACGACAGAATGGCGTAATTTTTTATAAAAAACACGCCGGACTGTTTCACGAAGTGGAGCAGTTCGGCGTTAATAGTTAAAGTTTTTGCGTCGCTTTTTTCAAAAAGCGACCGAGGGCGTGGGGCGAGGAGCCCCACAAAAGGGGGGGCGAGTAGCCCCATAAAAAAGGGGGTTATTTCAACACAGAAGAGACAACCTTTTCGCCTCTTAAGAGCTTTGCGAGGTTTTCTATAATATTATCGACAATATCACGGTTGCAATAGAATTTACCGACGCCGTTTGAGGTAAAGAATACCTTTCTTGTTGACAGGTCATAGAAGCGGTACTCAAAGACCGAGCCGTTTTTCGAGGTAATGGTATAAGAAAGAATTTCAGCCGGTACCTCGGGTGTACTTGCGTAATCCTCAAGCTTCATAAGAAGAATATCAATATAGAACTGCTTGAAGCTTTCTATATCAACTGCCTCGCCGTTTGAGGCACGTTTTGCCGACAAAGCATCATCGGCACCCGACAACAGGAAGGTCTCGTCGTGCATTTTGCTTGTAACACGAATGCTTTGCACATTGTCAATATCCATCTGGAAGAAATAATTGTCAACGAACTTTATAAAATCACTTTCAACAAAGGGGACATCGGCAAGAGGTACTTCGCAGATTATCCGCTGACTCAGATTCAAAGCATATACGGCACTTGCGTCTTCTGTTTTGCTTCCGAATACAACCCTGTATTCCTTACCGTCAAGGGTATAGATAATTTCACACGACGGAGAAACAAGTCCGTACTTTCCGAGTATTTCCTGCATATTTTCTTCGGGAATATTGTATTCAACAACCTGTGTGCCGACAAAGGAGCAAAGCTTTGAAAGAATAGTGTCAAGATATTCCTGATTTGTCATATAGCCCTCGGGGTGTACGATTCTGTGGGAGATAGAGTAGTCCTCTTTTTCGCCCTCGTCTGTTATATTCTCAAAGGCGACAAAAAGCTCTCCGTCACGGATAATTTTTACATCCTGAATATTGTATCTTGCCTGCATATCTATCGGAGGAGCAAGCATCGGAAGAATCAGAGAATTGGGGTCTATGAAAACATAGTCGCTTACCATTGTGTCAATAACATAGATATGGGGCTTGTCTGCACTCTTGCAGTAGAATGCGGCACCTGTCGGAAGAAGGTTTCCCACATAAACTGTGTTTTCGCTTCCGTCAAGCTTCTTTACGGTGAAATAATTTTCACTCACGCCATCTGCAAGTCCGTATTCCGAAAGGTCCTGCGACGGATTTTCCACCTTTGTCATAGCAAGCATATTGCAGGTGTTTACATAAAGATATGCCGCTTTTTCCTCGTCAAGCGTGAGCATCTCAAAGCCGTCAAGCACAAAGTCGCCTGCAACGCTGTCATAACGAAGTGAAAAATCACTCTTTTCCGAGTGAACAGCTATTGTCGCAATTTCTGTTCTGTCTATAACGTCATAAATATAAGGTCTGTCGCTGTTGCCGAGCCTGTCTCCGTCCTTGTCGTATTCGGCACGTTCAATATCGGTGCTTTCAGACGGAAAAAGAACAGGCTTTAACAGAAGGTATGCCGCAAGCAGCACTATTGCTGCGATTGCTAAGATTATAATTGTTTTAAGTTGTTTTTTTATCATTTTGCTTTCCTCTTGAGCCATACAAATATACCGAAAATTAGCACGAGCAGCGGCATTACCACTACAAGAATAACCGTTGCCGTGTATGAGCTTTGGTTTGTAATATCGAGGGAATAATCCGAGAAGGGCTTTGTGGGAATATCAAGAGAAACGGCATCGTTGCCAAAAATCTTCATAGTACCGTAGAGAATTTCGGTGTTTCCGTAGGTATTAGAGGAGATGTATGCGTTGTCAAAGAAATAGGGAGTACCGAAGAGCAGTATATTCGAACGAAGCTCGTCGTTGTTTTCAAAACGCATTTTCTGGGACAGCAGTAAGAGGGGTGCGTTGGGTACGCTTTCCTCGCTGCTTTCCGATACAGCCACACACGAGGGGGAAGCCGTAAGAACGGGAGCTACCGTCTTTCCGCTTTCCGGAACAATACCGATAAGGGTGTTGTAAGCACAGATTGTTTTAGTGTTTCCCCGGCTTGCTGTTTTGTGTATTTCATAGGCATAGCTTCCGTCTTCTCCGGCATACCCCGAAACAATCTGCAACTTTTCGGTATCAATTGTGTTTGAGGGGCTGTCCGAGAGCATAAAGCCGCTTTGATAGGAAAGTCCCCATTCTGCAAGATATTCGGAAAATTCAGGAAGAACGGGAGTCTTGGGAGAGAGGAAAACTACAATATTTCCTTCGTTTTCGGTCATATAGTCGTTAAGCGCACGAATTTCGTTTGCACCACCGTTGTTTTCAGCCTCAAGACCTGCAAAATCACGTGTCGGGTTGCTGATAACAATAAGAGAGGTGTCGTCGGGGATATCCTGGGTTGCAAGGTCTATAAAGTCAACCGAATACCCTTCTTCCGAAAGGAGAGTAAAGAGATTATCGTTGCCACCTTCTCCGTGACCTACCGTAAACAGAGCCGTCGGCTTCTGCGAGCTTGAAACCTGGAGAATGTTTGCTGTAAAACGCTTTTCACCGTTAAAGCCGTAATAACCCGTTACATTTCCGCTTTCATCCTTTAAAAAGGTGTAAAAGCCGTCCTGCTGAATTATCTTGTTTTTTGCATTTTCCGGACAGGAAACGACGACGGTGGTCTGCACTATTCTGTCCCCACTTGAGGTTTTGTAGGAATTTGCAGCAGTAGGACTTGAGATAAGGTCGATGTATTTAAGCTTTATAAAGTCAAACTCGTTTGCATATTCCTTTGCAAGCTGTCTGATATAGCCGAGCTGTGTTCCGTCTGCAATTTTGTCCTCCTGCTGGAAGAATACAATCTCAACATTCTTGTCAATGCCTGAGAGCTGATCCTTTGTGCTTTGCGAAACGGTATAAAATTCCTGACTTGTCATATCAACATACAGGGAGAACCTGCTGCCAAGAGCCGTGATTATTACATTTAATACAAGAATAATAGCGATAAATACGCAGGAAAATATAATGGCAACCGAGCCGAATTTGAATTTTTTGGAATTTATAATATTTTTTATATTCATTTTTTCAGCCCTCCCTTATGCCCATCTGCGCTTTTCCAGCACACGAATTGTTAAAAACAGGAAAATTACCGTAAGGCTGACATAGTAAATTACCGAGGACAGGTCGAAAATACCTGCCGTAAAGGGAGAAAATCTGCTGACAACGGCAAACCATTTTACCACAACCCGCAGAAAATCGCTTCCGATATAGCCGGAAAGCACCGAGAGAAGCATCATAAAGATAATAACTGCAATAGTTGAGATAGCTGCAACTATCTGGCTCTCGGTAAGCGAGGAAATAAAAAGCCCAATTGCGATAAATACGCTGCCCACAAGAAGAATTCCGATAATATTTCCGAGAATTTCGGCAAACTCAAGATTTGCTGCAAAAATGGCGAGAAATGAGAAATGCAGAAGCTCGGAAATTATAAATGTCAGAGCAAACATAGTAAAGGCTGCAAGAAACTTTGCAATTACAATTCCTGAAAGGCTCACGGGGGAGGTCAGGAGAATCTGCTCGGTTTTAAGCTTTCGCTCCTCTGACATAAGCTTCATTGTAAGAAGTGGGATAACGATAATAAAGACAAAAAGCAGAACAAGGAAATAATCACTTGTACGGGAGCTTTTTGAAAGAAATGTATAGAAGGAAAACAAAAGCGAGGACATAACAAGGAACATCGCCATGAAAATATAGCCTATGGGAGAGGTAAAGTAAGAGCGCATCTCTCTTTTGTATATTGCGTTCATTATTCGTTGCCTCCTTTTCTTTCGTCTTTCTGTGGCTTTTCCACAAGAGAAATGAAGATATCCTCAAGACTCAGGTGCTCCTGTTCAAACGAGAGGATTGCCATATCCTTTTCGGCAAGAGCGTAGAATACCTTTTTCCTGATACCCGTATCTCTTTGACATTCGATTAAAATTTCCGACACATCAGCTTCTTCCGTTTCAAGAACAAGCTTTTCTGCCTTTGTAACACCGTCAACGCCACGCAGTGTCGCAAGAATTTCCTGTGAATTTCCTGAAATACGCAATCTGTATTTTCCGGAGGAGCTGGCAAGTGCCGAAAGCTCCTGCGCATTCATATTTGCAACAATATCGCCCTTATTGATAACAACAATCCTGTCGCAGACAGCCTGAACCTCGGGCAGAATGTGTGTGCTGAGAATTACGGTATGGTTTTTGCCGAGCGAACGGATAAGATTTCGGATTTCGATAATCTGCATCGGGTCAAGACCGACAGTCGGCTCGTCGAAGATTAACACCTCGGGATTTCCGATAAGCGCCTGTGCAATACCCACTCTCTGACGGTAACCCTTAGAGAGATTTCCGATAAGTCTGTGCGCTACGTCTGTAATTTTTATAACCTCACAGATTTCTGCAATATGTTTTTTACGGTTCAGAGTGCATTTTTTAAGGTCATAAACGAAATTTAAGTACTCAAGCACCGTCATTTCAAGATAGAGAGGTGGAAGCTCGGGAAGAAAGCCTATTTTCTTTTTAGCTTCAATCGGTGACTCAAGAATATCGACACCTGAAATGAGACATTTGCCGTCGGTTGCCGACAGGTAACCTGTCAGGATATTCATAGTGGTACTCTTTCCGGCACCGTTCGGACCTAAGAAGCCCATAATTTCGCCGTCGTTTACCGTAAAGGAAATATTGTTGACAGCTATATTTGAGCCGTATTTTTTGGTGAGATTTACAATTTCAATCATTTGTTTTCTCCTGTTTTCAAAGTGATATATAGGCATAAAGGGCAATAAAACTCCATAACATATCATTATATATAATAACACCCATTTATTAACTCGCTTTGAACATATGAGAAATTATTACGATTTCCATTGTGGTTGTTTTGTGATGTAAGGGTGATTTTGCGAATAAAATTCACACAAAGGCGTATAGTAAAAATGAATAATAGCAAAAAAGGTTTCCGGTAAAAAAATGTAAAATTGATAAAAAGCAAAAAATGTGAAAAAAACTCTTGACAAAACAAAATAAAGGTGATATAATATATCTGTTCCCGTCACGGGAGCATAAAAATTAATATGCTGGTGTGGCTCAATGGCAGAGCAGCTGATTTGTAATCAGCAGGTTGTTGGTTCGACTCCGATCACCAGCTCCAGGGGGAATTCCCGAGTGGCCAAAGGGGGCAGACTGTAAATCTGTTGTCTTCGACTTCGGTGGTCCGAATCCACCTTCCCCCACCAGAAAAAAGCACTTCGTAAGAAGTGCTTTTTTCAATGATGTTTGCCTTGCGGCAAATGATGTGGCAGAGCCAATGATGTTCCCTTCGGGAATGATGTGTGCCTGACGGCACATTTTATGGCAAACATCGCATCATTGCGAGTAAAACGAGCAACATCATTTTGAGCAAAGCGAAAAACATCATATCACCGGCAGGTGATGTATCATTAAAAATTTAAAAATGAGATTTTTCAATGATGTTTGCCTTGCGGCAAATGATGTAGGCTTCGCCAATGATGTTCCCTTCGGGAATGATGTGTGGCTTCGCCACATTTATGGCAAACATCGCATCATTGCGAGTGAAACGAGCAACATCATTTTGAGCGAAGCGAAAAATATCATATCACCGGCAGGTGATACATCATTAAAGAATTAAAAGTGGTTTTTTCAATGATGTTTGCCTTGCGGCAAATGATGTGGCAGAGCCAATGATGTTCCTTTCGGGAATGATGTGTGGCTTCGCCACATTTATGGCAAACATCGCATCATTGCGAGTAAAACGAGCACATCATTTTGAGCGAAGCTAAAAACATCATATCACCGTCAGGTGATACATCGTTGAAATATTCCAATTTTTATGATATAATGATAAAGAAGGGGGCGGTTTAGTGAAAGAAAATAAACTTGCAGATCTTTCTATGGATTTTTCCGTAGATATCATAAATCTTGTAAAGACTTTGAAAGCAAACCACGAATCTATCATTTCTAACCAAATTGGCAGAAGTGGTACAAGTATTGGTGCCAATATTCACGAAGCACAATACGCACAAGGTAAGAAGGATTTTGTTTCAAAACTTGAAATCGCCTTAAAAGAAGCAAACGAAACAGGATATTGGCTTGAACTTTTATATAAAACGAATTATATCGATGAAACAACCTATAAAAAACTCGATTCCGTTTGCACAAGTATCAGAGTAATGCTGATTGCGTCCTGTAAAACGGTGAAAGGTAACAAAAATGAATCTTAATATCAAAGAACAAAACGGTATCCTCTATCTTACCAGCCCACTTCTTGACTCAATAGGAATAAAGCACGCCTTTACCTGTAGGCACGGTGGTGTAAGCTGTGGTGATTTCGACTCTCTGAATGTAAGCACCCGGCGAAAAGACAGGAACGGAAACTTTGATAAATATGAAAATACTGTGGAAAACTTCCGCAGAGCTCTGTCGCTTGTCGGAGCCGTACCCGAAACTGCCGTCTGTGCAAATCAGGTACACGGAAAAGAGATTATAAAGGTAGATAAAACTTATGCAGGTATGGGAATACTCAAGGGCTCGGAAAAATACGAGGACAGCGACGGACTGTTGCTTTGTGGGAACGAGGAAAATATCTCCGCTGTCTGTGTAAAATCTGCCGATTGTGTCCCCGTACTTATTGCCGATAAGGAAACAAGGAGCGTGTGCGCAGTTCATTCGGGTTGGCGTGGCACTTGCCGGAATATTGTTGGTGCAGCAATAGAGGAAATGGTAAAAAATGGAAGCAGTACAGAAAATATTTATTGTGCAATAGGTCCATGTATTGCAGATTGCTGCTATGAGGTAAGCTACGACGTATATCTTGAAGCCGAATACACTTTAAAAAGCTTCGGAAAGCAGGAGAAAATTTCGCAGTTTTTCACACTCACAAAAAAAGGTGTGGAAAAGTCGCAAAACAAGTACCACTTCGCAATTGGAAAAATGTGTGCGTATCTTGCACACCTTTCGGGAGTACCGAGGGAAAACATAGATTTTCTTAATATCTGCACCTGCTGTACAGAAAACGAGAGAGGGATGCTTTTCTTTTCACACAGAAGACAGAGTGGTTTTTCGGGTACTCAGGCAAGTGTTATTACAAATAAATAGTGTAAGGTCTTAAAAGGTTTTGCAAATGTCGTTTTTTGTCATGCGCTATTGACAAGGCTGTTGTTTTTTGGTATAATGTTTACAACGAAGGGAACAGCTCGGCGTGTTCGGAATCCTTAAAGATTTTTCAAGGACTTTTATGGTGAATATGCCGTAAAAGTCTTTTTGTTATCTGTGCTGCATAAAATTTTCCGAAGAGACTTAAAAACAGGAGGCGAAGAAAATGAACATCAGAACAAGCAAAGACACAAAGCTTGCGGCAAGACAGGCTCTTTCAAATACCTGGGGAAATTCTGCCCTTGTTGCATTTATTTGTATTTTTCTTACAGGAAGTATGTGTGCCGGTTATTATTTTCTGAATATCGTTACGAGAACTCTTACGACAGTAGGAAGTATTATCACTTTAGATTTCTTTAAAGATACAATATACCATAACGCTGACTTTGTCGATGCTTTTACGACTGTTCCGAATCTTGAAAATCTGCTTTCGGGTATTGGAGTTGTAACAGCAATCGTTCTGTTGGTTATTGGTTCGTTAATCTCAATCTTTTTGTTTCTTGTTTTCTTTGCGTTAAGTGCAAATCTATTCGTTGGCGTGTCAAGATATTACCTGAATCTTGTATCCTCAAATAATGCTAAAATTTCGGATTTGTTCTTTTCCTTTAAAAAATGTCCGTTAAAGAGTCTTTGGGTTTCCCTGATTATTCTTTTGAAAGTCGTGCTGTGGGGGCTTGTAGGTCTTATTCCTGCAATTATCTGCCGAATTATTTATATGGAAGTTTTGTACACGAGCCAGCCTGCATACATAAAGGTTCTTCTGATGTTTGGTGTAATCGAGTTTTTCGTAATTTCATTGATTCTTATGATTTATGCCATCTACAAATACAGTCTTTCATTCTTTATTCTTGCAAAAGACCCAAGTCTGAAGGTTCGTCAGGTAGTACGCCTTGCAAAAGAAACGGCAAACGGACACAAACGCGAAAACTTTTTACTCGACTTAAGCTTCATCGGTTGGTTTTTGCTTCTTCCTCTTACATACCTTACTTTGTTAGGTATAGGTGGTATTGTCGCATCTATCTTCCTGGCGCCCTATATTTGTGCTTCGCAGGCTGTCCGTTTCTGCGATATTACAGGAATTCCCACCGTAAGACACGACCTTGAAAATCCTTACGAGACCTATCAACCCTATCAGGGTTTTCAGAATAGTACATACAATAATCAGGCACAAAGCACAGATAACACGCAGAACTCACAACAATCGGAATATCCTGCGCAGGCAAACGGGGATATAAAAGAGGATAGTGGGGAAAATAAATCTGAAGAATAAATTAGTATTTAAAAAGGAGAAACATTATGACAGAAATAATTGTAGGTGCAATAATTGTAATATTGATACTTTTCGTTTCGGGCTATCTTAAAGCTCCGCCGGATATGGCGTACATTATCACAGGTCTTGGCAAAAAAAGAGTTCTTATCGGTAAGGCAGGCTGGAGAGTTCCGTTCTTTGAAAGAGTGGACAAATTATCTCTTAAGGTTATGCAGGTAGACGTCAAGACTACCGAGGCAGTACCGACAAACGAGTTTATAAACGTAATGGTTGACGGTGTTGCCAATATTAAAATTTCCTCAGACAAGGAATGCTTAACACGTGCTGCCGAGGCACTTCTCGGTATGCGACAGCCCGAGCTTATCCACCTTGTAACACAGGTGCTCGAGGGTAATATGCGTGAAATTGTGGGTTCTGTCGGTCTTAAGGAAATGGTACAGGACAGACAAGGCGTTGCTAAGAAGATTACAGAAAACGTAGTACCCGATATGCAGAAGCTCGGTATCGAGGTTGTAAACTTTAACATCCAGAACTTCAAGGACGGTGCAGGTACTATCGAAAATATGGGTATTGACAATATCGAGCAGATAAGAAAGAATGCCCAGATAGCAAAGGCAAATGCACAGAAGGATATCGCAATTGCAACGGCGAATGCCGAGCAGGAAGCAAATGCCGTAAAGGTACAGGCTGAAAGAAAAATCGCAGAGCAGAATACCGAGCTTGAAATCCAGAAGGCAGACCTTCGTGCGCAGGCTGACAACAAGAAAGCGGAAGCGGATGCTGCGTATTCAATTCAGCAGGAAAATCAGAGAAAAACAATTGAAATTACAAAGGCAGATGCAGATATAGCACGACTTCAGAAGGAAACAGAGCTTGCCGAAAAGGAAATTGCAATCAAGGAGCGTCAGCTTGATGCCGAAATCAGAAAGCAGGCGGATGCTATGAAATACAAGGCAGAAAAGGAAGCCGAGGCTGACCTTATAAGACGCCAGAGAGAAGCAGATGCGCAGGCGTATGAGGCTATAAAGGAAGCAGAAGCGAAAAAGGCAGAGGCTGAGGCTATAAGATTTGCTATGGAGCAGGAGGCAGAGGGTATAAGAGCGAAAGGGCTTGCCGAGGCTGAGGCTATTGAAAAGAAAGCAGAAGCTCAGAAGAAGATGGGCGAGGCTTCTGTTCTTGAAATGTATCTGTCGGCACTTCCTGAGGTTGTAAAGAATGCGGCAGCACCACTTTCACAGACAGAAAAGATTGTTATGTACGGAGAGGGCAACTCAACAAAGCTTATCCGTGATGTTATGACCGGTACAAACCAGGTTATCGATGGAATACGCGAATCAACGGGTATTGACGTTTCCTCTATGCTCGGAGGTTTTATAGGTGGAAAGCTGTCGGAAAAGGATAATAAATAATTTCGCGGTAAAATTTCAGTACCACCCCCCTTTACGCCGGATTTCGGTGTAAGGGGGTTTTTGTATATATCAATAAAAAGGAACAGATAAAGAACGGGATATTTGACAATTAAGAAAACTTTAAAAAAATTCCGAAAAAGACTTGACAAACACACAAAAATGTGGTATGATATTTAGGCACTTAATGGAGTGCCGCAATATGCGGGTGTAGTTCAATGGTAGAATTCCAGCCTTCCAAGCTGATTACGAGGGTTCGATTCCCTTCACCCGCTCCAACGACGATTTCCGATTTTGTCGAAATCGTTTTATTTTTCTCACGTGCCTTTAGCTCAGCAGGATAGAGCAACTGCCTTCTAAGCAGTAGGTCGGGGGTTCGAGTCCCCCAAGGCACGCCATTTTTTTAAAATGCGTGGTGCAGAGGGACTCGTCCAAAGAAATTACGAAGTAATTTCACTTATTAAATGCGAAGCATTTAATTTTCTCAAGGCACGCCATTTTTTCTCTCTATATATGGTGGGATTAGCTCAGTTGGTTAGAGCGCCAGGTTGTGGCCCTGGAGGTCGTCGGTTCGAATCCGATATTTCACCCCAAAAAGAAACGACAATTTTCGACAGGAGATTGTCGTTTCTTTTTGTACTCTTATCTATTCACTGTTCGCTTTTCACTCTTCTCTAAAATTTGTCGTTTCAGAGAATAGATAAGAGAGAATAGAGAAAAGAAAAGGAAGTGTTGCTCCGCAAAACAAAATTATAAAATATCTCTATGGTTCTTGTTTCAACGATATAAATTCCTGACAGAATTTGCGATACCTTCGGTGGGATATATCCCGGCGGATGCGATATGTTGCTTTGCGGCGTGTGAAAAGTTTTTACTTGCAAAAATATATAATTTGTGATATAATAGTCTGCAAAGGGGGTATTGAAATGGATAAACCTCAGATTCTTTGGGTTTCACATTCTTATGCTTCAACCGGCGAGGGTGTTAAAAACCACAACCATCCTTATTACCATATGATATATATGCTGACCGGAGAGTTTGATTTTGTAATTGATGGCGAAGGATACAAGCTTTCCTCGGGCAACTGTGTGCTGGTACCGAGAAAAAGCGACCATACTTATATAAATAACGGCAAAACCACCGTTGAATATCTGGAAATTAAGTTTTCTCTTACAAAGGGTGCGCTTGATGCACAGGTTTTCCGTCGTGGAACCTGCATTTCCGATAATAAAATAATCGGTATGCTGTTTGAACAAATATTAAATGAATATACGACCTTTGCCAATCACAGCGACCAGGCGACAAGCTCTTATTTGCTGGCGCTTCTTAATTTGTTCGGGGAAAACGAAAGACACACAAGAGAACAGCAATTCCGATATATTGATGCTTCGGACTACTCGAAGCTCTCACAGCAGATAGTAAGATATCTTGAGTCACATTATCACGAGGATTTGTCGCTGGATTCTCTGGCTTCGGCTTTGAACCGTAACAAGAGCTATCTTTGCGATTCCTTTAAAAAAGACACTAATTCAACAATCCTTGACAGCCTCAATTTTATACGTATACGCAGAGCCGCAGAGCTTGTGGTTTACAGCGAATACAATCTTACACGTGTTGCAGAAATGTGTGGGTTTGCTTCTGTCAGCCATTTTAACCGTGTGTTTTTGAAATATGTCGGAATAACTCCCGGACAGTGTCGCAGGGCATATCCGTCTGAAATACTGATTCATTCCGACAACAAAGAATACACAGAAAGAACAAAGAAATTTATGTACAGTGTTCTTGCACAAAAGCAAATAACACAGGAAATGATAAACCTTGATACAAGCGAGTTGGAAGAGAACTAAGAAAACCCCACCTGCAAAAGCAGGTGGGGTTAATTATTTTTTATTATTTGCTGTAGTCGTAGAAACCACGACCGGTCTTTGTACCGTACCAGCCCTTATCAACCAAGCCCTTTATCAGGTCATAACACGGAGGCTTAATACCTGTGTTATTGTAATTTTTCTGCATAATATCAAATGTTAAGTCAAGACCTGTCAGGTCGTTGAGTCTGAACGGGCCCATAGGATGATTGAGTCCTTTTTCACACGCATTGTCAATATCCTCGTATGAGCAGTAACCCTCTTCTACAAGAGTACGTACTTCCTTGTAAATTACCGAAAGAACTCTGTTTACGATAAAGCCGTCTATTTCCTTGTTGAGGATTGCAGGTGTCTTTCCGGTAGCTATCGAGAATTCACGGAGTGCTTCGATTGTTTCTTGTGATGTGTGTTCACCCTTTACAATTTCTGTAAGCTTCATAACGAGTGCAGGGTTGAAATAGTGAAGATTGCAAAGACGTGACGGATTTGGTACTAAATCTTTAAAGAGTGAGGATACCATAAAGCTTGAGTTTGTAGCAAGGATTGTATCGGGACGGCAAAGCTCACCAAGACGCTTGAAGATTTCTTCCTTTACATCCTGTCTTTCAACTACTACTTCAATAACGAGGTCTGCATCCTTTACAGCCTCTTTCATAGAAGGAACTATATGGAAACGGCTCTTTATTTCATCAACCTGCTCCTGTGTCATTCTGCCTTTGGCAATTCTGCCTGCAAGATAGCTTTCCTTCCATTCCTCAACCTTTGTAAGTACCTCGGAGTTGTTGTCTGTAAGATAAACTTCGAAGGGGTAAATTGCAGTATTGAGTGCAATCTGTCTGCCCATCGCTCCACCACCGATAACTGCTACTGTACGAATTTCCATAATTATTTCTCCTTTTTGTATATGTATTTTTATAAATTTTACTCTGTTCAAGACTATGCGTCCTTGCGAATTGCACCCGAAGCGCACAATTCTTCAATCTGTTCATCTGTATAGCCGAGCTCTTTTAGAATTTGCGCTGTGTGTGCATACTGACGTGGAGCAGGTACTGTTTTAAGCTCTCCGACAGAATCCATATCAATAGGGCTGCTTGGCACAACGTCAGTTCTTCCGTTTGCAAAGGTTACGTGTTCAAGGTATCCGTTTGCCCACGCCTGTTCGTCCTCGGATACATCAGAGAAATGCTTGAGAGGTCCTAAAGGAATGTCTGCTGCTTCAAAAATTTCCAGCCATTCGGTGCTTGTTTTTTCAAGAAAACGCTCCTTGAATACGCCAAAATAAGCCTCCATATTTGCAATTCTTCCCGCGGAAGTTGAAAATCTTTCGTCAGTTTCAACCCATTCAATACCCATAGCCTTATACATGGCAGGGTACATTTTAGGACCGTAGGAACTTGCAAGAAACACCCATTCGTTGTCCTTACACTGATATATACCACCGGGCGCGCCGTGGTCGTATCTTACCTTGGGATATACACGTCCGAAGGGTTTTTGTGTAATTGTATTCATAATACCCATAGAGAATATTCCGTTATGGAAAAGACCTGAACGAACATAGTCACCCTTTCCGGTTTTTTCGCGGCGAAGGAGTGCTGCACAAATCTCACCCATAAGCAATACTCCCGTAAATACGTCGCCTACTCCGAATGGTGGACTCAAGGGGTGGTAATCCTTTGTAATTATTGCCATATCACGCAGGAAGCCACTTCTTGCCCAGAATGCCGTTGTATCAAATGCAGGCTTTTCTGCATCCGGGCCGTTTTCACCGTATCCGAGAACAGCGGCATATACAAGAGAGGGGTATCTGTCCTTTAAATCTTCGTATGAAATTCCGAGTCTTTTGAGTGCTGCCGGACGTGTGTTTGTAACAAGTACATCACTTTGCGCCAGAAGCTTGTGGAAAATCTCACTTCCCTCACTTGTTTTAAGATTTAATGCAATATGCTTTTTCCCTGCGTTATACATATCAAAGACAGGATTTTCGTCTTCGGAAAATCTTGCAGGAATATAGCTTATTGCCGTTGTTCTCCAGTTGTCACCGTCGGGATGCTCGACCTTTATAACCTCAGCACCCATATCTGCAAGTAATCGGGCACAGGTAGGAGCTGCAACGAAGGTGGAAAAATCGAGCACCTTTATACCGGCTAAAGGTTTATCCATGAAAATACCTCCAAAACTAAAATTACAAGTCCATTATAACCCCGAAGTGTCGGTTTGTCAATACAAAAACCTAAATATTTTTAAAAAATGTGTATTTTGGCATTTAAATGTAAGATGAATCATTTTTTTAATTATGTTTATGTTTATTGTGTTATTATGCTTGTTTTAAAAAAATATATTGACAAATATTCGGTTGTGTGTTATTATATAATTACTTAAAAATAATATTATCAATCTGAATATTATTAAATTTGGAGGATTTAAAATGAGAAATGTAGTAATTGTTGACGGTGTAAGAACCGGATTCGGAAAACTCGGAGGAACTCTCCGTCAGTTCCCGATGACACATCTTGCTGCTATGGCAATAGACGGACTTCTTGAAAAGACACAGATTTTAGAACGTGGTGGACATATTGACGGTGTGTATATGGGAAGTGCGCTTCACGATTGCGGCACTCACGCGCCTGCAAGATATGCAGTACTCAAATCAAAGCTCGGATATGATACCTGGACAAGCTATGTTGAACGTCAGTGCGGCTCTGCAATTGATGCAATAAACCACGCAGCGGCAGCTATTATGATTGGAACTGCCGATATTATGATTGCAGGTGGAGCAGAATCCTACAGCCAGCTTTATTGTAAATTCTCTATGGCAACCGAGCCGTATAAGCTCATTCCCCCGACATCTATCCCACAGAAGCTTTCTCCTGTTGATGCAGATGCCTGTGATATGATTACAACAGCTGAAAATATCGCACAGAAGCACGGCATTACACGTGAGGAGTGCGACGAATTTGCATATAACAGCCAGATGCGTGCTGCTCGTGCTACCGAAAACGGATATTTCAAGGATGAGATAATCCCCGTAGTTTTGCCTGCTACAAAGAAGACCCCCGAAGTTGTTTTTGCATCAGACGAATTTCTCCGTCCGACAACTACAATGGAAGGTCTTGCAAAGCTTGCAAGTGTAAAGCCGGACGGTGTCACTACTGCAGGTAATGCTTCAGGCAGAAACGACGGTGGAGCTATGCTTCTTCTTATGAGCGAAGAAAAAGCAAAGGAACTCGGTTATACTCCGTATGCACGTTTTGTTATGGCAGGTAACAGCGCACTTGACCCCAAATTTATGGGGCTTGGTCCTGTAAATGCGAGCCTTGATGCTTTGCGTCGTGCAGGTCTTACAGTTGATGATATCGACGTTTGGGAATGTAACGAAGCATTTGCTGTTCAGAACCTCGGTGTAATCAGAGAAATCGAAGAAAAGAGTGGCAAGAAAATCAACCGTGAAATCTGGAACCCCAACGGTGGTGCAATTGCGTTTGGTCACGCCAACGGCGCGTCAGGCGGCAGAATTGCAATGTTCACAATGCGTGAGCTTGAACGCAGAGGCGGAAGATACGGTCTGTTTACTTCCTGCTGTGGTGGTGGACTCGGTGTTACTACAATTATTGAGAATTTGCGCAAATAAAACGAGGAAAAATTATGTACGACTTTAAAGATAAATATGCCGTTGTAACAGGTGCCGGAAAAGGAATAGGCAAAGCTATTGCGCAACGTCTTGCAAAAGAAGGAATCGGGGGGCTTGCGCTGCTCGATTACGACGAAGCGCAGGTGAAAAATACTGCTCAGGAGTTGTCTGTTTACGGAAATAAGATTCTTGCCGTATGCTGTGATATTTCTGACGAGCAGAAGGTTCGTGAAAGCTTTGAATACATATTGCGTGAGTTCTCACGACTTGATATATTGGTTAATAACGCCGGCGTCACAAGAGATGCCATGTTCCACAAAATGACTCCTGCGCAAATGCATCAGGTTATGAATGTGAATTTCTTTGGCACATACAATTGTATCTATAATGCAGTACCGGTGATGCGTGAGCAGGGTTACGGCAGAATTGTAAATATTTCTTCTACCTCGTCTTACGGTAATGCAGGGCAGGCAAATTACAGCGCATCCAAGGCAGCGATGGAAGGAATGACAAGAACTCTTGCAAAAGAGCTTGGCAGAAAAGGAATTACAGTTAACTGTGTTCTGCCCGGTTATATTGATACAGAGATGATGCGTGCCATTCCTGAGGATATGCTGAACAGTAAAATTTCAGCAACTCCGATGCAAAGACTGGGACAACCTGAGGAAATTGCAGCGCTTGTTGCTTTCCTTGCAAGTGATGAAGCATCCTACGTTTCGGGAACCTGTATTATTTGCAGTGGTGCGTCGATTGTACACTAAAGCACTCTCTTTCTTGGGGACTACTCGTCCCCAAACCCCACGCCCTCTTTTTTGAAAAAAAGAGGGGCAAAAAACTTTAATATTTTACGCCGACCAATCGTGCTTCGCACAACAGGTCGGCGTGGTTTTTGTCTTTTACTAATTATAAAAAACACGCCGGACTGTTTCACAAAGTGGAACAGTCCGGCACAATATTTAAAGTTTTTGGCCAATTTTTTTACAAAAAGCTTGGCAGGTGTGGGCGGCAGCCCACGAAAAATGCTTTATTCCTTTTTACCTGAAAGTACAACGTTAACGATAATACCGAGAACGAGTGCACAAGCAATAGCAGTAAGAGTAACCTTGCCGATAGACATAGCCATACCACCGATACCTGCAATAAGGATAGCAGATGCTGTAAAGAGATTCTTGTTTTCTTCAAGGTTAACCTTCTGAAGCATCTTAAGACCGGATACAGCGATAAAGCCGTAAAGAGTCATACAAACGCCACCCATAACGCAACCCGGAATAGAATCGAGGAACGCAACAAGGGGTGAAATAAAGGAAACTATAATTGACATAATAGCTGCGATTGTAATTGTAGATACAGAAGCATTCTTAGTAATTGCAACACAACCAACAGATTCACCGTATGTAGTATTCGGGCAACCGCCGAAGAACGCACCTACTGCAGAGCCGATACCGTCACCGAGAAGTGTTCTGTGAAGTCCGGGATTTTCAAGAAGGTCTGCTTCAACAATAGAGGAGAGGTTCTTGTGGTCAGCTATATGCTCAGCAAATACAACGAAAGCAACAGGAACATAAGCTACTGCGATTGTTGCAACGTATGTCCAGCTAAATTCTGCTACTCCCTTGAAAGCTTCAACAAATGTGAACTGAGGAAGTGCCAAGAATGTCTTAAGAGATACACCGCCGTCAACAAGGGCTGCAAAGGGAGCGAAATCAATAATCTTAAGAGCATCATTACCGGTAGCATCACCGATAAGAGTAAAGATAAGACCTACAATGTAGCCTGCAAGAATACCGATAATAAACGGAATGAGCTTTGCCATTTTCTTGCCGTAGGTAGAGCAGAGAATTACAACAAAAAGTGTAACCATAGCGCAGATAAAGGAAACCCACGCGCTTGTTGTCATAACATAACCGTTTCCGTCATGCGCACCGTATGAGAAAACGTCGCTGATAGCAGCGCTTGCAAGAGACAGACCGATAATTGCAACTGTCGGACCTATTACAACCGGAGGCATAAGCTTGTTAATCCAAGATACACCTACACATTTTACGATAATTGCGATAACTACATAAACAAGACCTGCAAAAATTGCACCAAGGATAAGTCCGAGGAAGCCAAGCGACATTGAAACGCCACCTGCAAAGGCTGCGAGCATTGAGCCTATGAATGCAAAGGATGAGCCGAGGAAAACAGGGCTTCTGAATTTTGTGAAAAGCTGATAAACCAGAGTACCAACACCTGCACCGAAGAGGGCTGCAGAAGCTGTCATTCCGTTTTGAACTATCGCAGGAACTGCGATTGTCGCTGCCATAATGGCAAGAAGCTGCTGAATAGCAAATACGATATTTGCCGAGAATTTAGGTTTGTCTTTGATGTTATAAATAAGCTGCATAACATCTACCTCCGTAATTAAAAATTTTTATTTATATTAAGTGCGATTATACCTTCGCACAATAATACCGGAAATCAGTCCTGTTCATACAGGTCAACTCCGAGAAAACCGTCATAGTCGGTTGTACCGACTTTAACTATCTCGCTTTTTGAAGTCGGAATTGTTTTCCCCACATAGTCGGCACGTATCGGAAGCTCACGATGCCCCCTGTCAACCAGCACTGCCAGCTGGATTTTTGACGGTCTTCCCATTGAGAAAATCGCTTCGAGTGCTGCCCTTGCAGTTCTGCCGGTGTAAATTACGTCGTCAACGATAATTACTTTTTTGCCGTTCACCTGGAAAACTTCGTGGTTTTTGCGATATGACGGAATTTCGGTCATCTTTTCAAGGTCGTCACGGTAAAAGGTGATATCAAGCTCAAAGGTAGGCACTCGAACGCCCTCTATCTTTTCGAGGTTTTCGCAAATCATGTTCGCAAGAGAAACCCCACGGCGCCGAACTCCGACAAGGATTACATTATCAATACCCTTATTTGCCTCGCATATTTCATGGGAAATTCGCATAAGTGCGCGTCGCACACCGTTTTCGTCGATTATTTTAGCTTTTAATGTCGGCATATTGCACCCCTTCCCCGATTTTGCTTAAAATAGGCATAAAAAAATTCCTGCGAAAGAGTACACCCTCGCAAGATTTCCTTAAAAACTGCAGACAAAACCTGCTGTGACATTATGAAATCTTACGGCATCTCTGTACCATTTAAAGATTTGTTCACGCCTGTTTCCAACTGCATATATTGTATCATAATTTTTCCGGTTTGTAAAGTCTTTTTTATTTTTTTGTCGGAAAAACAAAAAATATGTCACTATTGTACAAAAATCACTTGTGGTATTTTCTACCCTGCACAATAGAAAAGCCACGATAAATCTGTTCGAGCAGCATAATTCTTGCAAGTCTGTGTGGGAAGGTCATTTTTGACATTGAAATTCTCATATCACACGCCTTTTTTACTTTTTCCGAAAGTCCGAAGCTTGAGCCGATAATAAATGTAACCCCTGAAAAGCCACGAAGTGGTATATCTTCAAGCGTCTGTGCAAGCTCTTCGGAGCTTATCTGCTTTCCCTCAATGCAAAGAGCGACCTTCAGATGTTGAGGACGAACAGAGGCAAGTACTCTGTCGGCTTCCTTTTCAAGTGCAACACTTATTTGTGCTTCATTCGGCTCCTGTGGCAGTCTTTCGTCCTTTATTACTTTTTCGGAAAAACTGCAAAGACCTGATAAGCGTTTTATATATTCCTTTGCGGCGTCTGCGTAGTAGCTTTCCTTTTCACCACCAAGGTATATTATTTCAACCTGTAGCATAATTTTTTCCTTCCTTATATATAAAGCTATGAAAACCCGACAGCTCTGAAAAAATAACGAAAGTTCGGTTTTTCTCTTGACATATGGTAAAATTTGTAGTATATTATAGTTGTGAGAAATTCGATTTTCTATTTTAATTTTATCACATATTGCAGGAAAATGCAATATATTACATTTAATTTTATTTTATTGTCGCATATGGCGACGGAAAGGAAAAAATATGAGAACAGTATGTTTTGGCGAAATTATGTTAAGACTCAATCCTCATGCAAACGGAAGATTCATCAATTCAAATGCTTTTGAGGTTTGCTACGGTGGTGGAGAAGCTAACGTTTCGGTTTCTCTTGCAAACTACGGTATGGATTCTGCATTTGTAACAAAGCTTCCGACCCACGAAATCGGTCAGGCTGCAGTAAATTCTCTCCGTCAGTATGGCGTTGACACAAGCGAAATCGTAAGAGGCGGCGACAGAGTAGGTATCTACTTCCTTGAAAACGGCGCTTCTCAGAGACCTTCAAAGGTTATCTACGACAGAGCTCATTCTGCTATTATGGAAGCAAAGGACACAGATTTTGACTGGGAAAAGATACTCGAGGGTGCTGACTGGTTCCACTTTACAGGTATCACTCCTGCTCTTGGTGACAATGTTGCAAAGATTACTCTTGACGCACTCAAGGTTTGCCGTGCTAAGGGTATTAAGGTAAGCTGCGACCTCAACTTCAGAAAGAAGCTCTGGACAAGTGAAAAGGCAGGCAAGGTTATGGGCGAGCTTATGCCTTATGTAAATGTTTGTATTGCTAACGAAGAGGATGCTGAAAAGGTATTCGGAATCAAGGCTGAAAACACAAACGTTGACGCAGGTGTTGTAAGCCACGAGGCATACAAGAGTGTTGCAAAGCAGCTTGCTGACAAGTTCGGCTTTGAAAAGGTTGCAATCACACTTCGTTCTTCTATTTCTGCTAACGACAACGACTGGGCAGCTATGCTTTATGCTGACGGTGAATACTACTTCTCAAATACTTATCACATCCACATTGTTGACAGAGTTGGTGGTGGTGACTCCTTCGGTGGTGGTCTTATTTATGCTATCCTTGCAGGAAAGGCAAATCAGGACATTATCGAATTTGCTGTTGCAGCATCTTGTCTTAAGCACTCTATCGCAGGTGACTTTAACCTTGTAACAGTTGACGAGGTTGAATCCCTCATCAAGAACGGTGGTTCCGGCAGAGTACAGAGATAGTTACTTTTTTGAAAAAAAGTAACCAAAAAACTTTAACACTTAAAAACTCGTATGCCAAACAACGGCATACGAGTTTTTCTGGCTTGTAGGGCAAGTTCTGCACACGAAATTTAGACTTTTGCGTTATTTTGGTGCAATTGAAACTTTGTTCTGTGTCAAACAACGACGTAAGGGTTTTTCTGGCTTGTTATTGTAGTACGGCACAGGATGGATAGACTTTTGCGTTATTTTGGTGCTTGTGTTATTTTTATAAAAAAACCACGCCGACCTGTTGTGCGAAGCACGATTGGTCGGCGTAAAAGTGTTAAAGTTTTTGGTCAAGCTTTTTTCAAAAAGCTTGGCAGGTGAAGTCGGATCGTAGCCATGTC
>JAZRTY010000015.1:0-1688 GCA_045652245.1 Eubacteriales bacterium | reverse complement strand
GAGGAAACTCATGTAAAGGTCGCGGTGGTTGAATGCAATCCTGAAAATCTGTCACAGATGTCTGAACAGCTTAGGCATATTGATGAGCTTGACTTATATTCTTATACATTTGACAGCATAAAACAGTATCCATATAAGCTGAGTGAGGATTTTGATCTCATTGTTACAACATCTTTGCACTCACAATATCTGGAAAATGTTGTTCCTGACAAAAAAAGAATAGCGCGAGTGGCGCTAAGACCCTCTTCGCGTTGTTTGTCACATATTATCAAACTTCGTGCAGGTGAAAAAATTGGTATTGTAGGATATAGCGTGCGCTTTGCGGAACTTATATATAATACTTGTGAAATGTATGCAGAAGATGTTATTTTAAGCAATCCACTGATTGTCGGTGATGGTGTATGCTTGGAAAAATATCTTAAGGGAAAAGATACGATTCTTGTTCCTAAAAATTACGAAAAATACTTTGATACCAATACTGTTAAGTCTATAGTGAAGTTCAAAGGTGATGTAATTGATTGCAATTACGAAATGGACGAGGGTTCTGTTCTGTACCTTGAAACTAAAATCAAAAAAATCCGGGACGAAAAAACGATTTACAAATAAAAAAACACCATTTTTGTCTTGACAAATGATATATCACATTGTATTATATAGATATATAACAATTATAGTTATATCTAAATTAATATAATGAGGTATTGATATGGATAACAGAGAAAAAAAAGTTCTGGTCATTGGTGTTATTGGCGCTGATGTTCATGCCGTAGGCAATAAGATTTTGTACCATGCTTTTACGGAAGCTGGTTTTGAAGTTGTTAACCTCGGTGTTATGGTTTCTCAGGAAGAGTACATTGCAGCAGCCATAGAATCCAATGCAGATGCCATAGTTGTTTCTTCTCTTTACGGACAGGGGGAACTCGACTGTCGTGGTATGCGTGAAAAGTGTGATGAAGCAGGACTTAAAGGCATTCCCTTAATTGTTGGTGGCAATATCGTTATCGGCAAACAAAAATTTGAAGATGTGGAAAAACGCTTCGAGGCAATGGGCTTCGACAGGGCATTTCCGCCGGGTACTCCACCTGAGGCTGCTATACAGGCTCTCCGTGAGCTTTTAAACATGGACGGTGAAAATTAAAATGAAGAACGTCTTGCTGATTGATTTTGGCAGTACATATACAAAGCTTACGGCGGTAGATGTTGATAAAGAAGAGATTCTTGGAACAGCCACATCATATACCACAGTCCAGACTGACATAAATGACGGTCTTAATAAAGGACTTAAAATCTTAGAAGAGAAAGCCGGTAAAATTTCTTACGATGCTTGCTACGCGTGCTCTTCAGCTGCAGGAGGTCTTCGGATGGTCACAAGCGGTCTTGTGCCGGAGCTTACCGGAGAGGCTGCAAGGCTTGCAAGTCTTGGAGCCGGAGCAAAAACAGTAGGCATATATGCCTTTGAGTTGACTGAGGAAGATATTAAAGAAATCAGTAAAACCAGTCCGGATATTTTTCTTCTGGTAGGCGGAACAGATGGCGGAAATAAGGAATGTATTCTGCACAATGCGAAAATGCTGGCAGAGATGAAACCGGATTTTCCTATTGTAATTGCGGGTAACCGCACAGCAGCAAGAGAGTGTCAGGAGATATTAAAGGACTGTGAGGTTTATGTTTGCCCCAATGTAATGCCT
>JAZRTY010000014.1:0-14637 GCA_045652245.1 Eubacteriales bacterium | reverse complement strand
TGATTAATTCCGCGGAGCATTATATGGTATATTCCGCTTTCACTTTTTCTTCGGGCCTCTCTCGGCATAATTCTCACCCTTGAAAATCATACCATTAACCTGCCAATTTGTCAACACATAGAACCGTCCCCTGTGTTCTCTGAGGGCGTCATACGTACACGCTTCGCCGTTGAAAGAGGTCAACTGATCCTTCCAACCGCTTGTCGCATATCCGTAGGTGTCGTAAAAGACAGAGAACCGTCCCCCCTGTCTCCTGACTCATTTTGTCAACACAAGAGAACCGTCCCCTTGTGTCTCCGCTTGCAAAAGTGGTTTTTAAATAACTGTAATTTTCTGTAAACAACGGTGAGTTTTCTACCGTAAGCGTTTTGGTTGTAACTCTTCCTAAACCGTCTTTTGTCGTTTGGTCGGTAAATTTACCGTCAAGTCTGAATCCTACTACAGCATTATCGGGGTATTCAGCGCCGTTTGGGAGACAAGAGAACCGTCCCCCTGTCTCCCGTTGTGTTCTAGTTTTCTAACAGTGCAATAATATCTTTATTGTTTGATTGCACGGCATAATCCAAAGCTGTTTTGTTAGCGTTATCTTTTTCTGTAGCATCACAACCCATAGAAAGCAAATATTTAACAAGACATAAATTCCCACTTTTTGTTGCTGCAATCAATAATGTAGAATCATTATATGATGATTTTAAGTTCACATCAAAACTACCATATTCCAAAAGCATTTTTACAATGTTTGCAATCCCCTCAGCCACTTCTGCGTCATAGCCATCAATATAATAGACCCTGTTATCTTCTTTTCTATCATATTTCTTAGGTATCATTTCTGCCGCATAAAAAATCGGTTGTCCAAAAGAATTATCTTCATTAATATCTGCACCATGTTTAAGTAATAGTTCTACGATAGCTTCGTCCTCAGGCTGATAATGGAATAACGTCTGATTCAAAGGACTCCAACCACATTTATCATACGGTTCAGCAGTTGCACCATAATCTATGAGCATTTGAACAATTTCAAGATTACCAACATCACAAGCAACGCTTAACGGACGTTCTCCTGTAGATTCTAAAGCATTTAGTATAAATTCCGTAATATCAGATGTTGTAGTTAAATTTGGGTCTACACCTGAAATGAGCAATTTTTCTACTTTTTCACAATCTTCTTCTTTTATTGCTTTAACTAAAAGTTCGGCTTTTCTATATGGTGTATTCCAGAAAATCGATAAAACTACAATAAAAATAAGTAAAAAAGCCAATATAATCAATTTTTTTTTATTTTTCATTTATATAACCTCACTCATAATTATTGAAAAATCATAATAAATCTATCAATTATTGTAGTAGAATCATTTGGGCGATTACCCCAAATCATATAAGGAATAACATCAAAAGTGCCATGCACTGCAAAATTAAGTATCATATTATCACCAGAATAAACATTAAATGTACCTTCGTCTTCGGGTGTATTATTTATAGTTCCATCAGAATAATAAACTACTTCACTTGAGAACCATTCCCCTATTACATATTTCTTATTACTCTTATTATCCTTTTTATTGTTTTGGTGAAATTTTGATTTATCGTCTGGCAAAGGGTCGCCTAATTCTTCTGGTGTATAATCAGTTTTATTAAGTTTATTTCTATTATAATGCACGGTCTTTATCAAAGTGGTAGCTATTGAATTTAGTGAATTAATTAAACCTTGTACAAGATAATCAACCGCTTTTTTTCCAAAATTAACTACATCTTTCCACTTCGGCCAGTTTCCGGTGGGGTCGGACAGATTGACTGGATTGTTTATATAATATGCAAACACATTGTATCCCAAGACTTCACCACCGACGCCCGCTATTTGATTATCTGCATTAATCCACCGACCGATCTCAGGATCGTAATAACGGCTGGATACATAGTAGAGCCCTGTCTCAACATCGTAATAGTATCCTCTATATCTTACGGGGTTGATGTATCCAATGTGCGTAGTGGTTGTTACTTCATTGCCGTTCACATCAAATATCTTGTGGTTACCCCATGCATCATACACATACGATGCCACTTTTGCACCAGAAGATGTATAGATAGCAATAACGTCACCCTGAATATTTTTGTGATAGAAGTAATCAACACCGTTATAATTGAAACCAATTATACCATTATTGCCATAATAGTATGTGAGCGAACTTGTACCTATATTTTCACGAAGAATTTTATCGCCTTCAAGAATGTACGAATGCGTTACACCGTTTGCAGTCTTACTATTCCTTAAACCGTTGGCATTGTAGGTAAATTCCACATCACCAAATTTAGCAAGGCGTCTTATCTTGGTCCATTCTAGCGTCTTTCCGCGATAAGTTGTGGGATTGCCGAGGGCGTCATACGTACACGCTTCTCCGTTGAAAGAGGTCAATTGATCCTTCCAACCGCTTGTCGCATATCCGTAGGTGTCGGAAAAGACAGAGAACCGTCCCCTGTCTCATTTCCCTGTCTTTTTCCCCTGTCTTTTTCTGTCCTGATAAAGCAATTATATCAATTTTCGAGAATAATTTCCAAATCTCCATCAACGAAACCTGCTGTTACAGCAAGAAAGTTCTTCATCTTTTTAGCATAAGTCCCAAACGATAAGTATTTTTGAATATATTCCACAACAATTCGTAAGCAATCCTCCCAATCGGTTGCTTTTATATGACACAGATCTTCGCCGGTAGAAAAAATAGCATTACACGCCCAATCAGGATCGTCGTGGTCATATTGAGGCGCCCCGATTAGTTGCACATCAAACTCATCTTCGCCACCAGAAGATTCGTACAAGTTAAAATTTATAGCTTTAACTTTAGGTGAAATATCTAAAATTAGATATTTATTTAACCATGCTTCAAATGTTTCGTATTGAGTCATACTCTAGATCCTCCTAATTATTTACATATACATCATACACTGATTAGCTGAAATAACATCCTTTAGGCCTTCAAACAAATTTAAGAAAACATCTTTATTTCCATTGGCGATTTTGTCGAAAAACTGAACCTGTTTGAGCATATATTCATGATAGTTGTTGGTGTGTCTGCCTATATGGTTTTCCAAATTCCTAATGTTCCAATTTCCATTCAAATTAAGATCATATTTATTAGTTACTTCCTTAAATTTGGGAGTATATGTCTTGTTTTTGTTGGATAGGAAGTGGTGATTCTGACCACATCCTGCATTGTGGACTAAAATACTTAGTTCACCTACAAAATACGTATGACAATCCTCAACCTCAAAGTTGAAAACTTTTACGGGCTCGTCGAATTCCAGTAGGTTTATGCTTTTAACTGTTGCGGTATTCCAATCCTTTGTGTAAACGATATCTCCGGGATTCAGATTACAAGCATCTACCCAACCCTTGCCTTTTACCTGGAAAGGATGCGTTTCGGTACACTGGATAATCTCGCCATCAATGTCAAGTTCGATAAGTCTGTCTACCTTATTGACAGTAGTAGAAACAACTCGCTTTTCAGCAGTTTCACCAGTAATGTGATCAACGCAAGGGATTGTATCTCCAACCTGAATGGTTTCAATTGCCTTCTTGCCAAGCGTAGTCAGTACGGTAGTGCCCGCAACGAAGCAGAACGAGGGGTTCATCGCACCTGCAAATGCACCGCTTACCATACCTGAAATGAGTCCGTCTTTAGCACCCTCAACAGCGCCTTTCAAGGCACCTCTGCCCATTCCTTGCAATGTGCCCTCGAGGGTTCCGGTTTCTTTGTAACCCTCAACTGCACCCTGTACACCGCCTACCGCTGCACCGGTTGCTGCACCGGTTGCTGCTCCGACGACTGCACCGATGGCGGCACCTTTGGCTGCTCCTGCGAGTGTAGAACCAACTGCACATAAGGCCGCGCTAGCAGCACCGCCAGTTGCCGCCGTTGCCGCTGCAACAACGGCTGCCACCACCGCCACTGCAACGACCACCGCCGCCGCAATGGCAACACATAGAACCGTCCCCTGTGTTCTCTCCCTGTGTTCTCTAATTTGTCAACACATAGAACCGTCCCCTGTGTTCTGTGTTCTTTTTAAAAGGATTACGTGAATTGCTCAATGGTACGTTGCTCGCCGGTTGTGACATCTTCAAACAAAAACTCGGTGTACAACATAGTTTCGTATTCTTTTCCTTTTTTTCTCCTTTGGGAAATAAAACGCATAGGGACGTTGTTCTTTCCCACAGGCCATTCTGCTTCTTGAATCCAACGAGGATATTTGTTCGATTCAATATGAAACTGTCTCCGAAGTTTTTCCTTGCAAAGTTTTATTCGTACAGTTTTAGACAAATTTTGAGGAATAGAATCGAGTATATCATCAATAATATCCGCAACCTCGTTTCCACCAAGATATTCCGGAACTGTATTGAGAGCAAAATCAAATCTTTTTTCTATCTCATTACTAACATTGATGTTTTCGTTTGGAAATGCTTTTTTCAAGAGTTCTGAAATATCATAATGCACATTAAGATATAGCCCCCACCGATCTTTCGGTGAATCTTCTAAAAGTTCTCTCATAACGGTTCTAATATCATATGGGATTTCTACAGAAACAGGCTCTTCTTCCCCGAATCGATCGACAACCATACGGCTTTCATAGCATATCAATCCTTCCGGAACTATTGATTGTAACCAATCATAGATTTCAGAATGCGTCTCCAACATTTCTAAAAAAACTTTTGGATGAACTTTCCCTGCTACAAAATCAAATACAAATCGCTTGATTTCCATAATATCATTTTCCTTTTCTGCACAATTGCGATAAAATATTATCCAAAAAGCCAAGAATGCAAATTTTTAAAATCTGAAAAATGTTCAAAACGGGTAATTTCACCATAGGCATACATATCAGATGCAATACCGCCATCATGGTAATGATGTAGCTGAACCGAAAAACCATCGCGTCCCACAGGTGCCTTTCCTTGCGACATTCGTTTTATATTGTATTCGGTCACTCTATATGTACCAGAATCCGACCATTGTTTGTTAACATTCCCTCTATATGCATCGGCTTCGCCTTTCCAATATCTCTTTTTTTCAGCGCGCCATTCCTTAGATTGATGGCATGAAGCATTATGCACCAAAAGGTCAAGTTCACCCACAAAATAGGTATGACAATCCTCAACTTCAAAGTTAAAGACTTCAACGGGTTCGTCGAGTTCAAGGAGTCCGACGCTCTTAACGACTGCTGTGTTCCAATCCTTGGTATAGACAATATCACCGGGATTCAGATCACAAGCATCTACCCAGCCTTTACCCTTTACTTGGAAAGGATGAGTCTCGGTACACTGGATGATCTCACCGTCAATATCAAGCTCGATAAGTCTGTCAACCTTGTTTACGGTTGTGGTAACAACACGCTTTTCAGCAGTTTCACCAGTAATGTGATCAACGCAAGGAATCGTGTCGCCGACCTGAATGGTCTCAATGGCTTTCTTACCCAGAGTGGTGAGAACCGTGGTGCCCGCTACAAAGCAGAACATCGGATTTCCGCTCATAGAGCTAATTCCGGCACTTACGCCACCCATAACCATTCCGGAAATGAGTCCATCCTTGGCACCTTCGACAGCGCCCTTTAGAGCTCCTTTACCCATGGCGCGGAGAGTGCCGTCGAGAGTTCCGGTTTCTTGGTAACCTTCAACAGCTCCTTGAACGGCTCCCGTTGCTGCTCCAATTGCAGCTCCTGTAGCCGCACCAATGAGAGCACCTTTTGCTGCGCCAACAAGTACTGTAGCTGCCGCACATAACGCACCGCCGGTTGCTGCAGTTGCCGCCGCAACCACCGCCACCGCAACAACGACCGCAGCCGCAATGGCGAGTTTCTTCCAGAAAGACATATCGCCTTCGTCGTCTCTGCCTGCTACGGGATTGTTATCACAGTATGCGTAAAGGTTTAAGCCATTAATATCGTACTTGGCGTTTTCCAATACGTCGGTAGTATCCGCACTGATAAATCTGCCCGTTTCGGGATCGTAATATCTGCTATTAAGATAATATAGCCCTGTTTCTACATCATAGTAGTACCCACGGTAACGGATCGGATTGAGGTCGCCAATGTTTTCGGCAGAGTAATTGTTGACCGAAATCACCTTGCCCCATGCATCATAAGCGTAACTTGCCACCTTAAGACCCGCAGAGGTGTAGATTTCGGTAACGTCGCCCTGTAGGTTCTTGCGGAAATAATAATCAGTTCCGTTATAGTTAAAGCCAACGATTCCGCTGCCGCCGTGGTAGTAGGTAAGTGTCTTGGTTCCGTCAGTTTCGCGAAGTATCTTATTGCCATCAAGAGTATAGACGGTATCGTTCTTCTGATAACGGATGCCGTTTGCACCGTACTTAAACGTATGGGTGTCAAACTTGGCAAGTCTGCGAACCTTTGTCCATTCAAGCTGATGTCCAAGATAGCTAATCGGATTACCCATAGAGTCATAGGTACAGGACTGACCGTTAAAGGTATCCAATCGGTCACGCCAGCCTTCACTCTTATAGGTGTAGGTCTTGGTATTCAGGCAAATACCGAGATTTACGTCAGTGCAGAGTGCATATTCCTTTTTGAACAGGATGTTACCGCCAACATCATAATCCCAAATATAAGTCTTACCAGTAGTGTGGTTATCCTCACGCTTAAGGCGGTTCAAGCCATCATAGTAATATTTTGAAATCAGCGTTGTACCCTTACTTACGGTTTCAAGATTTCCCGCCTTGTCGTAGGTGTAGTTCAACACCTCAGAACCTGCATTCGTTCCATAAACATGGCTTGATACACTGGATACGATCTCGGTCTCAATTGTTTTACCGTTGTTTGGGGTAGACAGATATCCGTAGGTTTCATCGAACAGAGTACGAGTACCAATAGAGAATATCTTACGTTGTGCTCTGCGAAGTCCATCCTTTGTCACTTTATCAGTAAACTTACCGTCAAGCGTGATTCCGATTACCTCATTGTCGGGATACACATAGCCGATTGCGTTCTTTTCATATACGGGACGGTAGGTCTGTCCTACTGCACCGTAGGTTTTGCAGGTCAATCGCTCGTTTGCATCAAAGACAAATGTATTAATTGCTAAAACTGTACCGCTTACCTTGTCGGTTTCCACAATCTTGGTAACATTACCCTTGGCATCGTATGTATAATTATATAATACACCACGCTCGTTGTCAATCAACTGTTTCACTTTTCCCACAGAATCATAGGTTGCATTGCTGATACTACGAGTCGCACCGTTTTTATCAGTGTACGTACTAGTTGTGGGATTACCAAAAATATCGGTAGTTACCGTATTTTTTTCACCCGATGCGTACACAGTTTCGGTGATATCATTTACCCCGTCCTTCTCATAATTCATATTTATGAGAGTAGTAGATACTGTTCCGTCTCCAACCGTTACCGACTTGCTTCTTCCAAGCTGGTCAAATGCAAATCCAAAATCAAATCCATTGTGTGCAACGCGGGTCAGATATCCGCGTGTGTAGAAAAACTGATTTTCGTTTGTCTTGTTATCCGTAGTAGAAGACAGAGACATAAGATCGTCAGTCTTATCGTCGTAGGAATAGTGATACTCCTGACCGTTGACGGCAGTCTGCTTCAAGAGAAGGTTACGAGTTATATCATGTTGATAGGATGTTTTTAATTTTTCTCCGTTGAGAGTATAACGAGGATCACTTTCGGATTTAATGAAACTATCATCTTGGTATGTGTATTCAGAAAACATATATGCATTTGGATTATCCTTATTATAGGTCTTACGTGTAAGTTCCTTGCCATAAGAATTATATGTGTATTCAATTACAAGGCCCCGATAATCCTCAGTTTTAATCAAATTGTGTTTGCTGTCATACTTATAATCGGTGGTAAAGCTGTGTCTATTGCGGTCGATTATAGTAGTACGAACAATATCGGAGTTATCATCAATGTAGTCGATAGTTGTCAGCACACTATCCGTTTTAGTAGTTGTCATCTTTATATCCTTGCATTCACTAAACACGTTAATCGAATCAACATAAGTTTTATCAGTTCTGTAAGTGTTAGTTGTAACAATACCGTCTACAGACACCAAACGTGCATTGGTAAAGTAGCAAGTACCCTTATTTGAACTGTAATCCAGCTTTACAGTAACCTTTATAGGACAACACTCTTTGTTTAAAACAAAAGGAATAGCAGCATACTGCCAACCGGAGTAACCTGTGTCATAATTTTCAAAATATTCCTCTACTTCTCCGTCTTCATATGTAACCCACAGGCAGAGTCTGAACTTCGCGGTGGAGTTTTTAGATTCGGCAGTAACGTTTCCTACTGCCTTTGCCCATGCAGATGCAACAAGAATGTTTCCGTCCAATTCGCAATCACAAAGACATACACTCTGCGACAGATACTTTTCTATCTTGGTATTGTTTTCACCGAAATAATATGATTTTTTACCGTTCAGGTAATTTTCTGTGCTAACACCCGAAGCGCCCCTAACAGCGCCGGCGACATACCATCCTGTAGGAGTCAGTGTTCCCGTAGCATTATCAAACAAACCGTTTTTAAGTAAATTACTTTCATTATCAGCATCATTATTGAGCGAAACCGACAGAGATCGGTATTTACCCATTTTACTTGTCTCAAATGCATCAACAATTGATTGATAATTTGCAATTTCTGACAAAGTAACCTCATCGATCTTAGAACTATCAGAAAAATCGCTCATATCCTGATATGAACTCAATTCACGACCGTTATGGTCAAACTTATAAACTGTCTTAATTTTAGTTCTATCATCAATTATTGCAGTAGATTTTGCTCGATACTCAAAGGAAACTGAATCATTATATTCAATATCAGATACAGTTACACTATTATCCGCCACAAGTTTACTACCATAGGATGACAGCGTCTTTACTCGGCCGCTATTGTCATAACTTATATCATAAGTAATGCCGGTATAATCAATTATCTTTTCAAGACGTGAGTCTTGGCCATATACAAATTCTGTTTGAAGTTTGCCTTCACACGAATATGCAGATTTGGCAGAAGGATAGCTAATAGTAGTTAATTCACCAACCGCATTATATTCATATAGAATAGCACAATCTGTATTGCCGTTTTCTACTATCTTAGACAATTTACCTTGATAATCGTAATACAGTTCTGCATAATGATTAGTGCCGTCTACAACGCTGGTCAACTTACCATTAGTGTAATTCAAACAACTTACTGTACCGTTTGCATCAATAAGCTGAATAAGCTTACCGTTACTATTAAAGGTCATTTTGTTGCCCTTTTCATCGGTTAAGACATGAGTAGTTGTATGACCGCATACACAATTACACTCTTCCTTATATGTCAATCCAAGTCCTGCATCATCAGTAATATCACCATTCGAATTTGTCTCTCCGTACATAAAATAATGACGTTTACCTTGTGCATTAGTATACACCGCCACAATTCCATGTTTATTTATAATCTCCAAGGTTTGTTCTACAGATAGTTTCCATCCTTTACCATAAACATTGTTTGTATCAGAATCCTCATTTACATATTCATGGCGATATAGATGCGAGACAGATAATGGAAGTTTTACACCATCTGCTGTTACATCACCATGTGCAAACGACATTTTGCCGGTAAAAAGATTAATGGAGCCTGTTCCGGCTCTGCCGTTTTCAAATGTGTGGAACTTCTGGTGGTCGGAATAAATATCTGTGCTTGTGTATTCTATATACATTTTTGGGCGATAACTATAATTGCTATACAAAGAATATAAATCAAGATAGGTTGCATAACAGGTTCCATTACATTTACAAGGTTCTTCATTATCCTTTTTAATAACGATACACTTTGTTCTTGTAAAAGTTTTGTTAGGATCATACCAATCATTCATTGTTGATGTCATATCTAGTTCTATCTCTGAAGCAGCACGACGATTGTAACCTCGCAAAGTATCAATTGTTTTCCCAATGGTAAGATTTTGTACATTATCCCATGTGAAAGAATCTACAGAAAGAGCTTTTCCATTCGGATCGACCACTGAAGCAATTGTATAGTTATCAATATTACCATCATATGATGCATAATCTTTTTGATGTAACAAAAGCCCAGCCTTAGTAATCTTAAAACCATCCGCAAGCTCTGGTAAATTAAATCCGACATATAGGCGGTGGACATTTTTACAACTATCCACACCCACTTTTCTACTAATCTTGGTATTAGTAGCGGATACCGTTGTTCCATCTGAACACACTTCAACTAATTTTAAACTGTTACCGCTATAACGCGAGATTTCGACGCGTGGGTCGATGACAACAGGGTACGCTCTTTCGGGCTCGGAAAGCCAATCAGTATCGATAACAAGATCGAGATAGGTACCGCTGTCCGTTTTACGAATCTCGTAATGTATTTCATCGCAAAACGCTCCGTTATTATCCTCCATAAATGCGGGAGGTATTCTCATTTCCGGCTGTTCTGAACCAAATTTGTCACCTTCCGAAAGTAGTAATACGGTCTTTTTATCTTCGCTAAGAACGGGTACAAGTCCTTTAAAGTTCATCAGAAATGTGAACAACGTGTGACTTGGATTCTTGGCTAAAATAATTGATTCCTTTACACCGTCATCTGAAATATCATACACAAGATCAATGCCGGCATCTACCCTCCCATATTTTACCGAAATTTGATTTTCACTATCCCATGAATCCTGTTTAGTTTTTCGGGATAATTCGGCAACAGATTTTTTACGTCGCGAAGTGCCACTTGGGACAAACTTCCAAGAAACTTCTTTACCGTCTTTTTCAACGGTGACAAAACTCTCCTTTCCTTCATTTTTTGGGGTGCGTACCTTAAAATGCTCCATCACCGTTTGATAATCCGTGTCGGTCTCCTGTACTTCAGATACAATATCTACATATTTACCGGTATCAGGATCAAATTTGTGAACCGGATGGTCATATACTACCGCCATAAAATTGCCGTTTTGAAGGCGAAAATGTTTTGTATTATTTCCGCGCTTTGAGGTGTCCTCATATAACACCTTAGATGTTGATGGTTTCTTTTCTTCAAGTGTTAAATTCTCTGCATCAACATCATTAATTAAATATTTTTTATTTTCGTTATTCATATTTTTTTATTTTCCTTTCTTATATTAATTTTTTAATTTTATTTCCAATATCTGAGGAGCCGAATAACAATCTCCTGTAGATATTGCTATAAATTTGTCTTTTTGTTCTGTTTTTTTTAAAATTAGTCCTTCATTATAGACCAGACCACGTTCTGTACGGCTTACAAACATTGGCGTAGCGTCAATAGTCAAATATCTACCGTGATTATTTGAAGTTGTAATTTTATTAGACGCGTCTACTTTTTTCTTCCATGTCGAACCAAAACTGCAAAATCTTTTCTTCGGTATAAACACATCAATATTTTCAATACTTTCATTAAAAATAGGAATATGAAGAAATACCCTTTCAATTCTTTCTGTTGTAAGTTCGGGAATTTTGGAAAAATCCGGTCGCGAATACAGCCACTGCTCACCGAATTGTTTTGTTCTACCAATGAAACCAATAGCGCCGTAGGCATTATTAGCCTCGGTATGCAAACTCTCAACGGTAGTATCTTGAAACAATTTAGGTTCATATAGATTAACCTCAAAAACAAAACTCCCATCCTTTATTTCACTCCAAAAGGATATATCATAGTTTTGATTTCCGTTATCTTGATATTTCATTTCAACTGGCAAGAAGTTCCCTTTACAGTCCCGCGCATACAGTGCTGATACAGAAAGAAATGGTTTAAAAACATCTTTCATTACTGAAAAACTGGTTGAGTGAAAGCGGATGCCGTATTGCTTTAGTTCAGATTTTAAATTTAAACTAAATTTTTCTCCTTTTACAACGAACCTTACTCCATTTAACGTTGCGTTAACCTTAATATTGCACTTGGATTTAAAACAATGTTCGTATCCCTGTACAATCGGAGTTTCATTCAGTAAAATAACTACTCTCTCACCTTTAGTTTCAAATACACACCTATTTTGATATATTGATACTAAACCATTTGAACCCCTGAACAAATAGCCATCTTTAGCTTTTTCAAATTTAGTTCGAACTAACTTTCGCGTATCCGCATTATAAATAGGGGTACTGAAACAATAGGCTGTGTGACCTATCGGTTCTTTTACCATAACTCTATAACGATTGCTATTTCTCTGATCAATCGAAAATTCTTGCATTTCGCGAAGATATTTTAGTTCGTTCAACACTGTGGTACATTGCCGTGTATTAGTTTCGCCCTTGATAATTATCACCTCCTATTAAAAAATTGACCAAGTAGTCTTTTGCGCGCAATAACATCGATGATTTTTTTACTTGGCAGATTTATTGTAAAAACTAACCCTGACAACTAGTGTCAGGGTTAGAAAAATTTTTTAAATTTTTTTTACAAAGTCTAGTGATATCCATCCCGCACCGGATTTCAGTTTGCCCCACTTGGTAGCACCTACACCGGTTTTCTCTTCAACAATGGTATAGACACCCTTGTCTGTGATAGAACCCACCTTTGCGGTATTTGTGCTGGCACCGTTTCGTATGTAAAGGCAGTCAGCAGTAACCTTAACTCTATATGGACAATTATTAGTATCTTCTTTTTGCGCCATATTTGTAGGGGCGGTTGCATTTGCTTTCTTTACAACAGTCAGAAATTTCTTGTGAATAGGACTACAAATTGAATTTGTTCCCTTTTCGTTTTTATCAATCACAATACGGTCTCCCGCAGGTTCTGCAGCAACATACCAATTTTGTGATTTAACCCAAACAGGAACCGACTTACCGCTAAAATATGTTGCATCTGTTGAAATCGAAACAAGATCTCCTTTTTCAATGGATTTGTCTTGGGTCACAGTTTCTTCTTTATTCTCTCTTTTTCCATCATTTCTTTTCAGAATCTCAGAAACATGCATCCTAAAATCATCCATCGTTTCACCAAAATTTTTCATCCAGTGTTCAGGATCACCGTGGTTACTTCCGTAGCCAAGTCTATAAGCTTCGCAATGACCTACAATTTTATCAATACTTATATTGTAAGTTTTACATAACTCTGCACAGTATTCAGCAGCAACAGAAAATGCTTTTTGATAGTAGTCCTTATCCTTAAGACCGTCCTCACATACTTCAAATTGAATGTATGCGGGATTATAGTTGTAACTACCCTTATTTCCACTGCCCACACCCCAGCAACAGATGTCGAGAGGCAGTATTTCCGCCACACGCACCTGTTTATTTTTATCGCAACCGATAAAAGCATGTACGCAGACATTTCTGCCATCAGGTTTAGCTGTATTCCAATGATTTCCATATTGGTTAACGCCAACCTCATCCACAGCATCCACATACCGTTTTAAATTAGGGTTGTTTGCACCGGTTGAGTGAACTACGATGCCTTGTGGAATCATCTTTTGCGCAGCAATATAACAAAGGTTTTTTACTGCATATGCTTTAATAATACTAAGCATTCTTATTCCTCCTTCTTTGCCTGAATATAAAGTTGATTCGCATATACGCTTGCGCCCGCCACAAGAACACCCTGTGTTACAGCCGTAAATATCGCAGAAGCAGCTTCTTGCAGACCATTGATATCAGCAGTTGCAATAACCCAAACAGCAGATAAAACAACAGCAGATACACCAAGCACAATAGGAATCCACTTATCAGGCAGTTTGCTTTTTTTGAGTCCAATTCCGATAAAATAAAGTACCGGAATCAAAATTAAAAGTTCTGTTTTGATATAATCCTGATAATTCATACCTTTTCCTTTCTCAAACGAGTATCATCCCGATGATTGTTGAAATCAATCCGCCTGCCAAAGCCGCAATTACCGCTGTAATAATCTGTTGCATTCGTTGCTTTGGAACAGCATCGATCTCATCAATCCTTCGTTCGTGCCTTGCCAGATGCTCGTTTGTATGTTTTAGTTCGTTAGCAAGAGTTACAAGAGTTTCGTTCATAGAACGTATTTCTGCCTGCACCTCTTTCATGGCACTCATATCACGCTCCAAGGTTTTTATCCTCTGCTCGTGACCTTCGATGATAACATCAATATCCATCTCTACCCTCCTTTCTCGGCTGTGAGTATATTGTAAAATTTAACCCTGACAACGGATGTCATAATTAGAAAATTATTTTCCTTTGGGATTTGCATAGGTTTTAATTATGTAATCAAACAATTCGTTTTCATTTTTAGAAAGCTTGTCCTTTGCAAATCTCTTTACCTTCATTAGCAATTCTATTTCTTCGGTTGCCATATACATTCTGTACATTGTATAATCTTTATCTACATACACACCTCCTTCATATCTTCCGCTTTTTACATATATAGGCATTAAAAATGTAAGCTCATCTATATCTCTTTTGATAGTTCTTACGGAAACGCTAAATTTTTTCGCTAAATTAGTCATCGTTATATATCGTTCGCGGCAAAGCAATTTCATAATTTCTATTCTTCTTTCAGCTGTTCCCATAGAACTATCCTCCTTTCTAAAATTATGGAGAATAAAATTATTTTTGTTTTAAAAATACAGTTATTTCAAACTTATTTGTCACATAAAGAATTAAAATATTATCTATCCTCGTCTAATAATTTATGTTA
>JAZRTY010000013.1:0-85559 GCA_045652245.1 Eubacteriales bacterium | reverse complement strand
AAGAAAAGCAACATTGAGAGGAAGAAAAAATGAGGAAAAAGAGAAAGAATTTTTCACTCTACTTACTCTACTCCTACTCCTTCTCTCTTCTTTTTCAGAGAAAGAAAAGAAAAAGGAAAAAGAACGAGAAAATCAAGAATAAGTTGATTTCTCTTCTCTCACTCTCTCTTTTTCCGGAGAGGGAAAAGAGAGAAAAAAAATTACTCTTACTCTACTCTTTTTTCTCGGGGAGGGGGAGGAGAAAAAGGGAGAAATTTTACTGCTTACAAGATCTTTTTTGGACGACAAAAAGGACCTTGTTTTTTACAAACAAGGTCCTGATTTAGGCTATTTTTTTGTTTTATTTATAGGGAGTTAGGATAAAGATTTTTGCCCCTATGAGGATAAATGGGTTTGCCCCAAAATAATGAAATTATTCCCACTCAATAGTACCAATAGGCTTAGGAGTCAAATCGAAAAGAACACGGTTGATTCCTTCAACCTCGTGGGTAATTCTGTCGGTGATTTTATGAAGAACTGTGTACGGGATTTCTTCTATTGTTGCACTCATTGCATCTGTTGTATTTACAGCTCTGATAATTGCAGGCCATGCTTCATATCTCTTCCCGTCACGAACACCTACACTCTTGATATCCGGTACTGCGATAAAATACTGCCATACTTTTTCTGCAAGGCCACAGTTATCAAACTCCTCACGAAGAATTGCATCTGCTTCACGAAGAGCTGTGAGTCTGTCTCTTGTTATGGCGCCAAGGCATCTTACTCCAAGTCCGGGGCCCGGGAACGGCTGACGGTATACCATTGCGTGAGGAAGCCCAAGTGCTTCACCTACAACTCTTACTTCGTCTTTGTAAAGAAGCTTTACAGGCTCTACAAGCTCAAATTTCATTTCCTCGGGAAGTCCACCTACATTATGGTGCGCCTTTACTCCGTCACTTTCAAGAATATCGGGGTATATTGTTCCTTGTGCTAAAAATTCTATATCTGAAAGCTTTTTTGCCTCCTCATCAAATACCTTTATAAATTCGCCACCGATAATTTTTCTCTTCTTCTCGGGTTCTGATACACCGGCAAGAAGGTCAAGGAATCTGTCAGTTGCATCTATATAAATAAGATTTGCGTCAAGAGCCTTGCCAAATACTTCAATTACCTGTTCACTCTCACCTTTTCTCATAAGTCCGTGATTTACATGCACACAGACAAGCTGCTTTCCTATTGCTTTTATGAGAAGTGCCGCAACAACAGAGGAGTCAACACCTCCTGAAAGTGCGAGAAGTACTCTTTTGTTTCCTACCTGCTTGCGTACCTGTTCAACCTGTTCTGCGATAAACGCGTCTGCCAATTCTTTTGTTGTAATTCTTGCCATTGTTTCAGGTCTTACGTTTGAATCCATTTTCATTCTCCTTTATTTTGTAAATATGTGATGTTTTTAATCTTCAAAAAGTGGTGTAGAGAAATATCTTTCTGCTGTATCCGGTAAAACTGTAACAACCGTTTTTCCCTTGCCGAGTTTTTTTGCAAGCTTTATGGCTGCTGCAACATTTGTTCCACTCGATATTCCACACATTATTCCTTCCTTACTTGCAAGGTCCTTTGCAGTAGAAATTGCTTCCTCGTCCTTTATAATACATATATCGTTATAAATTGTTTTGTTCAAAATCGCCGGAATAATTCCGTCACCGATGCCCATCTGAAGATGTGTTCCGATTGAACCACCCGACAGAATTGCTGCGTGCTCCGGCTCTACTGCCCAGATTTCGATATCGGGATTTTTTGCTTTTAAGGTCTCACCGATTCCGGTTATTGTACCACCTGTTCCTATACCCGAACAAAATCCATGAATAGGTGCGTTTACCTGATTTAAAATTTCGACTCCCGTTCCGTTTCTCTGGATATCGGGGTTTGCTTTGTTTTCAAATTGCTGAGGCACAAAAACGTTAGGGTTTTCGTCACGCATGCGCAATGCTGTTTCCAGGCATTCCTCAATACATTCTCCTATGTTTCCTGCGTCATGTATAAGTACCACCTCTGCTCCGTAGTGACGAACAAGCTTTCTTCTTTCCTCACTGACAGAATCCGGCATAATTATTTTTGTTTTGTAGCCACGGACAGCTCCCACAAGAGCAAGTCCTATCCCCTGATTTCCGCTTGTCGGCTCAACTATAATAGTATCTTTATTTATTATACCATTCTTTTCGGCATCCAATATCATATTATACGCAGTCCTTGTCTTTATCGAGCCACCAACATTCAGTCCCTCAAATTTTACAAGTATATCTGCTCCGTCCTTCGGTGCTATATGATTGAGCTTTATAATCGGAGTATTCCCAATCGCTTCAAGAATATTACTATAAATCATTATATGTACCCTTTCAAAATCATAAGGAAATATTTTAAACAGTTAAAATAAATCCAAAGTATATTATATCACCTTTCCTGTAAAAAATCAACATTTTTTTCATCCTTTTACTCACTTTTACATTTTATGCAAAAACTTCCCTGTTGTGTACAGAATTTTTATTATAAAAAATAAAATGACAGCTACTTTTATAACTGCCATTTTGTTTTTAACTACTTTACAAATTTTATAAATTTATAGCTTTCAAGAATCTGAAAATATTTTGCAAGTCGTTCATATAGTGGCTCTGCCTTTTCGCCACATTTTTGTCGAACATACTCACCAAGTTCCATAATTTTCTTTTCGCCATCAATTAGCGGCCAGACAACACTTCCGATTTCGTCAAGATGAACATAGCTGATTTTGGGCTTTTTAATAATTATCTGAAATATTCTGTTGAAAACTCCCTTGTTTTCATAGCTGAGGGTTACAATACCGACATCATCAACAGTATAAGAAAGATGCGAGCTTCTGACAGGTACTTTTTCGAGGTAATTTCCCTTATTTTTTTTATTCTTGCTCATAATTATTTATCTTCTTTTTTTGTTCTTTTTTTCCATACAGAGAAAGAAAGTACAGAAACAACAATAAGTGCAAAAACAACAAGGCTCAAAAGCTTTGAAGCTGTTTCGGAAAGCCCTAAGATTCCTGAAATATCAATAACCTTATCAAGACCAAATATTGCAAATACTGCAAGCAGAATTCCTACAAGTCCCTCTCCCGCTATCATTCCCGAGCAGAAGAGAATACCGTCATTAACAATTTCCTTCTTTGTTTCCTCGTCTTTCTTTATTCTGTCGATGAAAAGTCTTACAAGTCCACCGACCATAATGCAGGCATTCAGGTGAATCGGCAGATATACGCCGATTGCAAAGGGAAGCACCGGAATTCCGAGGATTTCAACCAAAATTGCGATAAACACACCTGTAAATACAAGTGCCCATGGAAGATTTCCTTCCATAACACCTTCTACTATCATCTTCATAAGAGTCGCCTGAGGTGCTGCAAGCTCTTTTGTTCCAAAGCCCCATGCAGTGTCAAGAAGATAAAGTGTTCCACCTATTGCAAGGGCTGCCGCTACTACTCCGAAAACTTCACCAATCTGCTGTTTTCTGGGGGTTGCACCAAGAAGAAATCCTGTTTTTAAATCCTGTGAGGTATCCCCTGAAATCGCAGAAACAATACAGATAATTGAACCGATTGCAATTGCCGCTGTCATACCTGCAGGGCCCTCACTGCCTGTTAACTTCAGAATAAGAGTAGCAATCAGAAGCGTTGCAATTGCCATGCCTGAAACAGGGTTATTACTGCTTCCTACAAGTCCTACCATTCTTGAAGAAACGGTTGCAAAGAAGAAGCCGAATACAACTACAATTACAGCCCCTAAAAGGGTTACGGGAACTGCAGGAACAAGCCATACAAGAAGTGTTAAAATTGCAATACATATAAGAACTACTTTTATCGGAATATCTCTTTCAGTACGTATATTTTTAGCTCCTGCTGTACCGCCCATACTCTTTATTGAATCCTTGAAGGTTCTCACGATAAGAGGAAGTGATTTTATAAGGCTGATAATACCACCTGCTGCAAGCGCACCTGCTCCGATATAACGAACATATGAACCCCAGATATCACCGGCTCCGCCTTCAGCATATATTTCAGCTATTGTAGCAGTTCCGGGTGCTATGATAGCACTGCCACCGAAAAGCACAATAAGAGGAATTATAACAAGCCAACTGAGCACGCTTCCTGCAAACATATATGAAGAAATGCGAGGTCCGCATATATAGCCGACACTCATTACTGCGGGATAAATCTGTGTACCTATCTCTCCTGCAAAACCTTTTACTCTAAATCCGATTTCGCCGGGTACCGCACGAAGTCCGTCGATAATGAACTTAAATGCTGCTGCAAATCCCATACCCGCAAATACGGTTGAGGCATTAGAGCCGCCCTCTTCTCCTGCTAAAAGCACTTCAGCACACGCTGCTCCTTCAGGATAAGGAAGTACACCATGTTCCTTAACGATAAGTGCATTACGCAGTGGTATCATAAAGAATACACCAAGAAGTCCGCCGAGAAGTGCAATTAATGTAATTTCAAGTATTCCGGGCTTATCCATTATATCATCCTTTGCCCAAAGGAAAAGCGCAGGAATTGTAAAAATCGCACCTGCAGCAAGAGATTCCCCGGCAGAACCGATTGTCTGCACCATGTTGCTTTCAAGTATTGAATTTTTACGCATTATAACTCGAATTACGCCCATTGCAATAACGGCTGACGGAATCGAAGCTGATACTGTAAGTCCAACACGCAAACCGAGATATGCGTTTGCCGCACCAAATATTACTGCAAGAATCACACCCATAATTATTGATGTAACCGTAAATTCGGGTGTTATTTTTTCTGCAGGCACATACGGCTTAAAATTGTTTTGCTTGTCCATTTTTCTACCTTACCTTTCTGACATGCTAACTCATTTAATCTGTACGTCGTCTTTTTACGACTGTTATTTTCAACCTTTTGATTCTATCAAATTTTTAAAACAAAATCAAATCTTTTTGCTTATTATTGCCTTTTTATTATTCATTTAATAACAATTTGGTAAAGTTTAGAAGAAAAAAAGAAGTATTATTTGTTTTTTATGAATATATCAGCTTGCTCATTAATATAATCTAAACGGGTGATTAATATGAATAAACTAAAAAAATACACTGTCACAGGCACAATTATAATTTCTGTGCTTGGTACTTTACTTCATTTCGTTTACAATTTTACAGGTCAGAATTTTTTGGTCGGTCTCTTTACGCCAATCAACGAATCAACCTGGGAGCATATGAAACTGGTATTTTTCCCGATGCTCCTATTCTGGCTGCTTACAAGAAAGCGATTTCTTAAAATCAGCTCCTGCAGTAAATCGGCATATCTTTTTTCGACACTGCTTGGAACTTTACTTATCCCCGTTCTCTTTTACACTTATACCGGAATATTAGGTTACAACATTTCTGCCATTGATATTTCGACATTTTTCATAAGTGTTATTATCACTTTTTATATTTTTTATAAAAACGCAAATTCCTGTAAGTTTGAAAAGTACAAATCGTTACTTATTTTTTTGAATTTGCTGTTTGCAGTCGCATTTATTATCTGTACCGTAAATCCACCGAAACTTGGTATTTTTGTAAGTCCTGTCTGATAATATAAAAAAGCTGTTGCATTTCTGTAACAGCTTTTTATGTATATTTATTTTTTAAATCTTCCGAACACTTCGTTTACTCTTGTAAAGCTTGCAAATGTTCCGTCAAAGCGTTTTATGATTTTCATCATCTGACCTATTTGTCTTTTACGGACAATACAAACAAGCATATATTTTTCGGTATGTGAGTACATTCCAAGCACCTGAATTTGTGTTACTCCATGCTTCAGCTCGTCTATCAGGACCTGTGCCAGTTCATCGGGTTTATCTGTAATAATTTCAAATTTGTAGCCATCCTTTATTCCGGACAACATATTATCAACTACAATATTTGCAATAAAAAGGTTCAGTAAGGTGCAGATTACGGGAGTTACCTTCATTCCGTAAACAAAAAAGGCAATTCCGACAACACTTCCGTCAAGAATGAACGCAACATAAGCTATATTACTTGCAGGTCTGAATTTTTTTATGAGTGCAGATATAGCATATGTTCCCCCACTTGCACCAAATCTTTTCAGCATCAGGGAAAATCCGAAGCCTGAAATAACACCGGTTGCAATACAAGCGAAAACTATCTCAAAATCACCACCGTTATTTGCTGCACAATACGGTTTTGCACCGACATTTTCAAGCAACTCAACGCCAAACGACTGAACAAGCATATAAATTATGAGGTAAAAGCCTAATTTTCTGTTTACAAAGGCACTGACAAGAACAAATATAGGCAGATTAAATATCAACATAAGAACTGCCCAGCTCACCTTTTGTCCCAAAAGACTATAAGTCATGGTCGCAAGACCACCTACGCCTCCCGGTGAAAATCCATTACTGTTCTGAAAGAAAAAATATGCTATTGCAACAATTATTCCTGCCAGCATTGCAGTCAGTAAATCCAATGCTATCCGTTTTGTCCTGCTTTCGTCATTATAAATTATATTATTGCTATTCCTGCTCATATTGTTCCCCATTTTTATGTTGCTCCTGTTTCAAAATGCTTTGAGTGTATACCTTTGTACCGGCTATGTTTTAAAACAAGCTCTTATACACTTTTTTAATCAATTATCTGTATATTTCTATACTTTTTCAATCAAACTCCCGGAATATTTATATCAAAATCAATCACCCTTGAAAGTATGTAATTTGATACATACATTCCTTTTTCGGAAAATGCATATCCGTTTTTGGTTTTTATTATATGTCCTGTACGAAGAAACGGCGTGATTTTATTGAGATATATCGATTCGAAGCTCCGTCCGAATCTTGCACGGAATTCGTCACATATTACACCATCCGCTAGACGCATCCGCAGCATTACGTATTCCGCTATCTGCGTTCCGAACTGTATGTCAATACATTTATCCACGATGCCGGGACCGTCATAGTTTTCGGTAAAATTCTTAATATATAGTGCCACACTGTTCTTATAATAAAAACGCTTTTCCGAGAAAAAGGAGTGTGAAGCAGGTCCGAAGCCTACATATTCATCACAATTCCAATATTTAAGGTTGTGTATGCTTTCATATCCGGGTTTTGCAAAGTTTGAAATTTCATAGTGCTTAAAGCCATACTTCTTCAGCATCTCGCAGGATACAAAATACATATCACTTTCAGAGTCCTCATCCGGAAGGGGGAGCTTATTCTGACTCTGCATAGCAAAGAACGGTGTCCCCTCCTCAACCTTGAGTCCATACAGTGATATATGAGTAGCACCAAGCTTTACGGCTCTTTCAATATTTGACAGGACATTGTGCAAGGTCTGATTTGGAAGTCCGTACATTATATCGATGTTTATATTTTTAAAGCCGACACTTATTGCATCATCCACCACCTTAATGTTGTACTGGACATTATGAATTCTTCCACAAGTTTTAAGGTCTTTATCGAAAAAACTCTGACATCCGATGCTGAGTCTGTTTATACCTGCCCGTTTTATTGCTTTGAGCTTTTCCTTATCAACAGTTCCGGGATTTACTTCAAGTGTTATTTCGCAATTCTTTGACAGAAAATAGTTTCTCTTTATTTTCTTCATTATTGCCGACAACTGCTCAGTCGACAAAAGTGACGGAGTACCACCACCGAAATAAACCGAATCAATTATATACGGTTCAAACTGAAGTGTATGCTCGTCAAGATGAAGCATAAGGGCATCAATATATAACTGCTTTAGCTTTTCGTCTGCTGCCGGAATAGAATAAAAATCGCAATAAAGACATTTTTTCACGCAAAAGGGGATGTGTATATACAAACCCAGTTTTTTTTCGTTTTTTGTATCTGACATTACACCCTCCTACATTACAAAAACAAATTTATAATTAGTCCTCGTCGAATTTAAGAACTGCCATAAATGCTTCCTGAGGAACTTCAACAGAACCAAGAGAGCGCATTCGCTTTTTACCCTCTTTCTGTTTTTCAAGAAGCTTCTTCTTTCTGGTAATATCGCCACCATAGCATTTTGCAAGAACGTCTTTTCTGAGCGCTCTTACCGTTTCTCTTGCGATAACCTTACCACCGATTGCTGCCTGAACGGGAATTTCGAACAGCTGTCTTGGAATATTCTCCTTTAGCTTTTCTACAATTTTTCTTGCTCTGCCGTAGGCTTTATCTGTATGAACGATAAAGGAAAGCGCATCAACCACTTCACCATTTAAGAGAATATCAAGTTTTACAAGCTTTGACGGAGAATAACCCGACACCTCATAGTCAAGAGATGCATACCCCTTACTGCGTGACTTGAGTGCATCAAAGAAATCATAAACAATTTCATTCAGCGGCAGGTCATAGTGAAGCTCTGCTCGGCTTGCATCTACATATTTCATATCAATATAATTTCCACGTCTGTCCTGACAAAGCTCCATAATTCCACCGACATATTCTGTCGGAGTAATAATGCTTGCACGCACAATCGGCTCACTTACGTGGTCAACCGATTCCCCCTGTGGGAAGTTTACGGGGTTATCAATTCTATACACACTTCCGTCAAGGCGTGTTACTTCATAAATAACGCTGGGAGCTGTAGTTATAAGGTCAAGGTTGAATTCTCTCTCAAGTCTTTCCTCAATAACTTCCATATGAAGAAGTCCCAGAAAGCCACATCTAAAACCAAATCCGAGAGCAATCGATGTTTCCGGCTCATAGGTAAGAGCTGCGTCATTTAAGGCAAGCTTTTCAAGGGCATCCCTGAGATCCCCGTATCTTGCACCGTCAGCTGGATATATACCACTGAATACAACGGGCAATGCTTCCTTAAAGCCGGGAAGTGCTGCGTCTGTAGGATTATCTGCAAGAGTAACCGTATCGCCTACTCTTGTATCGGATACTGTCTTAATTGAAGCTGTAATATATCCGACATCACCTGCACAAAGGCTATCGGATTTATCAAGCCCGAAAGCGCTCATATGTCCAACCTCATTTACCTCATAGGTAATTCCGTTTGACATAAGCTTTATTATATCTCCTGCCTTTACCTTTCCGTCAAAGACTCTTACATAAACCACAACTCCACGGTAGGAATCATAGTAAGAATCGAATATAAGAGCCTTCAGGGGTGCATCCTCATCACCCTTGGGTGCCGGGATATCCTTTACTACTGCGTCAAGTACCTGCTCAATATTTAGTCCCGTTTTAGCAGATATTGCAGGACAATCCTGTGCAGGAATACCTATTATTTCTTCAATTTCATTTCGTACCTTATCAACCTGGGCTGACGGAAGGTCAATTTTATTGATAACCGGAATTACTTCAAGGTCATTATCAACTGCAAGGTAAGCATTTGCAAGTGTCTGTGCCTCAATTCCCTGAGTTGCGTCAACTACAAGCAGTGCTCCGTCACAAGCCTTCAGAGAACGTGAAACCTCATAACCAAAGTCAACGTGACCGGGAGTATCTATCAGATTAAAATAGTACTCCTGTCCGTCCTTTACGTGTTTGAGTCTTACAGCTCTTGCCTTGATTGTAATTCCTCTCTCACGCTCAAGGTCCATATTATCGAGAAGCTGTTCTTCCATCTCACGCGTCGATACCGTCTGTGTCTTTTCAAGAATTCTGTCGGCAAGAGTAGACTTTCCGTGGTCGATATGTGCTATAATTGAAAAATTTCTGATATTTTCGATTTTTTTGTTTGCCATCTATGACATCCTTTGTAAAATATTTCTTAATGTATTATTATATCAAAATTATATACAATAATCAAGTATCTGATTAAAGTTTTTACAATTTACATAAAAACTCCGTCAAAAAAATCTTTCTGACGGAGCGCTTATCTACTTTACACGATTTTCTCTACGCTTATAACACACCTATTCTCTAAATCTATAGAAATTTTTGCATCAAACGAATACTCTGTACCATTCTTGCAAACACCGAAAAATGTAAGAATACCATTTTCAAAAGCTGGTGCTTCGGGAGAATTATACACTTCATATATTGAACTTAATTCCAATCTTTTTAGTTTCTCTTCTTCCCACATATCAAGAATGTTGCTTTGCCCACCTGCATCAACTACATACAACTTTCCCACATTAAATGTGTGTGCAATATAAAAATCGTGAGAATATATATAATGCATCCGATAAGTCGAGATAGACATTACATTTGAAAGAGATTTTGCAACAATTTCATCTTCCAAAATCGGTCGGACTACTGTTTCGGTATTGATAATAAGACCGTTTTCGTTATCAAAACTGTAATCCCAACCAAGAAGATTATGTGCGTAATTCCACGTAATCGGAAGATAATAAACATCATTCATAAACAGCAGTGGATATTCAATATCATTATTTTTATGATATGATTGAACTGCTACATATTTTTTGTAAATCCTTGCACTCAAATCAGAAGCATTCATTTCTGATTTTCTATTGCAATCAAGCTCGGTCATAGCTTTTTCATCCTTGCATATAGCAATTGCATAATCAATATTACTCCTCGGATTTTCTGCAGAAAGTTCGTGTATTGTCATTTTTACACCTAAATATTTCGTTATATTCCACGTAAGCGGCATATAAGTAATATTTTTGTACACGATGAACGGATATTCACTATGTTCATTGATATATCTTTGTCCATTAAGAGTTACTTTGAAATCCGGTAATGAAACTGATACTTGTTCACCAAACGAAGCCGTCCCCCGAAGATATTCTCCATCACTGCTTATCGCAAATCCCAATGATTGTAGAAACAGCATCAGCGCTGTGTAAAATGCTATCACTCTCAATATTTTCATACAAGTATCACTCCAAAAAAATAGTTTACTTAATCAACAAAATGAATTGATATGTTTTCCCAATACCACGGCATATACGCTGTTACTTTAACCTTTGCTCTGTCTTCCTCGGTATCACCAAATACACCTTTTCTTCCCCCAGAACAATTATTAGCGTCTGTTAAGTTGCTGGATGTTTCATCAAAAATATATGCATTGCTAAACATCGCATTATTCATTTGCGTTCCACTATTATAACTTTCAGTTGGGTCACACATAGATATTTGTCTGTTAAATGAAGCATTTGCTCGTGTTAACAATCTATCAGCAACATAATAATCTAGGCAATAATACGTAGTTGATAAAGAGCTATCAAGGATTCTAAAACGCAGATAGCCAGTATTCTCCATTAAAAATGCCTCAAAATACAACACCTTTCCTGCCGTTAAATCCTCAAACACAGCATCAGACGTTGTCATTGCACCGTCAACAGTATAACAGCCTCTCCATTTGTCTCCAGCACTACCAGGACCATAACTAATACCTACATCGATTCCAAAGTGCTGACTATAATCAAGACCTTCGTAGTTTTCATTTGATGCTGTAAAAAACATATATGCCCAAATATTACCTGTTCTATTTGTTATTTCAGGTAAAGTTGCATAAGCATTTGTACACCAATAACCACTGTCCGATTCAATCTCCCAACCAATACCATTATCATCAAAAGTTCGTGGACCAGCACTTGGTGGATTATCAATATAAGACAATTCGACTTCAGATGGATTTACCACTATTGGATTTGCATTTGCAACACCAATAACATAATTATTAATCTGTTCATCTGAAAAGCCCCTCGCTTCTGCAGTAACCATCAAAACACGCATATTTTCATTATATACATCAGAAACCTTTACCGAATTAATCGTATTTGGTACTATATCATTTTCATCGCTTTCAAGTAATGATAAATCAACATTATGCTTCAGCAGAAACTCAACTACATCGCTATCCAAACCATAAGTCTCAACTGGCACAATCGGCATAATAGGTTCATTTGTTATTATATCTTCAATCCCAACACCATTAATGGTATGAGTAAACATAACTACACAAGCAGTAAATACTGATAATGCTCTAAAAATTTTTTTCATAATAATATTCCTTTCCTAAAGTGTTTTGTTGATAATGTCCTCTTAACAAAGCATATAAGCTTTAATATACCTATGCAATTCTCATTTTAACCACCCTCCTCCAACACTCTCTTCTTGAACTCAGAATATGTCAAGAGAGAAAATATCACACTTAATATAAAACTTTTTCTTTGCTTAATTAAATATTTTACACAGTGTTATTATATCAAAATTCTGCCAAATAATCAAGTATTAAATATAAATTTTATCTTCAGGATATATCGTATTATATTTCAGAAAAATGTAAGCTGATTTGTATCGCGAAGTCCCGAAAGTACGTTATTATCCTCAAGCAGCTTCATTACTGCACTTGAAAGTCCGGCTCTCATACGCAAATCATCCCTCGACAGGAATTCTCCCTCTTTAGCTGCCTCAAGTATACTCTGAGCAGCAGCTTCACCGAGTCCTGCAATTGAGGAAAAAGGAAGTCTTATTGCACCGTCTTCCGGCAAAAATGCCGAAGCATCGGATTTATAAAGGTCAACTCCGAGGAATTTAATACCTCTTGCGTAAGCCTCATTCATAAGCTGAAGTGTCGGATACATATCCTTTTCCTTCGGGCTTGCTTCGTTTCCTTTTTCGTCGATTTCACGCATTACCTTCTCTACGTTCTTTTTACCACCCATACAAATTCCTGCTTCAAAGCCACCGGGTGCTACCGAGAAAAATCCTGCATAAAACTCAAGAGGCTTATATACCTTAAACCAGCCAAGTCGCAGAGCCGACATAACATATGCCGCAGCGTGAGCCTTTGGGAACATATACTTGATTTTTTCACAAGAGCCGATATACCAGTCCGGAACATCGTGAGCCTTCATTTCTGCTTTCCACTCATCCCACTTGTCACATTCTCCCTTTGCGACCTTGCCCTTTCTTACCTGCTCCATAATCTTAAATGCAAGTGATTTATCAACACCATGGTATATAAGGTAAACCATTATACTGTCTCTTGTTCCCACAACCTCGGAAATTGTACACACATTATCACGGATAAGCTCTTGCGCATTACCGAGCCAAACGTCGGTGCCGTGTGAAAGTCCGGAAATCTGAAGAAGGTCAGAGAAGTTTTTGGGTTTTGATTCAACAATCATTCCACGAACGAATTTTGTACCAAACTCGGGAAGTCCGAAGGTACCTACTTCACTTCCGATGTCACTCGGCTCGACGCCAAGTGATTTTGTAGAAATGAAAAGCTCCATTACTTCCTTGTCAAAGAGTGGCAGGTCAATAGAATTAATACCCGTATATTTTTCCATAACCCTGTATTTCGTCGGCACATCATGACCGAGAAGGTCAAGTTTGAGTATGGTATCGTGTAGATACGAGAACGCAAAGTGCGTTGTGATTGTATCAGCATCCGGGTCATCGGCAGGATGCTGGACCGGAGTAAAGTCATAGACGCTGTATTCACGGGGAATTACGATAATGCCACCCGGGTGCTGACCTGTTGTTCTCTTTACACCCTCGCAGCCCTTTGAAAGTCTTGTTTCCTCCGCCTTGTTTATTGAAATATCTTTTTCTTCGCAGTATTTCTTGACAAAACCGTATGCCGTCTTTTCGGCAAGTGTTCCGATAGTTCCGGCTCTGTATACTTGTCCCTCTCCGAACAGTACCTCTGTATGTTTGTGTGCAAGTCCCTGCACATCACCCGAGAAGTTAAGGTCGATATCGGGAGATTTATCGCCATTGAAGCCAAGGAAGGTTTCAAATGGGATATCGTGTCCGTCACGGTACATAGGCTTTCCACAAACAGGACAGTCCTTATCAGGCAGGTCAAAGCCTGAACCTACCGAACCGTCGGCAATAAACTCAGAATGCTTACAGTTACGGCAAAGATAATGTGGTGGAAGTGGGTTCACCTCTGTAATTCCACCCATGGTTGCAGCAAAGGAAGAACCTACCGAGCCTCGTGAGCCAACCTGGTAGCCACGTTCTTCAGAAAAAGCAATAAGTCGTCTTGCAATAACATAAAGAGGTGCAAAACCGTTTGAAATGATAGATGTAAGCTCTCTGTCAAGCCTTGTCTGTACTATTTCGGGAAGAGGACTACCATACATTTCCTCTGCTTTTGTATAACAATTATTCCTGAGCTCATCCTCTGCACCCTCCATATGCGGAGGGTAATTTCCTTCGGGAATCGGTCGGATAACTTCAATCATATCGGCAATTTTACGGGTATTGGTAACTACAACCTCATATGCTCTGTCACCAAGATATGCAAACTCATCAAGCATTTCCTGGGTTGTTCTCATATATAGAGGAATGTGCTTGTCTGCATCCTTCATTTTTTTTGAAGCGAGCAGTATTTGTCTGTGAACCTCGTCCTCGGGATTTATGAAATGCACGTCTCCCGTTGCAACTACCGGCTTTCCAAGCTCATCACCGATTGCAATTATTTTACGGTTTATTTCTTTCAGCTCTTCGACATCCTTAACATCTCCGTTTTCGATAAGGAACATATTATTGCCTATAGGTTGAATTTCAAGATAGTCATAAAACTGTGCTATTTCAAGCAACTCATTATGTGGTTTTCCTGCAACTATTGCAGAATACAGCTCCCCTGCCTCACACGCAGAGCCTACTATCAGTCCCTCTCTGTACTGCGACAGAATTGTCTTGGGGATTCGGGGGTATCTGTAAAAATAATCAAGGTATGAAAGCGATACGAGTCTATATAGATTTTTAAGTCCCTCAAGGTTCTTAACAAGTATAATCTGATGATATGTACGAAGCTTCTTCGGGTCTGTTCCCTTTGACATAACACCCGAAAGCTCGGAAATTTTTGTAATTCCCTCGCCTACAAGCTTTTTTACCATCTTATCGAATATCATTGCCAGCATCTTTGCGTCGTCCGAAGCTCTGTGGTGATTAAAATCACCAAGATCAAAATATTTTGCAACTGAATCAAGAGTGTGCTTATTCAGGTCATTATTTACATATCTTGAAACTGCAACCGTATCAAGATATGTTACCTTCAGTAGCTTTTGTAGTTTTTCGGAAGCAGCACGCAAAAAGCTTACATCAAAGGCTGCGTTGTGTGCTACAAGAATTGCATCTCCGCAAAACTCCATGAATTTATCATACACCTCGTCTATTGTCGGTGCATTCTTTACCATTTCATCGGTAATACCTGTAATCTCGACAATTTTCTCAGGTATCGGCATTTCGGGATTTACAAAGGTACAAAACTCGTCATAGATTTTACCGTTTTTATATTTTACTGCACCAATTTCGGTTATAGCACAGTTTTGTGGTGATGTACCTGTTGTTTCAAGGTCGAAAACCACAAATTCATCACTTTCAAAAAGTGCGTCCTTTTCACCGTATACTGCTCTTGCGTTGTCGTCGACAAAATATGCTTCAATTCCGTATATTACTTTAACGTCGCTGCCAAGCTTTTCACGAGCAAGCATTGACTGTGGGAATGCCTGAAGGTTTCCGTGGTCGGTAATTGCAACTGCATCCTGTCCCCACTTCTGTACCTGCTTTATAATATCCTTCGGGTCTGCTATTGCATCCATTGCAGACATATTAGTATGTAGATGCAATTCAACTCGCTTTTGCGCAGCTGTATCTTTTCTTGCTATTGTTCCGATTTTTGAAAAAGCATTGGGTTTGAAAACTGTCGGGAAGCTCTGATCAAAGGTATCAACCGAGCAGGAGCCGTGCATAGCATAAACTCCACCCTCGCAAATTTTTGAATATACCTCGTCCTCGTCTTTATTATAAATAGTCTTACAAATCATCGAAGAGTCATTATCGGTAATATAAAATATCAGAAGATACTTTTCACCACTCTTCAGCAGCTTCTTTTCGATGTAAAAAACTCTGCCGAGTATTGTTACACCTTTACATTCTGCATCAAGGTTTCTTATCGGAATTATATCAAAATTCTTAATATTTCCGTATAGAGGCTCGGGGTCTGAAATATCGAATTTCATTCTGCCGGATATTGCATATCCTTCCTCATAGTTTACCTCACATACTGCATCAATTCCCGGAATTCCATTATTTTTTGGCACAAAATCGGGTGGCAGCTCAACCTTTGTTCGTCTGAAGCCTCCTGAAAATCCTCCATTTCCCTGTTCATTGCCCTGCGGAACGGGTGGTCTTTCCGGTGGTGGCGTATAATGAACAATCGGTACCGGATTGTTTGCACGGAATTCATCATAAGAAAGCGTGGTTTTACCGGAAAATACAATTTTCTTTGACAGTGAAAACCACTCGGATATTATATTTGATATTTCCTCGTCACACCCTGCGTAGGTAAGGATTCCAAGCCCACCGTTACGGAGCTTTATTATAACAGAGCTGTCATCCTCAACGACGCTTGCAAGCTCATCAAAGTCAGCAGTACTTACAATGCTGATTTCGCCGTTATCCGACGGCATAGATGCAAATTCGACAGTCGCACCGTTAAAAAAGCCTCTGCCAAAGGCACTTCTGCTCTTGAATTCCGACAAAACATCTGCCATTTTATCAATCGAAAACAGACTCTCATCATAAACAGGGTTTATTTTAACTCCCCCTGCTTCGTGTGCCTGCTTTATAGATGCAGAAATCCGGCACAATACTGCATAAGGTATGTATTCTCCAAAGGTAATTTTTAAGTCAATAAGTTTATTTTCCTTATCAATTCTTATTTTGTAGTCACGCATCACAGATAGAGCCGCAGCTTCTTCACTGTTTGGCGTGTACTTCTTAAATTTCTTTAAAAACGATTCGTACATTATATCTCTTCCACTTCTTTTATTATTCTTTCTATTACTTCATTTTCCGGGATAATCCCACAGGAAACGCCTTTTTTAAAGAGTAACGCCTCCCCTTTTCCACCTGCGACACCGATATCGGCTTCTCTTGCTTCACCCGGGCCATTCACAGCACATCCCATAACTGCAATAGTTACATTCTTTTTTACATTATCAAGCTTCTCGTGAAGCCTGTTTGCAATTCCGATAACATCATAATCGCACCTTGCGCAAGTCGGACAGGATATTATATTTACGCCACCCATAAGTCCTATGGATTTTAGCAAATCTCTTGCGGCATACACTTCTTTTACGGGTTTATCTGTCAGCGACACTCTTATTGTGTCCCCTATTCCGTCACAAAGCAGAGAGCCTATAGCACAGCTTGATTTTATAAGTCCAAATCTCTCGGTGCCAGCTTCGGTAAGACCTAAGTGCAACGGATAATCGCAGACAGACGCAAAAAGTCTGTTTGCTTCTATTGTAGTTTGCACATTTGAAGATTTTATCGACACGACAGTATCGTAAAAATCATACTTTTCGAGCAGCTTTATATGATACATCGCACTTTCAACAAGTGCCTGCGGTGTTGGTTTTCCGTGTTTTTCAAGTATATGCTTTTCAAGCGAACCTGCATTGACACCTATTCTTATCGGTACATTTCGCTTTTTACAAGCCTCTACAACTGCCTTTACATTTTCGTCAGAGCCGATATTTCCGGGATTTATTCTGACCTTATCAATACCATATTCAATACTTTTTATTGCAAGCTTGTAATTGAAGTGAATATCGGCGACAAGAGGTATATTGGTGTTTTCCTTAAGGTAAGGGATACTTTCACAGGATTGCATATCCGGAACAGAAAATCGCACAATATCACAACCTGCCCTCTCAAGCTCTTTTATTTGCGAGAGAGTTGCTTCCCTGTCGCTTGTTTTAGTATTCGTCATAGACTGTATTGCGATCTCGGAATTTCCACCAATCTGTGTATTTCCGATTTTTACAGTCCTTGTTTTTCTTCTTTCTGCCATTTCTACTGCCTTTCAAAAATTTTAGCCTGTTATAAGTCTTACTATATCGTTATAGGTAATAAACACCATAAAGAGCATAAGAATTGCCATACCTGCAAAGTGTACATATCCCTCATATTCGGGTTTTATCGGTTTTCTTCTTATAAGCTCAATTAAAAGGAAGAATATTCTTCCACCGTCAAGTGCAGGAAATGGTAACAAATTTACTATTCCGAGATTGTATGTCAGAATCATTACCATATACAGAACTGCCCTTACACCATATTTCGCAGTTTCTCCGACCTGCTGTACAACTCCCACAGGTCCTGATACTGCTGCCATTCCGTATCTGCCTGAGAATGTATCAAAGAGTGACTCATATATTGTTCTGATAGTCGAAAAGGACTGCATAAAGGTTTGATAGACTGAACTTGCGAAGGTTTTATCGTGAAATTCGGTATACAGGAAGGTTGAATCTCCAAAAATGAGACCACGTTCGGAATAGGTGGGGAATTTTATGTCTTGCAAAACAACCTCTTTTCCGTCACGAAGCACGGTCACATCTGTTGCTTCCTCTCCTACTCGCATTATCTGAAAGGTTAAATCGTCGTATATATAGATTTTCTCATTTCCGACACGAAGCACCTTGTCACCAGCCTCAAAGCCATAGCCATACGAAGTATCATATGTTCTGTAATACTGTCCGTCGTCTGCCATAAAAACAAAAGAATCAATTGTAGTATTACGGAAGCCTTCTGCACCTGCGACAAAGATTGCCATTATTACAAAGCCCAGAACTATATTCATAATAGCGCCTGCAGCCATTACGATAAATCTCTGCCATACGGGTTTCTTGCAAAGTGCTACCTCTGCATTATCGTCTGCTTCGAGTCTATCCTCTCCGACCATACTTACATATCCACCGATTGGCAGTATTCTTAAGGAATATTTAATATTACTCTTTTTTGATGTATGCGAGAATATTGCAGGTCCCATACCGATTGCAAATTCATTGACACCGACACCGAAAATTCGTGCTGTTATAAAATGTCCCAGCTCGTGAATAAAAATCAAAGCTCCAAATATAAGTATTACAATAATAATCGTTCCAATCTCCAAAATAATACCCCCAAAAAGATTTTACTGTTTAGTATTATATTCTTTCACATTGAAATTTATCCTATTTCACAAGCCTTTTGCGTAATAAGAGCTCTTACATTTTTATCTGCCTCAAGAATTTCAGAAAGTGACGCATCCGAACTTCCCTTTACACTATCAAGCGCATATTCAAGAAGGTCGAATATTTCGCAAAATCCGATTTTTCCCGATAAAAACAAATCAACACACGCCTCGTTAGCCCCATTAAATACGGCAGGTGCAATTCCACCCATACGGGCAGCGCGTCTTGCAAGCTTTACCGACGGAAAGACATCATTGTCAACTTCATAAAATGACAGCTTTGAAATTTTTGCAAGGTCAAGCTCACCTGTCAGTCCCCTCTTCTTTTCGGGATATGTCAATGCGTGCGCAATACAGAGTTTCATATCGGGAGTTGCCATTTGTGCCATTACCGAGCCATCAACGAAGCTCACCATTGAATGAACAATACTTTCCCTATGTACAAGAACGTCTATTTTATCTTCACGCACTCCAAAAAGTTTCATTGCCTCAATAAGCTCAAGTCCTTTATTTACAAGGCTTGATGAATCAACTGTAATCTTTCTTCCCATGCTCCAGTTGGGATGCTTCAGCGCCTGCTCAGGCTTTATATTTTCAAGCTCTGAACGTGTTTTTCCAAAGAACGCTCCACCCGATGCTGTAAGTATCAGCTTTGATATTTCCTCTTTTTTTCGCCCGTCAAGGCACATATGGATTGCACAATGCTCGCTATCAACAGGAAGCATTGTAACACCATTTTCGGCTATTTTCGCATTTACTATATCACCTGCTGCAACAAGAGTTTCCTTATTTGCTATTGCGATATTTTTCTTGTGTTCAATAGCGGTAATTGTCGGCATAAGTCCTGCAATACCGGTTATTGCATTAAGCACGGTATCGCAGTCGGTTACAGCTGAAATTTCGCAAGCTGACTCTTTTCCGGAAAGTATTTTAGTCGAAGTATCCGAAACACGCACACGAAGGTCTTTGGCACTTTCTTCGTCTGCAACTGCACAATACTTTGGAGCGAATTTTCTTATTTGCTCCTCAAGCAAATCTATTTTGCTGCCTGCACAAATACCTTCAACGCAAATTCCAAGATGCGCACATATTTCAAGTGCCTGTGTGCCGATTGAACCGGATGAACCGAGAATAGTTATTTTTTCTGTCATTTTTCCTCCAAAAGCAAAAGGGTATTGAACAAAAAATTACACGTTCAATACCCAACTCTTATACATAAAAGATTTTAAATACATTCAGACAAATACAAAGCATCGGAGCTATAATAAGAGTACTGTCAAATCTGTCGAGCATACCACCGTGTCCGGGGAAAATACGTCCGTAATCCTTTATACCATAGCAACGCTTTATTGCAGACATAATAAGGTCACCTATTTGTGAAAGAAGCGACGCAAACAGCCCTACAACCACAAGCAAAATAAAACTAACCTTGTAATCTGTAATCCTTTGGATAATATATCCGAATACAGGATATGCAAGCATAACGGCAGCTACCCCACCAATTGCTCCTTCAACAGTTTTATTTGGAGAAACCTGTGGCATAAGTGGCGTTTTTCCAAGATTCATACCGACAAGATATGCAAAGGTATCAGAAATCCATGCACCGATATATACAAGAAGAAAAACGTATGAAAAGCTTTCTCTTATACTTACAATACAAGCATACGCAAGGGAGATAAAGAATACAGAAACAAAAGCAACACTTGTATCTTGTATTGAAAGTGCTCCACTGTATATAACTACTGTTACCATGCAGTAAAGCATTGCGATAATTACCGCAAGATAGCTATACTCGGAAGGAACAGCAGTAAGTAACGGGAACAATGCAGAAAAAGCAAGTAATGGAATTGATAACAAGAATTTTCTGACAACTCCTACACAACGTAGCATCTCAAATGCCGATATCAAAGACAGGAGTGAATATACTATTTTAAATATTAACGCGTTTGAAAAAAACAATATCGGAATAAACACAAGAAGTCCGACAATTGCTGTAACAACACGCACCTTCATATAAAAAACCTTTCCTCTCTGTACGCAATTTTGTAAAGATCCTGTTTTTTAACTTAAACAAGACCACCAAAACGGCGTTCAGTATTTTTATAACACTCAAGAATTTCCAAAAGCTCTGATTTATTAAAATCAGGCCATAGCGTACGGGTGAACCATAGCTCTGAATATGCACATTGCCATAAGAGGAAGTTTGAAATACGAACATTTCCTCCTGTTCTGACAATCAAATCGGGGTCAGGACTTTGTGCTGTATATATTTTAGCTGAAATATCTTCCTCGGAAATTTCCCGTTTTCCTTCAGAAATAAGACTATTTACAGCACTGCAGATTTCTGCTCTGCCGCCATAGCTGAGTGCTACATATAATGTGTATTCGGCATTTGGATTCAGCGCTTCAACACTGTTGAGCTTTTCTATTGTGCTGTTTTCAAAATGTTCTTTCTCGCCGATAAAACGTATTTTGTATCTTGTGTCGACAACATTCAGTCTATCGACAATATACTCATTCATAATGCCCATTATGGCATCGATTTCTTCTTTTGGGCGACGCCAATTTTCGGTAGAAAAAGCATATACTGTTACATTCTTTATCCCAAGAGTAAAACAGTATTCAACTATTTCCTTGAAAGTTTGCGCCCCTCTTACATGACCGGCAGTACGGGCAAGACCTCTTTTTCTTGCCCATCTGCCGTTCCCGTCCATTATAAATGCTATATGAGAAGGTAGTTTATCAGTCTGTAAAGAACGCTTTTTTTTGCCAAACAAAGACAAAATACCCATAAAATCAGATAGACATTATCTCTGCTTTTTTAGCAGCTGCAATTTCGTCTGCCTTCTTTGTGTACTTATCGGTAAGATCCTGAACACTCTTTTCCGAAGCCTTCTGTTCATCCTCGGTCATTTCACCGTTCTTCTTCATTTCCTTACACTTGTCGTTAGCATCACGTCTGATATTACGGAGTGCAACCTTTACTTCCTCTGCGAACTTGTCAACGCTCTTTGCAAGTTCTTTTCTTCTTTCCTCGGTAGGTACCGGGAATGCAAGACGAATTACCTTGCCGTCATTTGAAGGGTTAATTCCAAGGTCAGAAGCAATAATTGCCTTTTCGATTTCTTTCAGAAGATTTGCCTCCCAGGGGGCAATAACTAAAGTTCTTGGGTCAGGCAGAGTAATATTTGCAAGCTGGTTTACACAGGTTTGTGTTCCGTAATAATCAACGGTAATTCTGTCAAGAACAGAAGGGTTTGCCTGTCCTGCTCTTATTACCTTGAGTTCAGCTTCATAGTTAGAGATGGATTTTGCCATTTTTGCGTCAAATTCACGAAGTTCGAGTTTCATAATAATCCTCCAAATATATATTTATTAAAATTTATCAGTTTGATATAACCGTACCGAGCTTTTCTCCGGCACATACTCTCAGGATACTGTTTTCTTCCTTAAGTCCAAAGCAGATAAGAGGGATATCATTTTCCCTGCCGAAAGCTGCCGCTGAAAGGTCGATAGCCTGAAGATTTTTATCGATAATTTCAGTATATGTAAGCTTTTCGATTTTCTTTGCATTCTTATCTATCTTCGGGTCAGCAGTATAGATACCGTCAATATTCTTTGCAAAGAGTGCTGCCTCACACTCAAGCTCTGCACAACGAAGAATTGCTGCTGTATCTGTTGAGAAATACGGGTTACCACTTCCACCAGATACTATAACAACATTACCTTCTTCAAGATAAGAAATTGCTTTCTCGTTTGTGTAATACTCTGCTATTTTATCCATAGGAAGTGCTGACATAACCTTGCATGGCACTCCTACGTTATCTAGACCTGTTTTGAATGCCAGAGAGTTTATTGTAGTTGCAAGCATTCCCATACTGTCGGATCTGCTTCTTGTTACCTGCACTCCCTTTTTGCCACGCCAGATATTGCCTCCACCGATTACTATTGCAACCTGGGTTCCGGCAAGAACACAATCCTTTATCTGAAGTGCAACCTCTTTTATAAAATCGAAATCAAGTATCCCTTCGGCTCTGTCTGACGGCGCTAACGCCTCGCCGGACAATTTCAGTAAAATTCTCTTATATTTTACCATAAATGTTCCTCCATTTTGGTTTACATAAACTTTCATTATAATGTTATCACAAAACAATGCCGATAATCTATCTTAAAATGTTAATTATCTATGCATAAGTAAATCATTAAAGAGTTTCATCATATTCCGAAATGAAGCTCGCTACCTCTTTTTCGGTGGGAATTGATGAGGAAGCACCACTTTTTGATACTACCATTCCACCAACGGCATTTGCGTATTTTGCAGCTTTCAGTATATCCTTGCCGTTTCTGAGATATTCAAGCGTGAGTGCTGCAGTAAAGCTATCCCCTGCTGCAGTTGTATCAATTGCGTGTACTTTATATGGCTCTACAAAGTTCGAAAGGTTTTCGCCGTATATAAAACAGCCCTTATCGCCGAGCTTTAACACCACGTACTTTGTATCTACCATTTTTCTAAGTGCAATACAAGCCAAAATACAGCTCTCAAAGGAATTAGGTCTTATTCCTGTAAAAATCTCTGTTTCAGGTTCATTCGGAGAAAAAATCTCAAGTCTGCCAAGACTTGCAAGGTCAAGGAACTTATTTGCCGGACCTGCATCTATTACTACCGGAATATTCTTTTCGTTACAATAATGTGTTGCCTGACAAATTCTGTCGAAGTTTATTTCAAACTGACAAACAAGCGCTTCGGGATATGTTATAAGGGCTGCTTCAACGTCCTCATCGGTAATAAGCATATTTGCTCCCGGATATACGATAATTCTGTTTTTTGCATCATCATCGACGATTATATTTGCAAGTCCCGTAGAAGAGTCGGGGGTAAGATGAATATGTCTTGTATCAATCCCCTCATTCTTGTAAAAATCGAGAAGTTCTTTTCCATAATTATCCTTACCGAGTCTTGCACAAAATATGCAATCAGCGCCAAGTCTTGCAAGGGCTACTGCAGTATTTCCACCCTTTCCACCGGGAACAAACATATAGTCTCTGTTTGTCATAAAGGTTTCACCGGATTCGGGGACACGCTCTGTATTGGATACAAAATCAATATTTGAACTGCCGAGTACAAGAACTCTCTTTTTCATATTCCGATCTCCTTTTATTGAATTTTCTCTGATTCGTTATTTTGGTATGTCTTTTTCGTTTTCCAGGCTCCTGACGCAAAGAAGCAAAAACCGATTACCAACGGCATAAAGCCTGCTATCGAGTCGCCATACCAGAAGCCAAGACAGTCCATATGCAACGCAAATCCAAGTAATGCTGCAATTCCCACTCTGCTGATTACTCCGTCAATGATTGCAACTGCAAGATTAAGCTTCGTATTGCCCGAGCCGTTAATCAGCGAAAAGCTAACGCTTCTTGTTGCTGCACCAAAGAAATTAAGTATAATCGGATAAACGAGTATTCCTGCAATTTTAAGCACCTCCACGTCGTCGGTAAAGATAGCAAAAAACTGATCCGGGAATAAAAATACTACAAGCGAGAAAACAATTGCTATTAACATTCCGCAGACATTTACCGTCTTCAGAATTTGTGGTACTCTCTCGTCTTTTCCGGCACCGAGGTTTTGACCGACCATCGCACTTCCTGCAGTTGTAAAGGAGTTTGAAACAATACCAATCATTGTATTAACCTTATTAAACACACCTGCAAGAGCCGCATATACAACACCAAAAGCGTTAATCCATGCCATAAGTACAATCTTTGAAAGACTGATAGCGGCAGACTGAATAGCCATCGGAATTCCAAGCGTGAGAATACGTCTGAGTGCCGTCTTTTCCATAGCAAAACTTTTGAGTTTAAAATCGAAGAAAAAGCTTTCTTTCTTACGATAAAGATAAATAATAGAAATAATAAAGCTTATACCCTGTGCTATAACTGTAGCAAGAGCTGCACCAAACACTTCCATCCCGAAAAATACTACAAAGATAACATCAAGTACAAGGTTTACAAGCGCTGCAATAGCTACAAAAGCAAATGGTCTGCGACTGTCACCCATCCCACGAAGAACTGCACTTACGATATTGTAACCGTAAATGAAAACGAGTCCGATAATACAGGTTACAGTATAGCTGAGCGTATATTCATATGCCTCATCCGGGGTATTAAGCCATCCGAGCATAGGAATACGAATAAGATAACAAACGACAGATACTGCAATCGAACAAAGGAACAAAAGAGTAAACATTGTTCCGATTGTCTTACGGACTCTGTCAAACTTTCCCGAGCCTACGTCCTGTGCTATTAAGACCTGTCCTGCAGAAGAAAAGCCCATTGCTATAAAAGTCAGAAGATGAAGAATATCGCCACCGATTGATACTGCAGCCATTCCGGCCCCACCTACATATTGACCTACGACAATCATATCCACAAGATTATAAATTGCCTGAAGGGCATTAGATAAAAACAGTGGAAAAGCAAACTTTAACAAAAGCTTCGGAACATTTCCAACCGTTAAATCAGTTACTATAGATTTATTCATTTTTACACCTTACATTTACACTACAAATATTTTTTCAGGTATATTTTACCATAATAATTTGTAAAAATCAAGTTCAAATTGTTTCGATATTTAACATAATAAAAAAACAAAAAGCACTGCAAAGTTGAAAACCCTGCAGTGTTTGAATTTATATTTTATTTTGTGAAAATCTCGATTCCGGAAAGTATTTTAGCAACAGCTGCTTCGTTAACCTCACGTGGATTTGTTAAAGAACAAGCATCATTAACAGCGCTTTTTATAATATGCTCTCTGTATTGCATATAATCCTCTTTTGCAATTCCGACATCAGCAAGAGTTTGCGGAATACCAAGAGCAATCGTCAAACGACGAACTTCATTTATAAGATTCGCAGCTCCGGATTTTACAGAAACACACGGTAAACCTACAAGCTTTGCAATTTTTGACAGTTTTGCACAGGTAGGAGTTATGTCTCCATACGCTTCTGCGCTGTCAAGAGAAGCATTATATTTCATTGTATGGTAAAGAAGCATAGCATTTGCTCTTCCGTGTGGAATATGAAAGGTTGCACCAAGTGCGTGGGCAATACCGTGATTTACACCGAGACCTGCGTCATTAAAAGCCATTCCGGCAAGACACGAGGCGTTGTGCATCTTCTCTCTTGCAACTGTATCATTTCCATCCTCGCAAGCAAGACGGAGATATTGACAACAAAGTTCAAGCGACATCTGGGCAAAAGCATCGGTAAAATCACTTGCCTGAGTTGATATATACGCTTCAATGGCATGAGTAATAACGTCAAAGCCTGTATCTGCAGTAATTCCCGCAGGTACACTTTTTACTAGGTCACTTGATAAAATAGCAACATCCGGAAGCATCATATCCGACGCAAGTGGGTACTTGACTCCTGCTTCCCTATCGGTAATCACTGCAAATTTTGTAACCTCACTACCTGTTCCACTTGTAGTTGGAACTGCGACAAGAGGAATACGTGTACCTGTCTTTTTTGCATACATAAGTATTGTAGCCTTTGCAGCATCAATTGAAGAACCACCACCAAGAGCAATAACCACATCGGCGTTCTTTGAGAGCAAAAACTCAAGCCCCCTGACGATAAGCTCGACCGGAGGATCAGGTATTATTTCTGCAAAAATCGAAACATTGTCACAATTTTCACAAAGCAAAGCAAGCATATCTGCATTTCCCGAATCTCTCATAAAGGCATCTGTAAGAATTACAGCATTTTTAGCCTTTATTTCGGAAAGTGCAGAAAGAGCATTATCACCAAAACAAACTTTGGTTTTAATTCCAAAAGTATTCATCTGACGCCTTTCACAAAAGAAGTATCAATAGAACAGTTCTATTCCTTCTTCTTCAAAGTAGTTTTTCCATTTTTCAGATGGTTCAATATCAGTAACTACAACATCTACTTTATTGATATCACCAAGACATACAAAGGAAATCTTATCAAACTTTGTATTGTCTACTGCAAGAATTACCTTTTTAGCTGATTCAAAGAAGCAATTTTTAAATTGAGAAAAAATCTCTCTTGAATCGGTAATACCTTTTTCGATATCAAGTCCCTTACAGGACAAAATAGCATAATCAACATGATATTTTCTTACAACATCAGCAGCAGAATTGCCGTGGAATGCCATAGCTTCACTGCGGTACTGTCCACCTGTTGAAATTATATTCCAGTCATTGCCAACCGGCAGGTCAAGGAGAATTTCAACCGAATTTGTAATAATAGTAAGATTATGCTTCGAGAAAATACTTTTAACAGTAAAAAGGGCTGTAGTACTCGAATCGAGAAGCAAGCTGTCTCCGTCCTCAATAAGAGATGCAATAATCTCGGCGATATATTTCTTTCCCCCGACATTAGTCTGCTTTCTTACAGTATACGGAAGCTCACTTGTCATATTATCGTTACGAACGGCACCACCGTAAGTTTTTTTAGCATATCCGTCATCTTCAAGCTTTTCAAGGTCACGACGTATGGTTTCTTCGGTAACCTCATACTTTTCAGCAAGCTGTGATACAATTACCTTGCCGTCAACCATAAGCTTTTGAAGAATCTCATTTCTTCTTTCAATCGGTAACATAATTATAAAATAGAAGTCCAGAGACTCTTATCGGGACTCGGAATAACTGAAGTATCAAGAAGAAGTCCGTCTTTGCCGACTTTTTCTTTTGCGTTTTCAATAGCAGCAGAAACAGCTGCAACCTCACCTGTAAGCAGCATATATGATTTACCACACATACCGCGTGCTATACGAAGCTCGATAAGTGAAACATCACTTGTTTTTGCTGCTGCATCTGCAGCAACAATTATTGCAGGTGCAGAGAAGGTTTCAAGAACGCCCAGGGCTCTTGCATTTTCAATATGCGCACCACCATAAATTGCAGGGAAAATATCCTCATGGGGATTTCCAAGCACAAATGAATCGGAAAGCTTATCACCAAGCTGGGTCTTTGCAGCTTCAAGCGCAGCTGACACTGCAGAAAGCTCACCACTAAAAATTGTAATATATTTACCGGGACAAACAACAGATGACTGCAGAATTTCGATGCTTGCTGTCTTTACCATAAGGTCAGCAGCAGTAATACCTGCTGAAACAGTCTGATATTCGACCATACCAAGTGCTTTATTTAACATTTTTCACCCATCCTTTCCTCAAGCTTCGACTACAACAAATTTGTCACAAACTTCGACTACTTTACCATTCATCGGAGAATGAACTGCTGTACCAAGCTTATCATCTGCGACATTTCCGAGCATATCGCCACATTTTACCGTATCTCCAACCTTAACAAGGGCTGTAGCCGGAGCACCGATATGCTGTGAGAGCATTATTCTAACACTCTTTGAGGTAATATCGACATCAACAACAGGTGCATCAAGGTCATATTTTTTAAGTCCGAGTCTTGAAATAAGTCTTGACATCGGAACCTTTCTGTATTCTCTTGTTTCAGGCACATTACCTGCAACAAGTCCTTTTGGAGGTGTTACACCACCTGCACGAAGTCCATCCTTAATATCAGCAATAATGCTTCTGGGACTTAAGTTCTGTCCACAGGCATAAAGCTCACAAAGTCCACAGGACGAGCAGGAGAATGTACCCAAAAAGGCTTTACTGTTACTTGCAACGCCACTTGCTGCAGCCTGCATAATCTTATGAGGCTCAATCGGGTGTCCGAGAAGATTTCTTGAGCAAAGGTCGGTACACATTCTGCACTGACAACAAGCAGCCATAGCACGTTTTACGTTTATAGAAAGAGGAGTAAGTCTCTTCTGTACGATTAAAGCTTCTCTTGGCATTACAAGAATAGCATTTGATGTTTTTGTAACAACATCACTTTTACTTCCGATAACACCCGTCATAGGACCGCCTGAAATAATTACCGTATCCTTACAAGTCTCACCACCTGCCATAGCAATAAGCTCTCCGAAGGTAATACCAAGAGGCGCTTTCAGTGTACAGGGAGCTTTAACCTCACCTGCGATTGTTATGTACTTATGTGTAACAGGAGCATCCTCTTTCCAGGCTCTGTAAACATTGTAAATAGTTTCAACATTATAAACGATACAACCGACTGTAATCGGGAGTGAACCTGGATTTACAACTCGGCCTGTTGTTTCGTATATAGTAACTATTTCGTCACCTGCAGGATAAATTTCAGGTAAAAATCCGATTTTGATTTTCTTGAATTTGTTAAGATTTTCACGAATTGCGCTAACAGCTTCCTCATAGTGAGGTTTTATTGCGATGATTACATTTGAAGCCTCAAGGGTATCAGCGATTTCCTCGAGGGTTTCCATTATCTCACTTGCATATATCTTCATAACCTGTCTGTGAAGCTTGAGTAGTGGTTCACATTCCGCACAATTAAGTATAATTGTATCTGCAGCCATATTAAGTTTTGCATATGAGGGGAAGCCGGCACCACCGGCACCTACAACCCCGGCTTTTTTCATTATTTCAGATAGTTTATTAAGTTCCATATAATCTCCATTCGTCGCCATCTGTTATGGCACAAAAAGTTTGTAAAATTACACAGATGATGATTATTGCTGTTCGTCGATAATTCCTACAATCGCAGCATCAACCGGAGCATTTTCAAGACCACAACCAATTCTTGCAGCAGATCCTGTAGCTACGAGCACCTTTTCCCCAAAGCCTGCGCCAACATTATCTATTGCAATAAAATTTCCATTTTGCGTCATTCCGTCAAGTGGCTCTACTATGAGAAGCTTCTGACCCACAAGTTTTTCATTCTTTCTTGTTGAAACTACACTTCCAATAACCTTACCGATTATCATATAATCATTCCTTTCATTCGGGGACAACCCTAAAAATAATTACGGCACTTGTGAAAAAAGCTGAAGACTCAGCATCCTTCACAAAAGTCGCAACCTCGCTTCGGGGAGAAAAATCCCCCCGAAGCGATAAATGCAGCTTTTTCTTACTCTGTAATTAAGATATTACTTTAAAACAGGAAGAATCTTTTCAACGTCGCCATGAGGTCTTGGAATTACGTGTGTTGCGATAAGTTCTCCAAGAGCACCTGCTGCTGTTGCGCCTGTTTCAACAGCCGCCTTAACAGCTCCAACGTCTCCTCTTACCATTACAGATACGAGTCCTGAACCGATCTTTTCAGTTCCTACGAGTTCTACGTTTGCTGCCTTGAGCATTGCATCTGCTGCTTCGATTGCAGCAACAAGACCACGTGTTTCAATCATACCAAGTGCTTGCTGTACCATTTTTACTTTCTCCTTTACAATATTTGTTTTAATATTATTTTCCACTGCTTCTTCAACCTTTACTTCGGTTTCGGGTGCTGTGGTTTTTGACACTTTTTTAGTAGTTGCCATAACTTTCATTCTCCTTTAGTTTTTAAAAGGATTTGCATTTTGCTTATTTTTTTAGTCTCGACGCAGAAAGCTCGACCATTCTTATTGTTTCCTCGTGAGGGTTTGCTATAACATTTGAGGCTGTAATATCGAATGGTGCTGTCTTCTTTGCACATTCAATTGCCTCTGTTACATCAGAAACGCTTCCTGTCACTATTATAGTGACCATCCTGCCTCCAAGCTTTCTCTCCCAGGTAACAAATTCAATGTCAGCACTCTTGCACATAACATCAAGAGCACATGTCGCAGCTACAACGCCGGACACCTCGATAAAGCCGAGTGATTTCATATTTGCTCCAATCTAACGCAAAGCGTGTGCCTTACGAATTAAGTATTTCCTAAAATTAAAGCTTGGGAAGAATCTTTTCTACATCGTTATGAGGTCTCGGAATTACGTGTGTTGCGATAACCTCACCAAGTCTTGTTGCTGTAACTGCGCCTGCTTCTACTGCTGCCTTAACAGCTCCAACATCGCCTCTTACCATTACAGATACGAGACCTGAACCGATTTTTTCTGTTCCTATAAGAGTAACCTCTGCTGCCTTTACCATTGCATCTGCTGCTTCAATTGCTGCTGTAAGACCTCTTGTTTCAATCATTCCAAGTGCTTCCTGTGACATTTTTGTAATCCTCCATAAATAAAATATAGTTTATAAATTTTAGTTTTTATCAAAGGCATTGAGCTTGAGCATCTTCTGAGCTCCCTCATCCATACCTGAGATAATGTGCTTTGTTACAACGCCTGAAATTTCGTTTGCAGCAATTTCTGCTGCATCAACTGCTGATGTGACATCCTGAACGGTTCCCCTGAACTTTACAAGCACCTGAAGCGGTACCGGAAGTCCGTCGGGATTTGCAGGCTTATTTTTATCGAATGTTTCTACGGTTACGTTTGCTGCTTTACAACCTGCGTCACAAGCTGCGAATGCTGCAACAAGTCCGTATACTTCAATCATTCCAACTGCATCTCTCATTTTGCTCCTCCGGATTACCAAACAACAGCAATCTTAAGTCCGTCCTGACGAAGGTTTGTCTGGAATGCTTCGTCAATATCTTCAAGCTTGAATTTATGAGTAATAAGCTTTTCAAGCGGGAGTCCGATTCCCTTTGCACGCTTGAGGAAATCAAAGGTTGTTGCGTAATCACGAAGTGTGTAAACCCATGAGCCTACTGTTGTGATTTCCTTTGAACAGATATCAAAGTGAGGATTGATTGTTGCATCTCCTCCGTTGATAAAGAAGCCGAGCTCACAAAGTCCGCCGCCACTTCTGATGAACTTGTAGATATTTGCGTGTGCTACAGGTGAACCTGTACACTGGAACGCAAAGTCTGCAAGATAACCACCGAATGCATCCTTAACACCACCGGCAAGTTCTTCAGAACCTTTGTAATTCTTGAAGTTTACTGTTGCAGTAGCACCCATTTCCTTTGCAAATTCAAGTCTCTGTTCATTTCCGTCAACTGCAACGATATTTTCAATACCCATTGTACGAAGAACTGCAATGCAGAGAAGTCCGATAGGACCACAGCCCTGAACTGCAACTCTTGAATTGAATCTTAAAATATCTGTTGTCTTTGCTCTTTCAACTGCGTGAATAAGAACTGCTGCCGGCTCGATAAGAATTCTTGAATCAAGGTCAAGGTTACTTACATTAAATATTGTAGAACCGCCTCTTACAAGTATGTAATCTGCAAACCAGCCGTTAAGGCGAATATCGTCGTCCGGAAGAAGTCCGTAAACTCCACCACCACCAACATTCTGCTTATTAAGGTCGAACATTGTAATATCGGGGTTATCGTTGAAGATCATACAGGTTACAATCTTATCACCGATTGCAAGAGGCTTTCCTGCACTGTCCTTCTTTACGTTTTTACCCATCTTTACAATCTCACCAGTTCCCTCGTGTCCGAGAACAACAGGGATAAGACCAAAGGGGTCACGCTTATATTCGTGTGCGTCTGTACCACACACACCACAGCCCTCAACCTTTACAAGCACGTCATCATCACCGAGCTCGGGAATGGGACATTCACGAATCTCGAATTTTTCCTTATCTGTAAGGTATGCAACGCGACATGTTTTCGGAACTGAAGCAGCACCACCGGAAGAAGCATTTGAATTCTTCATACCGGAAATTACCTGCTTGACTATGGCTTCAATTTTTTCCTGATCTGTCATAATCATCTTCCTTTCTTCGGAAAATACCGTAATATTTTAATTAAATTTTTCTTCAAAAAATCTTTTTCCAACTGCGCAAAGCTCTGTGTCCTGCTCCTCGCTTCCACCACTGACGCCAAGTCCTCCGAGAATCTTTCCGGAGCACACCAGAGTATCACCGCCACCGAAAATTACAATCTTACCACCATTGGTATGCTGTATTCCGTAAAGTGGACCGTCTGGTTTTGCAAGCACCGACAGCTTTTTAGTCGACATCTTGAGTGACACCGAAGTAAACGCTTTGTTTATAGCAATATCCCTGCTTGCGATATATGAGTCATCCATGCATTCGCAAATTTTAAGGTTTCCGCCGTTATCAGCGACCGCTACAACTGCATTGACTCCCATTTCACGCGCCTTTTGCTCCACATATTCGCAAAGTACCTTTGCGTTTTCAAGAGAAATATAGTCAATCTTTGTTTTTTGAGCTTCGGTGATTTTTGCAGAATTTTCGTTTTCGGAAATATTTTTTATCGCCTGCGCAATCAGCTTTTCAATATCTGTACCCATAATATGTACCGATATGCCTTAATTACTTACCGAGTGCTGCAAGCACTTTTTTTGTAATTTCAGCAATAACTTCGCCTTCCTCGCCGTGTGAGCAAGAACCGTTGCATGAACCGTTAGGACAGTGGTGACAGCTGGGCTTGCCTGCCTTAGCATTAGGACAAAGGTCAGCAGGATGTTTACCCTTAAGACCAAACTGACGTCTGATTTCGTAGAGTCTCTGAACCTGTGAATCTGAAAGCTGCTTGGGTCCACCAAGAACCTTTGCCTGGTAGAGAAGCTGAGCATAGAATTCAAGAGATTCCATCTTGTGATATGCTGCAAGAAGAGAATCTGAGAATGCAAGTGCGCCGTGGTTTGCAAGAAGTACTGCATCATAGTACTGAAGGTACTTTGAAACTGCATCCGGAATTTCCTCTGTTGAAGGTGTGCCGTATTCAGCAATCGGAACACAACCAAGAGCGATAACTGCTTCAGGCATAATCGGCTCTGTAAGCGGAATACCTGCAATTGCAAAGCTTGTAGCATAAAGAGGATGTGCGTGAACTACGCTCTTTACATCAGGTCTTTCCTTATATACTCTCATGTGCATCTTGATTTCAGAAGAGGGCTTGAAGCCTTCATAAGCCTGGATAACCTTTCCTTCTGCGTCAACCTTACAGATGTATTCGGGTGTCATAAAGCCCTTTGAAACACCGGTAGGTGTACAAAGAAATTCGTTGTCGTTGAGCTTTACAGAAATATTGCCGTCGTTAGATGCAACCATTCCTTTGTCATAGATTCTTTTTCCGATGTCGCAAATTTGTTTTTTGATTTCGTACTCTGACATAGTTTTTTATCTCCTTCAATTATTTTTTTATTTTGCAGAATATTATAATTAAAATATTCTATCTTAATTATATAATACCACATTGTCTTTGTTTTGTCAATAGTTTTTATTGGTTTTTTGTTGTTTTTTGTGTTGTTTTGTGTGGTTTTGTTCTTAAAATCCACATTTATTAACTAAAAATGAACAAAATACAATAAGAACAACTTTATTTTAAATAATCAAGCAACTCTTGTACTCCGAGTCCTGTTTTTGCACTTGTAAAAAACACTCTTTCGCAGCCACAAAGCAGAAGTCTGTGTTTTGAAATATCGAGCTGATCTTGAGTTTTTCCGTCGCATTGAGTTACAATTCCGACAACAGGTCTGTTGGCAACCGGAGCACATGCAGGAGGGAAAATGCAATAATCATCCTCTGCACATATAACAAGTCCCACAACATCTGCCTCGTAGGAATACACCGCAAGCGCAGCACCAAGCTCACGTCCCTGGGTATACTCTCCGGGAGTATCTATGAAATCCTCATCATAATATATGTATTGCGTTTTGTGGTATGTAATTTTCTGTCCTCGCAGAGCCTCGATTATACTCGTCTTACCTGCTCCGCTTTTGCCCATAAAAATTATCTTTTTCATAATGTTTAGGTTTTAGTTATTTCACAAACATTGAAACCAAGCTTTTCTTTAGCATAGTCACACACTGCTATAAGTGCCGAGTCTACTTCCGAAACGCTTCCCACAACTATGAGTGTTCCCGAAAATCTGTCTACAAAACCTACCTGCGCGCCTGCAGACTTCAATGAAATGTCTGCTGCAATAATTGCGTATTCGCTCGGACACATTGTGACAATACCAATTGCACTTTTGCTTGAATAATCGACCGTCGGGTCAAGACCAAGCTTGCGATACAGAGTATTATCAGGATTTGCGATAATATGTGCAAGGGTAATCTGCTTACCGGGAACCGATTCCTGAATAATTCTTTGCTTATGTTCAAATATTTCCATTATTTCACCTCTGAAATTTTATCCTCCGATTATTACCTTAAGACCCTCACCCTCTGCCGCTGCAGAAAGCTCCTTCATTTTTGCGCTGTCCGGAGTTTTAAGGTCACCCATAAGGTATTTTCTCGAAAGACCAACATATTTGTCATATCCAAGTCTGTGATAAGGAAGAAGATGAATTTCCTCAACTCCGGGAAGTGATTTTGCAAATCTTGCAATATCACGAATTTCCTCAACTGTATCGTTGAATGTGGGAATTACCGGAACTCTTATAATGAAATTTTTTCCCATAGCAGCGATTTTTTTCGCATTGTCAAGAATAAGCTCGTTTCTGAGTCCACAGAATTTCTCGTGTTTTTCAGAATTTGTATGCTTAATATCCATCAAGATAGTATCAAGCAACTCTATGTTCTTCTCTATCATATACCAGGGCAGACACGCAGTAGTTTCAACTGCAGTATTTATGCCATGTTTCTTTGCTTCCAGCAGCAGTGCATGAACAAACTCGTCCTGACACAGCGCCTCGCCACCCGACAAGGTAAGTCCGCCACCACTTCTGTGATAATACGGCAAATCCTTTTCGATTTCCTTCATAACCTCGCCGACAGTCGTATCACGTCCGACAATCTTGAGCTTTCCGCCCAAAAACATTCTCTCGATTCTGTGACTCTGAGATTCCGGGTTACAGCACCAACGGCAACGCAGAATACAGCCCTTGAGAAATACGATTGTACGAATACCGGGACCGTCGTGGGTTGAGAACTTCTGTATGTCGAATATTCTTCCGACAACAGAATTATTATCTAATACCATTTAATTTCTCCCGTTTTTGCAAGTTTTAAGGATTAAAACGATGCTTGCTCTGTTCTGTTTATAATGTCGTCCTGAAGTGATTTTGAAAGTGTTGTAAAGAGTGCGCTGTAACCGGCAACTCGAACAACAAGGCTTCTGTATTTATCAGGATTCTTCTGGGCATCACGCAAAGTTTCACGGCTTACTACGTTAAACTGCATATGGCTACCCTTCATATCAAAATATGTACGTACAAGAGCTGCAAAGCTTTCAAGCCCTGAATCACCTGCCAAAGCTGACGGATGGAACTTCATATTGAAGAGTGTTCCGTTAGATGCTATTCCGTGGTCAAGCTTTGAAACAGAGTTCGCACTCGCAGTAGGTCCGTTTACATCTCTACCTGCAGTAGGCGAAACACCATCGGCAATAGGTGTGAATGCGTATCTTCCGTCAGGAGATGCAGGAGTCTGTGCTCCGAGCGGTACATTTGCTGATACCGGATAAAGTCCTGCGTGGAACATACCACCTCTTGGATTTTTATACTTAAGAAGAGGCTTTGTATATGTGTACGCTGCTTCTCTTGCTATATTATCAACATCGTCAATATCGTTACCGAACTTTGCCTGCTCAAGAATCATCTCGCGGATTTCAGCGTATCTTGTATCGCTTCCGCCGTCCTTTGATTTAAGCTCCTTATAGATATCCGAAATAAGGTTTTCAGTTACCTTAACACCTGTCTTCGAAAGCTCAAGTGCTATTTTTTCAGCAAGTGTTGCGGCACTGTCTGTTCCCTTTCCGAAGTCTGCATTCATCGCATCACGAAGCTCAGCAAGAGTAAGCTTCTTACTTTCAAAGCACAGCTTTTTAATTGCATAAAGGGCATCGGCAACGTTTGCAATACCAAATCCCTGAGGACCTGAGAAGTTATAAACAGCTCCACCCTGCTCGGGAGTCTTACCTGTACCTATACAGTCTTCAATCATAGATGCAAGGTACGGAAGAGGACATCTTTCAGCGTGTGCTATATCAATCGCGTTATCTGCATTTACAAGAAGCGAGATACAGTATTCTATCTGTGTCTTGTAAGCATCAAAGAATTCATCATAGCTATGTATGTCAGCAATATCGGGAGTTACAGGTCCTACCTGCACACCGTCGAGCTTGCCGCTGTTGAATACCATTTCCATAGGCTTCAGCATATTAAAGAACGCAGCATCGTGCCAGCCCCATGTTTTACCTGATACCTGAGGTTCAACACAACCAATGATATTGTAGTTTCTCGCATCCTCAAGAGCAACTCCTCTTGACATAAGCGACGGAATGATTACTTCGTCATTATAGTAAGCAGGAAGACCTACACCGGTTCTTGTAAGCTCTGCTGCACGAATTAAAAATTCGTGAGGAGTCTTATTCCAGATTCTTACAGAGAAGGACGGTCCGGGTAGTAACACGTGCATTGTAGCATCAATACACATAAAGGAAAGGTCATTGGTTGCATCCTCGCCATTCTTATCCTGACCACCTGCAATAAGGTTCTGGAAAAGCGAGTAGCCTGCAAAGCCTTCGGCAGAAGCTGCGTCACGGCACTTTGTAAAGTCATTGAACTTTATCCAGATACAGTCTATAAGCTCCTGAGCAAAGTCTCTTGTAATCTTGCCTGCGTCAATATCCTTCTTATAATAAGGATACATATACATATCAAATCTTCCGGGAGATACAGAATGTCCGCTTGATTCTGTCTGAATAAGAAGCTGTACAAACCAGAAGCTCTGGCAAGCCTCATAGAAGCTTGTAGCTCCGTGAGCAGGAACTCTTGCACAGTTCTCGGCAATCTGCAGAAGCTCTGCTTTTCTCTGGGCATTCATCTCAGTCATTGCCATTTTCTTTGCAAGCTCGCTATATCTTTGCGCATATGTAATTGCAGCTTCACAGCTCATTATAATCGCATCAAGGGTAGTACCCTTTGTTACATAATCTGCGTCACCAATATTCATCCTTGCCTTTTCGGCCTTTGCTTCCTCGATTATTCCGAGATAACCGATTTCAAGCACCTTACCGTAATTTGCTGTTACGTGACCTACACCGTTATAGAAGTAGTTTCCGACAGTAAATACATTATGCTCAATAGCAAGCCTTGCTTCCGGCACCATAAGAGACTCCGCAAGCTCACTTGATGTTTTTCCCTTCCAATATTTATATACTGTACTGAGAGTCTTTTTTGTTTCTTCAGAAATATAGTACGGGTCAGCACTACGGGTTCCAAGTGTATCAAATTCGGATTCTAACCAAGCATAAGAGAATTCCGGGAAAACCTGACAGCCCTTCGATTTTGTAGTAGCAGAACCGACAACGAGTTCATCCTCGCGAATTACTATCGGGATATTTTCAAGAATGTTTTTGAACGCCTTTGCACGTCTTGTGACAATCGGCTCATTCTCTGTCTGCATATAGCTTTCGGTAAGAAGCACTGCTCTGTCTGCTTCAATTTCCGGTTTTGCTGCAAACAGCCTCTCCTTTAATCTGTCAATTCTGGGACTTTTTTTGCATTTTTCGCTGTTATATCTTGCCATAAAAACACATCCTTTGCATTATTTATAGTAATAATTCATACCAAATTTCATAAAAGCATACCTATACTTTTACTCATCTCATATTATACTATATTTATATCCGTTTGTCAATAGAAACCAACAAATATTTTTTGTTTTTATTTGATTTTTTATTGTTTTTGGTGTTGTTTTGTGTTGTTTTGCCAAACAAAACACAGAAAACAACAAAAATGAGCCTGAAAAAGCTTCAGACTCATTTTTTTCGGTTCAATTACGATTCCATAAGGTCAAGCTTAAAGGTAATATCGTTTTCACCCTCTCCGTCACGGTAAATATGGAGAGTCACCTCGTCGCCTGCTTTATAATTTGCTTTCAGCTTATTAAGCTCTTCAACAGTATGCACATCTGTACCGCAGAAGCCTGTGATAATATCCCCTCTGCGAAGTCCCATCTCAGAGGCTGCCGAACCTTTTTTTATCTGAATTACTATAATTCCCTGTGGAATTTTATAGTATTCTGCTTCCTCCTTGCTGATTTCAGCATACTGAGTAATACCGATTGCACCATTTCCGGTTACAAAGCCACTGTCATACTCCGACACTTTTCCGTCGGCTATAAGCTGGTTGAAGATTTTAACTGCGCTGTTTATCGGAATAGAGAATCCGATTCCTTCATAGGTAGAAGTAAGCTTCAATGTATTGATGCCAATAACCTCTCCCCTGTCATTTATAAGGGGACCACCGGAATTACCGGGGTTTATTGCAGCATTTGTCTGCATAAGTGTCATAGTTTTTACAACAGCACCACGCTCATTGGTTATTTCTACCCCACGGTTTATAGCAGATATTATTCCGTCGGTTACAGTTCCTGCAAATTCAATTCCTGCAGGAGTTCCGATTGCAACAACGCTGTCTCCCACCATCATTTTATCCGAGTCGCCTATTTGCATCGGAACAAGACCTGTCGCTTCGATTTTTATTACTGCAAGGTCAGTAATGGCGTCAGCTCCGATAAGCTTTGCCTCGTGACGTGTTCCGTCATCAAGCATAACGGTAATTGTGGTAGCGCCCTCAATTACATGATTGTTTGTTGCCACATATCCGTCCTCTGTCAGGATAAAGCCGGAGCCGACACCTGAGGTCTGGTAGGAGTATCCGTATATGCTTCGTACTGTACTTACAACCTCGATACCGACAGAAGAAGGCTTGCACTTTACAGCTATCTGCTGCTTTGTAAGCACTCCGTTTCCATTTAAGCTTGGAACACTTACAATTGGCTGAGTATCGTTTTTATCCTCCTGCTTTCCGACTATCGGAGCTTCTTTATCCTTAGCTGACTCTATTTCATAATTTCCGAAAACAGAACCTTTTTCGATTATATTAGATGTAATAACAGAGGAAACAGCCGCCGTTCCGAGAATTACAAACGCCATTGCAACAGACACAAACACGGTAAAACCGTTTTTATTCTTTTTCTTTTCAGGTGATTTCACGGGCGTATTGCTGTAATTCCAGGAATAATTATTGTCGTCATTTTCGTTTCTGTCGTATCTTATTCCGTAACTCCGTTTTTCCTGCTGATTGCCGTTATAACTATTATTACCGTTATAGCTGTTATTGACGTTATACGCATTATAGCCGCTATTAAAACCTGTATTTTGATTTTGAACAGTATCATCAACCGGCTGCTGTATGTTACCGGCTGTTTTTCCAAAATAGCTCTCCTGAGTGTACTTCAGGGTCTGCTGTACCGAATCACCCGGTAATACACTCTGATTCTCTTCTTCCCGGAGCGCATCAGAGCTTTCCTTAACATCATTTTGAGCAGTACCGCAGTCATTGCAGCCTTCTGCCGACATATTATTATTATTTTCATTATTCGGATTGTTTTCAAATCCATTTTTGTATTCCATAGTAATACCTCCGTATTGATTACTTGTGACTTCATTATATATTGCAAGTTTGAAATACCTATGTTCCCTTTGTGAAAATTATGTGATTATTTTGTACATTTTATTTTATGATGCCTCATATTCAGAATATTTATTTACTACTGAAAATATAATTTAGAAAGACTAAAAATATGAAAGGAACAGAATTATGAGTTATCGGAGAAAAAAACAAAGGCTGAAAAAAATCATTGCAATAATTTTAATTTTCATTTCATGCTTTTTATTAATACTTATATTTCTTTTATTCGGAAACAAAAAAACAGAGGCTTATTCTTTAAGGCATTACACGGGAACTCTTTACAAAACCCTGAACAGCGAAATTCCAAATCAAAGCACATATACAGAAGCTACAGGTTTTCAGGAAAAAAGTGACAGCAATGAGGTTTTATCCGAAAATATGCCCTGCGTTGACAAGGAAATACTTGAAATATCCCAAATCAATCTATATCTTCACGAGGAAGAGAAAACAGTAAACATCCCCCTTGAAGAATACGTTACTGCCTGCGTTGCTGCCGAGATGCCGCTTGCTGCAAACGCCGAGGCGTTAAAGGCTCAGGCAGTTGCATGCAGAACACTTGCGGTAAATGCAATTTTAAACAACACCAAGGCCGGACACGACGGTGCAGACATCTGTACGAACCCTGCCCACTGTCAGAGCTACCTGTCAAAGAATGAATTTATCAGAAAATTCGGTATAGCTTCGACCGAAATTTATGAAAAAGCAGAAAACGCAGCAAGTGCAACAAAGGGAATTATAATGCTATATGATGCCGAGCCGATAATTGCCGTTTTCCACGCTTCAAGCGGTGAATATACAGCTTCAAGCAAGGAGGTCTGGGGTGGTGAGGTAGGATATCTTTCCTCTGTAAAAACGCAGGAAACCACAAATGCCGATTTACAATCCCAGGTTTTCGGCAGCAAGAGCTTTTCAAAGGAAAAATTCATAAGCATTTTAGTAAACAACGGCTATTCCGACATATCTGAATGTGATTCTCTCTCCTTTCACGAATTTGTAAGCGGTCTTACAAGGAGCAGTTCGGGAAGAGTAGATTTTATAGAAATAGGAAACAACAAAATATCAGGCAGTACCATGCAAAAGCTATTAGGTCTTAAAAGCACCGATTTTTCGGTAAGCTACACGCAGGACAATATAACCTTTACTACCAAAGGCTACGGACACGGTGTCGGAATGAGCCAGCTCGGAGCTATGACAATGGCTGAAAACGGAAACAGCTTTTATGATATTCTTAAATATTACTATACGGGTATTTCGTTTGGAATAGTATAATAAAATTACAACAGCCTGCTCAGAAAATATGAGTAGGCTTTATTATGTACAAAAAATTCGGGGTTTCCCCCGAATTTTTTATATTTATTTATCTTGGAATTACAACAGTTTTCTTTTCATGAATCCCGGATTTTATTTCGTTAAGCTCAGATAGCGCTTCAGGTGACACCTTGTATTTCTTTGCAACAGACCAGACTGTATCTTCATTTGTGGGATAGTAAATAATGTATTCCGAATTATTTTTTACATATTTATTCTCGTCATCTGTTTCAATCGCAGTAACGGCATTTATAGAATTTCTCGTACTGACAGCAAGTTCAGTATTAAGTGCCAGGTCGCACTTTATTTCACCATTCACAATTTCACACGAGCACTTACGAACACTTGTATCGGTATCAAATTCGCATTTATCGGGATTTGCAATTTTTCTGCCCAAAACAGGAGCCTTTATCATAAAGCTTGTGTTTGCACACTCGATACCGCCAAGTTCATCTGTGCCGACAAGCTTCAGATAAATCCTTGCATTTATAAGGATACTATCCTCGAGAACCTCCTCAGACACAGGTATAACTCTTGCTTCCTGAGATATAATTCTTACAATGCTGCCAAGTCCCGTATGAACGTTTTCCGAAACATTAATCGTATCCCTTATTATGCCGTTGAAGCTGTCATACTCCACCTTGCTTGCTTTGCAGCTAACCGGAAATTCTGTACTGAACAAATCCTCACATACTGAAAATTCTTCGTTTGTATAACCCTTTATATGTACAACCCCATCAACGAAAAGACCTATCATATTTGAATCTCCGTAGCTATCCTGCATAGCATCAGCAGAAATCCCTGTAATACATACCTTTGAACCGAGACTCATCCCCGGTATCGTTCCCAAGGCAGGTACATTTACAGTAAACGGTATTTCCTTTGACATCGATATGTATTCCGGCATATCCTGTTCCCCTTCAGTTGCAGAGTGGTACAGACAATTAAAAATTATATTTCCGGAAATTTTCGCTTCATCATTTTCCATTACACAGGAATCCTTTACAATTGAACAATCAGCAAAAACAATTTCACGGATACCCGGCATACCATCTTCAAGTGAAAGCCTTTCCTCAATGTGAAAGGGCGCTTCACCAAAATCCTTTTTGGACATGGCAGTAACCTTTTTCACAAGCTTTTTGATTTTTTCATTTTCCTCTTCATCAAAAACCTCATTCTTTTTCACAGCACTCTCCTCTGCCCGAAGTATAAGCTTGCAGGAGGCATTGATTTTACGGGGTGAAGTTGCAATTGCCCTCTCCTCTGCAGCATATACAGAGCAGTCAAGAATTGTATCACCGGCGCTATTCCCCTCTTCATTATGCCTTGAAAAATCTGCCGAAAAATCCTCGGAAATCACTGTGCTTTTCAGGTTATTATTAAAATCCGAAAGATAAACTACTGCAAAAACAGCCTTTCCTGAAACCTTTACGCCGTTTTCGGTGTTTTCAGAAATTTTCACAGACGGCAAAACCGACACCTTTACAATTTTACTGATATTCGGCAGATATTCGGGAAGTGTAAATTCAACACTTACATTCTTTTCTTGTCTTTCTGAAATTGTTTTTCCGTAGACGGGAAGATAGTTTTCCATAATTTTCTCCTTTTCGATTTTATTGCTTTTTGTAATAAATATATTATCGAAAAGAAAAAAATATTACAGTCCGTTACTTCTTTTTCCCAAAAATCTTAAACAGCCCCGACAAGAACTTCGGCATCTTCATTACAACAATTTTCATAAGTAAACCCTCCTTCAATAAAACTACATAATAGACAGAACAAAAAATGCACCTGCCGCAACAAGAAGCACCGACTCAATAACAATCAATGCACCTGCCGGCAAAATACAGGTAAGTAATATGCTCAGACCAAAGGAAAGAATAAAAACGCCTATTATTGCGCCAAGCTTATTCATACAGGCCTCCAAAACAAAATTAAGTAAAAAGTGTATAAACTACGCCACGATTACTATATTTTATGCAAAAAGTTCCCTTTTTGTCACAAAAAATTCCGACAAGCTTTACCTTGTCGGAATTTTACTGCCGTTATTTATCTTTATTTTGTCAGAAGTGCGTACATTTCGTTAATTCTTGCTCCTGTGCTTGCTGACATAAGTCCATTTACAAAAAGCGCATCGGTTATGCCGTACTGACTTATGAAGTTGACTGCATTATATGGGAAATATCTTATATCTGCCACGTGTATTTCCTCAAAATGAGGTGCTAAAAACGGAATCAGCGGGTTGCCGTAGGACTCCTTGAAAACTATAAGCTTTCTTCCGTTCTTATTCTCTGTAACTGCTTTGATATACGGAAAATCACCTCCAAGGAACGCAAGGTATGCGTTCGCTTCTCCCTTGACATAGGTATAGTAAAGTGCTGCGCTATAGCCTTGTCCGCTGTTATCGTATCTTGTAACGGTACAGGGGATATCTACCTTATAATAGTCAACGTAGTCCGGTGTTTCACGAAGTGCTGCATCACGTGAGGATTGGTAGAAGGTTCCGAGGAACGGCTCTATACGGCCGCTTTCATAATCCGAAACCGGTACTGCTTCTATACCAAGTGTACGGCAGAATTCTGTATATGCATAATACGCGCCGAGCGCTGTCCAGTGGTGGTCAGTCCGGAAATACAGATACTCGCCGTTTTCATAATGCTCTCTTATTGTGTTATAGGGATCTATCGAAATTACTCTCTCAGACAGATTATCACGAATAGTATCAAGTACAGGTCTTTGTTCGTTTGAAACTGTACGGTCGGATAGCGGAAGCGCAAATTCGGTATGAGTCGGAACTACCATATTGTATATGTTTACATTTTCGGGAAGGTACTTTGCGTAGGAATTAATAAGCTCTGCATACGCAAGTGCCGAAGCTTCGTTTCCACGATAAAGCTCAAGTGCGGTATTTCCGACAACGTAAAGAGAGCCTCTTTTCTCTCCTGCAGGGCCCTCTGCGCCGACAGGCTTCGGTTCTTCCACTACAGGCTCTTCTGTCTCCTGTGTGTTGCTTTCGGAATTCTGCACGTCTTGATTTGTGCCACTTTCATTTTTTTGAGAATCAATCTCGCCGGGGATAAATTCACCGCCGTCAACTATGTTTTCAGCCGATTCATCAATTTCAATTTTTTCGGCGTTATCGAATTTACTCTCGTCAATTTCGGTATTGATATCGTCTGCATGGAACATATCATCATCGGCAGCATATATCGTCTTTCCACCCGTAAAGGCTCTTGTTCCCCTGTACTGCTTTATGTCACCTGCGAAATCCACAAGGGTATCACGCATCGGGAAGGTGTCGGAAAAATACACATCAAACCCGTCTGTAAAATCTCCCGAAAATAAATTATCAAGAGTAAATTCAGGCAAAACGGCAAGCTCTCTCTTTTCCGATTCGGAGTATTTTTGCTTTGGCAATACAAGAGCAAATACTCCTACTGCAATTATAACAAAACCGAAAAAGACCGATATTACAAGGTCTGCGATATTTTTCGTCTTTTTTGCTATCTTGTTTTCCTTTTTTTTCTCCATTTATATAACTCCAAAATTTTCTTATACTATGCTTTTTTACCGAAGATTATTTCGTTTCGTACAACTGTATACGGAATATCCTCCGAAATAATATCTCTGTCCTTCATGGCACCAATCAGAAGCTCGGGACTTAAGTAATTTTCACCCTTTGCACACAAAACTGCTTTTATAACAGTTTTATTATCTGTTTCACTCACATCAATACTTACAATTCTCTGTGAAATATCAATATTCTTGATACCACCCTTTGTTTTCTTTGAAACAACAATGGCACCACCGAGCATTTTATTTAAAGCTTCAAGAATACCTGTTTTTGAAATTTCAATGGTGTACCTCGCACTTTCAATTTCACGGAATTTTATATCTGCTTCATATACCTTTTTTATTTCAATATGAGGTGGCATTTGCGCACAAAGAAGTGACATCAGCTTTTCACTTGTCATGCTTTCATCTGCGACACTGATGTCACACAACTCATTTTCCCCTACCATACCGATAGACAACGGAAGAGCGAACACTATCTTTGGATGAGGATTGAAACCCTCGGAAAAACGAAGCTTTATATCGGCACGGTTAAGAGCACGAATAAAGGTGTGATTCAGGTCAAGATGTGAAATATATATTAGAACATCGTCCTTTTTGAATAATACTCTGAAATCTGCCATATATAATTCCTTTCAATAAGAATATTAACATTCATAACAATTTTAACACAATAATATAGACAAATGGTTACAAAAAAGTCGAAATAAAATAAACTTTATCTTATTTCCATTATCTTCTGTGTCTGAATTTTCTCTGCGTCCTCTACATATTTTGCACAGTGTGAACTTACATAAAGGTTTGTTTTCGGTTTTCTCTCTCCCTTTTCGACGTCTTTTGCGCTATTGCAGAAATAAATTGTATTATCCGCCTTTTTTGAAGCCTCGACAGACAGTGCTTCATCATAGTTATCCGAATAAACAATTGCAAAGCTCTCTGCATAAATTTCGGTATTTTCCTTTCCAAGAGAAAGCTCTATTTCCATATCCGACACTTCTATTTTCTTTTCATAGAATTGAAGTGTATAGCCATCATCCTCATATAGCTTCACAACAAGTTCCTTGTAAGCTTCCTCGTCTATATTGCAAGCACGAATTGCGTCAATCCCCGGAAGAAGTAACGTATCTATATCACAATATTTTTCAAAGAACAGAACATTGTAATAAATATCGTAAAGCCCCGAAGCTTCACGTGGTGCTACAACATAGATATTATTTGTTTCATAGTAACTTTTGCCGAGTAATTCCTGATTTTGCGAAATTTTAGAAAGACCCTCTCCGAAATCAAAAGTAATTCTTGTATCCCCAACAGAAAGCATAGCATACGGGAGCTTTGAAAGAGTACAAGCACGAAGTGTCGGAGTATAAAAGCTTACAACAGTTGTTGTAAAACCGATAGAAAAGGAAAAGACAAGTAATGCAAGAATTACCGAACAAAGTATTTTGATTATGTTTTGAACTTTGAATATTGACGCAAAAACTGTGAGCATTACGCAGGAAAAGAAAACTATGAAAATTCCCGTATCAAATTCCATATCAATTACGGAAAATTCAAACGAAGAAAAATACTCTGCAATTTCCAGAACGAGAGTTGCAAAAAAGTCGCAAACAGCACCTAAAGTTTCACAGATTATATGAGTAAGCGTACCTGCCGGAAGCAGGATAAATATTGCAAGGAATAAAAGAAGCGCAAGGTAAGGCGTTGCAATAAAGGCTGTGGCAAGATTTGAAAATACCGATACCGAGGAAAATGTCCCGAAGCTGTATGCCATAATCGGAAAGGTAAAGGAAATTGCCGACAAGGTGACAACTATCGGTGAAATAATATAGTTTAAGAATTTTGGCTTTATTTTGTCTTTTACCTCATCATAAAGGGGCATTACAAGTATTATTCCGAGGCTTGACATAAAGGACAGCTGAAGCCCTATATCATATACCGAATACGGAGAAATAATACAAATTATAAAAAGCGAGCCAAGAAGTGAGGAAAGTGAAGTATACTCAACAAACGTATCAGGCGTTCCGGCACTTCTGAGCTTTCGGTAATAATATGCGACAAAGCTCAGAATATTTGCGCAAATGAGCATAAAGCCTGCCCTCATAATCGACGGCGAAAAGCCCGAAAACAGCATATATGTAAAGGCAATAACACAGGCAACAAGCTCGGAAAACGGGAATCTGCGTCTTTTGCGTTTATTTCCCGAAAGCCCCATAAGCCCCATAATAACACCAAAGAGGATAGAAAGATGCAAACCCGAAACACTAAGAATATGTGAAAGTCCACTTCCACGAAAAATACCGTCTAAGTAGTCATCTATTCCACTTTTATCTCCAAAGAGCATACAGGAGGAAATGTTTGTCTCATAGCTTTTTCTGCCGTTCCCTATATATTTCATAAAGCCGATTTTCAGCTTGTCCTGCATTTTGGAAATTATACCGACCTTTCCCTGTGAAACTACAGTAAAATCCCCTTGCAAGGTACAACACAAAAACACAGCCTTTGATTCAAGATATTTTCTGAATTCAAAGCCATCCTCAAGGGTACTTTCGGGTTTTTCGAGTATTCCGGAAAAGCTGACGGTATCCCCTGCCTTCAGAAAATCCTCACCGAAGCTCGAAATACGGATTTTCGGAGTTACGCCAAGAGGTGAACCGGTTTCCTTACCGTTTATTTCAAGGAGCTTTGCGTCATAGATAGAATAATTATTTCCGGACGAGGAAATGCGTGTTATTTCAGCTTCGAGTGTACATTCGAGTCCTTCATATTCAGAAAGAAGCTTCTCGGCAGGAAGGTAATTTATATTTCTTGAGATAATCGCATAAGCCGTACCTGCAAACGCAAACAGGCAAATTAAAAATACAATCAAACTCTTACTGCGAAGTTTTTGGCTAACACAAAGCAAAAGCGAGGTAATCGCCGAAAGCAGAAATATTACGCTGCTGACAACAGCACTTATTGTGTCCCCTCCGAGAAATGCAAATACCGAAATGCTAAAAGAAGCACAACAAAGCGACAGTTTGTCATAATCTACAGTTTTTTCAAATGCCAAAAATAATCATCCTTTAATTATTTTGAAATAACCCGTTTATTATAACATAATACCACTGCTTTTTCAAGTAAAAATAATCAATTATCAAAAATTGTCGTATGATGGTAAATATCGCCATTCAGGCTTGTCAAAATTCCCCAAAACGCTTGACAAACAACAATGTTTATGATATAATCGCATTTGTGATAATATATGTTTTTCACATAAATTTTTAAAAGAATACGGAGAATTGATTATGCTTTACAAGAAAATTCCAATGAGCGAAAAAAACGAAAACGCGTACCTCGAAGTTTATGTAGCAGAAAAATCACCAAACTTTACAAGAAGAGCTATTCTCGTAATTCCGGGTGGCGGCTACTATCAGCTTTGCAAAAGTATTGAAGGAGAAGTTGTAGCTCAGGCTTTTATGGCTCAAGGCTTTAATGCTTTTATACTTAATTATTCGGTAATTACAAACAACGAAACCGAGATTTTCCCAGCACAGCTTATTGAAGCTTCCCGTGCAATGAAGCACATAAGAGACAACGCAGAAGAATACAACATTGACCCTGAGCAGGTTTTTGCAGTTGGTTTCTCGGCTGGTGGACATCTTTGCGCGTCACTGGGTGTTATGTGGAATCTTCCTGAAATTTACGAAGCTATTGATATGCCCTACGGCTACAATAAGCCTACCGGTATTATGCCGATATACCCTGTTATAAATGACTATTCAACCGAAAAGAGCCTCAAGAGAGTATGGAGACAGGAAGAAGAAATTACAGAGGAACAGTTCGACAGAGTTTGTGTTGACAGACACGTAACAGAGGAAGCAAGTCCTCTCTTTATTTCCTGTGGTGCAAACGATATAATCGCTCCTGTTACAGGTCCTCTTGCTCTTTGTAAGGCATATGCTGAGGCAAACCTCACATTTGAGCTTCACGTTTATCCCGATTCTCCTCACGGTCCGGCACTCGGTAATGAAATTACAATGCGTGGCAATCCTGTATGGAATGACCCTCAGGTTGGAAAATGGGTTGAAAACGCTTCCTACTGGGCAAAGCACGTTAATGAAAAGGCAAAGAAAATCAGACCGAATAAATAACAGATAACCGAGATGTATATTGAAAAGATTTTTTTAAACGAAGAAAATCCGAATGCTTATCTTGATGCCTATATTGCAGATAAGATACAAGGTTATACACGTAAGGCAATTCTTGTAATTCCCGGTGGAGCTTATCGCTCTATATGTTCCGAGAGAGAGGGTGAGCCGATTGCTCTGGCTTTTCTGAATGCAGGTTTTAATGCTTTTGTGCTCAGCTATTCGGTTATTTCAAACAATGACGACAAGAAGTTCCCGACACAGCTGATTGAAGCTTCCCGTGCTATAAAGCATATAAAGGATAATGCCGAAAGGTACGGTATAGACAAAGAACAGGTTTTCGTAACAGGCTTTTCGGCAGGCGGACACCTTTGTGCGTGCACCGGTATTCTCTGGAATCTTCCCGAAATATATGAAGCTATTGATATGCCCTACGGTTACAATAAGCCGACAGGTATTCTGCCTATATATCCGGTAATAACCTGTACTCCTCCGGATATGCTTCCGGGTACTCTTAAAAATCTTTTAAGATGTGAAAATCCGACACAGGAAATGCTTGACAGGGTTTGTCTTGAAAAACACGTAAATGCTGATTCAAGTCCGATATTCCTGATGCATACAGCAAACGACTGTACCGTTCCGGTCTATAATTCATTGGCACTTGCAAAGGCGTATGCAGACGCAAATCTCACCTTTGAGCTTCACATATACCCCGATGCTCCTCACGGTGTTGCACTAGGAAACAATATTACAAAGTGTGGTAATGACTCCTGGGTTGACAGTGCAATTGAGAGTTGGATTGACAGTGCTGTTTACTGGATGGAAAATCTCCCTAAAAAAGCAAAATTTATAAAAAACAAATAAAAAGTAAGGAAAAAAATAATGAAAATTTACGAAGAACTCCGAGCAAGAGGACTTATTGCACAGCTGACAGACGAAGAAGAAATCCGCGAGCTTGTAAACAACGGAAAGGCGACCTTCTATATTGGCTTTGACCCGACGGCAGATTCACTGCATGTAGGACATTTTATGGCGCTTTGCCTTATGAAAAGACTTCAGATGGCAGGTAACAAGCCGGTAGTACTCATCGGTGGTGGTACAGGTTATATCGGTGACCCATCGGGTAGAACTGATATGAGAAGTATGATGACTCCCGAAATTATCCAGCATAACTGTGACTGCTTCAAGGCACAAATGGAAAAATTTATCGAATTTGGTCCTGATAAAGCAATAATGGTTAACAACGCAGACTGGCTTCTGAAGCTTAACTACATCGATTTGCTTCGTGAGGTAGGTGCTTGTTTCTCTGTTAATAATATGCTCAGAGCTGAGTGTTACAAGCAGAGAATGGAAAAAGGTCTTTCCTTCCTCGAATTCAACTATATGATTATGCAGTCCTATGACTTCTATCACCTTTATCAGAACTACGGTTGTAATATGCAGTTTGGTGGTGACGACCAGTGGTCAAATATGCTTGGTGGTACTGAGCTTATAAGAAAGAAGCTCGGAAAAGACGCATATGCTATGACAATCACACTTCTTCTCAACTCTGAGGGTAAGAAGATGGGGAAAACAGCAAACGGTGCAGTTTGGCTTGACCCTAATAAGACAAGTCCGTTCGAATTCTATCAGTATTGGAGAAATGTCGGTGATAATGACGTTCTCAAGTGCATCAGAATGCTCACCTTCCTGCCACTTGAGGAGATTGATAAGATGGATGCCTGGGAAGGAAGCCGTCTTAACGAAGCAAAAGAAATTCTCGCTTACGAACTCACAAAGCTCGTTCACGGTGAAGAAGAAGCAAGAAAGGCGCAGGATGCAGCAAGAGCACTTTTCTCGGGTGCAAGTACCGAGAATATGCCGACAGCAGAAATAACTGACGCAGATTTTGCAGACGGAAGCATTGATATCCTTACGCTTCTCGTTAATGCAAAGCTTGTAACTTCCCGTTCAGAAGCAAGACGTGCAGTTGAGCAGGGTGGCGCTACCGTTAACGGTGAAAAAGTTACAGACGTAAAAAAGACCTACACAAAGGATGAAATTACAGCAGGGGATTTTGTTCTTCGCAGAGGTAAAAAGAACTTTGCTAAAATTGTAATTGCATAATTTTTCAGGGCTGTTGCACACCTCGCAACAGCCCTTTTGATTTTACAACAATTTACATTAAATTCTATATAAATATACAAAATATTCAATTTTATTTAAACTTTATTCTGTACAATGTAATTAAAGAATAAAAACTGTATATACTATTTTAAGGAGGATATATTATTATGAAAAACACACTTACAATTATCGGAGCAATTGCAATTGCAATCGGTGTTGCCGCAGCAGTAGCTGTTTTTATCAAAAAGTACACCGTAAATTTCAATTTATCTGTAACAAAGAAGCCTGCAGATGTTAATTTTGATGACTATGACGATTTCGATGAGGATTTCGAAGATGATATTACATGGGAAGAAGTACCGGTTGAAGAAGAGGATGACCTCCTTTCCGAAACAATCGACGAACTTGATAACCTCGACAAAAACATCTAATGCAGAAAAACAGCTTCCGACAATTCCGGAAGCTGTTTTTTGTGTACGCCTTATTAAAAATAATAAATTTTTATTAAAAATACAAAAAAACTCTTGACAAAAATTCTCAGATATATTATAATATCAGTATATCGGCAAAATATGTATTCAGAAAGCGAGGTGCGAGTTGATGAAGAGAACATACCAACCAAAAAAACGCACAAGAAAAGTTGAGCACGGCTTCAGAAAGCGTATGAGAACCGCTAACGGAAGAAAAGTACTCAAGAGAAGACGCGCAAAAGGAAGAGCAAGACTTACCTACTAATTGGCACACAAGTTGCTGATTTACAGGACTTACTTTGAATTTTAAAGAGGGCGAGCTGCACCGCACTGCCATGTATGGCACTTGTAGCCGTCCTCTTATTGCGTTTTTTAGCAAAAAAACGAGAGCAAAGGAGACTAAAACTTGAATAAAAGACTCAATCCTTTGACGGAAAATCATTTGTTTTCGAAAGCATATAAAAACGGCGTTTGTGATGTAAATAAGCTTTGTGCTGTATATGTTCTGAAAAACATTAAAAGAAACAAAGACGGGACTCCCCGAAAAACCAAGCTCGGAATTGCAGTAAACGCAAAGCTCGGTGGTGCTGTACAGCGTAACCGTGTTAAAAGAATTATTCGTGAAGGGTGTTACCCACACTTTGATAACCTTTCCGACGGACTTCTTATTGTAATCGCCGCAAGAGGTGCTGCTTTTTCGCACAGTGCAAAATCCACAAGTATTGCAAAATTACTTGAGAACTCCTTTAATAATCTCGGTGTATTTAAAGGACAAACATTGAAAGCTAAAACTTCCGGTGCAAATAAAAAGCCGGCAAAACCAAGTAACTCAAAATAACTTTTAAAATTACAGAAAAATATGTCACATATTCTTATTTTGCTTATAAAATTTTATAGAAAATTCATTTCTCCCCTGAAAGGTCGGCCTACCTGTCGTTTTACTCCGACCTGTTCGCAGTATGCACTTGAAGCATATACAAAATACGGTTTTTTCAAGGGAACATATCTTACGGTATGGAGAATTCTTCGTTGTAACCCGTTCTGTCGTGGTGGCTACGACCCTGTGCCGTAAAGTACAAAATTCGTAAATCACTGCACTTTTCGTGCAGATGGATAAATATTTTTAAGAAAAGGATGGTAAAAAAACTATGCTCGATTTTCTCGGTAGCATTATAGCATATCCCTTCAGATGGATAGACTCTATCTCTCCGAACTATGTTGTAACGCTGATTCTCTTTGCTATTTTTATGAAAATTGTTCTTTTCCCCTTCAGCATCAAGCAGCAAAAGAACTCCATAAAGCAGGCAAAGCTTCGTCCCTATGAAACAATTATCAGAAAGAAATATGCAGGAAGAACTGATAATGTTTCAAAGCAGAAGATGAATGAAGAAATAATGCAGCTGTATCAGAAGGAAAATTTCAATCCTGCGTCCGGCTGTCTTCCAATGCTCATTCAGCTCCCGATTCTCTTTGCACTTTATCAGGTAATTATAAAACCTGCAACCTTCCTTCTTCGTTTCCCGAAGGAGCTTACAACAAAGCTTACAGAAGTAGCTCGTCTTATCGACGATAAGGCTGCAACGGAAATTGTACAGATTGACAAAATTCTTCACGCAGATTTCAGTACTCTCACCTCTGAATCTGCTACTGCAATAAAGGATTTTCTCGCTTCTCCTGTAACCGTTAAGGGTATCGAAACAAATGTTGAAGCGGCTTTTGAAAATCTTTCAAGCAGTTTTGAACTTTTTAGTCTCAACCTTATGGAAACGCCTACCTTCGGACTCAATGCTCTTATTATAATTCCGATTCTCGTTGTAGTTTTCTCATACCTTTCTATGAAGCTTACAAGAAAATTCACATATCAGCCTTCTATGGGAGATGATAATGCAACAAAATCATCAATGGCTATGATGGACATTACAATGCCCTTAATGTCGCTCTGGATTAGTTTTATCACTCCTGCAGGTATCGGTATTTACTGGATAATTCAGAATGTACTTGGTGTTGCTCAGCAGTTTGCTCTTTATAAGTTATTCCCTGTTCCTCCCATGACAGATGAGGACTTGAAGGCTGCCGAAGCACAGCTTAAGGGTAAGCAAAAGCGTGTACCCTCTGAAAAAAAGCCTGTTCCCGAAATTGTGGAAAAAGCTCCTATTAAGAAAGATGCGAAGAAAGCTCCTGTAGTTCGCAAGGCGCAAATTTCAGCTCATGCCAGAGCAAGAGTTAAGTCACACGGAACGGTGCCACGCGCAAAGAAGCGCCCATAAATTATAGAAAATAACTACATTTATATTTTCATTCAATCGAAAGGAAAGTAAAACAATGTCAGAAATTATAGTTAGTGCCAAAACAGTAGATGCTGCAATAGCACTTGGAGCGCAAAAGCTCGGAAGAGACACAAGTGAAGTAAAATATGAAATAATCGAAGAAGGTAAAAAGGGTATTTTAGGCTTTGGTGCAGTAGATGCAAAGGTTAAAGTTTACTGCGAAGGTGAACAAAAGTGTAATTGTTGTGATTGCCACGACGAGTCAGAGGAATTTGAAGTCGGCGAAGGATCTCCCGAAAAGGCAGCTCTTGACCTTCTTGAAACAATTATTTCAGATATCGGAATAAACGCTCATGCAAAAATAGTAAAGACAGAAATTGAAACTCCCGAAGGAAAGTCAATCCCTGAAAAGAATGTTTATGTTGAAATTGAGGGTGAAAACCTTGGCTCACTTATCGGAAGACACGGTGACGTTCTTGACTCACTTCAGTACCTTGCAAATATCGCTGCAGGCAGAAAGGTAAAGAGTGGCGAAGAAAAGAAGGAATACATCAAAATCTGTCTTGATATTGAAAATTACAGAGCAAAGAGAGAGGAAACTCTCAAAGCTCTTGCTCGCAGAATGGCCGAAAAGGCTCTCAAGTACGAAAAAAATATGACTCTTGAGCCTATGCTCGCATACGAGAGAAAGGTTATTCACGCAGAACTTCAGGACTATGAAGGGGTATTCACCTACTCTATTGGTTCTGACAGCGACAGACGAGTTGTTATAGCCCTGGGTACTCCTGAAAATCCGATAAAGCCAAAGCACTCAAGAAGCAGAGGTTATGGCAGAAGAAATTATGATTCGTATAACTCTTATGAAGCTTCTTCTGATGAGGAATAATTTAATAAAAATATAAAAAACGGCTGAAAAGCCGTTTTTTGTTTTTTACCCCTCATCCGTCAGCTTCGCTGACACCTTCCCCCACAGGGGAAGGCTTTTTTTACCCTATTATTCCCTGTATCTGCTTTCCATCTATTGCAAGCTTAACAGTATCAAACGCACGACTGAAATCACAGACCATAGAACGCGGTTTTTTCTCGGCATCGTCCTGCGACAGAGGAACAAAATAAACATTCTTTCGCTGAAGCAGAGTTCCGATATTCGGGGCACAAAGGGATAGTGCATCATTTGTGGCAAGTGCAATCACCAGTGGGCGTTCATTACGCAAATGTGCCTTTGCTGCCATTGTAACGGCTGTATCACAAATTCCGTGTGCCATTTTGGATGCTGTATTTCCGGTACAAGGACAAATAAGAAGGGCATCAAGCTTTATTTTAGGCCCTATCGGCTCAGCTTGTTCTATTGTGTGTATTATATTTCTTCCACATATCCCCTCTATTTCTTCTATAAAGTCCTTTGCTTTTCCAAACCTCGTATCTGTACTGTAAGTCGTTTCTGACATAATCGGTAGTATTTCTTCTCCTTTTTCTGCAAATTCCCTCATTATGTCAACACATCTTCTCATATTACAAAAAGAACCGCACAGCGCAAAGCCTATCATACAACACCCAACCTTTCAAGCTCCCGACTTATCTCATCTGCGATATATTTACCGGCACTTCTTGGGCTGTATCTTGACGGCAGTCCCCTGCCGTCGCAGATTTCTATATTATATTTATCTGCAAGAGTCTTTGAAACGCCATATGGTGCACTTGCAAGCTCAATATATATTTTATTGCTCTTCATATTTGACAGCACCTCCTGCGTAAAGACGTTGGCAGGTACTGTATTTATAACAGTATCGAAATTGCGGATTTTTTCACTCAGGCTATCAAAATCTATTGCCGTATATCCCAACGTTTCGGCATATGCCCTGTCCTGTGTCTTCCTTGCGCAAATGCAAATATCTGCGCCAAAGCTGTCAAGGAGTCTTGCTGTGTATTTTGCTATTCTGCCGAAACCTGTAATGAGTATTCTTGAGCCGAAAATAGTTCTGTCAGAATGTTGCATTGTAAGGAACACTGCACCCTCTGCCGTTGCAAGTGCGTTTTTATATATAAAGGTTTCGCTTTCGTAATAATCTGAGATTGTATGTCCATATACCTGTGCAAGCTCTGCTACCTCAGGTGTAACATTCCCTGCAAAAATCGGAATACCGGTTGCAATTTCAAAAACGTCTCGCAGCATAATTTCCGACCTTCCAAGTGAATTTACCGTCTTTCCGTCACGGCTTAGCGGCAATGGCAAAATAATTGCCGATGAATTTATGACACAATCATGTAGTGAGGCACACCTTGTTGAATTTGCATGACCGGAAATTTTGTCAAAACCAAACAGGGCACATTCATAGCCCATATCATAAAGTGCTTCGGCACAGAAAAACATTCTTTTGTCGCCGCCGATGAAGGCAATTTTTGAATTTTTCATTTTCACCTTTCCCCTTTCACAAATTTGTTTTATATTCCTGTATAACATTCTATGCAAAAAAAGAAGAGCTGTAATTCAGGTAATATTCACGGAATTTTGTTTTTTATGAAGAAAAATGTAAATTACAAAAAATACCGACAGGAAATTTCTCCTGTCGGCACTTTTTATATTTTTTATATATTCAGCATTTCCTCTACTATCTCTACTGCAATAGTAATACAGTCCGGACAAGAGCAAGTGGGCTTTCCGGTATCAAGTCCCTTGATATCACGGCAGTTTACAGCACCGGCTCTGTCATTGAACACCTCTGTCATTTTTGCTGCTATTTCATATGTAGAGGCTTTGCTCTGTGGATTATCAATATTTCCGTCAGAATTTATAAGTCCTGCAAGCATAATTGCTCCCGAAAGAGCTCCACAAACGTGATTTGTGCTTCCCATACCTGCTCCAAAGCCTTCGCTGATTTTAAAAAGCTCTGCTTCGGAAATTCCTGTCTTTTCTGCAAAGGCACAAAGTACGGATTGTGCGCAGTTATATTTCTTTTCGTGCAAATATTTTGCTTTTTCTTTTCTTGTCATTTTAATACCCCGAATGTTATTCATTATAAAATTATCCCCTGCCATAAAGCAAGGGATAAATCTTTTTATTCCTCGACTGTAATACTTTCAATTTTCTGCTCACGTCGTGGTTTATCAGAAAAATCAGTTTCGACATTTGCAATTTCGTCAAGCACCTCAAAGCCCTCTGTCATTTTCCCGAAGGCTGCATACTGACCATCAAGATATGAAGCATCCTCGTGCATAATAAAGAACTGTGAGCCTGCTGAATTCGGCTCGTTTGTTCTTGCCATTGAAATAACTCCTCTTGTATGCTTTATGTCGTTCTTGACTCCGTTTGAAGAAAACTCGCCCTTGATAGTATAGCCGGGACCACCCATACCTGTACCTTCGGGACAGCCTCCCTGAATCATAAAGCCTGCGATTACTCTGTGGAAAATAAGTCCGTTATAAAAACCCTTATCGCAGAGTGCTTTAAAGTTTTCTACTGTAATCGGTGCTTTGTCGGGATACAGCTCAAGCACCATCACTTTACCGTTTTCCATTTTTATTGTTGCTTTCATAATTATTCCTCCATAATAAAGAAACATAAATTATTCGCTACCTTCTGATATTTTATACCAAAAAGATTATTAAACTTTGTACTTTATGTAAATTTCCGTAATGTGTAATTTCACACTCTGCTCTTTTACTTTACGCATTCTCCGACAAAATCACTACCGATAATGCAAAGCGTGTCGACATATTGTACAGGCAGTGCGCCGATAGTTTTCCATAAAGTCGTTATATAAAAAAAGGGCAGCATCGCTACCCTTTTTTCTTTATATTTCACTTATATAACATAAAAAAATACTGTAAAAAACTGAAGCACAGTTCCGATTACGACAAAGATATGAAAAACCGAGTGCATATATTTAAGCCCCTTTTTACCACCTATTACATAAAGAATGGCACCAATTGAATATGCAACCCCTCCGAGCAGTAAATATACAAAGCCGGGAATGCCAACTGCCGAAATCAAAGTTTTTAGTGTGAAAACAATACACCAGCCGATCACAAGATAACATACAATAGAAAACTTTTTGTATTTTTTAAGGTCAATTGCATTAAGAGTTATTCCAAGAGCAGATGCCCCCCATACGAAACCTAAAACTGCCCAGCCGACAATGGCATTCTCTCGACGGAGTGAGCATAATGCAACAGGAGTATAGGTACCTGCAATCAGAATAAAAATCACACAATGGTCTATTACCTGCATAACACGCTTTGCAACAGGTAAATTCGGTGTAATTCCGTGATACACACTTGAAATTGTATAAAGAATTATAATTGAAAATCCGTAAATGAATGAACCAACAACTGCATATACGTCTTCGTGTAAAAATGAATATACCACGCACAGTATAAGGGCAATGACACCAAGTGCTCCTCCTACGATATGCGATACCATATTAAAAATTTCTTCGCCCTTTGTATATTTCGGGAGTTGTCTTTCTCTGAATGCTTCTTTTCCCATTTTTATTCCCTTTCTGTAATACTATTATACTATGTCAAATTCTCTCTCTATGCAACGTCTTGCAAGAAGTATGCTTTCCTCGTCGTTTTTGAAAAAACCAGAATTTATAAGGTACGCCGCACCGAAAATAAAGGAACGAACAGCATAGGTTTTACGTATTCTGTCATCATCACTCATTTCTACGCTTTCGCAATAATTTTCTATTATTTCCTCTGTAATAGATGTCATACTTGCCTTTTGAGTGAGTTGCTGTGGTGAAAGAGAATTATCGCTGAGCATCAGTATTGATTGATATGCAGGATTTTCACATAAGAATTTAACATACGCAACACTTATTTCAACAAGAAGCTCTCTTGGGTTATCGCTGCAGCTTCTTATGATACCTCTCTGCACCCTTCCCCATTCACGACAGATATGCTTTATCGCCTCGACTATCAATTCACTTTTATCCTTGAAATGTTTATATGGTGCACCACTCGACATACCACATTCCTTTGCGATTCTACGCATGGAAAAATCGGTGATCCCGTGTGTCTGCATCTCTTTTATTGCTGCAAGAACGAATTTCTCCTTACTCTCGGATTTGGCAATTTTCATTTTTATTATACCCTCAAATTCAAATAAGATTTAATGGTTCGTTTCTCTTAATTTTTTTAGTAGTTGTTTTTATAAATTCTTCATCTCTGACGATTAGTCTGCGAATAACCTTATATGTGGGAAGTGTATCGTTGAGTGCAGTTATAATTGACATTATAAGCTCTTTTTTAGCTTTATTGTATTCAGGGTTATCCTTTGTAATTCCCTTTTTCGAAAGTTCATCCTGAACCTTCTCTTCATTCGGATAAACCGAGGCACAAATTATAACCTTACCTTCAGATTCTACACCAAAAACCATACATTCTTCAACGAGACTGTTCTGCACAAGCTCAAGCTCAATTTCCTCAGGAAATACCTTCTTACCACCAGGGGTAACAATCATACTCTTAAGTCTGCCTACAATTTTATAAGTACCGTCAGGATTCTTTCGTGCAAGGTCACCTGTATAAAACCAACCGTCCTTTAATACCTTTGCTGTTTCTTCAGGATTTTTATAATATCCGAGCATTACATTTGAACCACGAACTGCAAGCTCACCTATTCCGTCAGAATTGGGATTTACAATTTTCGCATCCACTCCCACCATCGGGTAACCGTTGTCAGATACACTTCTGTAAAAATCGTTGTGCATAAGGCAAACAGGTGCTGTTTCGGTAAGTCCGTAACCGATATAGGTCTTTATTCCAAAAAGCTCGAAATCTCTGTGGATATTCTCCTCAAGGGGGGCTGCACCACAGAGTATAAGTCTCATCCTGCCACCAAAGGCTTCATTTACAGCAGAGAAAATTCTCTTTCTGAATTCGGTATTCCCTATTTTTGCAACAACTCTCTGAATTGAAATAATGCTCTCGCCACCACGGATTTTGCTGTACTTATCAAGTATAAGCTTGTGGAATCTTTCAAGAATCATAGGAACCGACACAAAAATTGTCGGCTTATATTCCTCAATTTCCTTTTTAAGAGTTTTCAGTGATGCACTGATTGCAATACTTGCTCCGCCATGAAGCATTGCAAGAAATCCGATTGAACACTCATAGGTGTGATGCAACGGAAGCACAGAAATGCTCCTGTCGTCACTTGTAAGGTGTGCTGCACGTCGTATATGAACAATGTCACTTACAATATTATACTGCGACAGCATTACACCCTTTGCGACTCCTGTTGTTCCCGATGTATAAAGTAAAACGCCCAGTTCAAATGGATTAATTCTATGCTCGGCATAGCTTCTGTCACCATTTTCCATAAGCTTTTCGCCTGTTTCCTTGTATTCGGGAATATTTACCATATTCATTTTGAGAATACCGTCAGAACAAGATTCGAATTTTTCTGAAATTTCATCTGAATAAATTACTGCCGAGGCTTCTGCATGTTCAAGAATGAAATTTATTTCCTTTTCCGTCAAATCCTTATCAAGTGGTACGACAATCCCACAACCGCAAGTGATTGCAAGATAGGATATTGCCCAATTATAAGAGTTTTTTCCGCTTACTGCGATTTTCTTACCTGAAAGTCCAATTGAATTAAGATATGTTGCAAGTTCCTTTACATCCTTTAACAGCTTTTCATATGTGATTTCTATTCCAACACCGTTCTCCCGAAAAAGAAAAGCTGTTTTTTCACCATAAAGCTCGCAGCTTGATTCAAGCAGTTCTCTGATTGATGAAACTTCACGCACGTTATATACATATTTGAGATTTTTCACATTTACCTCCATTCTCACCTGTACGGTGACATACAAAATAGTAACCATTAGGTAAACAATGCTTACCTAATGATATTATAACCTAAAAATATGAATATTTCAAGTATATTTCTATAATATAGAAAAGACAGCGATTACCTCGCTGTCTCTTTATAATTAGTTTATACCTAAAATGTCTTTTATTATCGGTAAAAATCCTTGTGCCATTGAATAGAAGCCAAAATCATTCGGATGTACACCATCGGCAGTTCCGTCATTTCCTGAGATTTTCATAAGATCTCTTCCGGAAATGAAGTACACATTTTTATCTCCGTTTTGTACTGCATACTCGTAAGTGGCACGTATGACTCCTTCTCGTTTGTCGTCGGAAGGTAAAGACGGATTCGGTCTTGATGCTATAATAATCGGAAGAGTGGGCTGTACCTCTCTTACTGCTTTATAAATCGGCAAATGAGTTTTTTCAAGATGCTCGGCATTCGGTGCGTTAAAGTCATAGTCGAGAACAAAAATACTCATATCGAGATTTTTCATATATTCTCTTATTGCATCTTCCCCCTTTGCAGAACCTGAAAAGCCAAGATTTATAAAGTTTGTATCAAGCTCTCTTGAAATCATTCCCTGATAAGAAAGCCCCGGTCTTGATGCACAACCGCCCTGCGTTATTGAGGAGCCATAGTACAGTATCGGCTTTTCATATGTATAATCCGGATGTTCTGTAACTTTTGCAGTTTCCGAAAGCCCGATATGAAGAGATTTCACCTGTCTGTAAAGGGGGAAGTTTATTGTAACTTCCCTCATTTTTCTGCTGCCATTATCATAGACACTTTCAAAAATTCCACTTGTATTGTCTGCAGCCGGTCTATACAAAAACTTAAATTCTTCTTTGCCGTTTTCCTTGATATACAAATCAAAGCCCCAAGAACGGTCACTTGAACCGAGTATTGGTTCTCCCATATCTGCATAAACTGCAACATAGGGACTGTCTGTACAAAAACGCACTCTGCCACCTGCACTGTGATTGTTGAGTGCTGCGACAGCTTCACTTGTTGCACTTGCTACTTCTCTGGGAAGTCTTACAAAACCGTTCCCATCACGGAATACACCGTAAAGTCGCATTGGAGCTTCTTCTACATTATAGAATTTTATATCCGGTTTATCGATTTTTGTTTCAACTTTAAAATTTTTGTCGTATTTTGTAATGTCCATTTTTGACCTCCGTTAGTAACTAATATTTATTAGCTGCTTGTGATGCTGAACAATTTAAAGTTTTGAAATAAAATCCCCGATTTCGCGTACTGCCTTACGAAGTATATCAACCTCGGGAAGCATAACAATACGGAAATGGTCGGGAGTTTCCCATGCAAAACCACTGCCGGGAACTATCAGAACGTGCTTATCTATGAGCAAATCATAGGTAAACTTTCTGTCGTCGGTTATCTTTGCGGCCTTATCGACAATTCTCGGGAATACATAAAGGCTTGCATCATTCTTGACATAAGAAATACCTTCGATTTTATCAAGCTCCTCAAAGGTTGCCTTTCTCTGCTCGTAAAGTCTTCCGCCGGGTCTTATCATACTGTCGGAATACTCTCTGTCGGCAAGAGCTGCAGGAATGATTGTCTGCATAATGGAGTTTGCACCAAGTCTTATAGAGGCAACTTTAAGAAGTGCCGAGCTTATCTGAGTTCTTGCGCCTTCGGGACCACTTACTACAAGCCAGCCACATCTGAAGCCACAAAGGCAATGAGATTTTGAAAGACCGTTCATTGTAAGAACTGTAAGGTCGGGAGCAAGCTTTGCCATTGTTGTATGCTCCTTTCCGTCAAACACGAGTCTGTCGTAAATTTCATCTGACAAAATCATCATATTGTTCTTTCGACAAAGCTCAGCAATTTCACAAAGAATCTCGTTTGTATAAAGAACACCTGTAGGATTATTTGGATTTATAATAAGTATAGCCTTTGTTTTTTCATTTATAAGACTCTTTATGTGATCAATGTCGGGATTCCAGCCGTTTGATTCATCACATCTGTAAAGCACGGGTTTAGCATCACTCAAAAGAATTTCATTTGTCCAGAGAGAGTAGCATGGGCTCGGAACAAGAATTTCATCACCTGCGTCGAAAAGCGAGGTTGCAACCATTGAAGCAATTTCACTTACTCCGTTTCCGATGAAAATATCATCCATTGTAAAATCTGCGATTCCCTTAGCCTTGTGATATTCAAAAATCGCTTCTCTTGCCGCTATCATACCTCTTATGTCGCTATAACCAAGTGCGCTGTCGAGCTTTTCGATAAGCGCTGCTCTTACGCTTTCAGGCATTTTAAAGCCAAAAGCCGCAGGATTACCTGTATTAAGCTTCAATATTTTTTCGCCACGCTTTTCAAGATCAAGTGCGGCGTAATAATTCTTACCTCTTATGTCTGAAGCAATGCTGTTAAGTCTGTCTGCAATAAGTGCCATTTCAATACTCCTTTAATAAAAATTTATAAATTATATATATTATATCAAACCTATATAAATATGTCAAGAAAAATTTAATTACTAATCATTAAAACCTGTATGGTTTATGACAAGCACATCGCCGGGCTTTACGACCGTGTTTCCTTTGGGGATTACAATTCCACGTTTGCGTCTTATCATAATTATTAACTCATCATCAGACTTTGATATTTCAAGGATTTTTTTGCCTACATATTCATCGCCCAACAAAATCTTTCTTTCATAAAGATTGATACCGTCGATTTTTTCCGACGTCTTTCCACTCAGAATAAGTGTATCGTTTTCATAAAGAACCGTTCTTCCGTTTGGAATTATTCTTTCTTTGTTTCGGATAACAAGAACAATAATGCTTTCGGGAGGAAGTGCTATCTCAGCAATTGTTTTTCCGTTCCAGGAATGATTCTTGTGAATTTCACACTGCAAAAAGCCGATAGGCTCTTCTTCGGAATAGTCGGTAAAGGTTTTCATAACGTCCTGACTGTTATCAACCATTGAAAGTTTTTTGGAAAGAAACGGAATAAGAGAGCCTTGAAGCAATATTGAAAACAAAACTATGAAAAATACTATGTGAAAAATATCATGAGGCTGACTTACAGAAGCAATTACCGTTATAATTGCAAATACAATTGACGCAGCCCCGCGCATTCCGGACCAGGCAATCAGAAGCTGTTGTCTGAAGGGGCATCTGAAGGGGGTAAGCAACAGGAAGGTAGCAAAAGGTCTTGCAATAAAGGTAAGAAACAATGCTATTGCAAATCCCATTGGTACAACCTTTATAAGCTGCATTGGAAAAGAAAGAAGTCCCAAAAGAAAGAATAGCAGCATCTGCAAAAGTCCGGTTACTCCGTCGAAGAAAATTACCATCGACTTTTTGTTTGGAATTTTACTGTTTCCCATGATAATTCCCGTAATATATGCACTGAGATATCCGTTTCCGCCAATTAAAGTCGGCAGAGCATAGGAAATAATGCCAATTGCAAACAAAAAAATCGTATCAAAGCCGGAGGAGGCAAATTTGAAATGGCGAAGGAAATTTGTTGCAAGAATTGCAATTACAGCTCCTGTTAAAATTCCGTAAACGACCTGCGCAAACAGCATATACGCAATATTTCCGGCTGTAAAATCTCCATTCATCACCGAGAGTATTACAATAGTAAGCATATAAGCAAAAGGGTCATTACTTCCACTTTCAAGCTCAAGTATTGAGGCTGTGCCGTATTTCAGGTTAAGGTGCTTTGAACGCAAAATTGAAAAGACAGACGCAGCGTCGGTAGAGCTGATAACTGAACCTATAAGAAGTCCACTCAGAAGCTCCGTTCCAAGCGCATAGTGACAGAAAAGCCCGACAAAAAGTGCTGTAAGCAATGTTCCAAAGGATGAAAGAATTATTGCTTTCGGAGCCTCAGGCTTTGCCACACTCCATTTTGTTCCAAATCCACCGTAGAACATAATGAAAATAAGCGAGACTGAACAAATTTGCTCTGCAAAGGTAAAGTTATCAAAAGGGATTTTTACAATACCGTCACTCCCGAAAAACATTCCGAGCAAAATAAACGCAAACAGCATCGGTATCCCCATTTTTGAGGTTATTCTATTGAATATCACACACACAACTATTACAATAGCTGCCATCAAAAGCCCGTACGGCAAATCAAACACACCTCCAGAAGCTATCTGCATTTGTCTTTTACAGCTATTTAAGCTTCAATACCTTCCACAATCCATCATGCTCAACCCAGGCTCTGCCATCGCTTGTTGCCTGACTTGCACCGTCATAGATAAATTCCGACGCCTCGTTTCCGAGTCCGTCAACATATCCCCACTTATCGCCACGTCTTACTATGTAGTAACCGTTTACAAAATTCGGATAAACGTAATTTATTATTCCAAGGCTTACTGTATCACCCTTATCTGATATAAATTCAAATTCACCTTCACCGAAGTTATACAGAACTTCCTGTATTTTCTCATAGGCAGGAATTTCGCCAAGCATCGACTCGTAGTAACCTTCATTTATCGAAGTTTCATCATCATATACATAATAAGGTGTCATTTCGGGTACGTCCTGTATCTGCACAAATTCAAGACCACCGAAGCCGAAAACCTCAAAATACTTGTCTGTTCTCTTTTCATACAGGTACATTCCTCCCCCCTCTGCGCCATGTCCGTAGTGGAGTGAGATTCTATAATTATCGTCTATAATTACATCGGGAGTGCCTTCAGGAAAGGGCTCTGCATAAATTACCTCATGCCAGTCACACCAACCAAGAAGCTCGTAGGTCGGTGCAACTATCTCGTTACCTTCTATATCAATAATTCCGTAGTATTCCCGTTCAAAGCCTGTACCTGCAAAGCTGCGTGTGAAAACATAGTAGTTGCTGTCATCAACAGCGTGCGCAATCCTTGTCCCATCGGAGGCTGTAAAGAGAAAATCTCCTTTTTCTTCACTTTCTTTTTGTGGGATTTCCTCCTTCTCCTTTTCTGTTTCCTCAGGAGTATTTTCAACAATATCGGGGGTTTCCTCTTTCTTTTGAGTATCGGTAATATTCTCCTTTTCCTCCCCCTGCTCTACCTCTATTTTCACAAAAGAGCATGAGGTGGTCAAAAGCAGTATCGCTGTTGCGATAAAAATACCGATTAGTTTCTTTTTCATAAATAAAGCTCCTTTTAATTTGTATACAAAACCTGTACGGTTTGGTTAAAATGCCTGGCTTTTTTCGATTGCTCGTGTCAAGTCAGAGATGGAAAATTATTTAAATTGTTTTTCAAAACAGCTAAATTCGCTTCAAGCTGACCGTAGGTCAATTTAGGTACGAAGCAATTTAGCGTTCGCAGTACATTTAGTTCACCGTCTGTTTTTAATCACCTAAAGTTGCGGCTACTTTTTTTATAATATCAGTTACCTGCTTTGCACAGATTTCTGCACCGGCATCGGTCAGGTGAATATTGTCATCCTGTCTTATATAGCGGTTTATATCCTTAGCTACAGTACTGTGAAGATCGTTTATAATGACTCCTTTTTCTTCAAGCAACGGTACAATTATTTTATTGTATCTTTCTATGACCGGATTTTTGTCGTACATATTTCTTTCCGTAACAGGAGTTGTTGTCGCAAAAATGACCTTCTCGTGTCTCGAAAGCAAGATATCAGCAACCCTGAGTATATTTGTTATATACTCCGTCTCTGTAGAGAACGGACCATCGCCAAACAAATTACATATATCCCACAAGCCATTATTCCAATGAACGATTCTGCTTCCAACCATAGCTTTTTCCCACTCAAAAAGACCTCTGAGAGTATATTTGGCAAACCGACAATTATCTTCCGGCTGATAAACTTCATATCCGTCTCCTAAAAGCTCCGGCACTAATTTCCCGTAACCGATCATTCTTATAGAATCTCCAAGTAATGTTACCTTCACCGTTTTTCTTCTCCTTGTCTGTATTTTATAATTCCTTTTTTGATGAATCAGCTCAAAATTCCGTCAGGAATTTATATCGCTTCGGTTAATACTCAACCGCACTATGCGGTACAGACGGTTTAGATGCAGCCAATTTTTAAGGGGAACTTATATCAAATCAGGAAAAATCAAATAAACAATCCCCATGCAAAAGACAATAACAGCGACACGATAACCGGAATAATGCAAGAAGTAACACAAATATCTATATATGACTCCTTGTGTTTGCAATTGGACACTGCGAGTAAAGTCAAAACTGCGCCATTATGCGGCAAAGTATCTAACCCACCGGATGCTAATGATGCAACTCTGTGTAATAGTTCAGGATTCATACCAATGCTCATCGCTTTTTCAAGATACTGAGGAGCTAAAGCTTCAAGTGCAATGGACATTCCTCCGGAAGCAGATCCGGTTGCACCTGCCAACACATTGACAGCAACTGCCTCGGAGAAGAGTATGCTGCCGGGCATATTCAGCATAGCATTCTTGAGAAGTGCAAAGCCAGGAACTATTTTAACAACAGATCCAAACCCTACAGCACACGCAGTATTCATAATTGCCACTAACGAACCGTTAGCCCCTTCATTAATCGCGGGTAAAAGAACTTTAAACCGCTTTATATTCATAAGACAAGTTACCAATATACCACCTAAAAGTGCAACCACTATGGATTGGCTTGTAGACCATTCAGCAATTCCTGCCTTTTTCAAAACAGATGGTAAAACATTTAACATAAGCACAACAACAATTAACGGTAACAATCCGCTCAACCAGTGCCATGATGATTGTTCAAATTCATCAGTAACATTTTGTGTGAACTTATCATCTTCGATAAAGCCCAGCCCCTTTTTGCGCGCATCACGACAACGCCATTCCAGATATAAATATCCCGGCACAGCAATCAAAATCGCTGCTATAATTCCCATCAAAGGTGCTGCTGTTGCCGTTGTACCATAATATTCAGTAGGTATGATATTTTGAATTTGCGGAGTTCCCGGTATAGCTGTCATAGTAATTCCAAAGGCACCAAATGCTATCGCTCCGGGAAGGAGTGTTCTCGGCAGATTTGCTTCACGGTATATTGCATAACCCATTGGGTAAATGACAAACACAACCACAAACAAAGATATTCCTCCATATGTCATTAAAAGGCAAGGAATAATAACTGCCAGTACAGCAAACTTAGAACCAATAATAGAAACTAATTTGTTTGCAAGAGACCGTGCCGAACCTGTCATATCCATTATTTTTCCGTAAACTGCACCTAAGAAAAATGCAGGGAACCAAGAAATAATATAATCTGCCACACCTTTTATGTAGTCACCAAGATAGGTATCCAGAACATGAAGTCCTCCCAGGACAGCCACAACAACTGCACATACAGGTGCAACCCAAATAATAGAGTGCCCCTTATACGCTAAAAAAATCAACAAACATAACCCTATTACAATACCACATAATGAAACAATTGATAACATACTAAATTCTCTCCTCTTAATTTTAATTTTAATTTTATTTAATATTTATTTATTAAATACACTATAACTTCAATGTTGTGTCGCCCGAAACAATAAGACACAAAACTTTTCTTTTTTTCTACAAATTTAGACAATCTTCATATAATTTTGTCAAGCCAGAGACAAAAAACATTATTTTATCTCGAGCCTCCACCGAAGCCACCACCGGAGAAGCCACCTCCTCCACCAAGTGAGCTTGAGCCACCAAGTCCGCTGCTTCTGCTTTGCTGCACAGACCTTGTGTATGAGCTGTACATTGTGTGATAGTAGCTGTGGCAGATAATAATATTTCTGTCGTAGCTTTCAAGCTCGGAAATCATTTCCGGGTAAACCTGACGTAGTTGTTTTTCTACCTTATCGGCAATACCGAAAAGCATGGCATACACCATATATTCCTGCCAGATTTCAGCTTCCTTTACTCCTCTTTCCGAGATGAGCGAAAATTCTTCAAGGTATTTTTTAAGTCCCATTATTTCAGAAAGCTCTTTCTTTCCTATGTCTGTAAGGTCAGAAATTTTATTGCCACTATATGATAAAAATCCGGGAAGCAGACAAAACTCGTCCTCTCCGCGTTCTATTGCATAGTCGATAAAGCTGCGAAGCTTCTGTGGATGATTATAGGTATATTTTGAAAGCTCCTTTTCCTGAAGTACGCCATCTTTACCTGCTGCTTTTTGCATAAGCTCATAGAGCTTTTTGGAAAGCTTGTCTTCAGGCTCTTTTATAAGCTTTAGTGATACAGATTCTTTTGTGTTACCGAAAAATCCCACCGATTCCTCTGTCAGGGGTGAAATTTCGCCTCTGTTTATCATAGACAGCATAACTGCACCAATAATTAAGCTATCCTTATCTCCTATATCAAAACGTTGAGAGAGGAAGTGCGACATTTTAAGGTTACCCCCATTGGGGATATCCCTGTAATAATCGGCTTCAGAATAGAATTTTCGTATTGCTCGTTTTCTCTTTATAGTTTTCACTATAAAAATAATAACAAGTGCAATCACTACAACAAACAAAAGAGCAAACAAAAACATTTTCGCTACCGAAACAAAGACACTATCTTTTTCTTTGCCGTAATCACTGCCCTCAAATGCCTTATTCATAACATTCTCAAAGGAAAAGACTTCGGTATATACAGGTGTAATTATACCCTTATCAAGACGGAGCATAACTATTACTCTGTTATTATCACGAAGTGCCTGTGTTGTGGATGCAACAACCTCACCGTTACGGAACTCAATATATCCCTCAAAGCCGAATGCCCAGATTGCTGAATTTTCCTGTGAAAGCAAGATTCCGTTTTCAAGAGAAATGCTTACGGTACAATTACTCGGGAAGGTGCTCATACCGGGATTTACAAGCATAAAGTTTGTACCGTCATAGTCTGTATATGACTTTACAAAGCCCTGCACTACATATTCAATCGTGTAATGCTTCTGCCCGTATTCCGAAATACCAAAGCAAAGCTCAACTCCGCCGTGAGTTTGATTTATACCATATTTTCTCGCTTTTTGCGAAAAAGAGGCATCAATATCCCACTCCTTGACGTGTGTATATTCCCCATCCTCGTCTGATACCTTATAATCTGTAATTTCAATACCGTCGGTATTTATCGGAATATAATTCTCTGTTTTCTCAGAAAAACTGCCTTGCCATTCCTGTACGATATATGCGCTTCCATCATCACGCAAGGTAATGTCAATATCTATATCCGAAACATTATTTGCGAAAACCGTTGTTGATAAAAGCAGAGCAAAAAAGAAGCCTTGAGCAATTGCTTTAGAGATTTTTCTCATAAAATAAGCCTCATTTCATGCTTGGCATATCTGCCTTTTTCTCGTCTTCTTTAAGATAGTCACGCATTTTAAAGCCCAATATTCCTGCAATAATTGAGGTCGGGAACATTCTTATTTCACGGTTAAGCTTTGTTACGCTGTCGTTATAGATGAGTCTTGATTTTCTCACCATATTTTCATATTCGTTCACACTGTCCATTGTCTTAATGTAATTTTCGTTTGCTTTCAGGTCCGGATAGCTTTCGGCTACCGCCATAATTTTGCCCATAGCCTGAGTAAACATATTTTCCTGTGCATTTACGTCAGATGCGCTGCTGTTTCCGTTTATAGATGTACGCATTTTGATTGTATCGGATATTGTCTTATATTCATGCTCTGCGTATCCTTTTGTAAGGTCAAGAAGCGCTGTAAGTGCATCCCAACGAGAGGATAGCGTAACACCAATCTGGCTCATTGCGTTGTTAATATTTTCGTCCATAACAACAAGTTTTCTCTGTGTAGAGACAAACCACAAAACCAAAACTAAAATAACTACAATCGGAATAATAATACCCATGCTGAATTCTCCTTAAAAATTATTTGGTATAGATATATTTTGCTACCTGGAATATTATATCATAAAATCTTTCGAATATCAAGAGAAATTTCACTTTAATAAGAAAAATCGGCAAGTTTTTCCCTGCCGACCAAACTTACTATTTTACGCCATAAAAGCCTCTGACACTCACGTCACCGTCTGTTATTGTTTCAAGACCGGCACCCTCAAACTCAACAACGAGACCAAAACTGTCAGAAATCCCTCTGACTACTCCGGTTCTTGAAATTTTTTCGCCATTTTTTCCCGACATTCTCTCGATTATTACACTTTGTCCGAGTATTGCACAATTTTCCCGATACTTTGAAAGATATTCTCCTTTATTGTTTGGAAAATCCGCCTGAAGCTTGTCGAGCTTTTCAATAATTTTTGCACAAAGCAAACTTCTGTCAACTTCCTTACCAATTATAATCTTTATTGAGGTCGCAATATCCGAAAGCTCACAGGGAAAATCAGATGGCTCGTTATTAACATTTATTCCGATTCCGATTATTACCTTTTTTTCGTCATCACAATTTGCCACAGTTGACATTTCGGTAAGTATCCCACAAAGCTTTTTTCTGTCATATACAAGGTCGTTTACCCATTTGATTTTTGTGTCAAGCTTGCAACACTCGAGTATTGCTTGTCTTACAGAAACAGCGCATCGTGCAGTAAGTGTGGATATTTCCTCAAAATCGGCATTCCCTGCACCAAAAAGATACGACATATATATTCCGACGCCACGGGGTGAAGAAAAGCTACGACCAAGTCTGCCTCTGCCGCCTGTCTGGGTATCTGCAATTACAACATCTCCGACACTTGCTTTGCCATTTAAAGAATTTTCACGCAGATATGTGTTTGTCGAAGAGGCAGAATCAAAAAAAGTAATACTGCCGTTTCGGTTCTTCGATGTTTTTTCAATTACTTTTTCTTTGCTGTATTCAAGCATATTCTATCATCCTATCAGCTAAACAGTACAAACAGTATTTTAACTACATACGCTACAATATACGCCAGCGCACATTGGAAGAACACTATAAAGGCTGCCCATTTAGTACCAAGTTCCCGTTTTATAGCAGCTATAGCTGCAACACATGGGGTATAAAGCAGGCAGAATACAAGAAGCGCTGCTGCCGACGCAGGAGTAAGGAAGGATAATACACCTGACTCGCCAAAAAGTATAGTTAGAGTGGAAACTACACTTTCTTTCGCCATAAAGCCGGCAACCAGGGCAGTTACAGCTTGCCATGAGCCAAAGCCAAGGGGCTTGAAAATCGGTGCTATGATTCCCGCAAAGCTTGCAAGTATACTGTTTTCGGTATTCTGTACAATATTAAGTCTGAAATCAAAGGTCTGCAAAAACCAGACAAGGACAGACGCTACAAAAATCACCGTAAAGGCTCTTTCAAGAAAATCCTTCGCCTTATCCCAGAGTATATGTGCCACATTCCTTGCAACAGGCATACGATAATTCGGGAGCTCCATTACAAAGGGAACAGCCTCTCCTTTAAAAACGGTATTTTTTGACACAAGTGCCACAAGAAGTCCTACTGCTATACCGAGAAGATATAGTGCTATCATAACAATTCCTGTATGATTCGGGAAAAACGCTGCTGCGAAGAAACCGTATATCGGTAGCTTTGCCGTACAGCTCATAAAGGGGGTCAGAAGAATTGTCATCTTTCTGTCTCTCTCAGACGGAAGTGTTCTGCTTGCCATAACGCCCGGTACAGTACATCCGAAGCCTATAAGCATAGGAACTATACTTCTTCCGGAAAGTCCGATTTTACGCAGAAGCTTATCTGTTACAAAAGCTATTCTTGCCATATATCCACTGTCCTCAAGCATAGACAGGAAGAAGAACAATGTCACAATAAGAGGAATAAAGGACAGTACACTTCCGACACCACCGAATATTCCGTCAATTATAAGTGAATGAAGAACCTCATTTATCTGCCAAACCGAAAGCGCATTGTCAACAAGCCCTGTTATGTACTCAATTCCTGTTTCAAGCAAGCCCTGAAGGTATGCTCCGACAACATTAAAGGTGAGATGGAAAACAAGCACCATAATTATTACAAATACGGGTAATGCAGTATATTTTCCTGTAAGAATCTTGTCGATTTTCCGGCTCATTTTATGCTCGCGGCTTTCCTGTGGTTTTACAACCGTCTCACGGCACAGTTCTTTTATAAAGGAAAATCTCATATCTGCAATAGCTGCAGCTCTGTCAAGTCCACTTTCCTGTTCCATCTGACAGATAATATGCTCGAGCATTTCTTTTTCGTTTTTGCTGAGTTCCAGTGCTTCAAGTATCGGTTCATCGCCCTCGACAAGCTTACTTGCAGCAAATCGAACCGGGATATCTGCCTTTTGCGCATGGTCCTCAATAAGATGCATAACACCATGCAGGCATCTATGTACGGCACCACCACCGTTTGAGCTGTCACAAAAATCAACCCGTCCCGGTCTTTCTCTGTATTTTGCAACGTGAATTGCGTGTTCTACAAGTTCTGCTACACCCTCGTTTTTTGATGCCGAAATCGGAACAACAGGTATTCCAAGCAGCGCTTCCATTTTGTTGATATCAATAGAACCGCCGTTACCCCTCACCTCATCCATCATATTAAGTGCAAGCACCATCGGCATATCAAGTTCGATAAGCTGCAAGGTAAGGTACAGGTTTCTCTCTATATTACTTGCGTCTGCTATATTTATAATTCCCGTTGGTTTTTCATCAAGAATAAAGTTTCTTGAAAGTATTTCTTCGCTTGAAAAGGGGGATAATGAATAAATACCCGGCAGGTCTGTTACAAGGGTATCGCTCTCCCCTTTTATTGCTCCGCTTTTTCTGTCAACGGTAACCCCGGGGAAATTTCCGACATGTTGATTTGAACCTGTAAGCTGATTGAAAAGCGTAGTTTTACCGCAGTTCTGGTTTCCTGCAAGGGCAAAACTGAGTACCGTTCCCTTCGGAAGTGGATTTTCGTCAGCTTTGGTATGATACTTTCCACTTTCGCCAAGTCCCGGATGAGGTGTTTTTGCTGTACTTTTATCACACGCAAGAGTAGTGTCCGAAAGCTCTTGCGTTGTCGGACAAACCTCTATATTCTTCGCATCATCCATACGCAAAGTAAGCTCATATCCGTGTATTTTAAGCTCCATCGGGTCGCCCATCGGTGCAAGCTTTACAAGTGTTACACAGCTACCCGGAATTACTCCCATATCAAGAAAATGGCGTCGCAAAATTCCCGCACCACCGACTTGCGTGATTACTGCACTTTCTCCGACCTTCAGTTTATCAAGCGTCATATTTCCTCCATATAAATACTGTATTTCCAACTATAATTATAACTTTTCCGCATAAATTTGTCAATATTGTTTTTCAACAAATTTCGCCCAAATTGATTACATATTTATCAGAATTTTGCTTATTATAAAAATATGTATTTATCTGTATTTGTTATTTTACAAATATGTCATGAAATGTACTTTAAAATTCCTGATATTTATGTAAAAATGAATATAGACATACAAATACTTTAAACGTTAGGGGATTTTTATGCAAAAATACAAATGCAAATTATGCAACGCATTTTTTGATGTATCCGAGGGGGAAACTCCTGTATGTCCTGTCTGTAAGGCTTCAGGTGACAATGTTGTTCCGACCGGCAATCCGTATGCAGGAACCCAGACCGAAAAGAACCTTCGGGCTGCTTTTTCGGGTGAATCGGAGGCTCGGAACAAGTACACCTATTTTGCTTCCAAAGCAAGAAAAGAAGGTTTTGAGCAGATAGCCGAAATTTTCCAAAAAACAGCTGACAACGAAAAAGAACACGCCGAGCTTTGGTTTAAGGAGCTATCAGCCCTTGGAACTACTCTTGACAACTTAAATTCAGGAGCTGAGGGGGAAAACTACGAATGGACTGATATGTATATAGGCTTTGCAAAAACTGCAGACGAAGAAGGCTTCCACGATCTTGCTCAGAAGTTCCGTATGGTTGCCGACATTGAACGACATCACGAGGAGAGATACAGAGCTCTCATTAAAAATGTTCAAGCAGCTAAGGTTTTTGAAAAAAGCGAAGTTAAGATTTGGGAATGTCGCAATTGCGGCCACATAGTTGTCGGAGAAAAAGCGCCCGAGAGTTGCCCTGTTTGTGCTCATCCCCAAAGCTATTTTGAAATTCACAGTGCAAATTATTAAATTCATTTCCACAAATGCTCCGTCGCAAAGCTTTGTCTTAAAATTCATTATTTTGGTACTCGGAGTTGTGTGCTTTGAGTACCATGTTTTGTTTATTCTTTTTATATATTACATATACTAATCGTGAGGTGAGAAAATGCATTTTAAAAGCCACAAACTTCCAAGGACCTTGAAAACAAAAGCTCCCCTGCACTATTTTTTATCGGTAATTGTAGTGCTCATCGGTATTGCAAGATTTATAAGACAGGATTACTATTCTGTATTCCTTTGCTTTTTAACACTTCTGCTTTTCAATATTCCCTTCTTTATCGGAGAACGCCTGAAGCTGCACCTTCCGAAAACTCTTATGACGATAATTTTACTTTTTATTTTTTCGGCTGAAATACTTGGAGAAATCGGCAACTTCTACACCAAAATCCCCTGGTGGGATACAATGCTCCACACGGTTAACGGATTCCTTATGGCAGCAATCGGCTTTTCTATGATTGACATTCTTAACAACTCCCCACGTTTTCATATTAATCTGTCACCGGTATTCGTTGCCTTTGTTGCCTTTTGCTTTTCGATGACTGTAGGAATTTTCTGGGAATTCTTTGAATTCGGGATGGATACCTATACAGTTATTGATATGCAAAAGGACAGGCTTATTTCTGAATTTGCGTCTATCTCTCTTAATCCCGACGGGCTTAACGACCCGGTCAAAATTCAGGGGATTACAGAAACTGTTATCCATTACTCCGGCGGCGAAGTTCTTACAATTCCCGATGGTTACCTTGATATCGGAACATATGATACAATGAAGGATTTGATTGTAAACTGTATCGGTGCGTTTGTATTTTCAATTATCGGTTACTTTTATATTGTCAGAAGAGAGCACGGTACTATCGCTTCGAGTTTTATCCCTCAGCTACAGAAAAAACTTGTTTTTGATGATGACGAAAGCACAGAAAAAAACAAAGATACTGCAAATTAGCTTTGCAGTATCTTTTTTTGTTATAGTATTATCGCACCGTGCTTTGTCGCCCATTCTTCATATCTTTCAAATTCATAGGCTATATTTTCAGGAGTATGGCTGTCGCTTGACATAATAAATTTCCCACCGAGCTCAATTATAAGCTTCAATATATCCTCGTCCGGATACGGAGCTTTTTTATATCCACGTGAAATCGCACCCGTATTTATTTCAAAGGGCTTTTCGTACAGGCACAGCTTTTTTATCGCCTGTGTATATGCATTTATATACCTTTCGTCCTTTGCCGAAAATAGTTCCTCTATGTCACAGAATTTGGTTATCAGGTCGATATGTCCGATAATATCGGCTTTTGTACGATTTACGACATCGCTCTCAAGACGGTAATATTCACGGCACATAGCATAAAAATCGCCGTCGAAATAGTCCTTGCAACAGACCTTTAGTGCATCCACACTCAGGTCTATCGGGATATATTCATTTCCTTTTACTTTCAGATAATGTACCGAACCGATTACATAATCATATGGCTCTGTTGTCATTTCGGAAAAATAGTCCTGTTCTACACCACAAAGGATTTTTATCTTATCCTTATACTGCTTCTTAAGGGATGATATTTCGGATATATAGTCGTCTATTCTTTCCTTGTCTATGCAGCAATCATCAAACGACACATAGGAATGAACAGAAAAGCCAATTTCGGATAATCCCTTTTCTATCGATACCTTTACATACTCTTCCGGCTCGGCACTCCCGTCGCAATAGCAGGTATGTATATGCAGGTCCCTTTTTGTCATCATTTTGTCATTTTCTCCTGCTTTACCTTGTGGTCAATTACGTGACGTGACGCAAGTTCTCTGTGAATATCCTCGTTTGTTATTCCCATTTCCACCATCAGCACCATTACGTGATATGCAAGGTCTGCTATTTCATATATAGTTTCCTTTTTGTCGTCTGCTTTTCCTGCAATTATTACTTCGGTACATTCCTCGCCTACCTTTTTGAGAATTTTATCAATTCCCTTTTCAAAAAGATAGGTTGTATATGAGCCTTCCTTCTTTTCAGCCTTTCTGCCCTTTAGAAGCTCATAAAGTCCGTCAAGTGAAAATTCGTGCAGTTCCTCGCTCTCGAAAACAGGCTTTGTAAAGCAGGAGTCAGTTCCTGTGTGGCAGGCAGCGCCCTCTTTTTCTACCATAACAACAAGGGCGTCGTTGTCACAATCGGCTGTAATCGAAACGATATGCTGAAAATGTCCACTTGTTTCACCCTTAAGCCAGAGTTTCTGTCTTGATCTGCTCCAGAAGCAAGTCAGTCCCTTTTCAAGAGAAATTTCAAGGCTTTCTCTGTTCATATATGCAAGGGTGAGTACCTTTTTTGAAATTGCGTCCACAACTATTGCAGGGATAAGCCCCTTTTCGTCAAATTTAAGTTCGTCAATATTAAGCATTGTTTTTCTCCTTATATTCTTACTATTATTCCGTTATCCGACAGTTCTTTTTTAAGATCAGAAATCTTAATTTCACCGAAATGGAAAACCGATGCTGCAAGTCCGGCATCAACCTTCGGAAGACTCTTAAACAAGTCTGTAAAGTCCTGCATTTTTCCGGCACCACCGGAAGCTATAACAGGTACATCAACTGCATCACATACGGCTCTGAGCATTTCTATATCAAAGCCACCCTTTACTCCGTCTGTATCAATAGAGTTGAGAACTACCTCGCCTGCTCCGTTTCCGACACATTTCTTTATCCATTCAATAGCTTCCATACCCGTATTTTCTCTGCCACCCTTAGCAAACACACGGAACACTCCGTCAACTCGTTTTACATCTGCCGATATTACGACACACTGGTCTCCGTAGCGTTTAGCTGCTTCGTAAATGAGATCCGGATTTTTTATCGCACCTGAATTTACACTTACCTTATCTGCACCACATTTCAAGACTCTGTCAAAATCCGAAAGGGTATTTATTCCTCCACCAACTGTAAGTGGGATAAATACAGAACGTGCTGCTTCACAGAGAATATCGGTAAAAATCGCTCTGCCGTCACTTGAGGCTGTTATGTCGTAAAAAACAAGCTCATCTGCACCACAGTCACTATAATATTTTGCAAGTTCAACAGGAGAATTCACATCAGAAAGTCCCGTGAAATTTACACCCTTTACTACTCTTCCGTCCTTTACGTCAAGGCAGGGTATTATTCTTTTTGTTATCATTTTCCTGCCTCCACAGCTTCTGAAATTTTAACGGCACCCGTATAGTAGGCTTTTCCTATAATTGCTCCGTGAATATCAAGTTTTCTGAGCTTTTTTATATCCTCAAGGCTCGAAACTCCACCGGATGCAATTATATTTATACCGAGCTTTTCGGAAAGCTCACGATAAAGCTCATGGTTTGTTCCCATCATCGCACCGTCTTTAGAGATATCGGTACAGATGATTGTGGATATTCCGATATTTTGCACCTTTTCGCAGAAGTCGAAACAGGTATACTCGGATTTTTCCGTCCAACCCTTTATTGCCACAAAGCCGTCCTTTATGTCAACTCCGACAGCGATTTTTTCACCGTATTTCTTTGCACTTTCAATTAAGAATTTTTCGTCATTTACTGCAGCAGTACCGAGAATTACTCTGCCGACACCGGCATCTAAATACTTTTCAATTATCTCCATACTGCGTATTCCACCACCTACCTCTGCGAAGAGTGAGGTTTCACTTACTATTTTTTTTATGACTTCTATGTTTGGGGCATCTCCGGTTTTTGCTCCCTCAAGGTCAACTATATGTATGCAAGACGCACCCTCTTTTTCAAAATCGCGTGCTACCTCACAAGGGTTTTCGTTATAGACTGTCATCTGATTATAGTCGCCCTTATAAAGCCTTACGGCTTTGCCGCCATACAGGTCTATTGCAGGATATATTAGCATTTCTTTCTCCTTATTTTATATTTCACAAAAGGCACGAAGAATTGCAAGTCCCACATCACCACTCTTTTCGGGGTGGAACTGACAACCGTAAATGTTGTCCTTTTGCACTGCTGCGCAAAGATTTTTACCATATTCAGTATAGGCAATTACATTTTCATCACAATTCGTAGCATAATACGAATGAACAAAATATACAAAATCACCGTTTTTGATATATTTAAAAAGCTCGCTCTTTTTATTTGTAAAGGAAAGAGCATTCCAGCCGATATGTGGGATTTTAAGGCTCTCGGGGATTTCCCCTTTCATACCTACAACACTACCGGCGATAAGTCCAAGTCCTTCATACTCTCCGTACTCATAGCTTTTCTCAAAAAGCATCTGCATTCCAAGACAGATGCCAAGCAAAGGCTTTCCGTTTTTTGCTTCCTCAATCACAACAGACGCAAGTCCTCTGTCTTTCAACTTCTTTATAGCATCCCCAAAAGCACCGACACCCGGAAGAATAATCTTTTCAGCCTTTTTTATTACACTTGCATCCTTCGTTACTATTACCTTTTCTCCGATTTTAGCAAACGAGCTTTCAAGAGAGAAAAGATTTCCTACACCGTAATCTACAATTGCTATCATTACTTTTACAGAACTCCCTTCGTTGAGGGAATTTCATCCTCAAAGCCTGCTTCAATACTTGTAGCTTGACGCATAGCTCTTGCCACAGACTTGAAGGTACCTTCAATTATGTGGTGTGTATTTGTACCTGCTTCCTGCTGAATATGCAGGGTAATGAGCGCATTTCTGACAAAACCTAAAAAGAATTCCTCGCAAAGCTCTGTATCAAAATCACCGACCTTGTCTGCAAGATTGTGCAGTCCGTAATCAAGATAGCATCTTCCGGAAATATCAACTGCAGTCATAATAAGTGCCTCGTCCATCGGAAGAAGCATACTTCCGTAACGGACAATACCTCGTCTGTCACCGAGTGCTTCAAAAAATGCTCTTCCAAGACAAATTCCGATATCCTCGACAGTATGATGATAGTCTACATATGTATCCCCTGTGCAGGAAAGCTCTATATCAAATCTTCCGTGACGTGCAAAAAGGGTGAGCATATGGTCAAGAAAACCACAACCACTCTGAATATTGCTTTTACCTGTACCGTCTATATTAAGAGTCAGCTTTATATCTGTTTCTGCTGTTTTTCTGGTAATTTGTGCACTTCTCATTTTCTCTACCTCACTTATTTATTATTTCCGAAAGCTTTTCGCAAAGAGCATCCATTTGTTCTTTGTTTCCGACTGTGATTCTGTTATAATCGCAAATTCTTTTACCGGTAAAGTGGCGTACAAGTACTCCCTTTTCACGAAGTGCTGTATATATTTCCTCGCCACTTATACTTTCGTGCTTTGCAAAGATAAAGTTAGCACAAGAATCTGTCATTGTAAACCCAAGCTCTTTGAGTTTTCCCGAATATATTTCCCTGTTTTTTATAATTTCCCTGCAGTTATTTTCAAAATATTCTTTATCCTCAAGAGCTCCTATGCCTGCTGCCATTGTCATACTGTTGACATTATACGGATTTGTGGAATACCTGATTGTATGCAGGTCCTTTATTATTTCCTTTGAAGCGATACCAAAGCCGAGTCTTGCGCCTGCCATACTACGGGATTTTGAAAAAGTACCTGTTACGAGCAGATTATCATATTTTTCCACAAGTGGAATACAGCTTTGTGCACCAAAATCAACATAGGCTTCATCAATTACCACGATTGTTTCGGGGTTTGACTTTATAATTTTCTCAATCTCCGAAACACCAAGAGTAATTCCTGTCGGTGCGTTGGGGTTTGCAATAAATACTGTTTTATTTTTACCAATATAATCCTGCGTGTTTATTGTAAAATCCTCACAAAGTGGGATTTCTTCATACGGAACTCCGTTAAGAGTCGCAAACACCGAATAAAAGCCATAGGTTATATCCGGGAAAATTGCAGGAGTATTTTTATCGCAAAAAGCCATAAAAGCAAAGTTCAATACCTCGTCAGAACCGTTTGTAAGTATTACATTCTCTACATTTACTCCAAGTGTCTGTGCAAGTTTCTCGGAAAGCTTACGACATTCGGGATCAGAATAAAGCTGAAGATTATTTGTCGCCTCTTGTGCTGCCTTTATTGCTTTTTCCGACGGTGGAAAGGGCGACTCATTTGTATTGAGCTTTATATATTTTCTCTCTTTCGGCTGTTCACCGGGAGTATACGGTACAAGCTCTTTATATTTACTGCTTAAGAATCTACTCATTTTAAAGGATTTTTCCTTTCTCTCTTTTAGTCTTCTATTCTGATAACTGCACTCTTTGCGTGTGCTGTAAGTCCCTCTTTCTTTGCAAAATACTCAACATCTCTTGCAACACGGGAAAGAGCTTCTTTTGTATAATAGGTATACTGTGTTTTCTTAACAAAATCATCAACCGAAAGTGGGCTTGAAAATTTCGCAGTTCCACTTGTCGGAAGTGTATGATTCGGGCCTGCAAGGTAATCGCCAAGTGCTTCCGGGCAATTTCTTCCCATAAAGATTGACCCTGCGTGACGGATTTTATCAAGATAATCAAAAGGATTGTCAACGCAAAGTTCGAGATGCTCGGGTGCTATTTCATTTGCAATTTCAATAACTTTTTCAAGGTTATCTGCAACTATAATTTTACCATTATCGTCAATAGATGCTCTTGCAATCTCACATCTTGAAAGCTCAGAAAGCTGTTTTTCAATTTCTTCACTTACACTCTTTGCAAGCTCTTGGCTGTCAGTTACAAGCACGGCACTTGCCATTTTATCGTGCTCTGCTTGTGACAGTAAGTCTGCTGCTAAATGTGCAGGATTTGACTTTCCGTCGGCAACTATTAAAATTTCGCTCGGTCCTGCTATCATATCTATAGAAACAAGTCCGAAAACCTGCTTTTTGGCTTCAGCAACAAATGCATTACCGGGACCTACGATTTTATCAACCTTCGGTATACTTTCTGTTCCGTAAGCAAGAGCAGCTATAGCTTGTGCCCCACCTACTTTAAAGATTTTATCAACACCGGCAACACTTGCAGCGGCAAGTATTACAGGATTTACCTTGCCCTGTGCATTAGGTGGAGTTACAATTACAACTTCACGGCAGCCGGCGATTTTGGCAGGAATTGAGTCCATGAGAACTGTCGACGGATAGGTTGCAGTTCCACCCGGAACATAAAGTCCTGCTCTGTCAACGGGTATTACTTTCTGTCCTACTACTATTCCGTCCTCGTCGTTTATTATAAAACTGTTACGCACTTGCTTTTCGTGGAATTTTCTGATGTTTTCTGCAGCTCTTTCAAGGATTCTTATAAATTCGCTGTCACACTCGCTTATTGCTTCTTCTATTTCCTCCGGACTTACAAGAAGAGAGTCAAGCTTTGCTTTATCAAATTTTTCGCAATACTCAAAAAGAGCCTTATCGCCGTTCTTTTTTACATTTTCTATAATTTCCGAAACAACAGCTTCTACATTTACTTTACTCTCTGTTCTTGCGAAAATTTCGGATTTTTCAACATCCGAATATTTCATTATCTTAATCATTTTTTGCTTCCCCGTTCTGTGTCTTTAGTAATTCTGCAATTTTTTCTACTGCCGATTTAATCTCTTCGTTTTTGAATTTGAAGCTTGCTTTGTTTGAAATAAGCCTTGCACTGATAGGGAATATTTTTTCAACCACACGAAGATTGTTTTCACGAAGAGTACTTCCTGTTTCAACTATATCCACAATAACATCAGACAAGTCAAGAATAGGAGCTATTTCAATCGAGCCGTTCAGGTGGATAATATCTATATCCCTGCCAAGACTGTTGTAGTAATTTCTTGTGATATTCGAAAATTTAGTCGCAACCCTGAGTGTTTTCTGTGTATCATCACGAAAATCATTCTTTGCAGCTACTGCCATTGAGCATTTTCCGATATCAAGGTCAAGCAGCTCATATATATCCGGCTCATATTCAAGGAGAATGTCTTTACCTGCAACACCGATATCTGCTGCTCCCCTTTCAACATAGATTGCCACATCAGAGGGTTTTACCCAGAAGTACCTTACTCCCTTTTGCTCATTTTCAAATATCAGCTTTCTTCCTTTTTCGTGAATCTCGGGACATTCAAGTCCTGCTTTTTCAAACATATCATATACTTTTTCACCGAGTCTACCCTTTGGCAGCGCTATATTAAGCATTGTTTTCAAGTATTTCCACCCCTCTTTCACGAATTCTCAAAAGCTGTTTATATTTTATATTTTCCGATACTTCCTTTTGTGCAAGAACTCTGTTTCCACTTGCTGTAAGCATATTTATGCAGTTTTTAAGTGCCTCAATATCGGTATCTTGGTCATAAAGCACCACTGCATCAACATCATAGTCGCTGTTTTGAGTCGAAAGTCTTTCAAGCATATCAAGATATACAGCAAAGCCGATAGCACCACTGCGTCTTCCCATTTTCTGCATCAGCTTATTATATTCGCCACCTGACAGGATGCCTGTCGGAATCCCACTTACAAAGCCCTTGAAAACAATACCACCGTAATAGTTCATATCGTTGATTACCGAAAAATCTATACGAAGATTCTGTGCAAATTCACATTTTGAAAGCACCTTTAAGATTTTCAGGAAGCTCATACCCAGACCTGAGAGCTGTTCGTTCTTTGAAATAATTTCTTCAAACTCGCATATTGTGTCACACAGCTTTCCGCTTGTATTTACAAGAGAACAGATAAGGCTTATTCTTTCTTTATCAATTCCCTCTTTATCACACAGAGCAAAAATACCGTGAGTATTTTTTTCGGCAATACATTTTAAAAGCTCACTCTCGCCTGTACGCGAAAGTCCAATTTCAGAAATAAGCTGCGACACAAGTCCCATATGCGAAATATCAAGTACATAGTCGGGGGAAATATTTGCAAGGCTTTCTGCTGCAAGGCAAATTACCTCATAGATACAGAAATCGTCTATATCCCCTATACATTCAAGTCCTACCTGCATTATTTCTTTATATGACTTACTTCCCTTTGATACTCTGTAAACATTCTCATTATAGTAAACCTTTTCGATTGCTCCCGGCTTATCCTTTCCGTTTTTGATAATCGACAAGGTAACGTCAGGCTTGAGCGCCATCAGCTTCCCGTTTGTATCGGTAAAGGTTATGATATTATCCGAAACGAGAAAATCCTTATTCCGGACATAAAGGTCATATTCCTCGAATTTATTCATCTTGTATCTTGAATAACCGTGCTTCTGATACAGAGTCCGAAGCTCGAAAATTGCTTTTTCGTCATTTTTCAGCACTGAAAAGTCTATATTCATCTGAATCCTCCGTGTGTTACCATTCTAATTCACTTTATGATTTATTATTTTAGCACACTAAAGCGATAAAGTCAATAGTAAAATTGAAATTTAACAATTTTACACAGATTAGTAACAATATATACGATAATTAAAGAGGCTGCAGCAAAAATTTCTCTTTGCTGCAGTCATCTCTCATCATTATCAATATGCGTAGTAATACTTTCCGTTTTCTTCCCCGAAGTTTTCTTTTGCGATTTTTTCAACAGTTCTTATTTCAAATCTGTGAAGCTTTGTAGGAGTTTTTCCGTAACGTCCAAACATTGCAGACGGGTACTGAATATATGTGTTATTGCGCATAGTAATTTCGTCGCCATAATCGAAAGCAAGGTGAAATATTGCTTCGGTTGAACGGTCAAAAATATTATTCTCAATTACATATCCTTCTGAACGATTGGGATAATCTCTTGTCTTGATATGAGCAATTTCGTTATCCTTTCTCTGTCTTCCGAAGCCAAAGCCTGCAAATCTGAAAATGTTATCCTTTATCTGAAAGTTCTTCATCAGAGAGTATGTATTTTCAGGATGCTCGGCATATCTGTTTGTAAGGAAATACTCAATAGAGTATGAGCATCTTTCAAACAGATTGTCGTGATACAACACATTGAACATCTCGATATTTTCGTCTTTAGCGTGCATCTGCTGAGTAATTCCCGCATCATAGCATTCGTATATCCAGCAGTTATAAATTTCAAGGTCGTGACAACCACCCCAGAGTCCGAAACCGTTACCCCAACGTACAGGGTTGTAAAGACCGTTCTTTGTTATAAAATAGTTCATAAGGGCGCCACCACAACAACCGATTTCACAGTTTCTGATTGTTATTCCGTCAGAATGTGCAGCATCAAAGCCGGATACACCGTATTTTATGCAGAGATTATCGAAAAGCATATTGTGGTTGTTTCCGATTCTTATGTTGAGCTGTGCTGTTGAAAGCTCAATTGTATCAAATACTTCACCGGGATTACCACCGGAATAACGAAGATAAAGATTGCCTTTACAATTAGGTGACTGTACTCTGGGAGTTCCGTCAGGCTTAAGCTCTGATTTCGCATCACAGAAAATATCAAAGTCATCACGCAGTTGCTCGGAAACCACAAATTCTTTATTAAAATCCTCACAGCAATAATACTTACCGTCAAGAAAATATGCAACCTTCTTTACAGCCCAGGCCTCTTCACCGTTAAACCAGATTGTTCCGATATCGAAAACGTCCTCGGTAAACTTCCAGATCATATTTTCCTGGTCGTAAAGAACCCACTTTTCAGGCTTTGCAACATCTTCATAGTGCGCATAAAATTTCGGCTTGTCTCCCTCACCGTATGCTGAATAAGTAAGACCTGTTTTTGCCTGT
>JAZRTY010000012.1:0-21865 GCA_045652245.1 Eubacteriales bacterium | reverse complement strand
CGCAGGGGTGCAGGGGACGGAGTCCCTGCGTATAGGGGTTTGGGGGCGAGCAGCCCCCATAAAGAATGAATTAAGCCAGATAATAACCGACGCCACGCATATTGAGGATATAACGTGGTTCGGAGGGGTTATCCTCGATTTTCTGACGGAGTCTGCGAACAGTTACGTCAACGGTACGCAAATCGTAATACTCTCCACTTCCCCAAACTGCCTCAAGCAGTTTTTCCTGCGAGAATTTTGTTCCTCTGTTCTTTGCAAGGTAGGATAACAGGTCGTACTCTGTTTTTGTAAGGGAAATTTCGGTACCGTTCTTTTTAACCGAAATATTCTCGGTATCAATCACGAGGTCTCCGATATAAATTACCGTTCCGTCGGCACTTTCTCCTACAATCTTCTTAAGCTCACCCGAATATCTGCGGATATTAGCTTTTATTCTTGATGAAAGCTCTCCCAGACTGAAGGGTTTTGTCATATAGTCGTCAGCCCCCAGGTCAAGTCCCTGGATTTTGTCATTTTCTTCTTCTCGTGCTGTCAGAATTATTATCGGTGTTTCAAGCTTTTCTCTGACTCTGCGGCAGATTTCAAAGCCGTCCATTTTCGGAAGCATCACGTCAAGCAGAATCAGGTCAAAGTCACCGCTTAGTGCTTTCTGTAGACCTGTTTCTCCGTCGTATGCTGTATCTACGTCATAGCCCTGACGTTTTATGTTATAGGCAAGGATTTCCGAGATATCTTTTTCGTCCTCGACAATCAGGATTTTTTTCTTTTCTTCCATATAAACACCACCTTTTTACGAAAGCTCATGGGGTTTCACCCCCTGAAACCCCTAGTTACTTTTTTCACAGTCGTGTAAAAAAAGTAACCAAAATACACTCGTCAAGGGAAAAGGCTTTTTCCCTTCACAATCCCTTTTCCCGTAAATTATTCTTATAAAATTTATAATTTTTCTTTCTCGCAACAAACTTTGGCTCGGTCAATTCTGCGAATTGACACCTCGCAGTACAGAAAAATTAAATTAGTTATTTATTTAATCCCACGCCGTGCTGTTTCACGAAGTGGAACAGTTCGGCGCAAAATGTTAAAGTTTTTGTCCAACTTTTTTCAAAAAGTTGGCGATGGGGTTTGGGGGCGAGAAGCCCCCAATAAATCAAAGTGCTTGAAGTTCCGAGATTACGGCATTAAGGGCATCTGCAATTTTGGATGCGTCTTTACCACCGGCAGTAGCGCTGTCGGGTCTGCCGCCACCACCACCGAGTGCGACGGTTGCCGCTGTCTTTACGAGCTTTCCGGCATTTGCGCCCTTTGCGATTGCATCTTTTCCACAAACTGCCACAAAGTTTACCTTATCTGCACTCTGAGCTGATGCCAAAACGGCTACAACATTTGAGTACTTATCCTTGAGCATATCCCCTGTTGTACGAAGAGACGCTACATCCATTTCGTCAAGTCTTGCAGTTATTACCTTGAATGCACCAATATCAGCGGCATTCTTTTCAAGGTCTGCAAGCTTATTACCTGCGTTTTCGGCTTTCATTTTTTCAATTTGTGCCTTCAGTTCTTTGATTTCTGCCATAGCACTTTCTGCTTTATTTGCAATTTCGGCGCTGTTCTGGATTTTGAGAGCTGCAGCTGTGGCATCGATAAGAGCCTTTTCATTCTTTACATAATCAATAAAGTTAGTACCCGTTACAGCTTCGATTCTGCGAACACCCGATGCTACCGAGGACTCGGAAATTATCTTGAAAAGACCGATTTTTGCAGTACTGTCCTCGTGTGTACCACCACAAAGCTCGGTAGAAAAGTCACCCATTTTTACTACTCTCACGCATTTTCCGTACTTTTCCCCGAAAAGTGCCATTGCACCCATTTTCTTAGCATTTTCTATATCTGTTTCAACAGTTTCAATCTGCGCTCCTGCGAGGATATAGTCATTTACAAGGCTTTCTACCTGTTCAATCTGCTCCTTTGTCATTCCTTCAAAGTGGTTAAAGTCAAAACGTGCGATTTTGTCATCAACATAAGAGCCTGCCTGTTCAACGTGCGAGCCAAGAACACTTCTGAGTGCCGACTGAAGCAGATGCACGCTTGAGTGGTTTCTCTTAATTTTTTCTCGACGTTCCACGTCAAGACTTGCCTTTACACTATCGCCGAGTTTTAAAATTCCGTCCTCGAGAGCACAGATGTGCATATATTTTCCGTCAAATTTCTTGGTATCAAGCACTTTTGCACTACCGTTTTCAAATTTTATGCTACCCATATCGCCTACCTGACCGCCGCCTTCACCGTAGAACACGGTCTTGTCAAGCACAAGTGCAAATTCGCCCTCGCTTACGGCATCCTTTTTCTCACCGTCAACGATAATTGCAAGTACCTTTGCTTCTGTTTCGGTCTGTGTATAGCCGAGAAATTCTGTCTTATTTATATCTGCAAGCAGGTCACCATCTTCCTTTTTCCAGCCGCCGTTATCACGCATTCTTTCTCTTGCAAGCTTCTTCTGTGCGTTCATACACTCGGTAAATTCGTCGGTATCGGCGCTGAGTCCTCTTTCTGCAAGAATTTCAAGCACAAGGTCAGCAGGGAATCCGTAGGTATCATAGAGCTTGAAGAGAGTTTTTCCCGAAAGTGTCTTTTTATTCTCTTTTGAAAGCTCTGCTATTTCATTTTCAAGAAGTGAAAGTCCTATATCGATAGTTTTTCCGAAGTTCTGCTCCTCTATATTCAAAATTTTCTTGATATAATCTGCCTTTTGGCGAAGCTCGCCGTATGCGCCCTCGTTCTCGCAGATTACAACCTCGCAGAGCTTTGCCATAAAGTCGCCTTGAATCCCGAGAAGTCTGCCGTTTCTGCAGGCACGTCTGATAATTCTGCGAAGTACATAGCCTCTGCCCTCGTTTGACGGCAATACTCCGTCACAAATCATAAAGGTTGAAGAACGGATATGGTCGGTTATAATTCTGATTGATACGTCATCCTTATACTCCTTGCCGTATTCCTTGCCGCAGTATTCACATACCGTATCAAGAATTTTGCGTACTGTATCAACCTCAAAAAGGTTATCAACCCCCTGAAGCACGCAGGCAAGTCGCTCAAGTCCCATACCGGTATCGATGTTTTTCTGTGAAAGTTCTGTATAGTTTCCGTTTCCGTCATTGTCAAACTGAGAAAATACGTTGTTCCAGATTTCCATATATCTGTCACATTCGCACCCCGGGCGACAATCGGGAGAGCCACAGCCGTATTTTTCGCCTCTGTCGAAATAAATTTCCGAGCAAGGTCCACACGGGCCCTGTCCGTGTTCCCAGAAGTTATCTGCTTTTCCGAGCTTTACTATTCTTTCCTCAGGTACTCCGATTTTATCTTTCCAGATTGAGTACGCCTCGTCGTCCTTTTCGTATACTGACGGCCAGAGAAGCTGTGCCGGTATTGCGAGAGTTACAGTTAAAAACTCCCATGCAAAAGCAATTGCTTCTTCCTTGAAGTAGTCGCCAAAGGAGAAGTTGCCGAGCATTTCAAAGTATGTTCCATGTCTTGCAGTTTTTCCGACATTTTCAAGGTCAGGAGTTCTGATACACTTCTGACAGGTAGTTACTCTCTTGCTCGGTGGAGTAACTGTACCCTGAAAATACGGCTTCATAGGCGCCATACCTGAGTTTATAAGAAGAAGCGATTTGTCGCCAATCGGGATAAGCGGAAAGCTCGGAAGTCTTAGGTGTCCCTTGCTTTCAAAGAAGGAGAGATAGCTCTCGCGAAGTTCATTTAGTCCTGTCCATTTCATAGTCTTTATTTCCTTTATATTTTTTGTTATGTGGGCTGCCGCCCACACCTGCCAAGCTTTTGAAAAAGCTTGACCAAAACTTTAACACTTTGCGCCGAACTGTTCTGCTTCGCAAAACAGCACGGCGTGTTTTTTTATAATTATTAAAGTTTTTTGCCGAGCTTTTTTTCAAAAAAGCTCGCGAGGTGCAGGGCGAGCAGCCCTGCGAATAGGGCGTAGGGGGCGAGCAGCCCCCAAGTATTATATATCAAGATTTGTAACGTATTTGGCGTTTTCCTGGATGAAGTTTCGTCGTGGTTCGACCTTTTCGCCCATAAGGAGAGAGAAGGTAGCATCGGCTTCGATAGCGTCATCGATTGTAACCTTTGAAAGGGTACGGTAATCGGGGTCCATAGTAGTATATGCAAGCTGGTCGGCATCCATTTCACCAAGACCCTTATATCTTTCGGCTTCTGCGTTTCCACCCATTTCAGCAATAAGTGCGTCCTTTTCCTCGTCAGAGAATGCGTACTTTTCCTGTTTACCCTTGAAAACTCTGTATAGCGGCGGTCTTGCACAATAGATATGTCCGTTCTCAATAAGTGGTCTCATATGTCTGAAGAAGAATGTAAGCAGCAATGTTTTAATATGCGCACCGTCAACATCGGCATCCGACATTATGATAATCTTGCCATATCTGAGCTTTTCAATATTAAATTCTTCGCCGACACCACAGCCCAGGGCAATTATAATCGGTGTTATCTGAACAGAGGAAAGAACTCTGTCAAGACGGGATTTTTCAACATTCAGTATTTTACCGCGCATCGGAAGTACTGCCTGGAAAAGACTGTTTCTTCCTTCCTTAGCAGTTCCTCCCGCCGAGTCTCCTTCGACAAGGAACAGCTCTGTCTTTTCCATATTCTTTTCCTGACAGTCAACGAGCTTTCCGGGAAGTGTGGTGCTTTCAAGTGCAGACTTTCGGCTTCTGGTGAGGTCTCTTGCCTTACGTGCTGCCTCTCTTGCTCTCTGTGCGTTCAGCGCCTTTTCAATAACTGCCTTTGCTGCAGACGGATTTTCCTCAAGGTAGTTTGCAAGCTCCTCGTTCATTACTGCTTCAACAAACGGACGGATATCTGCATTACCAAGCTTTGTTTTTGTCTGTCCCTCGAACTGTGCGTCAGGCAGCTTTACGCTGACTATTGCGCAAAGTCCCTCACGAACGTCGTCACCCGACAGCTTGTCGTCATTCTTTAAATGTCCATATTTCTTGCCGTAGTCATTTATAATTCTTGTCAGAGCATTCTTGAAGCCGGTTTCGTGAGAGCCACCCTCGATTGTATTGATGTTATTTGCAAAGGTAACTACTGTATCGTCATAGGTATCGTTATACTGAAGTGCGATTTCAACAGAAATATCGCCCTTCTTACCTGAAAGATATACTATATCGTCGTGAAGCACCTCTGCGTGCTTTTTGGAATTTAAGTATTCTACAAAGCTACGGATACCACCCTCATAGTGGAACACCATATAACGTGTTGCGTCCTCTGTTTCCACAACAAGACCGGCAGCGGCACTTTCCTCGTGCAGTTCAATTTCGCCTGCTTTTTTGGGTCTCTTATCGATAAGCTCAATCATAAGACCGGCATTTAAGAATGCCTGCTCACGAAGTCTCTTTTCTACAACGCTGTATTCAAATTCGGTAGTATCGAAAATCTCGCTGTCAGGCATAAAGCGAACATAAAGTCCGTGCTCGTCGCCACAGTCCCCTGCAAGCTCAATTCCTCTTGCTGTTTTTCCACGTTCGAAGCGTTCGGTGTGCTTCTTTCCGTCGTGGCAGTTTACAATTTCTGTCCATTCCGAGAGTGCATTAACAACCGACGCACCAACACCGTGAAGACCACCGGAAATTTTATATCCGTCACCACCGAATTTACCACCTGCGTGAAGAACTGTAAATACTACCTCAATTGTGGAAATACCCATTTTCGGATGTATTCCCGACGGTATACCACGGCCATTATCCTGAACAGATACCGAGCCGTCCTCGTGGAGCGTTACCGTGATTTTATTACAGATTCCGGCAAGAGCTTCGTCGATAGAGTTATCGACAATTTCGTAAATGAGGTGATGAAGCCCCCTTGTGCTTGTCGAGCCGATGTACATACCCGGTCTTTTACGCACAGCCTCAAGTCCTTCAAGTACCTGAATCTGACTGTCGTCGTACTTGTGAGCCTCGGTGTCAACTGCTGTATCGGCAGCACTGACTTCCTTTTCAAACTCCTGTACATCCTGAACATTGTTCTTTTCGAGTTCTGACATAATTTCCTCCTGTATTTTGAGTAAATAAATGCTTTTATTAAATCATAACTTTTATTATGAGTATTTTTCCATTCTTCCCTTAATTGACGGCGCTGAAATTGTTGTTATATATACGGTTGTCTTGCCCCCACTTTCGGCAACTACAAATGCCTTCGGGATTCCGTCACCGATATTTATTACCTGCCCTGACTTTTCACATTTTTTAAGGTACTCCATAAGAGTTCCACCCGACATAGCAGAGTCCAGGTCAAAAACTCCGATTATGTCTTTCTTTTTTATAAGATTTGAATTTCCGAGATTCAGATACATATTTTCTCCTTAATGACAACGTAGTTGTCAATTCATGGCTTGCCAATTCATGAAATCGTAGATTTCAATTCATGACACGAAGTGTCAATTCATTTCTAAGGCTTCCTCTGCAAAGCCCTCCTTGCCAATGCCTCCCTTTTCTTGCGGGAGGGGGACCACCGAAGGTGGTGGAGGGATTATATTCTGTTTCGGGGATTTTATCCCCCTGTACCCCAAACTTTAGATTGTTTTGTATGGGACTTCGTCCCCTTTCACCCCTACATACTTTTTTCACTATCGTGCAAAAAAAGTATGCAAAAATGCACTCGTCAAGGGAAAGGCTTTTCCCTTGACAAACCCTTTCTTGCTCACACAACAACACTTTCGACATCAAAGTCGAAATCTCTTATAGTTGTTGTGTTCGATTCGCATTGCAAGCAATGCTCCGTGGGCTGGGCAAGAGGTACTTGTTATATTGTGGAAACGCTAAACGACATCAAAGGTATACTTTTTTCCCTCATCCGTCAGCTGACACCTTCCCCCCTCGGGGGAAGGCTTTTTATTATCCACGCCGAGCTGTTGTGCGAAGCACAATTGGTCGGCGCAAAATGTTAAAGTTTTTGTCCAACTTTTTTCAAAAAGTTGGCGATGGGGTTTGGGGGCGAGGAGCCCCCAAAAAGTGAGTCCTACGAAAACTGTCCGTTCTGAACGTGAATTTTGTTATAATCCCTAAATGTGCCAAGCACGTCGCAGTCGCAACAGGTAATGATAATCTGTTTTCCCTTATTTTGTGAGAGGATATAATTTCTTCTCCTCTCGTCAAGCTCGGAAAAAACGTCGTCTAGCAAAAATACGGGATATTCGCCACATTTATTATAAAACAGCTCACCCTGTGCAAGCTTCAATGACAGCACCACACTTCTCTGCTGACCACGGGAACCAAAGGCACGTGCAGTTGTATATCTGTCGAAAATGCTCTCGGGCGAATTCTGATATTTTTCTTCTTCGTCAAGAATTTCGTCTTTTTTTCCGACATAGAAATATAGGTCATCTCTGTGGGGACCTGTGAGGGTTATTCCGTTTTTGATTTCAGCTTCGAGATTTTTCTCGTAAAGCTCTAAAAACGCATTTTTTGTAAATTTCTCATCAGAGTAATTTTTTCTCGTTTGCGATATATATTTCATTCCGAAAAGCTCACTTTCCGAAGAAATATCACTGTAAATTTTACTTGCATACTCATAAATATTCTCGCAAAAGCCTGCTCTCTGCCGTACTATCACACTTGCAAGGTTTGAGAGCTGCTCGTTTATGACAAATAAATAATCCTTGTCAAGTCCTTTTCCGATATTTGCAGTTTTAAGGAGAATATTTCTCTGCGAAAGCAGTCGCATATAGCTGTTCAGACAGTACACAAATCTCGGACTTATCTGGCTTATCGAAATATCAATAAATCTGCGTCTTTCCTCGGGACTGCCTTTGACAAGCAGCAGGTCGTCGGGAGTGAAAACACAGGAACGGAAAAAACCTAAAAATTCCGACATCTTCGCCACATCTGCGCCACAGTATTTCATAAGCCGACGATTACCCTTGAGAAAGGTCATTGTCATATTTTTTGTCCTGTCCGGACTTTTTTCGGTACTGTAATCTATCGAAATTCTTGCTTTGTCTGTGTCTTTTTGTATAAAATCCTTTTCAGCGGCACCCCGAAGACTTTTTCCCGAAGCAAACAGGTATATTGCTTCAAGTGCGTTGGTTTTCCCCGAGGCATTCTTGCCGTAAAGTACATTTATTCCGTTTTCAAATTCTATCTGCTCGTCGGATATATTTCTGAATTGCTTTGCGTATAGTGTTTTTACATTCAAAAATATATCAACTCCTTTTTTAATGACAACGAAGTTGTCAATTTATGAGCCGTAGGCTCAATTCATGAAATCGCAGATTTCAATTTATGACACGAAGTGTCAATTCATTTCAAGCCTTCCCCTCGGGGGTAACGAAGTGGCGACGAGGAAGTGAATGACAGCCGTCAATTTTCAAAAAAGCTCCTTGAAAATCCAACGGATTTTCGGCACGAAGCAATTGAAGCTGATATTTGATGTTGTTAAACTTCGTGCTTGAGCCGAGTCGGACCGAGCCGCAGCGAGACAAGGTGGGTTTTGCGTAGCAAAACTCGGATGAGGGGTTCGGGACATTCGTGAATGTCCCCTACTATCACCCTGCTTTTATACGGGGGACATTGTCCCCCAGTACCCCCTAATTACTTTTTCCCACCGTAGAGCTGGAAAAAGTAATCAAAAAGAGCCCAAGTCAAGGGAAAGTTTTTTCCCTTAACAATCCCATTCTTGCTCACACAACAACACAAAGAACATCAAATTTGTTATTTTATTTTGTTGTTGTGTTCGATTCGCATTGCAAGCAATGCTTCGTGGGCTGGGCAAGAGGTTCTTGTTATATTGTGGAATCGCTAAACGACATCAAAATAAAACTTTACACCCCTATCCGTCAGCTTCGCTGACACCTTTCCCCTCTAAGTGGAAAGGGTTGGATAACCAAGTTTCATTTACAAAATTTGGTCGCAATAATACCTATTTATTTTTTATTTTAGCCCACGCCGTACTGTTTTGCGAAAGCAACATTGTTCGGCGTAAAAAGTGTTAAAGTTTTTGTCCAACTTTTTGAAAAAAGTTGGCGATGGGGTTTGGGGGCGAGCAGCCCCCAAGACTATCATCTCAGCTGCACCGGCATTACGACATAGAGGAAGCGTTCGTCGTCCTGTTCGTCGTCGTGAACGGGAGTAAATATAATCGGATTTGTAGCGCCGTTAAGGGTTATTATTACCTCATCCTCACCGACAGCACGAAGTGCATCAATAAGAATTCTGTGATTAAAGCCGATTTTAAGAGTTTCAAGCTCTCCCTTTGCAAAGGAGCTTCCGATTGTATCGTCAACCTTACCGAACTCGGTGCTGCAGTTTACATTCATAACACCCTCGTTAAGGTTTATAATCAAAAAGTTATTTTTATAGCTTTCAAGAAGAATAGCTGCTCTGGAAACAGATTCAAGAAATTCCTTTGTGTTTACTCTTATTTCAAAACGGTTTTCATTAGTCAGCAGTCTCTTATAGTTCATAAAGTCGCCGTCAAGAAGTCTTGAAATATAATAAATATTATCAAAAGTGAAGATAATATGCTTTCTTGTCATACGAACTTCTATTTCCTCATCGGTGTCCGAAATAATCTTCATAAGGTCATTTTCACTTTTTCCCGGAACTACGAAACGAGTAAGAGTCTGTTCTCCTGAAATTTCGCTTATTACACTTTCCCTTCTTACGGCAATTCTGTTTCTGTCAAGAGCAACAATACGAAGCTTATCTCCCTCTATTTCAAAAAGAGAGCCTGTAAAGATAGGATTTGACTCATTATTTGAAACAGAGAAAACAGTTCTTCCTATCATACTTCTTATTTTACTCTTTGTAAGCTTGTAGGTAAAATCACCCTCAATATTCGGAATATTCGGGAAGCCCTGTCCGTCTTTACCTAAAATTTTAAAATCGGTATTCTGACCCTTTATGCTGATGGAAAAGCCTTCGTCAACCTCAAGAGAAATATCACCGTCTGTCATTGTGTTTATAATGGCATAAAGCTTTTGTGCATCAGCCTCAACCATTCCGTTTCTTGCGTTTTCAACCGGAATAGTGGTTTTTATACCCTTTTCAAGGTCATAGGAGAAAATTATAAGCTCTCCGTCGCAAACCTTCAGAAGAAGTGATTTATAATCGGGATTGGTTACATTTGATACGCCGTAGGTTACAGGAAGCATTGCTTTTAAAAGCTCACTCTTGTTAACTGTAAATCTCATTTTCTTACCTCTTTTCGTTTTAGCTTTCCGTCTTCACTTTAAAGAATAGAATAGAATAATAAAATAGTAGTATTAGTAGTAGAGAATGTGTAAAATGTGGAAATTGTCAATTTCCCTCTTGAAAGCCTTATGTTGCCTTGTTTTCTAAAATTTTCTGTCTGTTTAAAACTATGAGGAAAACTTCTGTCTTATATGTGGAAAAAGAAAAAGTTTTCCAATGTGGAAATGTTGAAATTATGTGGAAAAGTATGTTGAAGACTAATTTTTTATTTTAATTATGTAAATCAGGTCGTCTACTTCCTTTGAAATTTCCGAGTTTATTTCTATTTCCTTTTTGATTCTTTCTTCGCTGGACATAATGGTTGCGTGGTCTCGGTTGAAGAACTTTCCGATGTCCTTATAGGACATAGGTGTAAGGCTTCTCATCAGATAAACTGCCATATGGCGTGCCCAGACTATTTCCTTTACCCTCTTTTTACCGAGAATCTGGTCTACCGAAATTCCGTATTTTTCCGAAACAGCGTTTACAATCCGTCTGCCGTCAATTTTTTCGGAAATGGTAACAATATCAGATATACACTTTTGTGCAAGAGAAAGAGAAATGCTTTCATTGCACATAAGGCAATATGCGTTCATTTTCTTGATAATTCCCTCAATCTGACGCACATTTTCGGTTATATTTTCCGAAAGGAACATAATAACGTCATTCGGAACCTCTATATTCATAACCTCAAATTTTTTCTTTATAATTGCTGTACGAAGCTCGATATCCGGAGGATCGATTTTGAGAATAGGACCGCTTTCAAAACGTGAGCGGAGTCTTTCTTCAAGATTTGCAATATCCTTCGGAGGTGTATCGGCTGTCATAATTATCTGCTTACCCATCTCATACAGGGCGTTGAAGGTATGGAAGAATTCCTCTTGTGTTGACTCCTTGCCGGCGATAAACTGAACGTCATCGACAAGTAAAACGTCGGCAGTTCTGTATTTTTCCCGGAACTGAAGCGGTATTTTCTTCTTTATTGAGTCAACAAACTCATTTATAAAGTCTTCGCCCTTTACATAGATGATATTATAGTTCGGATAAAGATTTGTGACTTCATTTGTTATAGCATACAGAAGATGCGTTTTACCAATACCGGGGGGACCGTATATAAACAGGGGCGAATACTGCTGTCCGGGATATTTTGAAGACTGAAGTGCGTAATGATATGCAAGCTTGTTGGAATTTCCGACAATAAAGTTTTCAAAGGTATATGACGGATAGCAGGCAGGAACCGAATGCGAAATGAAAAGCATACCGTCCTTTTCTCCGGAAATGTTGTCCGAGAGAGGAAATTCCTCGTTTATTCCGCTTTCGGGATTGTATTTTAAGGGTGCGTTTGCACCTGCATGTATTGCACTGTTGAGAGTTCTCGGAGGAGACTTTTTTACTTCCTTCGGAGTATATTGACGAAGAAACTCAGAATACATTGAATTAATTTCCTCATCGGTAGTTATCTGTTCCTTTGGCTCTTCCTTTTTTACAGCAAGGCTTTCCTTCATATCCTCGCTGCTTTGAGCTATCATTTCCGCAAACTGATTTTCAAAGCTGTCGGTTTCGGTACAGATAAGAACCGGCTTTGGCTCTATTCCGAGAATTGTTTTTATTGCACTGCAGAAGGAATCATAATATTCCTTGTGGTCAAGAATGAATTTTCTTTTTATAGCGGCGTCGATTGAAAAGTAGATAGTATTGCTGTCCGAAATATATTTAAGCTCTATTTTTCCAAACCAAAGCTCGATTGCTTTTTGTGAGATACTGAGCTTTGAAGTAAGGTCACGTTCAAGCTCTGCGTATATCATGCTCCAAAGCTCGCCCAGATGCTCGTTCATATTACCTCTCCTTTCTTTTTTTCTCCTATATATCTGAAATTTTTATGCTGAATTTTTTGATAGTTTTCCACAATATATACCTAAGCTATATTATACCACAAAATGCAAAAAAAAGCAAGTGTTTTTTTGTCTTTTTTTACTTTATTATATTATATAATTTTTCAATGACAACGAAGGTGTCAATTCATTTATTAGCCTTCCCCTTGGGGGGAAGCTGGCACGGAGTGCCTGATGAGGGGTAATTACAAATTATTGTTTCTTCTTTTTCCCCTCATCCGTCAACTGCGTTGACACCTTCCCCCGAGGGGGAAGGCTTAAAAAAATCCCCTCTACCCCTTGAAATTTGAAAAAATTTATGTTATAATGTGTTTGTCACATTAATAGAATAGTGGAAAAATTTGTAATTGCTTGTATAGGTGAATTATGCCCTCAAGTTTGTTTCAATATAGATATGGTAGAAATACCTGTCGCGAGATGTTGAGACAACTTGTGTATTTACAAGTAATTCAATTATTCTATTAGTGTGACAACTATGCGAGGAGGTATTCTACGGTGTCATCTCGCAAGGGGTGACACCTTATTTTTTTATTATGGAAGAAATTAAGATTTGCTCATTTTTCGGACACCGTGATGTGGAAATTACAGAAAGTTTATATGCGACAACTGTTGCCGAGATTAAAAAATCGGTAGACTTTGGTTGTCGCACTTTTTATTTCGGGGGTTATGGGGATTTTGACGATTTGTGTTATGAAATTGTGTCACAAATCAGGGAAGAACAGCCCGACCTTGAAATTAAGAGAATTTATTGTGTCGCACAAGAGAAATATCTGTGGAAAAAGGTGAGATATTTCAACGCCGAAGACTATGACGAGTTGATTTATCTTCAGCCGTCGTTCGAGGGGTGGTACAAGAGCATATATTTCCGTAATTGTGCTATGATTGATAAGTCTGACTATGTTATTTTCTATGCAGAGGATAAGGAAAACAGTGGTGCTTTTAAGGCGTACAAGTATGCGAAAAAGAAGAAGGATAAGGAGATTGTGAATCTGTTTGGGGTGTAACCCCTCATCCGTCAACTGCGTTGACACCTTCCCCCGAGGGGGAAGGCTATAAAAAACACGCCGACCTGTTGTGCGAAGTAGAATAAAAACAACAATTGCACAAAAATAACGCAAATTGCTATTTTCCCTGTGCCGCACTACAATTTCAAGCCCAAAAAACGGAGAGGTCGGAGTTTGACCTCTCGGTTTTTAAGTGTTAAAGTTTTTTGCCAAGCTTTTTTTCAAAAAAGCTTGTAACCCTCGTCAGAGATTACTTTTTTAATTGTTTCATCCGGTACATCCTTTGAAAATCTTACAACTACCGTCTTTTCGGTATGACTTGCAGTTGCTTCCTCAATTCCGTCAATACTTTCGAGTGCGCGTTTTACGTGCGCTTCACAATGAGGACACATCATTCCGTCAACCTTGAATGTTTTTTCCATTTTCTTTTCCTCTTTTTCTCTAATTTCTGCTGCTTTTTCTGCTTTTTCGCTTTTTTCTGCCTTAAAAAGATTTATTCTCAGGGAATTACTTACAACACAGAAGCTCGAAAGCCCCATAGCAAGTGAGCCGAGCATCGGCGAGAGCGATATGCCAATCGGCACTAACACCCCTGCAGCAACAGGGATTCCGATACAGTTATAGAAAAACGCCCAGAACAGATTTTGCTTTATGTTCGTAAGTGTTTTGCGACACAGAGCAAAGGCGTTTACAGCCTCTGTGAGGCTTCCACGCATAAGAATTATATCTGCGCTGTCACGTGCAATATCGGTTCCCGTTCCGATAGCAATTCCAACGTCGGCTGTGGTAAGTGCCGGTGCATCGTTTATTCCGTCTCCTATCACCGCAACCTTGCCGTTTGTATTTTGTCTTATTTGTGTTACTACATTTGCTTTTCCGTCGGGTGTTACGCCCGAATAGTATTTTTCTATACCGACTTGTGTTGCAACTTTCCTTGCAACTACTTCGTTATCCCCCGACAGCAGTATTACTTCAAGTCCCATTTTCTGCATTTTTGATATTGCCTCTTTACTGTCACTTTTTATAGTATCACAAAGCGCAACTATTCCGTAAAGCTTACTTTTGCTTGCAAAAAAGAGAACTGTATTTCCCTCATTTTCAAGCTCGGTTGCCTTTTGCAACAGCTTTTCGTCACGGTGACCGGTGTTTTCAAGAACAAAGGATGCCTTTCCGCCGTAGCAGCTTTCACCGTTTATTTTTCCTGTAACTCCGTTTCCGATAAGTTCGGCAAACTCACATATTTCAAGGCTTTTTACCTTGTCACGGCAGTAATCTGAAAGGGATATAGCTATCGGATGACGGCTCTTTTCTTCAAGTGAAAGTACAAGACTCAGAAGCTCGGTTTCGGTTGTGTTGTCGCTTGGGAAAACCTCTGTAACAGACAGGTTGCCGCTTGTAATTGTACCTGTTTTATCAAGAATTACAGCCTTTGTTCTGCCTGCAATTTCAAGTGCTGTGGCACTTTTGAAAAGAATATTGTTTTTAGCTCCCACTCCACTTCCTACCATAATTGCAACAGGTGTTGCAAGTCCGAGCGAACAAGGACAACTGATAACAAGAACAGCTATACCGTGAGAAAGTGAAACTCCAACACTTTCGCCAAGAAAAAGCCATACAATAGTCGTAATAATCGCAATTACAATTACCGTCGGCACAAAAACAGAAGCCACCTTGTCTGCAAGTCTTGCAATAGGCGCTTTTGTGGCTGCAGCATCACTGACGGTTGCGATAATTTTTGAAAGCACAGTTTCGCTGCCGACCTTTTGCGCTCTGCAACGGATAAAGCCCGAGGTGTTGATTGTAGCACCGATTACCTCGTCGCCGACAGTTTTCTCACTCGGAACACTCTCCCCTGTTATTGCCGATTCGTTGATAGCCGAGCTACCTTCAATAATAATTCCGTCGCAGGGTATTTGTTCCCCTGCTCGTACTATGAAAATATCTCCTACTCTTATTTCGGATATTGGAATTTTCAGCTCTTTACCGTCTCTTTCTACATTCGCAAAATCGGGAGCGAGCCTTTCAAGAGAACGAAGTGCATCGGTGGTCTTTTTCTTTGAACGTGCCTCAAGGCTCTTGCCGACAGAAATTAGTACTAAAATCATAGCTGCAGCTTCAAAATACATATTGTGAAGAAGCTTGCCGGCACCCGACATATCGGCATAGGAAAGTCTTTGGCAGATAAGAAACAACACAGCCGTACTGTACACGAATGCTGCTCCCGAGCCGATTGCCACAAGAGAATCCATATTCGGGGAAAGTCGTATTATTGCCTTTATGCCACTTGTGAAAAATCTGTAATTTATCAGCATTACAGCGAGCGCACAAAGCATTTGTAAGAGTGCTATAGCTGCAGGATTTCCGTCGAAAAAGTGTGGCAGTGCAAGTCCGAGCATTGTATGTCCCATTGAGAAATACATAAGAATGAGGAGAAATACTATAGAGGTTAAGAATTTTACAAAAAAGTGCGATTTTTCCTCTGAATCAGCAGAGTTTTCCACCTTTTTTGCAGTATTTGTGGAAATCTCGGAATAGACTTCGGCACCGTAACCGGCACGTTCTATTGCCGAAATTATTTCTTCGTTTGTGGCATTTCCGTCAACGAGCATACTGCCAAGCAAAAGGTTTACCGAGCAATCGCTAACGCCCGTAACCGAGCGGGCTGCCTTTTCTACTCTTGCGCTGCAGGCAGAGCAGGTCATTCCGGTTATTTTGAACTTTTGCACGTTTTCTCCTTTCTTCTGTAAAATTCAAGCTGAAAAAGAGCAATACTACGCCGAGTATTGCCCGTTTTATTATTAAAATTTCAATATATCGTCTTCTTCTGTTTCAACGCCCTCTGTGTAGTTCGGCACGACTGTTATGTCGGGCGAGTCACATTTTGGGTATTCAAAGCTGTAATACCAGTTGTCATTTTTTGCAAGACGTTTTTTGTGGCGTATCAGCTCTTCCCTGCTGTATTCGCTGTGTATTGTAAAAAGTGCGGCAGCTGTTGCGCCAAACGAGAGCGCAAGGGCGAAGAGTGCATCTGCAAGGCTCTTTTTTTCTTTCAGGGTTACTGCAAAAAGCACAAGGCAGGTGATACTCTGTACAAGCAGTGTGTAACCCATAGTGAGATATGCTGTGTATTTTTTTGCTTTTTTCATATGTTTCTCCTTTTCTGTGTGGCTTTTGGGGCTCCGCGCCCCAAACCCCCGGTCGCTTTTTGAAAAAAGCGACGTAAAAACTTTAACTATTGCGCCGACCAATTGTGTTTCACACAACAGCTCGGCGTATTTTTATAAAAATTTCGTCTGTAGCATTCCTTCCCCCTTGGGGGGAAGGTGGGTTTTGCGAAGCAAAACTCGGATGAGGGGTTTGGGACATTCGTGAATGTCCCCTACTACCTCTATTTTTATACGGGGGATTTTATCCCCCTGTATCCCCTAGATACTTTTTCCCACATTGAGGTGGAAAAAGTATCCAAAAAGACCCCTAGTCAAGAGGGGAAACCGAGGTTATCCCCTCTTGACAATCTCCCTATCCTCATGCAGTTTACAGAGCTTTATTCAAAATTCCATACAGAGAGGTATTATATAATCCTCGTGGAAGATTTGTGGTCTTTTTATGTCACGCAAAAGCTTTCCCTTGCTTATAATTCTCTTTCACGCTCATATCTCGCCCGTGCTACAAATTTTGCAGAGCAAAATTTGGTCGCAATAATACCAAGTTATTTTTATTTTTTCCACGCCGTGCTGTTGTGCGAAGCAGAACAGTTCGGCGCAAAATATTAAAGTTTTTTGCCCCTCTTTTTTTCAAAAAAGAGGGCGAGGTTAAAAAACTTCGTTTTATGGGCGAGCGGCCCCACATAAAAAGGGGTTATTTAGTAATAAATTCACCCTTCGCTTTGAGGTACGCATTCATAAAGCCGTCGAGGTCTCCGTCCATAACGGCAGAGATATTTCCGTTCTCAAAGCCTGTACGGGTATCCTTTGCAAGGGTATAGGGCATAAACACATAAGAACGAATCTGTGAGCCCCATTCGATATTGAGCTTATCTCCACGTATGTCGTCTATTTTTTCAAGCTTTTCACGAGCTTTGATTTCCATAAGCTTACTCTTGAGCATCTTAAGACAGGTTTCTCTGTTCTGAAGCTGGCTTCGTTCTGTCTGACAACCAACCGTAATACCTGTCGGAATGTGTGTCAGACGTACAGCCGAGTCGGTCTTATTTACGTGCTGACCACCTGCACCACTTGAACGGTGGGTTTCCATTTTTAAGTCCTCTTCCTTGAGCTCAATTCCATCGTCATCATCAAATTCGGGAGTAATTTCAACTGAAGCAAATGACGTCTGACGTCTGCCCGACGCATCAAAGGGAGATACACGCACAAGTCTGTGTACACCACCCTCACTCTTCAAATATCCGTAGGCAAATTCGCCCGATACGGTAAAGGTCGCACTCTTGATGCCTGCCCCGTCCCCGTCGAGATAGTCGATAAGCTTTGTTTTAAAGCCTTTCTTTTCTGCCCATCTGTTGTACATACGATAGAGCATTTCTGCCCAGTCCTGCGCTTCTGTTCCACCGGCACCCGGATGAATTGATACAATTGCGTTGTTTTTGTCAAACTCACCTGAAAGCAGCGCCTTTATGTTCTGCTCGTCGTATTCCTTTTCGAGTGCTGAAAGCTCGTCGAGAATTTCCTGAGTGAAGCTCTCGTCATTTTCCTCAAGCGCCATTAAAATCAGCTGTTCAAGTGCCTCTGCATCCTCGCAGAGCTTGTCGTAATCGTCGGCAGTCTGCTTTGCATTTTTAAGGTCTGTCAAAATCTTCTGGGTGTCGTCTCTGTTCCAGAAGCCCTCTGCACAGGTTTCTTCCTCAAGCTGTTTTGCCCTCTCTCGTGCCTGTGGCACGCCCATGCTATCGGACAGCTCCGAAATCTGCAGCTTCAGTGCAGATAAAGTCTGCTTTGCTTCTTCAAGTTGGATTATCAATGTGTTTCTTCCTCTCGTTATAAGAATTTCTTTATATAAATAACCATTTCAATGCACCGATAGGTGCAATTCATGAGCCGCAAGGCTCAATTCATGAAATCGTAGATTTCAATTCATGACACGGAGTGTCAATTCATTTATTAGGCTTCTCCTTGGGGAGAAGGCTTTTATTACATACAGTATATATTATACACCATTTTGCCTCTTTTGTAAAGCAAAAAAGAAAATTTTTACATTTTATTGCTCTTTCGGTAGGAAAGAGGTGTCGTACCCGTCTGTGCCTTGAATTTTCTGATAAAATAGTTATAATCGGGAAAGCCGACCTGCTCGGAAATCATTGAAATACTGCTGTTGGTTGTGGTAAGCAGGTGCTTTGCAAGAGAGAGTTTCTTGAGCGTTATGTAGTTTCCGATTGACATCTGAAAATACTTATGCGAAAGTGAGTACAGTTTATTCTGCGATATGCCGAATTTTTCGCAAAGCTCGGAAACGGTAACAGGCTGCGAGATATTCTCTGAAATATAATTGTCAATACCCGATACAAGCTCATTTCTCTCAATCTTTATCGCCTGACTTACGTGAAGATAAATTGTGGACATCGACAGAACACTTGCAGCAGCACTGATCTGACTGTGTGAGAGAACCGGAAGCATATTATAGTATTTTTCTGTTTCCTCTTCCGAAAGACCGTACTGAGCACAGAGCTTTTTTACGTTGTCAAAGCTCACATATCGCTGCTCGGCATCTCTTATCTGCCCGAACATAATGTATGCAAGTACCTCGCCCTCGTATCTTACGGGGATTGCCGTGTCAAGAAGTCCTGCGTGGCAGGTAAAGCTGTAGGGCGACTCCTTCCCTGCCGCAATTTTGCACGCACCCTTGTCAGAAGCAAAGCAACGGCTGCTTCCACCCGGGCTTTGCTTTATTGCGCGACACAGCGGCTTTGCGTTTTCGGGATAGACTAAAATCTGATTGAAATCCGAATCCCAGATGCTTATTGTGGCTCTTGTGAGCAGGTGGAAATCCTTGAGAATTTTCAGCAGCTTCTCCTTGTCGTATATCAGCATTTTTGTTCTCCTTTCGCCACTTTTTTGTCTCTTTGTATCATTATCGCACAAATGTGTCGTAATGTCAAGCCCTTTTTGGTAAGATAATGCTATTTTTAGGGAATATTATAACTATTATTTTCCTGTGTAATTTAGTATAATTTAACATACAGGGGATATTATTATTTGAAATTTTCAAAAAATATCAACAAAAAATACAAACTATAAAGAATGGAGTGTAGAAAAATGGAAAAAACAAGAAAAACAACATTTGCACTATTTTTCGCTAACCGCGGATTTTTCCCGGGCGAAGTTATCGCTGAAGCGAGAAATGAAATGATCAAGGCAGTAACCGACGCAGGCTTTGACTACATCTGTATGGATGAAAAGCTTACACGTTACGGCGCTGTTGAAACAAGACAGGAAGGTAAGATGTACGCACAGTTCCTCAAGGAAAATGAGGGCAAGTTTGACGGCGTTGTTCTCTGTATGCCTAACTTCGGTGACGAAAACGGTGCTGAGGCAGCTCTTCGTGATGCAGGAGTTCCGGTACTCGTTCAGTGCTATCCTGATGAAATCGGCAAGATGGATTTTGCTCACAGACGTGATGCTGTTTGTGGAAAGTTTGCTATGTGCCATGTTCTTCGTCAGGCAAAGATTAAGTACACACTTACAGAAAAGATGGCTGTTTCTCCCCTTTCAGAGGATTTTGCAGCTGACCTTCGCAAGTTCGGCGCTATCTGCCGTATTGCAGGTGGTATGAAGTCTATCAACATCGGTGCTATCGGTGCTAGAACCACAGCGTTCAAGACAGTAAGAACCGACGAAGTTGCTCTTCAGAACAAGAGAATCAACGTAGAAACTATCGACCTTTCTTACGTTTTCGACCTTATGAACAATGTTGACGAGGAAGCTCTCAATGCCAAGAAGAAGCATCTTGCTTCTGTTGCTTCCTTCGGTAATTATCCTGACATCAAGCTTACAAATATCGCAAGACTCGGCGTTGCAGTTGACAAGCTTATCGAGGAATACAGCCTTGATGCAGTTGCTGTTCGTTGCTGGGATGAATTTGTTACTCAGTACAATATCGCTCCTTGTCTTATTCTTTCTGACCTTAACGAGAGAGGAATTCCTGCAGCCTGCGAGCTTGACGTAAACAATGCAGTTATGATGCTTGCTCTTCAGCTTGCTTCCGAAAAGCCGGTTATGCTTCTTGACGTTAACAACAACTACGGCGCTTGCGCTACAAAGAACATTATGTTCCACTGTTCTGCTATTCCAAAGTCCTTCTTTGAGGGTGGCGAAGCTAAGATTGGCGAACACCTTATGTTCAAGAAGAGCTACGGCGAAGGTACAGGCGTTGGTATCGTAAATGGTAAGGTAAAGAGTGGCTGCGCAACTATCGCTACAATCAAGACAGAAAACGGTGAAGTTTGCGGCTTTACAGCAGACGGCAAGCTCACAGATGACGCTTTTGATGCAGATTTCTTCGGAACAGGTGTTGTATTTGAAAGCGAAAAGATGGAAGACATCTTCAGATATATGTGCGAAAACGGCTACAAGCACCACGTTGCAATTGCACAGGGCCAGTGGTCAGACGCAGTTGAGGAAGCTCTTGTTAAGTATCTCGGCTACGACATTGACATAATCTAAAATAAATTTTATTACATAATTAAAGGAGGAAATGACAAATGAACAAACTCGGTATTTTTATGAACTTCTGGGAAAAGAACTGGGATGCAGACCATGTAAAGTATATCAGAAAGGCAAAGAAAATCGGCTTTGACGTTCTTGAATTCCAGGCACAGCCTCTTCTTGAGATGAGTAAGGCAAGAATGGATGAGCTCGTAGCAGTAGCAAAGGACGAGGGAATTGAAATGACATACTCTCTCGGTCTTGACAGAAACTACGACGTTTCTTCTCTTGACGAAAAGGTACGTACAGGTGGTGTTGACTACCTTCAGAGAATCGTTGAAAGAATCGGCTACATGGGTGGCGTGCTTCTTTCAGGTGTTTCCTACTCAGGTTGGGGAACTCCGGATAACTTCGACGGTGACAAGCGTCCTTACTGGGCACAGAGTATCAAGAGTATGCGTGAGATTATAAAGACTGCTGAAAACTGCGGCGTTACATACTGTGTAGAAGCAGTTAACAGATTTGAAACTTGTCTTATCAATACAGCAGCTGAAGCTCTTGCATATGTTGAGGAAATCGACAGCCCGAATATCGGTGTTCTTCTTGATACATATCATATGAATATTGAAGAAAACAATATCGGCGACGCTATCCGTTTAGCAGGCAAGAAGCTTACAAGCTTCCATACAGGTGAAAACAACAGAACAGCTCCCGGTAAGGGACATCTTGACTGGGATGAAATCTTCGGAGCTCTCGCTGATATCGATTATAAGGGCAGAATCGTATCTGAGCCCTTCGTAATGGAAGGCGGCGAGGTTGGTCGTGATATCCACGTTTACCGTAACCTTGTTGATAACCCCTGCGAAGCTCGTATCGACGAGGAAGCTGCATATCTTCTCAACTTCGAAAAGGAAATGATTAAGAAGCACTTTAAGGCATAATTGCTTATACGTGGGCTGCCGCCCACACCTGCCAAGCTTTTTGAAAAAAGCTTGACCAAAAACTTTAACACTTTAACGCCGACCAATTGTACTTACGTACAACAGGTCGGCGTG
>JAZRTY010000011.1:0-9002 GCA_045652245.1 Eubacteriales bacterium | reverse complement strand
CTGCTTTTAGCTTCATGGAACGGATATTTTTCTCTCTGCCTTCAGCATTTTTCTTTGCAAATAGATATACAAATACGGGTTCAAAGCCTTGCACAAATTCTGCAACCTTTTGAATCGTTTCCAAAACAAGCTGACGGAGTACAATATCACGGATATAATGTATAGAACAAGTTCCCGTATTTTCTTTATAAGCAGCACATCTGTAAAACTCTTGTTTTTCAGTTATGCTCTTTGAAGCACAGAAATATAATTTAGAGCCACAATCGGCACAATATACCAAGCCTGAAAAAATACTTTCTCTGCCCGTTGCAGTATTCCTCCGTCTGTTTTTGCGAAGATCCTGCACACGCTCCCAAGTAGTTTCGTCTATAATGGCTTCCTGCGTATTGGGGATGATTTGCCACTCACTTTCATCATTTGGAAGTCTTTTGTGAATTTTATAGCTTATCAGAGAGCTCATAAAGTTTATTGTGCATCCGGTATATTGCCTGTTGTCAATAATTCTTTTGGTTGTATCTCCACACCATCTATAAGGGTCAGAAGGAACTTTGTTAGCGGTAGCTTTACCAATCGACTCAAAATAAGCTGTCGGGCAAAGTATTTTCTCTGCACGCAATCGTTTTGCAATTTGTGTCGGTCCCAATCCGTCAAGACAAAGCTGATATATGTATCGTACCACTTCGGCAGCAGGCTCGTCTATAATCCATTGTTTAGGATTATCAGGCGATTTTTTGTATCCATAGGGAACAGATGCTGAAACCCTTTCACCTTTGTCTGCCTTTGCTTTTTGTACTGCACGGATTTTTTTGCTCGTTTGTGCGGCATACCATTCATTGAATATGTTGTTGAATGGCATCATTTCTGTACCGGTGTTATTCATCGTATCAACGTTTTCCTGAATGGCTATAAATCTTATTCCAAGAGTTGGATATGTGATTTCAAGGTATTCACCGACTTCGAGATAGTTTCTTCCGAAACGGCTTAAATCCTTTACAATGATTGTGGAGATTTCTCCGTTTTCTGCCATCTTCTGCATACGCTGAAAATCAGGACGCATAAAAGTTGTACCCGAAATTCCGTCATCCACGAAAAATTCAGGATGTAAAAATCCGTGTTGCTTTGCATACTGCAATAAAATTTCCTTTTGGTTTGATATACTGTTGCTTTCGCCCTCTCTGCCGTCATCTTGTGATAGTCTGCAATATAGGGCTGTAATTTTTTCATTTTTCTCGGTTTGTTTTTTCATCTTTGTTAATTCTCCTTCCTAAACTAAACCGAGCATTGCATAAGGTATAAACCATTATACAATGCCCGACAAAGTTCTACAATTTTATGAAAGTATTAAATTTTTGAATTGTTCCAATAAAGTGTGCTTTCCCGACATATCAAAGCTCGTTGACACCTCATATTCCGTTTTGCCGATTTTAGTTGTAAAATTAAGCTCGTCAAGCGGATATTTTACTTTATGGCGTTGTTTCTTATTTATATCAAGGTAGTGCTTGAGATTTTCAAAACTTTCATTTTCATCAAGCCTTAATCTATCAACCACAATTATCGGGATAGGCTGTAAAGTTATTTTCTTTGTCATATAAATCACCTTACCTTTCAGGCTGTTGCCGTTGTCTGCGTTTATAATGAGCTTCGCAAAGCCGTACAATTTCATCTTCAATCTGAGAATTTGTATAATTCTTTGGGAAGAACTTTCTTACACGCTCCGTTGGGATTTTTATGCGTTCCTTTTGATTTGCTTTTTCTTCCGACATAATTTCAAGGATTTTATCATCGTCAAGGGCTCCTACCTGACTTAACTTTTTCATACGCACCGCCTGAGATAATGACGGGGTGCAATCCTCACTCTCAATGGTTTGTATCAAATCTTGTTGCTCAATATCATTGAGGTATGAAAGCTCAACCGCCGGAGTGAAAGCAATTCGCCCTTCGTCCACATATTCCAAAAGCTTCGGCAAAAGGTTAGTCAAGCGTATGTATCGTTTTACGGTTTCTCTGCTGATGTTTTCGCTTTCGCCTATAATCTCAGCACTTAACTTCGGCTCAACTTGTGCCGAAGTTAAATCTGTGCGTTTGCCCTGATGTGATAAGGCTTCCATTTTCATTTTGTAAGCAAATGCCCGTTCACTCGGCAAAACATTATCTCTGTGCAGGTTACTGTCAACCAATGCAATAACGGCGGCATCTTTGTCCATTTCATAAATTAAGGCAGGAACTTTATCCATTCCTGCCTTAATACCTGCGTGTAATCTTCGGTGTCCCGATATTACCTCATATTCGTTGTTTTCAATAGGTCTTACAATAAGCGGAGAAAGTATTCCGTTCTCCTTTATGCTTTGTGTTAAATTCATCATTTCATCATCGTCCTTTACATAGTATGGGTGGTTTTCAAAGGGTTTTAATTTTTCAACTTCTATATATGTAACATTTCTCATCGTAACTTTTCCTCCTTTTTCTTGTCTTTAATTTTGATTTTGCTTTCCATATTTCGTTCAATATCAAGTAGTCGTTGTACTTTCGGCACAGTTTCCAAAGTCGCTTTAGCGATTTTGAGCCTATCCCGTATAGGCTTTATCTGTGCGGATATACCTCTGATTTCAGCATAATATGCTTTTGTTTCCTCATCGGTTTTTGCTCGCCTGCGTTTGTTATCCGTTTTCGAGCGTTCTTCTTCAAGTTCGGATATCTGCATTGATAATTTGCCTATAAATGCTTCAAGCTCCGGCACGGTGTTGATATTCTCATCGTGCAAGAGCCTGAATTGCTTTTGATATTGTTCAAGTTTTCGTATCTCTTGTCTTAGCTCCGGAGATAACGGAGGTGTGTAGTTTGGTTTTGGTGTACTTGGCTTTAAGAGTTCCATAAATAAATAGAACAGAGCTTCAAGGGTATCCATATATTTCACACGCCGTAGTTGATACTCAAGTTCTTGAAGTGGTGTTTGACGATATTTAGCTCTCGTTTTCTTGTAGGGCTCGCTGAACTGATTGAAATGAGCACGATTGCCCGTTTGAGCAATTCTTTCTATGATTTTGCTCTTTTTGTAATCGTCACCCAATTTATCAAATCGTATAGCTCTTTCCCAAGTTGGTGCCTTAACGGAAGGATGGTCTGTCATTTCAGACCTCGAAAAAATATATCCTTTATTTTTCATAAGAGCGACAAATTCCATATAGTTAGCCGAATTATTTATTGCATCGTCAACATCTTCACGGAGAATATCTCTACGGGTTTTACCGCCGTGCTTATGTACCCAATATGCATTTTTCTCGGCGTTGTAAAATTTTGCTCCCTCAATGACCGATTTTTCGTATTCCTTACATACTGCATCGGATATTTCTCTCAGACGGATATGGTCTGAAATATGGTTCTCAAACTTTAATCCTGTTTTGAAGGATACGGAATTTATGACAATGTGGTTATGTATGTTGTCGGTGTTTAGATGTGTTGTAACAACAACCTCATAATCCTTGCCCCACATACGCCGTGCAGTTTCAAGTCCTATATCGTGAGCTTCTTTAGGTGTAACTTCGCCTGACTTAAAACTCTGATAGCCGTGATATGCCACATTTCCGCCCGTTTTCCCAAAATGCCGTTTTGTTATCATCATCTGCTCATAAGCTCGTACCGCCAAGCAGTTGATACCGCTTACAAACATTTTCATATCTGTTTTATCATCGTTTTCTGCATATTTGAGAACAGCAGCCAAGTCATCATCAAGATACTTTGGATTAGTGGTCTTGTCGGGATTGTCTGCATATTTTATAACATCCCTTAACGAGCCTTTAATAGGCCAAAATCCCGTAGTAGCCATTGCGTCACAACTCCCTTCTTTATTCGTTTTCGGCACAAGTGTCGAAAAGCTCATTGTTACGGGGTTGTTCCTTCTCCCCACAAAGCAGGCTTTGCGGGGTCCCCGTTGTCTCATCCTTTCTTTCGGGTGTAAGTAACTTTAACTGAATTTCATCAATCAGAGATAAAATCTTTTCTTCAAGTTCGGTACTGTAACCCTTATCAATCTGTTCATATAAATCGCTGAGCTTACCTGAAAACTCATAAAAGCTTTCCGGCAAGAGAGCCTTTGGGGAATAACCCAATGCTCGTTTTCTTAAATATTCCGAGATTGTCAAGCCGCATTTGTCGGCTTTGTTTTTTATGCGTATTTTTTCTTTTTCGGTAACACGCACATAAATTGAATATGCTCTTTCTTTCATTAAAATCAACTCCTATTTAAAATATAATTTTCAGGGGGATTGGGGTGCTCCCCAAAGACAAAAGGCAGGATTTCCGTGAGGAAGTCCCGCCTTTTACGGAATTTGTGCAATACAAGTTCCCTGCTCGTTACAGTACCGGACAGTTATTCCGTTACTATAAAATCAGGTTTCTTATAACCTTCTAAATATCCGGGATATGTGCTTAATTCATATATCCAATATGGTAATGTATGTGGCTTGTGCCATTGCTTTTGGATGATACAGAAGTATATCGGCTCACCTTTCTTTAAATCTCCTTCGAGAACCTTGTTAGCATCTCGAAGGCTTACATTCAGCCATAATTTACTGCCTGATACAGATACAATCGGGCAGTTGAAACTGCGTGTTTTCCACTCCCATAATACTTCCTTTATCCAACCAAGCTCTTGCCCTGTAAAATAAGGTTCTGCATATTATTCGCCCTTATAGGTAATAACTCTGTGGACATTTCCATCCGCTGATGTTCTGACTGTGATAAATTCGTCTAAAGTTTGATAAAAAGTTCTCATAATAAAAATACTCCGTTTTTTCATTTTAATAATGTTTTTGACACCACTTTTTTTCAAGTGATGTCAGTTGTATAAAAATAACAGCACCAACCATTGAAAACGTGCTTTCAACAGTAAATGTGCCGTTATCTTTGCTTTATTTATGACACCATAGAAGTGCCATTTTTTATTAAATTGTTGCATCAGTTGTTACCGAACACAAAATCTAAAGCCGAGTTTTCGTCCTCGGTGGAATTTTTGCTTTCTTCCGGTGCTTGATTTGTCTGTATAGGCTGACTAAGTATTTTTAAAAGGTTTAGTCCTGCTGACTCACGAAGCTCTGTGCGGATAGCAGATATAACCCTGTCTATAAACTCCGTTTGCTCCTGCTCGGTAATAAACTGATTTATATATCCGTCAATGCACATAAGGATAAATTTGTTTATGGATTTATGCTGCTTTAAATTCAGGTCTTGCAGAAACTCCCATATTCTCAAATCGTATTCCTTGTCGAGATTGAAACGGATACCGATTCTTTTAACCATCTTTCTCAGCCTCCTTTTTAAGCTTCAGTTCGGACAGATACTCATAGCCCTTTGCAGTAGCGTGAATATCTCCGTTGATGACAACCCTGTTTTTGTTGTAGTCAGCAAAGTTCCTGATAAGGCAACTTCCACCGCCGACAATATAGAGCTTCATAACAGTTGGATTATATTCGTACTCTTTGAGCCTTTGAAAAATCTCTGCCGTATATTCTCTCGCTGTGTCAGATATGGTCTTTAAAATATCTGCATCAAGATTTGATTGGTTGTAGGTCAATATCTTATGTATGCTTTCTTCAGGCAAGGTAAGATGATGTTTTTTCATAAGGTTTTCCCTGATTCTCAATACACATTGATTTGTGCCGAACTTTTCTGAAAAGCATTTTTGCGGATTGGGAATTTTGTCATTGATATACATAACATTCATCGTGCCGTTGCCTATGTCACACAGCATATTGATACCTCGGAACTCGAACAGCTTATTTGCTATCGCCGAGAAGCCTTGCGGAAATATATCTGTACCGACAATGCGGATATGATATTCCGTGCCTTTATAGGTAAAATCAACAGTTTCATTTTGCATAAGATATTGCTTAAATTCTTTACGCTGTTCTTCTACCCAAGTAAGCGGAAGTCCTGCGGCTATATGCACATCAGCGTTTGTGATGCTGGAATCCTGAAGCTCCATTGCAACAGCGGCAAGCGTCATAACATAATAGTCCACATCTGAGAACTTGTCTGCCGTAAATGGCTTGTGTCCTACACCGATAAGATAATACTTTCCGTTATAGAGAAGCAGGTTATTATCTATTGCCGGATATTCGTCATAACACTTAACTCCGCTTGGGAATATATGCTGTTCTGTCTTGACATTGCCAAAGCCGTGATCAATGCCGATAATAATTGTGTTTTCAAATTTTTTCATAATAAAATCATTCCTTCCTGCCGTATGGCAAATAAATTTGTTTTGTGCTTTTACCTTGATGCAATCATAGGCATCGCCTCCATTCTGAAATAGAAAAAAGGGCTTGTTTTACCCTTTCTACTATATAGAATATGAGGATTTTTAAATAGGCAAAGTATTGCATAACACATTAAAAATAAAAAACGCAACACATTAAAACCCTTGTATTTATGCGGTTTAAAATGTGATTTAATCTATACATCTTGTATTTCGCAACAAAATATGTTATAATTTTCTTGGGTGGTGATAAAGATGCCTGATAAAATTAAATTTTTTACTGCCGATTACAGAGATAAATTCGTATATATCAAAAAGAATAAATTTCCCATTGGCAGTTTTGTGGTAGATTTTCTTAATCAGTATGAAGAAAATGACAACGGAGCAAGAATAGCATCAATGCGTTATGATAATTGGATGTTATCCTCTACAATGGAGAGAGGATATATAAACGATTATGATTTTGTAAGAGCAGGAAAAGAAATTTTGGATATTCTTGATGTTCTTCCAAATATTAGCCCATTTCAGTATTTGGATGTTGAGGCTGAGAAAAAACTGATTGCAGAAACTTTCACAAAAGAAAATGCAGATTATATCTTAAAATATTATCAGCAGAGAGCAAAGGTTTCTTTGAAAGATGAGGGTGCAATGTCCCTTGATATACTTCCTAAAGGATATGCAGAGTTCTCCAAAGAAGCAAATAAACTGCTTGCCCGTGTAAAAGCACTTTTGCAGTTTTATGAAAATATCGGAAACGATGTGATAAAGGCTTTTGAAAAATTGACAGAGTTTGTATGGGGCTTGGATGATTTGGAGCATTACAAAGAAAATGAGCTTTTAACCCTTGCCTATGACATATTCGGTGTTGACAGATTTAATATCGCAACTGAATATGCTGCCATTACAAAAGGCAAAAAGAAAATGCTTGTAAAAAGATTTCATTTCAAAACCTTTTACAGCTTTATACTGACGGACTTTTTTGAAGGTCTTGCATTAGGGCATTATCCCCGTCAATGTGAAGTGTGTGAAACATACTTCCTTATGAAAAATGCCCGAAAGCAAAAATACTGCACGGGCTTTGCACCGCTTGATATGACAGACGGCAAAAAGCTCACTTGCAGACAGTATGCAGCTATGATTGGCAGAAAAGAGCTTGCAAAAAATGATCCGATAAAGGATATTTATACAAAGCGATGTGCGTGTATCCGTACAGAACTTTCAAGAAATAAAGTTCGTTGGGAATTAGCCTATGAAGCTAAACAATTAGCAAAAGAGCTTAAAACCCGTTGCGATTACGAAGAAGATTATACTTACGAGGAGTATCTAAAAGATATGGAAAGAGATAATTTATACAGCGAAGCAGAAAAAAGAATCAAAAAAGTGTAACACGGCGAATGGAGGTGAGTGCCGTGAAAAATTGGGAACAGGATTTATGCATTTATCAGATATATCCGGTGCCACCTAAAAAAGATGATTTGCAGGAATATATTGATTTATATATTGCTGAAAACGATGACAAATACTTAATGTGGTTTCTCCACTACTACGAACCTGTACTGAACGATACCGCAAGAGAAGCTATTGAGAGATATTCAATGAAAGGTCATTTTGCAGATATAAAGCAGGCGTGTGTAACGGGAATTTTCAAAGCATTACAGAGCTATGATAAAGATACACACGGTAACTTTATAACCTATAAGGTGCGTATTGAGTGGAATGAAATTCACGAATACATAAGGCAGATGCGTACCGGATTGACAGTTCCGAGTGAAAATAAATATCGCATTCTCCGTCAGATTATGTGGTTGTATGGAGAGTATGGCTATTCAACCGAAGCTATCCGCAAAATATCCAAAGAGGTTAATTTGTCGGTAAAGAATGTAAAGGAGATTCTTCTAAGCGGTATTGAGAATATGAATATTGCAGATTTCTATGTAAGCTATGCTGATGAAGAATCAGAAGAAACACTTACTGATATAACGAGCGATACCGATTTCGAGCCGCTAAATGTGTTGTTGGCAACCGAACGATTTAATTATGTAAAAGAAGCCTTTGAAAAGCTTGATTACAGAGAAAGGTTGGTCGTTTCGGAATACTTGGCATTTTGCCCCGATTGTTTTAAGCTGAAGCCTAAGAAAGTAAAGCTTTCGGAAATGGCGATAAAGTTATGTCTTACACCTGATGCGATAGAAAATGTATATAAAAAAGCAATAAACAAAATGAGAAAATGTTTAGAAGAAAAATTGCTGTAAAAACAGAAAAAGCCCGAATATACAAGCAAAATTCAGCTTGCATATTCGGGCTTGATTTATTGTAGATATATTTTTATCAGCAAAGTGCTGAAAATAAGTAAAATATATTGTAAATGTTGGAAAACTATGCTATAATGTTTTACGCTAGACTATACTCACTATAATGGGTGAAGTATATTTCTCGTTACAAAGTGTACGCTAATAAGGCAAAAGCGTACACTCTGACTAATCATAACTTTGTAATGAGAAGTAGTGAGTAAGCGTCTAGCAACCTTATCGTCAGAGCTTGTATGTTTTTCGTGCGTAGCTCTGAAATACGGGCTACGCATTTTTAAATTTTTGGAGGGATTCAGATATGAAAAAAACACTAAAGAGAGTTATCAGTTGTTTGTGTGTTTTGTCTATCCTTTTTTCAAGTTCAGATAGTGTATTTGCTGAAAATACAGATGTTGTAAATGATACAACAGTTGTAGTTGAAAATAGTGAAGGCACAGAAA
>JAZRTY010000010.1:0-10078 GCA_045652245.1 Eubacteriales bacterium | reverse complement strand
TTGGCCTCCGACTTAGCATGGCATCATTAATGTCAACACTAATGATACAAAAATTGACGTTTTCACACAAAGAAATAATCGAAGCATATCAGTTTTCCAATGATATTATCAAAATGTTGTTTTCTGACGGCAATGTAGGTTTCTACGCTAACGATATCTCTTCAAATTATTATTGTATAGCACTGCAATATGCCGAAATAAATGATGCAAAATGCACACTTAATGCCCTTGATGAATGTTGCAGATATGCAATCATCGAAGCAAATCTAAAAGATATGAATTACACAGCACCAATGGTAAATCGTATGAAGCATACCAAAGCAAATACATCTAAAAATTATAAAGGTAATGCTTGTAATCTCAGATTGAAAGCGTTAGAAGATAACAGGTTTGATCTCGTGAGAAATGAAGAAAGATTCAAGAAGATTATTTCTGACCTTGAAAAACACGCTGAACAGATCTAATAGTTAAGCCTCCGATTGGGAAAATCCTTGTCGGAGGCTTGTTGCATTATTTGAATTGCACCACCACAATAGTGGTGAGTAAGTGCGCACTTCCCGATAGTTTTTAGTGATATGCTGTCTTCGACAGCGTGATATTTTTGCTACCGCAAAAGTGATATTGCAAGGCATGGCCTTGCAGTGATATTCTATTCGCCACCTAAACTCGCGAAGCGAATATCACTTGGACGAAGTCCAAATATCACTGCGAAGCAATATAACTCGCCAGAGGCGAATAGAGTTGGTGTTGTGTCCTTAGGAACACAACGCCTTTGGCATCAGGATTTTTGTAGTTGAAAAATGGTTGAAATTTTTGAGAAAGCACCTAATCGGTTTAGTAAATTTTTGAGAAAAATAAAGTAATTTTTGGTATTGATTTTTATAGCTTATTCGTGTAAAATGTATACATATAGGTGGATAATTATCGTGAGAATTTGGGTATAATTGCAAAAATCATGGTGATATCCTTCTGTATGAAACAAAAAACAAGAAAGGCAGGTTTCAAAAATGAGACTACACAAAATTTTATCGGCTTTACTTGCAGTTATGATGCTTGCGACAGCAATTATCATAACTCCTGCTATTGCTGATGACACAGAATCGGAAATTCTTTCCTTCGATTATAGTCCCCTTTTCTATGATATCACAAACAGTTACAAGACAGCAACTGTTGAGTTAAATGTGACACATGAGGGTAAGAATGCCGTAAAGATTACTCCAAATCCCAATTCTACCGATGCAAAGACGGTGGAAAGAGCACCCAATATTTCGCTTGACAGTGCCGGCAAGATAAAGGGCGTTGACCTGACAGAAATAAGAGGTATCACCGTTGAATATTACCTTGATATGGAAGCTCCTCTCGGTGATATGGAGTTTACAATAGTAAACAGTCCGGCAGGTACAATTCCCAGCGGTGGTCTCAAGGTTACCCCGAGAGAACCTATGGTTGTAGGCAAATGGGCGACAGCTACCTTTGATTTTTCTGCACTTGAAACAAAGGCAAATCCCGATATGCCAATGCTCAATCACTTCCAGATAAGACCTTATGGTGCTAATGTAAAGTACACACAGCTCAAAGAGACAGATATTGCTTATATCTCTAATGTTACCTTCTTTACAGAGCTTCCCACCTTTGATGAACACGAAGCTTATATGAAGGGTTACACAGACGGCACCTTCCTTCCCGGAAATACTATGACAAGAGCTGAAGCTTGTACAACTGTTGCAAGAATTGCAGCAGGCAGCGATGAGCTTGTTCCTACAGATAAGACATCTTCTTTCACAGATGTTGCTTCTCACTGGGGTAACAAGTGTATTGCATATGTTGAGAGCCTCGGTTACCTTGCAAACTACAGTGGTGCATTCCTTCCTGACCAGGCAATTACTCGTGCTGAATTTGTAGAGCTTGTATATAATATGGGTCTTATGCAGGATGCAGGAAAGCCTTCTGCGTTTACCGACGTTGACGCTTCTCACCCAAGATACAATGTGATTACAGCTTCTGCTAAGGCAGGACTTGTTAACGGTTATGATAACGGAGACGGAACATTCTCCTTTAAGCCTGATAACACAATCACAAGAGCCGAGGTTGTAACAGTTATAAACAGAGCACGTGGCAGAGACACAAAGACCGAAAGTATTATGACAAATATTGCCAAAATCTTTGCAGACGTTGACAGAACACACTGGGCATTTGGTAATATTGCTGAAGCTACAGTTGCACACTCAGAGTCAAAGGGACTCTGGGCATCTGTAAAAGAAGACCCACAGGTAAAGCTTGCTGCAATAATCGGTGAAGATGCAGTTTACGGCTACGCGCAGTCTTATGCAAAAATTGCAGAGCTTGACGCACTTGAAGCTGCGAGAATAGCTGAAATTCGTGCTACTGCTTCCGATTACTCAAAGATTACAGGCAAGAAGATTTATGTTTCTTCCTCTATGGGTAATGACGCAAATGACGGTTTAACAGAAGCCACACCCGTAAAGACAATCGCAAAGGCGAATGAGCTTGTAAATTATGGTGGTGGTGTTCTTCTCAAGCGTGGCGATATGTGGCGTGAAAGCGTATACGCAAAGAGTAACACTACATATTCAGCCTACGGAGAAGGTGCAAAGCCATTTATTAACGCATCCCCCGAAAACGGTGCAGACCCCTCCAAGTGGACTCTCGTATACGAAGATGCAGCTACGGGTGCACTTGTATGGAAGTATGCAAATGAAAGCTTCCTTGACACAGGCGTTATAGTTCTCAATGACGGCGAGGGTGGCTACTTTGGCGAAAAGGTGGCGTGTGACTTTAACGGCACAAACTTCTATCTCAGAGGAGATAGCTCAAAGCAGCCCTTTACCTACAAGCAGCTTGGAAATCTCCAGTTCTTCCATAAGATTGACTCAGCTTATGTTGGTACCGAGATTTTCTGTGACCAGTCAACCGGTCCTATCTTCTTCAGATGTGATGCCGGCAACCCCGGTTCTGTGTTTAACAGCATCGAGTTTGCAACCTGTGTTAACTGTATGAAAGTAAGAAAAGGCGTAAATAATGTTGTTATTGACAACCTTTGTCTTAAGTATTCCGGCTTCTACGGTGTTTCTCTTGAAACAGACGTTAAAAACATTACCGTTCAGAACTGTGAAATCGGCTGGATAGGTGGTACAATCACAAGATACAACGGATACGCACCCGAACAGTACACAAGACTCGGTAACGGTATTGAAATATTTGGTGCCGTAGACGGCTTCTATGTTGACAACAACTATATATATCAGTGCTACGACGCAGGTATTACACCTCAGGTATCCGCAGCTGCGCAGGATTGCCGTCAGGACAACATGAGAATCAAGAATAACGTAGTTACAGACTGTGTATATTCAATTGAGTACTTCCTTGGTGACGATTCAAACGGAAAGTACGACAGAGCAGGTGAAAACTTCCTTATCGAAGGAAACCTTCTTCGTCGTGCAGGCTACGGCTTCGGTTCAAGCAGACCCGATATCAACAACCAGAGACATATCCGTTCCGGTACCGGTGAGGATGAATACTACAACTTTGAAATAAAGAACAACATCTTTGACAGAGCCGTACACGAGCTTGTTGACACAGGTAATCAGGTTAAAGAGGCTCTTCCGATGTATTCCGGAAATACCTATATCCAGGGCTTGGGCAACGGTCTTTATGCAAATTCTTTGGATTATAAGAAGGCGACAGACCTTGCGGCGATCGGAAACATCCAGAAAGAGCTTGGCGATATGTCAGCTAAGGTTTACCTTGTACCCAACATTCCGAAGTGGACAAGAACACTTCCTGAACTTACAAAGATTCCTGTAACAGAAGCTGAAAGAGCAGCATACAACGCATATCTTGCAAATCCTCCGAAGAGTGATACAGAAACCGTCAAGGTTGTAGCTACTGTTTCTCCGGAGCCGGATGAAAGCACAGCGATTCTGGAGCCTGTTTTCGTTCGTTCAAGTGCAAACGGTAACTTTAAACCCGATAAGAGAGACTGTATCATTTTTGAAGATGGTACTGATCCTGAAACCGGAATATCATATGTTCGTACTACAATAAAGAATACTGGTAGCAATATGCTTCTTGACATATACAACATTCCGGAAATAGACCTTACCGGTGATGCGGTTTACTTTAAGGTTCTTCTGCGTACAAATAACAATGAAGGAACCAACTTCGATATTTCCTTCAGCCAGATTTTCGATTCAACCGGCACTCAGGTTGCTAGCAGTGTAAAGAATCTTATTCCTGAAACACCCAAGGCAAACGGTGAGTGGGAAGAAGTAATAATCAAGGCAAATAACTTCAAGTCCGAATACAAGTATTCAAATCACCTTAATTTCTGGCCGTTTGGAGTTTCAAGAAAGTCTAATGAACTGTTTGCTGCCAACGGCAACCCGATTCAGCCTGATCTGTACTGCGACGTAGCTGCATGGGCAGTATTCCCGAACCTTGCTTCAGCACAGGCTTATGACCTTTCAGAGGATGCAGGAGCTACAGGACCCCTTCCTTCAACTCCTTCAACACCTTCTACACCTGCAACACCTTCTACACCTGCAACTCCCTCAACACCTTCTACACCTTCGACTCCTTCAACACCTTCAACACCCTCAACTCCTGCAACTCCCGAGTCGGGTGAAAGCACAGCGGTTGTAGATCCTATTTTCGTTCGCTCAAGTGCAAACGACAACTTTAAACCCGATATGAGAGATTGCATCAACACAGAAGATCGTACTGATCCTGAAACCGGAATAGCATATGTTCATTGTACAGTAAAGAATACTGCAAGCAGTATGCTTCTTGACATATACAACATTCCGGAAATAGACCTTACCAGCGGTCCGGTTTACTTTAAGATTCTTCTGCGTACAAACAGTAAGGTAGATACCAGCTTCAACGTTGGTTTCAGCCAGGTTTTTGGCGCAGACGGCGTTCAGGTTGACGGTAGTGTAAAGAATCTTATTTCTGAAACACCCAAGGCAAACGGCGAGTGGGAAGAAATAATAGTTAAGGCAAGTGACTTCAAGCCTGAATACAATTATTCAAATCACATTTACTTCTGGTTGTTTGGATATTCAAGAAAGGGTAATGAGCTGTTTGATGCCAGCGGCAACGCGGTTCAGCCTGGTCTTTACTGTGATGTAGCAGCGTGGGGAGTATTCCCGAACCTTGCTTCAGCACAGGCTTATGACTTGACAGCTGATGCTGTTGTAAAGTAAAAAGCAAAAAGAGCTTTAAATTTAAAAACCTTGATGCCGAAAGGCATCAAGGTTTTTGTTATATCAAAAATCAACCTCTGTGTCGTAATAACAGCATTTTAAAAGCTTTTCCATTTCTTCTACGCTGATTTTACGTGGATTGGAGCCGGTACAGGCATCTGCCACGGCATTCTTTGCGATTTCGGGCAGTCTTTCAAGGAATATATCTTCAGGAACAAAACCCTGCTCGCAGGGAAGACTGTCTTTGCCGTAATTCTTGATACATTGGGGGATGTTCAACGCATCGTTCATACTACGAAGGTAAGAAATAAGCTTTTCGACTTTTTCGTTGTCGTCATTTCCACCAAGCTTCATAAAATCTGCTATTACGCCATAGCGTTTTTTTGCTCGTTCGTCCTTTGCGTTGAATGCAATAACCTTCGGAAGATACATAGCATTCGCTGCACCGTGGACAATGTGAGCGCCGAAGTCTTCAAATACGGCACCTGTTTTGTGTGCCATAGAGTGAACAATACCAAGCAGTGCATTTGAAAATGCCATACCTGCAAGACATTGAGCATTGTGCATGGTGGCACGTCTGGCAGTATCTCCGTTATAGGACTCGGTGAGGTTATCCTGAATCATCTTTATTGCAAAAATTGCAAGTGGGTCTGTAAAATCACTACTTGCCGTAGAAACGTAAGCCTCTATCGCATGAGTCATCGCATCCATACCCGTATGAGCTGTGAGTTTTTTCGGCATTGTAAGGGCTAAGTCCGGGTCAACAATTGCAACATCAGGGGTGATTTCAAAGTCTGCAAGAGGATACTTGATGCCTTTTTTGTAGTCAGTAATAACCGAGAATGCAGTTACTTCGGTTGCAGTTCCCGATGTAGAGGGAATAGCGCAGAAACGAGCCTTCTTGCGAAGCTCGGGAATACCGAAAACAACACACATTTCTTCAAATGTGATGTCGGGGTTTTCGTACTTTATCCACATAGCTTTAGCTGCATCAATTGCCGAGCCTCCACCGATTGCAATAATCCAGTCGGGCTGAAACTCTTGCATTATTGCAGCACCTTTCATAACTGTGTCAACCGAAGGGTCAGGCTCGACTCCTTCAAATAGTTCTACCTTCATTCCGGCTTCCTCAAGGTAGGAAATTACCTTGTCAAGAAAGCCGAATTTTCTCATAGAGCCACCACCAACACAAACGATTGCACGGTTGCCCTTTAATGCTTTGAGTGCTTCAAGTGAGCCTGCACCGTGATACAGGTCACGGGGTAACGTAAAACGTGCCATTTTAAAACTCCTTCTTTCTTTTGTTTTATCTTAAAAAAGTAATGGGTATTATCAATATCGATAATACCCATTTTGGAAGAAAAATATTCGTTTGTTTGTGTTTTTGTTTTGAGGATTACTGCATATCCTTTGTAATCTGATCCTTCTGAGCAAATACAAACTTCATTGTATCATAAACCGATTCAGTAGAAACAGTTGTAAAGGGCTTGTCGTAGATTATACCGTCGATAAACTCAACAATTTCGTCGACGAAGGGATTTGTATCCTCAAAGGAAAGCACTTCACTTGTGTCACCTGTATAAAGAGTAGTTACACCGTTTATCTGCTCGATATATGCTTTTTCAAAAGTAAAGTTATGTGTTGCCTTAAACTCATATTTTGCGGGAATACCCCAGTCGGCAGTAACAGTTGCTACGAAATCCTTGTACTGATAAAGTCCGTATACGCTTTCGTACTTAGTCATATTATGAGTGGATGCAACCGAAAATTTTTCAGGCAGACCGAACAGATAATTAACTGTGTCAACATCGTGTATTGACAAGTCTACAACACAGCCACCACTCTTGGTGTCATCAAGCAACCAGTTTTCAAAGGACCAGGTCGGAAGAGCAGATCTTCTTGAGAACTCAGCCTTTACGGGCTTGCCGTATTCACCTGTTTCGATAAGTTTTTTAAGATATTTAACAAAGGGTGAAAATCTTACAACCTGACCTATCATAAGCCTTTTGCCTGTCTTCTTAGCAGTGTTTATCATATCATCGCACTCAGCAAGTGTCACTGCCATAGGCTTTTCACAGAATACGTCAACACCGTGTTCAAGACAGTATGTAGCAACGGGGTGATGCATATAAGAGGGGAGAGTGATGATTACAAAGTCAAGGTTTTCCTTTTCAATCATTTCCTTGTAATCGGTGTAGAGATTGTATTTTGAAAAATCAACTTTGGAAAGATCCATTGTACCGATATTGATTGTTACATTCTGGAAAATTGCTTCAATTGTAGAGTTACAGATTGCTGCGAGCTGAATATCATTTCTTTGCTTTTCAAGCTCAAGCATATTCAGAAAATGCTTCTTTCCAAGTCCGCCAAAACCAATAATTGCATATCTTTTCATATTATTACCTCAACAGTATTATTCAATAGTAGCAAGGATATCTTTAATGAACTTAACAGTATTCTTGATATCCTCTGTCTGTTGGTCGCCTTCGATTTCTCTTTCGATAAAGAGAGGTCCGTCATAGCCGCATTTGTTGATAAGCTTTTCAAGGAATACAGGGAAGTTAACCTGACCCTGACCTACAACCTGCTCTGCACCCATTGAATGCTGGGGATCTGTTGTGTAGTTTGCGTCCTTGATGTGTACGCCGTAAATTCTGCCGTTGAACATATCAAGAGCGTCAATCGGGTTACCCTTACCGTAGATAATGAGGTTTGCAGGGTCAAGGTTTACACCTGCGTTTTCGTTGTCAAGGTCAAGAATAAGTCTCATAAGAGTTGCAGGTGTTTCCTCACCTGTTTCAAATATGAAACGGATACCCTTTGATTTGCAGTAATCAGAAACGTTCTTTGTAGCTGAAACTACGTCACGGTATTCCTTTGTGCAGGGAGTTTCGGGAACATAACCGAGATGTGTTGCAATTACGTCAACTCCGAGCATACAAGCAAAGTCTGCTGCACGCTTGAGTTCTTCTATTCTGTGTGCTCTGTATGCTGCAGGAACAAGGCCGAGAGTACTCGGTCCGTCAATGAAGTTCCATACGCAGGGACCTGACCAGCCTGCCCAGATAGATGCAATTTCAATCTTGCCTGCAATTATAGCCTTGATTTTATCTGCGTTTTCCTTTGTGAGAAGATGGGGTGACCATTCAACCATCTGAATAGTATCAATGCCAAGCTCTTCAAGTCTTCCAACACCTTTTTCAAGGATTTCTTCCATAGCGAAAATTACGCCAACTTTTCTTTCCATAATCTTTCTCCTTTATGTAAAATATATTGTTTATACAATTATCCAATTGTACATACTTTCATTATACAATAAAATATATAACTTGTCTTTAACAAATTGTGTTATTTTTTTAACTTTTTTACCAATTATGGTGGATTTTGGACTGTCAATTTCCGTTACTTTTACAGTATTCTTTTTTTGTAAACGGTTGGGGAAACGCCGACCATGTTTTTAAAAGAGCGAGAAAAACTGTGAATGCAGGAAAAACCGAGCATCTCGGAGATTTGACTTATTGAATACTCGTCACCTCGCAAAAGCTTTTTTGCCTCTGTTATTTTAAGGTTGTTGTAGTATGCCATGATGCTCATTCCGACATTTGCACGAAAAATGCTGCTGATTTGTGATTTTCCCATCATAAAATGACTGCAGATATCCTTTAGTGAGTAATTCTTGTAAATATTATTCTTCAAAAATTCTGTCATAAGCTCACACAGCGAATTTTGTGCGACAGTCCTTGAGGCTTTGTCCGAAACAATTTTGTTGTCAAAGCCTGAATTGCTCCTTATAAGAGTTATGAGCAGCTCTGTCAGATAACACAAAAGCAGCTGAGTCGAGCCGAATTCTGCTCCCTGGAAATCGAGATTGCTTTTATCGCTGTATTCCTTCGGAAGATTCGGCAGAGAATTTTTCGCCTCGGTTATAAATAGCGAGAGAAGTGTTTTTGAAGTCTTGTTGACAGTAAAAATCTTTTTTTTGAAAAAGCTCATTGTTTTGCTGTCACAGGTAAAAGAAATTATAAGCATATTGTTCGGCGACACAGAATCGGAAATGTGTGCGTGAACCTCGCCGGGCTGATGAAAAATTATCTGTCCCTGGTTAAGAATATAGCTGTTGCCGTCTGTGATTGAAAGCACGTTCCCGCTGTCTACATACATCATTTCCCAGAATTCATGCTTTTCCGGAGTGTGACTGAAATTTTTGCCGAATTCGAAATAGTAAATACCGTTAAAGCCTTTGATGTCAAACTCGGTTATAATCGGTTGTAATTTATACATGAAAACTGCTCCTTTGGAAAAAATGTTAAAAAATAAGTACTAATTATCAAATACATTTTCTATAAAAAATTATATAATAAAATAGGCAATAAGTCAATACTTTTATTGCACAAAAATTTTGTCTTTCAAAATCAAAGCAAAATAATATGAAGAAATGTTAAATATTAAAGGGAGGAAAACTTATGAAAATTTTAATGATTGGCGCTCATCAGGACGACAACGAATTCAGATGTGGTGGTCTTGCACACAAATATGTGCAGCTGGGACATGATGTTCGTTTTCTCAGTATGTGTAACGGCTGTGGCGGTCACCATATTATGACTCCCGAAGAAACCGTCGCCAGACGCGCCACCGAATCGGCCGCTGTCGCCAAGTTATTGGGTATTACCTACGACGTTTTGACCGACCAATCCGATTGTTCCATTGTAGCAGATTTACAAACGCGCCGTCGCTTAATTCGCTATATTCGCAACTATTCTCCCGACGTGGTTATTGCACACCGCACCAACGACTACCATGCCGACCATCGCGCTGTGGGACAATTGGTGATGGATGCTTCGTATATGCTTATC
>JAZRTY010000009.1:0-25756 GCA_045652245.1 Eubacteriales bacterium | reverse complement strand
CGGGTAAAACTACAAAAGAAGCAGTTTACGCAGGTGGTGACGCCGTTACAGGTGCCGCAACTGTTATCTCGGCTATGGGCGCCGGCAAGGCTGCTGCTAAAGCTATTCACGAATATTTGAGCAAGTAATCTTTTGGGGGCTGCTCGCCCCACGCTTTTTTGAAAAAAAGCTTAGCAAAAAACTTTAATATTCAAAAACCCTTACGTCAAACTCCGACGTAAGGGTTTTACTGGCTTGTAGGGCAAGTGCTACACACGAAATATAGAATTCTATGTTGTTTTAGTGCAATTGTTATTTATATTTCACTTCGTGAAACAGGTCGGCGTGGTTTTTATAGAAGCCTTCCCCCTCGGGGGAAGCTGGGTTTTGCGTAGCAAAACTCGGATGTGGGGAAAATAAAAACCGAAATACCCCTCATCAGTCAGGTTTGTTGGCAGCTCCCCCCCAAGGGGAAGCCTCATTATAGAGCCTCCCTTGCAAAGGCCCCCTTGCCTAAAGGGCTCGACGCGTTAAGAAAATATGCCGAGGCATATTTTTAGCCAAAGAGGGGAGCAAGTTTACTTGCGACCTGGGCCGAAGGCTGTCTGCAAAGCAGACTGAGGGATTCCGTAGGGGGACCACCGAAGGCGGTGGAGGGATTGTACAGCAAAAACCTTGACACCAATTCGGTATCAAGGTTTTCTTTTTTGTAAAGAAAAACTACTTCTTATACTTCAATTCCCCAAGCTTCTGTTCGTATTTTTCAATACATTCACGAATAAGAACAGTAATCTGTCCATTCGCACTTCTACCCTCATAGTCTGCTATATAGTGCAGTTTGTCGAGCATTTCTGAGTCGAGTCTGATTGACATACTTTTAATAGCCATAAAATAACCTCAAAATTAACATATTATGACTTTATTTTACACTCATTTTGATATAATATTAAAATATAATTCTAAAATTATACCATTTTAGAATAATTTAAACGCAAAATTCACTAAAATAAAATCAAAAGGAGACAAAATTATGAAAGTAGCAATTGTAGGCTCGCGAACATTGAGTGTTGAGAATTTAGGGGATTATCTTCCAAAGGACTGTGATGAAATAGTATCGGGAGGGGCTAAGGGGATTGATACGGATGCCGAAAAATATGCGACAGAACACGGTTTGAAATTAACGGTTTTTTTACCCGATTACGCAAGATACGGACGAGGCGCTCCTCTAAAAAGAAACGTGCAAATTGCAGAATATGCTGATGAGGTAATTGCTTTCTGGGACGGAAAATCAAGGGGAACAAAATATACAATAGATACTTTTACAAAGCTCTCCAAAAAGGTTACAATAATTGAAATGTGAAAAATCACGCCGACCTGTTGTGCGAAGTGAAATATAAATAACAATTGCACTAAAACAACATAGAATTCTATATTTCGTGTGTATCACTTGCCCCTACAAGCCAGTAAAACCCTTACGTCGGAGTTTGACGTAAGGGTTTTTGAATATTAAAGTTTTTACGTCGCTTTTTTCAAAAAGCGACCGAGGGGTTTGGGGGCGAGAAGCCCCCAAAAACATTACATCACAAACGATTTAACTGTTGTCACGATAAAATCATAAATAAGTATAAAAACGAGGGGAAGCACGAAAATCAGACAATATTTCCCCCTTTCCACAAGCTTTGGAATTTCCGGCGCGTCCTCGCCTTTCGTTTTTATAAGCTTTCGCACACGAAAAGCAGATATCCAATAAAGTACAAGCCCTAAAAACAAGAAAATTTCAACAACCTGCGTTGTCGCAAGTGCAAAAACTTTAGAAAAAGCAAGATAGAGTCCTACTGCCACTGCACTCCACAAAAGCAACAGCATCATTCTGTTTTTCTTTGAAATGCCCGTCTGCTTTTCCTCTGTTCTTTCGCTTCCTTTGAATTTATACCTGTATCTCATAATTTATCCTCCAATAGTTTTTTAAGTTGAACTGCACCAAAGGGACGGACAGTAAGCACATAAGTACTTCCCTCTCCGAAAACGCTTTTCATTACTGCATTAAACTCCTCTACATATTCATTCGGCATAAAGCCTTGAATTGTACCTGCAAAGCCGCCACCGTGAACTCTGTATGCCGTACCCTGTTTTGTGTCAAGCACCAGGGAAGCCACGGCAAGGGCTAAAGAAATTCCCTGCTCCTGAACATTCTTTGTGGTATAGGTATTTTGAAGCAACATCAAAGACGAAAGTCCCGACTTCTTTATTTCCTTCAAAAATCCCGAAAGGTCGCCTGATTTCAAGGCGTTTTTTACATTTTCAGCTCTTACATTTTCGCTGCAGAAATGAAGTGCCCTGAGAATTGCTCTGTCACCACACGCTGCACGAAGTGCAGGAATATTTGCAATAATACTTTCCAGCTTAACATCACGCAGTACTTCTTTTCCGAAATATTTTGCAACCGATTTCATCTCATACGGAATTGACGCATAATCCTCGTTAAGGTCTGCATGGTTTCCACCTGTATTTACAATACAAAGAGAATATCCAAAGTCCGAAAGACTGAAATCAAGCTTTTCTACAAGTGGATTTTTTGTGTCCTTAAAATCAATTGCAACAAAGCTGCCAACAGCACAAGCCATCTGGTCCATAAGTCCACAAGGTTTTCCGAAATGCACATTTTCGGAATACTGTGCAAGCTTTGCAATTTCTACATTATCTATATTTCCGTCATTATAAAAGTGATTGAGCAGGTTTCCCACCATTACCTCAAAGGCAGCAGACGAGGAAAGTCCCGAGCCTTTGAGTACATCTGAAGTAGTATAGGCATAGAAGCCACCGATTTTATAATCATTCTTCAAAAATCCGTCGCACATACCACGGATAATCGCCGATGCTTTATATTTTTCATTTTCAACGACAGTTTCGCAATTTTCGGTTGATACTGTATCCTCCGGAAAGCCCTCGGACTTTATCCTGATTTGCGCCTTTTCTGTCTTTACGGCAATCGCGATAATGTCAAGTGAAATTCCTGCCGCTACTACCTTCCCGTGATTATGGTCGGTGTGATTTCCACAAATTTCACTTCTGCCCGGAACAGAAAAGAGATTTATTTCTGTTTCCTGTGACACAAATTCCTTATAATTTTCGAAAAAGCCGTCTACTGCCTTAAGATATCTTTCATAAACTGCTGCTTTGTCAAAGTCTTTTCCATACAGAGCTGAAAAAGCTTTGTCGTAAGCTCCGCTTTCTATTGCATATTTTAATTCTGTAAGTTTCATTTTTTCTCCTGCTCATCAAAATTTCAATATACATATAGATTGTGTTACAATTTTAAATATTATTTAAAAAGTCGGCAAAGTACTTTTTCTGCACCCTCAACATCTGTTCTGTCATAAAGATAGCCCTTTTTCAAAAGCACCTCCGGTACGAGATAATCGTACTTTTCAAGTCGCAGTACCTCTCTGTCCTCAAAGAGAATATCGGGATTTGTTTTCATAACACGCATATTTTTGCGAAGAAGCTCTAAAAATTCCGGAAGCTCGTTTTCGGTCATTCTGAAGGTAATCAGGAAAGGACTTTCAATAACGTGTCTTGATGTTATAAGGCTGCCTGTTATACTCTTGATATATCGGTAAATCGTGTTCTGCGCAGCACTTCCGCAAAAGGTATACAGTGCCCACAGCTCTTCACCGATTTGTTTTAACGGATACCCTAAAACATCCTCGTTCCTGATTCTTTCTCTAATATTTATTAGTTCCTTTCTTGCTCTCTTTCCGAGATACGGATATATTTTCTTTTCCTCAAGCACAAGTCTTGCATAGTATGCAACTCTTCTGTCAAGCCCGAATTGTCCGTAACCTGCTGCCGTTTGCGCCTTTCCCTGTGAGGCAACAGCATAAATTACACCTGCGTTTTTATCGGTATTGGTACAAAGCCAGGTTTTTCCGGCGAGTGAGAATTTTTCGCCGACATCTATTTTGCTGCTTATTTCGCCGATATTCCTTCCGTTTTCGTCTTTTACCGTAAATTTATAATCTTCACAAAAAACAGAGTAAAATGTAAATCCCGAAATAAGCTTTTCGGCATTTACTCCGATTATAACCTTGCCGTCGGAAAGCTTTTCGATATAGCGTTCCTTTGAAAGATGCGAAAGCAGTATTTTGTAGTCCTCGACAGTTATATTTTTAAAGGGTGGCAAGGTCAGCACACTTTGCGCAAGTCTTGGAAGCGATAACCCCTCAGGTGTACCTGCAAGTATTGCAAGTGTCTGGTGGCACAGCAGGCTATACGGAAGTCTTGTATGTTCCACCCTCTCGACAAATTTTTCACGTTTGTACAGTTCAAGGATTGCTATTGCCTGAACAAGTGAAAAGTCGGGAAGCTCCTTTTCCGATACTTTGTTCTCGTCACGGCAGAAAACCGAGAGCATTTCGGATATATTATCACGTCTGCCACTTCTGCCAAGGCGTTGAAGAAAGCTTGAAACCGAGCTTGTAGCTCCAACCGATACAACCCTGTCAATTTTACCTATATCAATTCCAAGCTCCAAAGTATTTGTAGCACACACAACAGTATTTTTACTGTTGTCCCTTAGTGCTTCCTCTGCTTCTTTTCTCATTTGTGCCGAAATATTACCGTGATGAATATAAATATCGGTATCGGTGTGATTTTTATTTGATATTTCACGAAGCGATGCTGTTATTTTTTCTGTTTCATCACGGCTTTGCGAAAAGACAATAGCATTTTTATTCTTAATTGCCGAGAACAGAAATTCATTCCGTTCCCTGACGGTATCGAAATGCTCAAACAGCAAGGAAACACGCTTTATCTGTTCGGGGATTTCAGGACAGGCTGTGTTTCTTCCGTTACACATTGTAAGAAGCTCACACACAGCCCTTGTATCTCCGACAGTTGCCGACAGAGCCGAAATCTGTGCTTTTATATTGCAGCTTTTGATAATCCTTGCAACAAGACAAATTACCTGCATACCTCTGTCCTCGCCGAGCATGGCAGATATTTCGTCTATAACGATATATTTAAGGTTCCCGAAAATTTCGGGGATTTTTTCATATCTGTTAATCAACAGGCTTTCAAGAGATTCGGGAGTAATCTGCAAAATATCCGACGGATTTTCAAGATAGTCCTCTTTATTGCTTTGCGAAACATCACCGTGTCGTCTGCTCACGGTAAGTCCGAGATACTCACACAAAACCGATATTCTTTCAAACTGGTCATTGAGCAGTGCCTTTAAGGGTGCAATATAAAGCACCGATGTGCCGGCTCTTTTTTCTTTTTCTATTTTTGTGAGTATCGGCAAAAATGCAGCCTCGGTTTTACCCGATGACGTTCCACAGGAAAGAAGCAGATTATCCTCACTGCCGAGAATTACCTCTATTGCTGCCTCCTGAGACGGCCGAAGGCTGTCCCAACCGAAATTGGTGAAGATATACTCACGAATCCTCGGGGATAACCTTTTGAAGCTTTCGTTCATTTATCTTCACCTGCCTTTCTGTGTTTTTAATTATAAATCAAAGCTTGCGAAAGCCTTATCAAATTCATTTTCTTCTTTTTGCGTGTTCTGCGATAATTCTTCACTTCCGATGACATGAGCAAAATTCACTGACGGATTTTGCATAAGAATATTCAGCACCGAGAGAAAATCACGTATTACCTCACGGGGAGTAAGCAGAGTATCAGCACCCATTTTCTCACCGTAGATTTTTAAGAATTCCAGCTTTTCCTCGTCTGAAATTGCCACATTTGTGCCATCCTTTTCATAGCCATAATAAAGGGAATGAATGGTCACAAGCTTTCCGAGAAGTGCAAACAGCTCCTCACCGGTAAGAGTTGAAAGACGGATAACGGGAGTGAGAAAATTCTTGATTTCGGTATTTTCATCTTTTGCAAATTTCGACTGCGCAAGTCTTGAACGAAGCGCCTCATAGCTGTAAAGCCCTTTTGCCTTATCCTCTAAAAATTCGGGGGTGCCGCCAAAATATATTCCGAGTCCCGTAGCCCTTCCCTGCATTGTGTCATTGAACATTGAAAGTATTTTTTCGTAGTTATTTTCTCTTGATACCCTGTTTGGGATTTTATAAAGGTTCACACATTCGTCAATGTACAAAATAAAACCACGATAACCGATTTTTCTGAAAAATACCGACATAAGCTTTATATAGTCATACCAGTTCTCGTCATTTATAACAGAGGAAACCGAAAGCTCTGTCCTTGCCTCAAGCTTTGTGGCATATTCACCACGAAGCCACTTGAGTGCATAGGCTTGCTTGTTATCGTCACCCTTTGCATAGCCTTCATAGTAACTCCAAAGCACCTTTGCAAAATCAAAGCCGTTTACCATAGTTTCAAGCTCTGTGCAGACCTTGAAAATTTCCTGTCTTACATATTTTGAAAAGTCCTCACTGTCTATCTCTATTCCTTCACTTACAGCTCTTGTGCCGATTTCACCGAGCCATCTTGACAGTATCACCGAAAGCGCTCCACCGTCGGGACTTGATTTACAAGCGCAATTACGCATAAGCTCACGGTAGGTCGCAAGTCCCTGACTTCTTGTACCTGTAAGTCTGCGTTCGGGCGACAGGTCGCAGGAAGCAGTAACAAAGCCCTCTTTTTGTGCGTGATTTTCGTAAAGACGAAGTAAAAAGCTCTTACCGCTTCCGTATCTTCCGATTATGAACTTTACCGTACACATCCCTTCGGAAATATCTTCAAGGTCACGAAGGAGTGCTGATACCTCATCATTTCTGCCGATTGCAATATATTCAAGCCCGATTCTCGGTACAACTCCTGCACCTATTGAGCCCAGCAGTACTCCAAGTACCCTCTTTGAAAGCTTTATATTATTCTGTGACATTTTTCTTCCCTCACTTTACACTATTTTCCCAAGTATCTCTGAAATTTCCCTCTCATAATCGGGAAACAGCTGCAATCTGTCGCCACTTTCGCAAATTATCGAATCCCCGAAAAGTTCTATCGACTTTTCGTTAATTTCAGCGCAAAGTCCGAGTGGCATTTTTCCGTGTTTTCTGCAATAATCATTGGTGTTATCCCCCAAAGCAATACACTTCAGAAAACCAAGCTCAACTTCAGCAAGATTTTCAAAAAGCTCTGTAAAATCCCCGTAATCATAAATTTCGCTTACAGCTTGCTTTTCATTCTTCGGAATATTCCGAGCTGTTTCAGGTTCCTCGAATTTTTGCTTTTCCCCGATGTCGCACTCAAGCATTGTCCCCTCGTAATCCGAGCCGAAAAGCTCGGCGATTTTCCAGGAATCCCGTTCAAGCTCTTTTGCACGTGAAAAGTCAACCGAGCTTACAATTTCCTGCGTTCTTTTGCGATTGCTCCGGGCAATTTCCCTTTCGCTTTTTTCAGACTTTTCGCAAATACTCTTCACCTTCGGTTTTCTGCCGACACGACCTGCCGTAACATTCAAGGACGGGAATTCTTCCCGTACAATATCACATATAAGTGTACGGTATTCCTTCTCAAGTCCTACTCCAATAAGCTTTGAACGCACGCCAAAGCTTTGTCGCAGAATATTGTCGGTATATTTTACAGCACAGCAAATAAGGTTATTCAGCTCTTCGTTTTCACTGTACGGTATATACTCTATTTCATATAAACGAAATGCGTCACAGACACAATAAAGTCCGTCAAAGCAAGAGCGACGCACCTTCTTTTTCTCCGGAATAAAATATTCCTTTCCCCGCCGGGACAAAACCGCTTCAAAAAGCTCCTCCAGAGCCTTGCTCATTACACGAGAGCATATATCAATGTTTTCGGTAAAATGCGGCATTTCATAATACCTGTACGAGCAGACAGACGGCAGAAACTCAAAAAGTCTTTCCCGTATATCCCCTTCAGAAGAGGAAAAAAACTCCTTCAGATAGTCGTATATCAGGAAATCACACTTTAACGGAAAATCTACTCTTTCCTTTTTAAAAAGCTCATAAAGCCCGTCAAGGTTCTCATTTACAATATAAAGGTCAAAAATCCATTCCGGTATTTTTTTTCGCAGATTTTCAAGCTGTGCATACCTGTTATATATATCAAGCATTTCTGAAACAGCAGAGTCAAGCTGAAGCTTTCCGGAAATTACTCCCTTTACAAGCTCCGAAATATAAATATTGCAAAGCCGCTGCAAAAGTACCCTGTCAGAGGAGAGATATATTCTTGATGCTTTTTGAAATACCTTAAATTTATCATATTCGGACAGGAGCTTTGCGCTGAAATTAAAATCACATAAAACAGCTTCGCAAGCCTTTAAGGCGATATTTTCAACCGGACCCGTTTCAAAAGACGGCATATTCTCCCTCTCCTTTACAATAAAAATAGGTATTATATTATTTTACCCTATTTTTTTGCATTCGTCAAGTAATTTTGCACATAAAATCAATTCTTCTTTAATAAATTTAAAAACCCCTCTGCAAAAAAACGCAATGTCGTTAGCGAAGATTTGAAAAACAAAGCGTATTAGAACCGGCATTGCATTTGTATGTACAAATACTGACAAAGAAAAAAGAGAAGATTCGTATGTTACCACGAGTCTTCTCTTTATTTTTGCCTTATGTACTTAGTCAACCTTCATTTGTTGAGTCACCTTTTCCCGTATTCTTTTTAAAATTGCATTTACATTCTCTTTGGTAAGCCCCATATCCTCAAATGCCCTTTTGAGGTTTTCACTTGTCAAATCGCTCATTGCAGTCAGAATCGAAACCATCGCCTTGCTTCTGGCTTTTTCGAAATCGGATTTTTCTTCATTGTTGTAAACATTGTCTGCCTGTACCGGCATTTCTGCCTCAGCCCTGTCAGACTCGGTACGGACATTCTCTTTTGAGACCGTGTCCGGAAGAAACTCCTGATTTTCACTCTTTTGCGTTTCCATCTTTAGTGAACTTAACTTCGGATATTCAATTTTACCGGTTTGTCTGAGTCCTTTAACAAGCTCCTGTGCAACAGAAATCAGCGACGGCTCATATACACCGCTGTTACGGTATTCTGTAAGCTTATTCTCCATCTGTGCGTACATTCTGCCGACATTTTCAAGCTCCTCATTCATAGCCTTATCATACTCATCATAAACCGAATCGAGATTTTTCTGTATATCTGCAAAAAATTGCTTAGCCCTGCCACCTTCAAGTGAAGCTCCGCTGTTTATAAGCATTTCACGCAAGATAGGTGACTTTTCGGAAAATTCTTCCCTTGTCTGTTCCTTCAGCAAAGTATATTTTTTTCGGATTTCCTCACTTGCACTCTCTGCTGCCTTTTCGATATGTTCTCTTGCAACTCCGATTGCAGTTCTTCCGGTATTCGGCTTTATTTTACTGCCACCCGACGAACGGTCCTTCGGAGTGTAGTAAATATTTGCATATCCGGTTTTACTTACGTTATCAGGGCTTTCACCTGCCTTACCTGCAAGATGAAGATTGTAGTTATATCCCACATTATCAATCCACTTTTCCTGTGCATCTGTATCAAGTCCGACTTCACGACGGGCATCCATAACCTCTTTTGTTCTTGCAACCTCTTCATCAAAAAGGTCTTTATTGCCGTTCTTCAGCATATCAAGTCTTGTTTGAGCAGGTAAGTCTGCGTATTTCCATTTGCTTGACATATAAAACACTCCTTTTCTAAATAAAATTCATTATATTAAAGCATATCATCTGTAAAAAATCCTGTCATTATTAAAGCGCATGAGAATATCGTAAATTCCCAAAATTCCACTTGTGCTGGAAATTTTAAAGGAGAATCTGTAGCCCTCAAAAGGAGTTACAGCAAGAAACAACCTCTCAAGCGCTCCTCTTTCTCCGGTCTCGTCTTTACGTATATCAAAGCTTTCGCTTTGAGTTTCCTTCCCGTCGACATAAACGGTAACCTTTACAGTAGAGTCCTCCTTCAGCAAACTGAAAAAAACCTCATTCAGAATCTTTTTCGCCTGTACTGTCGAAAGCTCAATTTCAGGTGTCATAAATTCGCACTCGATAGCCTTATCAAAGTCTTTGATTTCCTCATCAGAAAAAACCATAAATTTTGTATTTTCATCCGATTCATGAAGTCCATAAAGTTTACCGAAAAGTTCAAATGGCGCATAAGTCCGTATTGAGTCAAAGTAGTACCAGGAAAGTCTCCTTTCAGCCTCAAACGGCTCAAGAGAAGTTGAATACCCATACTGACTGTAATCCCAGACAAATGCGTGCGTACCAAAGAACAGGAAATACTTTCTGTCAAAATCAATTGAAAAGCACTTTCCTTCACAATCCTTTACCCTTGCAAGAAAGCCTGTTTCAAGACCACTTCCGAGAATATTCGAGGAAAGGCTGCGAACACTCAGCTCGTCGGTAAAATCAGACGAGGTTATAATATGTACTCCGGTTGACGAGTTTGCAAACACAAGCCTGTTGTCAATCAGCTGTACACTTCCCGGCATATCACAGCCAAGTTTTGAACTGATTTCGGCAGTAGTAAAGCTGCAGCCTGTTTCCTCGTCAAAGTTGTAGGTTATACGGTAAACGCTTCTGTCGCAAAACGCCATAAGGTCACCCTTTTGCTTTGCAAATTTTACAATATCCTGACTTCCGTCGCCAAGAATATCATAGGATAACTCTTTAACTGTAAGTGGGTCAAGCAGCTCACTGTAATAGTAATAGCTCTGCTGTTCGGGATTTCCCGAAAAGAATACCCTTGTACCACCCTTGTTGTAACCGCCGTAGCAGATAGCATGGGTACAATCGAAAATCTTATCAAACTTTCTGCACTCACTCCCCTTCACGGGCGTGTACCTGACACTGATTCCTGTTTGTCGTTTGCTGTGAAATCTTATTGTTTTTCCGTCTGTATCAAGATAGTACGCCTCCGGCGAAATTTCTGTTCCCGTACCTCCGTCAAAAACAGCTAATGGGAAGTCTTCGTCGCAAACAAGCGGCAATACATAATAATAAGATGAGTTTGCAGAATACTGATAATTTATTATTATATCTCCATGTACAAGCAGGTCAGATTTTGGCGCATAAGTGATGGAGGACAGACCATAGGTTGCACTCCTGACATATTCAATGGCGGGAAGCTCATATTCTGTTGCCGTAAAATCCCTGTCGAGTATAAATATTCTTCGCACCTTGCAAAAAACATAAACCTTGGAGTTCATTTCAAACATAAAGCTGTCGCAATCCGGCAAAGTGTCAAGGGATACATAGGACTTTTCGCCATCGAAGGTAACAAGCGACGTTCCTATATGCATAACCTCTCTGCCAAAGTACAGGTTCTCACATTTTGAATGGAAAGCGCCTGCGATTTCACTTGCTGTATCAATATTTTTCTGTCCGAATCTTGTACGAAGCAAATTTTTGCTGAATATAAGATTTTTCATAAAAGGACTTTGACCTGTCCGAAGGTCGGTCGGAAACATACAGAAATTCACACCACCCGTAAAGTCTGTAATTTCCTTTTCTTTCATTTTCAAAGCCCCCATAGAGGGAACCTTTATATTTATATGTGACATAATCCCTCCTGATAGTCTGTTATTTCTTTATTCGCCCGGTAAGAGTGAAAAAACTGTTTCTTCCCGAAGTGAAGCTTCTGCTTCTGCTGTAGTAGTTTTCAAGAATTTCACGGTATTTGTATGTAAGCTTGGAAAAGACGTTGCCGTCATTTGCAGGACATATATCCGAAGCACACATATAACAAAGTGCATCAAACAAAACAGACGGAAGTCTTATAAATTCCTCCCCTGTTGTATCTGAGCTAATTTCCTGTGGCAAAGCAACATATTCAACAGTATATTCACCGTAATTTTTATTGTCGGTATATAGTCTTCCGGAATATGTGGAATATTCAACAATATCAGATGAAACCTTCCTGCCGGACTTATCGTAAATTGCGATAAGTTCTGCACAATCCTCGGGGATTTTCGGAAACATAATACCGTCGGTTGTTATTTCAACCTCCTCGTCCTCTGCGTAGGTTGCCCCCCAGAAGGCAAAAAATTCCAGAAATTCAGCCTCTGTCGCTGTTTCAGCCTTAAATTTCATATAGCTGTCCTTACAGCTTTTTGCGCTGCCGCAAATTACTGTCGGTTCTCCGTTATCACTGTGCATTGTGTAAACCTTACTTCCGCTTTCGCTCTCTACAGTAAAGGTCATATCACCTCTTACCTTGCAATAAAAAACCATACCGGTTCCGACGTTTTCCCAGACCAGCGGCTTGTTCTGCTTTATGGTATATTTCTTGGTACATAAAAAATTAAGCTTTTTAATTTTTATCTGTACCCTGCGTACGGGTCTTAAAAGCTCTGAATACAGCTTTCGTAAATGAGTATTGGTACTCTCGACAAGACGAGCTTCAATATCCTTTACCTCGCCACAGGAATTCTGTACTCCGTTCGAGCTGTATCTCTCAAGAAGTTTCAGTACTCTTGTACGCAGCTCTTCAAAGGTATGATTTTGTAAAAACATCATTTTCCTCCTTATCTTTTATTTTGACGGTATCGCCAAAGCAGCAATACCGTCAAAACTTTATAAAAAATCAGACAGCGTCAAAATATAAAACTCTGACTGTACAGCCGCCACTTGCACTTATAGCCTTGAGTTTTCCGACAAAGTCTATTGTTTCACCGGGGTTCAGATTGTATGAAGTACTTGTAACAGTATCATGTTCTCCTGTCACATAGGCAGTTCCCGATACAACACGCAGCTTCGCCATAAGTCCCTTTGAATCAATCAGTTTTTGTGTACCTTCATAAATTACAATGTTTTCTGATTTTACAGGCAATAAATACTGTAGATTCATCTGTTATTCCTCCACAGTTTCGGGTTCTACGGGGTTTGAGAAGATAATCGGACGACCGTCAGCAAAGCCGAAGCCGAAGTCAACATATCCGATGTAGTCAGTAATAAGAGGATTATCCTGCTTTGCAACAAGAACGGTAGGTCTTGAAATATAAACAAGCTTGAGTACTTCACGAAGAAGCATAGAGTCAGCAAGTGCCCACTGTTTACCTTGGAAACCAAGGCTTCCGGCACCGACAACAAGATACTTCATACCGTAAACGGGGTTAGCTGCATTTGCAGGAGCATCAAGGTCGGGGTTCTTTTCAGGGATAATCTTGGAGTTAGGTCCACAGATTTCCTTTGCCTTTGCTTCAAGCTCGGGAGAAACAAGAAGAAGGTCAAAATTACCTGCAAAGGGAAGACCGTCAGGTGTTACAAACTTTGACGCCATAGTCTGCGCCTTTGTAATAGCTGCAACACTGAGATTTTCTGTAATAAGGTTAGAGTAGGTTTCAGAAGAAACTGTGTTAATCGGGTGCTTTTCACTTGCCCAGGGCTGATTGTCAGCACCGAGAGTAGTAAAGGCATTACCGAATACTCTGTAGAATTCGTTAAGTACTGTCATATATGCAGAGTCAGCAAGTCTTGTACCGATTTTCGCAGCCTCGCCGGAAAGGTCTACCTTAGCCTTCTTATAAGAAAGACCAACGGCTAAAGCGTGCTCCTTCGGAGTAATAGTTGTAATGAAGGAACGCTTCTGGTCGGCACTTGTAAGGTCTGTTCCGTCATATTCCGGAAGCTCACCGAAGCCACCAACGCCTTCAAGTCTGTAATCAATTTCGTCCTGTTCAATAACATCACAAACCTCATTGATAAGGTCGAGTCTTTTTGCATATCTCAGGTCAAATCTCTTTTTAACAAGAGGGTACAGGTCATCCTGCCAAGTATAAATGTCATTCATAGTTTTAATTTCCTTTCTTTTTTTAGTTTAAATTCTGATTTTTGTAAGAGTTCTCTTGTCACTCTTACTGTATTGCGGTATCTCACGGAGCATACTTGCGTATTCTCTGTAGGAAATACCTGCGCTTTTTGCAATTTTTCTCTGAAGCGGCGACAGATTTGCACCGTCATCCGAGGAAGGACTTGCACTGCGTCCCGAAAAGCCTGTTGAAGAATATTCCGAGATAATATTGCGAGGACTTATGTTGTTGTAAGTACCTTCGGATAAATGCTCTGATTCAGTCTTTTCCTCCCCATCAAAAAGACTGCTAAGCTTTCCGAAATGCTTACAAAAACAGTCATAAAGCTCGCAAAGTCCCCCCACGCGTCCACGACAAAAGTCTGAGAATTCATGGCTCGTAATAATCTTCCATGCTCTGTTTTCAGGGAAACGTTCAAACAATTCCGAAATTTCCGATAAAGGATATGCTTCCGGCTTTTTTTCTTCAAAAGAAGCTTTTTCCTCTTTACAAAGCTCGCAGTCAGAAGTATAAATTTCATCTGCAAAGCTTTCCGAAGTATTTACGCTATCAGGCTCGACATCACCTCTTTTGACGGTTTCGGTTATGTCAACCGGGATAATTTCCTCTGCCCTTTCGCTATCTTCGTCTGTTTCTGATGTTTCGTACAATTCGGAAATAATCTTGATTTCTTCTGCTACTTCCCCTGATTTTCCGACCTTCCGGTCGTCGGTTTTCATATTTTCGTCGTTACAAAGGAGCATAAGTTTATTTTGCAGCTCCTGTGCCGCCTCCGCATATGAAGATGCGTTAATGATTTTCTTTTCTGCAAGCACTTTCAAAAGCTTATACACGTTTGAAAGAGCAGCATTGTTCCGTCTCTCGCGTGACAGACGTTTGTTTATAAGCTTTGAAAGCTCTGCCTGAGTAAACAACCTTTCGTTTGTTCCTTTTTCAATCTTTTCACTCATTTTCATATCCCCCTACGTACTCTGAATTTCCGGCATCATAATCAATACCTGTTTCTTCAGGATTTTCAACTTCCTTTTCAAGCTCTGTTTCAAGCAAGCTCAAAAACTGCGATAAATCCTGTGTGTCTCCACTCTTGTTGCTTTCAAATTTCTCATCAAGCATATCACAAATCTCGGCACGCATAGGCAGGTCAATAAGTTCAAGATAGCTCTTGACAATCTTGTAGTTATCGGCAGTAATGGGAGTAGAAATAAGTGAGCTGATTGCCGAAATAGTAAACGCCTTTGAATTTGCAAGTCCGTCACCGATATGAATTCTCACATCAACTCTCGGAATATAACCGTTCTCACCGTCATCTACAAGATAATCCTCATACTTGAATACATAAGAGTCCTTATCGGCAGCCCCCGTGAAAATCACTCTGCCGTCATCGTAATATTCAAGAGCAGTTCTGTCGCAAAGCTCAAAAAGTCTTGCAAAGCCTGCACTTTTATCGATTTTCTTAAGAGCTCCTCGGTTTTTGGCTCTCTCGTTAAGAATGGCAATACCTGTGGCAGTTGTAACTCTTTCAGGCTCATTTCCCTGATTTATTGTGAAATTACCTGTTGTCTGCTCCATAAGATAACGCCACTTATCATAGTTTGAATGTAAGTAGCTCTCGGTATAGCCTGAATTTCCGAGTCTTTGTACCTTACCCATCATACCCGGACGCAGCTTCCATACAGCACCCGGAGAATTATCAAATTCACAGTCCTCGCAAAGTGCATTTTCTTCAGCTACAATAATGTCATTTGAGGAGTACGCAGAATTCAGCTGTGCGTATGCAATTTCTCTGTCGGCAGCATCAATAAAGGGAATAATCGCCTCAAGCTCACTTTTACCCCAGATAGAGTTTTCACCCGGGAGTCTGTCGTAAACTACAAACGGGAACATATCACAATTGGTATTTCTCCAATATTTCGGAATGTATCTGACTTCTGTGTTTCCGATAAGTAAAATAAGACCGATATCTCCTGCTTTGTAATCATAATGAACAAGCTTCTTTTTGCCCTCGCTGTAACATTCAATATCGCACGAACCGTCCTGTGTCTGTCTGAACCACCATTCGGTAATTCTTACCGTGTCATTCTCGGTTTTGTAGGAAAATTCGTCATTCTCACCATCCAGATAAATGTGCTTTCCGGAATCTGAGGAATATACAAGCTCGTCAAAGGAAATTCCGCGAATCGACAGTTCCTTTTCAAAAATTCTTCTTGCCTTTTCTCTGTGCATCGAGTAAACATAACCGATATACTCACACTCGTCAACAGTTTTAGCACACGGATCGGGATAAATTTCAAAGGGACTTGGGTTGTCAATTACAACCTCACCCATAACACCACCGTTTTTGTTTGACCAGTCCCAGCATACTTTCCATACGGCAGAACCGAGTATTCCAAGTCGTCTTTCGTTCCTTGAATTTTTGTATTCAAGATCGCTGGTATCGCAAATGTAGCGTACTACCTTTTCTCTCTGCTTTGCCTTTTCGGAATCGTCATTTCCACGAGGTGAGAACTCAAATTCCGGAATAGTAGCATCAATCTGACTCTCAACGTGAATATAACCGTCAGAGCATACAGCCGTCCTGAACGGCAGACCGTTCTCAAGAGTAAACTTTGACGTAAATGCCTCTGTGCTGTGATTTCCGTCATAGTAAGAACGCATCTTCTTCCAATATTCGTTTATATCCTGCTTTGACATACTTGCATAGGAAAGCAGCCTTTGAACTGTGTCCTCTCTGTCATAAACTGTTGAGTAGTCGTACCCGGAAAAAGACGCCTTTTTTCTCTTTCCGAACAGCTTTTCGGTAAAATTCATAAATTTTCTTCCTTTCATTTATTATTTAAAAAGCTCTCAAAGCTCTGCCTGTAAGCCTTCCCGGGAGCTTTTTATATTTTTCTTTACTTGTTTTACTTGCAAAATACGGTCTTGAAACCACAAAATAACGAAGCGCATCAGGTGCGTGAGTAATCTCGTGAGGTCGTGTGCTGACATCTCCGTTTTTCTCCTTATCGCAAAGAAGTAACGGTAAACACCTAATAATATTAGTGCAATTGCTGAAAATTTTAAGAAGAGAGGTTTTCTGTCCGTTTTCCTCATAAATTTTCAACCATTCCTTAAGACAAAGCCAGCCTTGTATTCTCTCGGAATTTATCTTGGTAAGATATACCCCACTGTCTGAAAAAAGCTCGGCGATACTCTTTCCACTGTCCTTCTGCCTTGACCATAGGTCAGAGGGGGCTAAAAACTGGGTAACACCTGCTGCTTTTTCGAGAATTTTTGCACTCGCACAGCTTACAATCAGGTCTTTTTCATAAACCTCGTCATAAACATACGCCACCCCCGTTGGTGACACTGCAATAAACATCGCCGCAAGCATATCAAGGCCGTAGTCAATCGAGCAATACCTTGTCCATTCATCAGGAATGGCAAATGGAGTAACAACGTGTAAATCCCTTGAAAACTCCGGAAAATACTGACCTGCAAAAACTCCCCAGTCACCATAAAGCCACGCTCGTCGCAACTCCTCCGGCAAACTCTCAAGCTGCTTTGGGTAATCGGGATTTTCCAAAAGTAATATTTTGTTGTCATAGACCGAAGCCGGGATAAAGCTGTATTCATCGGGGTTTTCGCCACTTCGGAAGTTTCTGTCAATAAACAAACGTTTCACCCAGCCATGTCCGACACCACCGGGATTGCAAGTAAGATAAATCCGTTTCGGATACCCGTTTGTACCTCGAAGACAACCCTTGAGAGTGTGAAACTGATATTCCGAAAACTGCGTAGCCTCGTCAATGCCGATAATATCATATTCCTGTCCCTGGTACTGGTTCGTGTCATCCTCGCTGTCACAGTAACCAAGCTTTATACGTGAACCGTTTGCAAACTCAAAGGATTTTCGCAAATCCGAATAAGACGCAACAGACGAAAGCTCGGAAAGCAAGGGTCTTATGTGGTTTTCCCGAAGCTCCGGGTAGGTACGGCGTAAAAGCAGCACCGAAAGTCCGCTGTATCTCAGGCACATAAGCACAAGCTTTCTTCTCAAAGCCCAGCTTTTTCCTCCACCCCTGGCACCTCCGTAGGCTGTGTATTTCGTTGTGCTCTCGAAAAACAGCAGCTGCTTTTCCTGCGGCAACCCCTTCAGAACAAGCTTCTTTTTTGACTCTATCTTTATCACCCCCTGTATATTGCAGCTAATATTATTAGCAAAATGCATCTTTTTTCAGCTTCCTCGTCATTCTCACCGTGCAAGCTCCTGAGCCTCTTTTGAGAGAGTGACGACAATATCGCCTCTTTCCTCGTCCTCCTCTTTTTCTGTCCAGCCAAGGCTGTATTTCAGAGAATTAGCAGCAGCACTCGAAGAAATCTTGCCGTTTAGCGCATTTTCCTCAATGAAAGCCTCGATTTTCGTAAGAGTTGAGTTTACAAACCGTCTGCCCTCACGGCTTTTTTTCAGAGAGAAAAACTGTTCCCTTGTAAGCTCAAGGTCACAAAGAAGTCCCGAAAGGGTATATGGCTTTGTAAGCTTGCCTCCTGTATCCCCGTTGGCTTTGTCGCATTTTCTGAAATATGCCTGTGCTTTTCTTTTATAGGTGTCAATAGCTACTCTCAATCTATCACCTCCCTCCTTTTATTCCATTTCGGAATAAACAAAGCTTTTTCCGAAAAAGGAGGTGTTTTCGTCAGCATACTCGTTCCAGCAATTTTTATGAAGCACGTCACCTGTGCTAAAAAGCACTATTGCCTCCTCTCCGGGCAGCAGCTCAAAACCGCAATGACAGCACTTTTCTGCGTTGTCAAAGTGTTCACGTCCTTTTTTGAAAAATATTCCATCTTCCGAGAGGAATTCCTCCTCTTGTTCCTCGTATTTTTTTGCCATTGTCAGTCCTCCTTATTAAATATTAGAACATCTGTTCTTTGTTGCGTATTAAAAACAACCCAAAGCAGGTGGGTTGTAAACAGGAGCAAATTCAACACATTTTGGAACATTCGTTCTGTTTTCTGACGTAATTATACCATAAAAAGGGTGAAAAGTCAAGGACAATTTTCGAACAGTTGTTCTTTTTGTAAAAACAAAACAAAGATACGGGGTAAACAAAGGGTGAAAGTTCGTACAAAATGCGAATTGACATTTTGGAAGCGACAAAAATAGTGTTTTTTCGACAAATAAAAAACCGAGAGGTCGATGTCCGCCCCCTCGGCTTTTGAATATTAAGTTTTCTACAAACAATTAAAAACTCGGCTCATTATACTCCCACAGAGTTACAACGCCGGTCTTTCGGGTTTCCTTCAGGTCTATAAGCCTCTGATTTTCACTTCCTCTGAAGCGAAGCATTATATTGCGTTTGGTTTTGTCATACCTTCCGTCAACAAGCACGTCGATATAAGAAAGCAGCTCTGTTGCTGCATCCCCCGAGGCTCTTGAATTCTTCTGTCCTGTCAGCTCCTCATATGTAAAGCCGGAATAGCACCATATATCCTTTTCGGGGTATTTTTCCTTGAACGCCTTTGCAAGAGCTGTCAGTCCTGCCTGATTTTCCTTTTCAAAAGGCTCACCACCGAGGAAGGAAAGCCCCTTTATATATGAGGGTGACGCATATTCAAGAATATCGGAAATCACTTTTTCGTCAAATTCATTTCCGTAATCGAAATCCCATGCAATTTCGTTAAAGCAATCCTCACATCTGTGACGGCAGCCCGATACAAAAACCGAAACACGCACCCCGGGACCGTTTGCTATATCATTTTTCTTAATTTCAGCCCACTTCAAAAGACTTCCCCCTCTCTTTTTTCATAAATGGCATTTTGAGCCGGCACTTTGCCGACTCAAATTTAATATTTCCTTATTCTACTACAATGGATTTGATTATCTCGTCTATTCTTCTGGCAACTCTGACAAAATCTTCAGCCGTATAACCCTTTGTTGTCATAGCAGCGCATCCGATACGAACACCACTTGCTTCCATAGGCTTTCTCTTTTCATTCGGAACGCAGTTTTTGTTAAGTGTAATTCCGTTTGCATCAAGAGTATCCTGAACAAGCTTACCTGTAAGGTGAGGATGTGTATTTGAAAGGTCAACAAGGAAAAGATGATTGTCAGTACCACCTGTTACAATTTCATAGCCGAGTCTTATAAATTCATCACACATAGCCTTTGTGTTTTCAACAACAGCCTTTGCGTAAAGTGCAAATTCAGGTCTACAGGCTTCTGCAGCAGCAACTGCTTTTGCAGCAATAATATGCTGAAGAGGTCCACCCTGTGTGCAGGGGAATACTGCACTGTCAACCTTCTTTGCAAGCTCAGGCTTGCAGAAAATAAGTCCACCACGGGTACCACGAAGTGTCTTGTGAGTTGTAGTTGTGATAATATCTGCATATCCGAAAGGTGTCGGATGTACACCACCTGCAACAAGTCCTGCAATATGTGCCATATCAACCATAAAGTATGCACCGACACTCTTTGCAATTTCTGAGAATCTTTCAAAATCAATTATTCTTGAATATGCACTTGCACCGGCTAAAATAAGAGCAGGCTTGAGTTCCTTTGCTTTCTTTTCTACGTCGTCATAATCAATAAAGCCCTTGTCATCAACATTGTAGAAAGCCATATTAAAGAGCTTACCCGAGAAGTTAGCAGCAGAGCCGTGAGTTAAGTGTCCACCGTTGTTTAAGTCCATGGCAAGGATTGTGTCACCGGGCTTGAGTACACTCATATATGCTGCAAGGTTTGCAGAAGAACCGCTGTGAGGCTGAACATTTACATGATAGTCGGTCTTGAACGCCTGTCTCCATCTGTTACAGCAAAGCTCCTCCATTTCGTCAACAACAAAGCATCCACCATAGTATCTGCCCTTGTTACCTGTCGCACGGTCAAGTGCAGGGTAACCTTCGGAATATTTTGCCACAAAAGAGCTTGCAGCTGCAAATTTTACAGCTTCACTCGGGAAATTTTCCGAAGCGATAAGCTCTACAACGCCTGCTTCCCTTTCGTCCTCTTTATGGATAAGCGCCGCAATTTCAGGGTCTGCGTCCTTTAGTCTTTCCTGGATTATTTCTTCAATTGTCATTTTTTCAAAATCTTTCATTGTCTACTCTCCTTTTATCTGTAATTACTTAATTATATAACAAATATATTGTAGCAGAAAACGTATTGTTTGTCAAGCACATAAAGTATAATATATCCCGTGCATTTTGATACAGTCCTTGTGAAATTTTTTACAAGTTTTGTTATATTTGTTCGTGAAATAAAATACACCTTGTGGTATAATCGACTTATAAAACAGCGAAAGGAGACGTCGGTATGCAAAACGAGCCAAAGGTATACAAAAAGCACAGAATAAACAGCTATATAACCCTCAAATCGATAGTAACAATACACTATTTTGAGTTTACAAAGGACTACATCTACGACGGAGAAAGTCACGATTTCTGGGAAATGGTGTATGTCGACAAGGGCGAGATTATCGCCACAGCAGACACGCACGAACTTACTCTGTGTCAGGGTGAGGCTCTCTTCCATATGCCACTTGAATTTCACAAGCTCCGTTCAAACGGGGTCTCGGCCCCCAACGTGTTTGTCATAAGCTTTGTGTGTGATGATGCTCCTATGAAATACTTTGAAAAGAAGCATATAAAAATTCCTCATAAGCTCAGAAGCCTTATAACCGACATAATCGCCGAAAGCCAGAACACCTATGCCCTGACAGTATTTGACAGGAATATGAAGGAGCTACGACTTTCCAAAAAGCCGATATTCGGAGGAACACAAATTATCAAAATGCGTCTTGAGGAGCTGCTCATACGCCTTTATCGCGAGAACGAGCTGCGTGGAAGTGCAGAAAGGGAAATACTTGCATTAAGAGGAAAGTTCGGCAACACTGTTGCAAAAGCGGGTGCCGTGCTGCCTGACGAGGAGGATGAAAATATTTCGGCACGGGTTATCGAAATACTCAAGCGTGACGGAATATACGGAAAGGTAAAGCTTACAGCGCTCTGTACCGAGATGAATTACGGAAAAACCTATTTGTGTACCCATTTCAAAAAAGTTACCGGCTGCAGCATTATGGAGTATTCGAATATTTTAAAAATTGCCGAGGCAAAAAAGCTTATCCGTGAGAAGAATTACAATTTTATGCAAATTTCAAATATGCTCTGCTTCAATAATCCCCATTACTTCTCAAAGGTGTTTAAAAAGGTAACCGGACTTTCCCCCAGAGAGTATATGCATACGGTAAATATTTGAAATCCTTTATTATTCCTATAAATTTTGATTTATTTGTTAATTTTTATTATATCTGTTTTATTTTCACCCATTCTGTGATATAATTAAGCTTGTGTAAGAATAAAATTACAAGAGGAGACCAATGAAAAAAATAATATACAGCCCACGGGGTGTTTGTTCAAAGCAAATGGAAGTCGAAATAGGCAACAGCGGAAAAATAGAAAAGGTTAAAATAATTGGCGGCTGTGCCGGAAATACCCAGGGGATAGCAAGGCTTGTCGAAGGAATGGACGCAAGAGAAGCTATCGAAAAAATCAAGGGTATCAGGTGTGGCTTTAAAGCCTCCTCCTGCCCTAATGAGCTTTCAAAGGCAATTGCCGAATGTCTTGAGAATTGATTGATTTTATGAAAGGCTATATATGTCACACAGAGCTGAATTTGAAAAATGGTTAAAAAACAAAGAGCTGTGTCGGGAGCTCAAAGCAGAGCTTCTTGAAATAAAAGACAATGACGATGAAATAAAAGCAAGATTTTCAAATTCCTTATCCTTCGGAACAGCAGGCCTTCGTGGTATTATGCGTGCAGGGATAAATGGTATGAATCTTTATACCGTAGCACAGGCGACATTTGGGCTTGCAAAGCTTATTTTAAAAAACGGTGGCGAAAACAGAGGCGTCGTAATTGCCTGTGACACGAGAAACAACTCTGTATTTTTCTCGGAAATATGTGCAAGAGTTTTAGCATGCTGTAACATCAAGGTGTATATTTTCGATTCCCCCCGACCTACCCCCGAGCTTTCCTTTGCTATTCGCAGTCTGGGTGCTATAGCAGGTATAAATATTACTGCCTCACACAACCCAAAAGAATATAACGGCTATAAGGTATATTGGGAGGACGGAGCGCAATTACCACCCGACCACGCACATGTTGTTTCTCAGGAAATAGCAAAAATCGATATCTTTTCTGTAAAGATGTGTGATTTCGATACAGCTGTCGCAGACGGCAGAATTATTGTCGTCGGCAAGGAAATTGATGACAAATATCTTGACAGAGTTCTTGAGCAGAGAATTTGCCCGGATGCAGTTTGCGAAGTTGCAGATAACTTTAAAATAGTATATACACCAATCCACGGAACAGGTGCAATTCTTGTGCCGGAAGCGCTCAGAAGAGCAGGGATAAAGCACATAATTACAGTTCCCGGGCAAATGTCGCACGATGGCAATTTCCCGACAGTAAAGGTGCCGAATCCCGAGGAAAAGAGCTGCTTTGATTTGGCAATTGCTCTTGCACGGGAAAATGGCTGTGACCTTATAATCGGCACAGACCCGGATGCAGACAGAGTTGGAGTTCTTGCAAGACGTGATACCGGCGAGTATTACTCCTTCAACGGAAATCAGATTGGTATACTTCTTTGCGACTATATTATAAAACACAGAAAAGCTGCCGGTACACTTCCGGAAAACGCCTGTGTTATAAAGTCGATTGTGTCAAGTGAGCTTGCACGAAAAATTTGTGAAAAAAACGGTGTAGCACTCATAGATGTCCTGACAGGCTTTAAGTTTATCGGCGAGAAAATCAAGGAATATGAGAAAACAGGTGAGCATACCTTCATTCTCGGCTTTGAAGAAAGCTACGGCTATCTTGCAGGAACATATGCCCGGGACAAGGACGCAGTAGTTGCTACCGTTCTGATAACAGAAATGGCGGCAGTTTACTCAAAGGTCGGCAAAAATCTTTACGATGTGCTTTGTGATATCTATTCAGAGTACGGAACATACCTTGAAAGTGTTGACAATATCGCAATGACCGGACTTGACGGTATCGAAAAGACCAAGAAGCTGATGAGCGACCTTCGGGAAGCTGAAATTTCGCAAATCGGTGGAATAGAGGTCGAATTTTTTGCAGACTATCTATTTGACAAAAAAGTATATAAAAATAAAAGTACAAGCACGAAACTTCCAAAATCCGATGTACTGTACTATCGTCTTGTTGACGGCTCGTCGGTTATTGTAAGACCGTCGGGAACAGAGCCCAAGGTCAAGGTATACTACCTTGTAAATGGCGATGACGAAGCCTCGGCAAACAGTAAGCTTTCACAAATAAGAGATGCCTTCGTAAAGGTTCTCGGAATATAAATTCAATAAGAAATCCGAAAGGAAAAAGAAAAATGGCAGACAAGAAACAAGTAGAAAAAATCACCTCAAGAGACGTTGACTTTGCGCAATGGTACACAGACATCGTTAAGAATGCAGACCTGGTTGACTATTCAGGCGTTAAGGGCTGTATGATTATCCGTCCTTACGGCTGGGCAATCTGGGAGAACATTCAGGCAATTCTGAATAAAATGTTCAAGGAAACAGGGCATTGCAATATTTCAATGCCTATGTTCATTCCCGAAAGCCTGCTCCAGAGAGAAAAAGACCATGTAGAGGGCTTTGCTCCCGAGGTTGCGTGGGTAACTCACGGAGGAAGCGAAAAGCTTACCGAAAGACTGTGTGTAAGACCTACCTCCGAAACACTTTTCTGTGAGCATTATGCGCAGATAATAAAATCCTACAGAGACCTTCCGAAGCTCTACAATCAGTGGTGCTCGGTTGTTCGCTGGGAAAAGACAACAAGACCTTTCCTTCGCAGCCGTGAATTCCATTGGCAGGAAGGACACACAATGCACGCAACAGCACAGGATGCAATAGACGAAACATTGCGTATGCTGAATGTTTACGCAGATTTCTGCGAAAACTACCTTGCAATTCCTGTTATTAAGGGCAAGAAGACTGATAAGGAAAAATTTGCAGGTGCCGAAGCTACATATACAATCGAAGCACTCATGCACGATGGACGTGCGCTTCAGTCAGGTACCTCTCACTACTTCGGTGACGGCTTTGCAAAGGCATTTGATATTCAGTATCTTGACAAGGATAATACACTTAAATACTGTCATCAGACCTCCTGGGGTATGTCCACAAGAATTATCGGTGGTATCATTATGACACACGGCGATGATAACGGACTTGTTCTGCCGCCTGCGATTGCACCAACGCAGGTAGTTGTAATCCCCGTACAGCAGCACAAGGAGGGTGTTCTTGAAAAGGCTCAGGAATTATTTGATACCCTCAAAAACGATTTCAGAGTTGAAATAGATGACAGAGACCAGAGTCCCGGATGGAAGTTCTCGGAACACGAAATGCGTGGTGTGCCGGTAAGAGTAGAGCTTGGCCCGAGAGATATTGAGGCAGGCGTATGCGTGGTTGCAAGACGTGATACCGGCGAAAAGATAACAGTAGCGCTTCCAGAACTCAAGAATACACTTACACAGCTTCTTTCCGACATTACAGGCAATATGCTCAAAACGGCAAAGAACAGAAGAAACGAAATGACATATACAGCAGAAAGGCTTGATGAGCTTTGTGCAATTGCTGCCGAAAAGCCCGGCTTTATTAAAACAAAGTGGTGTGGCAGCCTCGAATGCGAGCTTGCTCTTAAGGAAAAGGCAGATGTCACCTCAAGATGTATGCCGTTTGATGTGGATGAAATCGGCGATGAGCTACACTCGGATACCTGCGTTTGCTGCGGCAAAAAAGCAGAGCAAACAATCCTCTGGGGCAAAGCTTATTAATAGCAAGGGACTCCGTCCCCTTCACCCCTGCGAGCTTTTTTGAAAAAAGCTCGGCAAAAAACTTTAAATATTTACGCCGGATTATTCCACTTCGTGAAACAATCCGGCGTGTTTTTATAAAAATATACCAAAGTCATAATAACAAAACCACGCCGACCTGTTGTGCGAAGCACGATTGGTCGGCGTAAAAGTGTTAAAGTTT
>JAZRTY010000008.1:0-62726 GCA_045652245.1 Eubacteriales bacterium | reverse complement strand
CTCCCATTTGTTTTCAAATATGGAGTAGAAAAAGGGCGCGGTGCGTACTACGTGATGATAGGCGTGGTATGTGCAGGAAGCATTATCGCAACTACGATCTTTAAGGAAGGTCTGCAAAACGAAATTCAACTGAACGCCGTTCTGCCTATTGCTTGCCTTGTAGGTATCGGAATATATGTGCTTTCTTGGTACTTATCCGTTGTGTTCTATAAAAAGAAAGAAATGTAGTATTTTAGTCCCTCGTTCCGAAATGGAGCGAGGGCATTTTACAACCTTTCACAACTTTTTAAAAATATTTTCGCAAAACCTATTGACAAATTCCTTTGCTTGTGATATAATATAATACTCAATTTTGATATGGCATACTTTCCCATTATTAGTATTGCCATCAAAGTTGATACATATACAACTGAATAAGATATATTTTGCGTGAATACTTGCGGTGGAGAACGAACCTCGTGCCGCTTGGAAAACAAGACAGAACGCTCGGCTCATCTGCCGATGATTAGTAATCTATTTCACAAGAAATCCGTCGCCATCAGCCACTAAACCGGCATTGAATGCGCTTGCATTCTCTTATCGAAACGAGCTTTTAGACTCGTACTTATACATAGGCGCGGGACATTTTTAAGCGAACGTGCGCCGTTCGCTTTTTGGTGTTTCCCGTGATCCGTGTGTGTAAGTACGGGTCTTTTTTGTTTTGTCAAATCAATTTTGAGTGCTTTCTCGGAAGGTAAAAACGGCGAGTCAGACGTGAGAGTTTACCTCTAAGTTATCACGGACTTTCAGTCCGTCAATTTTCTTGACAAGCACTGCATTTGTGGACACAAAATGCGAAAGGTGGGGAGAACCCCATACCCCCGTACTTAGAAATCCGCAACAGAATTTTGAAAAAATCAAGGAGGACAATTCAAATGGAAGAAAAGCAAGTTAAAGTAAAAGGTGGGCGCAAACGTAAGAACCTCGTTAAGTTTTATTTGAACGACGAGGAATATCAGAAGCTATGCGAAAATGCAGCAACCTTCGGTCGTGACAAGAGTAAGTATCTCCGCCTCGTCATTCAATGGATCGCTCCCATTGAACCGCCCTCGGTAGAGGTGAAAGAATTTACTCGTGAGCTAAGACGTTTGGGTGTAAGTATGAATCAAATTGCTGCGAAGGCGCACTCGCTTGGATTTGTGGATGAGCTTGAATACAAACGAACTGCTGACGAGGTGATGAAGGTGCTTGGAGCAATCCAACAAGAGTATGCAAAGAAAGGAGTGAAGGTATTTGGCAACAACTAAAATTTGGGACGTGAGAGCGCACGTCAGTAAGTTACTCTCCTATGTAGCGAACAAGAACAAAACCACGATGGAATTGGAGAACAAAAATTTTGATGAAGCGGAAAGGCTTGCCGCTGAAATTCTTGGTCTGCCCTACGATCATTTTGCAACGGAGGAAAAGAAATTTGTCACGGGAATTAACTGCACACCCGAGAACGCAAACGAAGTGATGCTGACTCTATTGGAGGATACGGACAAGGATGACATTCAAGCCTACCACGGCTACCAATCCTTCAAGCCCGGTGAGGTAACACCCGACATTGCTCACGCTATCGGTGTTCAGCTTGCCAACGAGCTATGGGGCGAGGACTTTCCCGTTGTGGTCGCCACCCATATAGATCGCGGACACGTACACAATCACTTCTGTCTATCGGCAACGGGGTTTTCGGGTAAGCGGTATCACGATTGCAAAGCCACTTATAAGCTGATGTGCGAAACCTCGGACAGACTTTGCAGGGAGTATGGTCTATCTGTCATCGAGAAGCCGAAGCAACAAGGAGCCAAGCATATCGCGGAGGTTCACGCCGAGAAGAAAGGAATACCGACGATACGCGATCAGATACGCGCGGACATTATGGCAATTTCAAATTTTGAACTTAACTTGAAAAACTTTTATAGACGTATGCGTGACCTCGGCTACACCTTTGAGTACCGAGGACAGTATCTTCGCATCAAGCCGTATGGCTCTAACAAGTTCTTCCGTATGGACAAGCTCGGCGCGGAATATACCGAAGAAGGTATTAGGGCGCGGATAGTGAAAAACGCCCGCGAATACAGTTGGGAAAAGGTACAGTATTACAAGCCAACCTTGCAGGAGAAGCCGAAAGGACTACGCGCACTTTATCTCCACTACTGCTATCTGCTTGGTGCGATACCAAAGGTCATTCCCAAAAATCCCGAAGCGTATGCCGCCATCAAGGATGATATTCGCCGCGCCCGTATGTACTCGGAACAAGCGAAGTTTCTCGGCAAGTACGGACTTGAAACGAAAGATGATCTTATTCAGCACGCGCTGAAGATTGATCCGCAAATCAAAACCTTGTGTAAGGAACGACGAGCACTTTGGAATAAGATTCGTTGGATGAAAGATCCCGAGCAAGTGCAACCGATACGCGATGAAATCTTTGCGCTGACAGAAAAGATAAAAACGCTCCGCAAGGAGTTCGCTATGTGTAAGGACATCTATGACCGAAGCGCATCGGTTGAGCGAACCGTAATGTTGATCGAGTTCCCGCAGCTGTTGGAGCAAGAAAAGCAGAAATCCGCCCCCAAAACGGACGGACGCGAGGGCAGATAAAAATCAAGTTATCAAATTGCTAACTTGATCTCAAAAGTAATGTGGGCAGGGTCACAGATACCCACCCCAAAACCAATGGGTCATTTTGACCCATTGGTTCCCCAAACGATCATCGGGTGGAAACCGCCCGATGAAATCAAGTGCTCAAAACGAACACTTGATCACAAAGGAGCAAAGGGTCATTTTGACCACTTGAAAATGTGAGATCAAAGGCTCATTTGGAACCTTTGATTTTAGGATGGACACCGCGTGTCCACCATGCTTGTATCATTTAAGCAAACGGTCTTGACCGTAAAAAATTGCTACCGCCCGCAAAAACAGTTTTACGGTCTTGACCGAAGAAAAACGGCATTTTTCCGTTTCTGACACCTCAAAACGTATCCCACATCAAAAAGGCGTTTTCTATTGAAAAATCCGCATTTTTCCTCGCTCTTGACCGAGCCTTTTTGAGCGAAAAACGCCTTACTTCAAAAACTTTATGAAAATAGGAGAAAAAACAATGATAACGAACAAAAACAAAAGTCAAAAGACAACAGAAATCTATTTTGATGAAACACCTGCGCCCGTAGTGATACGGACACACAACACCGCATTGAAGAAGCGGCTGCTTGTCTTTGCCGAGAAGTTCCCAAATCTCTGTCGGCTGACCGATGATGACGAGCTTGGATGCCTTTCCTTTGAGATTGATAAAAAAAGGTTTGCCTACCGCATCACCGAGCCGTACACCGAAGAACGCAAGGCATTAGCAAGAGCCAAGATGAACGAGATCAACAATAAGGAGGACATTGGATGACAGAAAACAAGAATTACAGAACAATTCACATCATCACCCCCGAAACCGACGAAGAATATGAAATGATCCAAGAGCTTCTCAGTGAGAGCCGAAAGCGACTTCCAATGCTTGAAGCGATGACTAAGGAAGAACGCATTGAGTATTTCCGCAAGGGATTGTTCCCACGAAAGCTCGATTTCGATTTGGATTTCGGCAGCACGGTCATTCACGTTAATACCCGCTTTGCTGAAAACTCCAAGGAAAATGTCATTGACCGTGTTCGCAGGGTGTCGGACAAAATTAATTAACAAAGTTATGCAGACTTTAGTGTTGTAAAGTGTTGAAATATTTTCTCGGATGTGGTATAATATAGATGAACCTACAATTCATATCGCATCCGACCGAGGAAAGGAGAACAATGAATATTAAGTCGGATAAGATAACAGCCCTCTATTGCAGACTGTCACGTGACGATGAACTGCAAGGAGAGAGCAACTCAATAACAAACCAAAAATCTATACTTGAAAAATACGCAAAAGAAAACGGTTTCAGAAATACGAGAATATTTGTAGACGACGGTTGGTCGGGAACGAATTTCGCAAGACCTGCCTTTACGGAGATTATGGAGCTTGCGGAGGCGGGACAGATTGGAACGCTTATCGTAAAAGACCATTCCCGTCTTGGACGTAACCGCTTGGTAGTTGGACAACTCTTGGAAGAAGAATTTGACCGCCTCGGTGTTCGGTATATTGCCATTCTTGACAATATCGACACATCAAAGGGACTTAGTGATTTTCTTCCCGTGCAGGATTGGTTCAACGAAATGCACGCCAAGAACACCTCTCAAAAGGTGCGCGAGGTATTCAAGCACAAAGGCGAATCGGGTATTCCTCTGACTACGGTATTGCCTTACGGCTATATGAAGAATCCCGAAAATCCGAAGGAGTGGCTGATTGACGAGCCTGCCGCTGATGTAGTACGAAAGATCTTCGCGCTTTGCGTGGAAGGATTCGGACCGACGCAAATCGCAAAGAAGCTGACCGAAGAAAAGATACCGACACCGACAGAGCATTGGATAAGCGTTGGGCGTAAATGTTCCGCCCCACCTGCGGTTCCCGGAAGGTGGGTAGCAAGAACGGTTGCAGACCTCTTGGAGAAGCAGGAGTATGTGGGAGATACGGTCAATTTCCGTTACACAACCAAGTCTTTCAAGAACAAAACGAGGGTACACGTTCCCGAAGAAAATTGGAAGATATTTGAGAATACTCACCCTGCCATCATTGACCGAGAAACCTTTGCTATCGTCAAGGAGCTTCGCCAGCACAAGCGCAGACCTTCGCGTGGCGGAAACGTCAGTATGTTCTCGGGAATTGTATTCTGTAACGATTGCGGCGGAAAGCTCTATTATTGCACGGCAAAAAATCTTACGCACGAGCAAAATTCTTTCACCTGCTCAACCGCAAGACTGAACAAGGATAATTGCACCGCGCATTTTGTCAGAGAGGTACACCTTGAACAAGCTGTCCTGCAAAGTATGCAACGCGTCTTTTGGTACGTGCAATGCTTTGAGAGGAAGTTTGCCGAGCAGATGCAAAGTCGTTCTATCGAGGAAAGCCGCAAGGAATTATCCAAGAAAAGACGGGAACTTGAAAAGACCGAAAAGCGAATAGCAGAGCTTGACACACGTTTTATGCGTATTTACGAGGACAACCTATCGGGGAAATTGTCCGATGACCGCTTTGCTCAGATGTCACAAATGTATGAGGACGAGCAGGCGGAAAAGAAAAAGCTTGCCGAAACACTTCGTATAGAGATCGAAGCAGGCAAGCAGCAAACGGACGATATTGAAAAGTTTATTGCCAAGGTCAAAAAGATAACTGAGGTTAAGGAGCTTACTCCCGAACTTGTCCACGAGTTCGTTTCCAAAATCGTAGTCCACGCCCCGTACCGCAAGGATAAACGCAGACATCAGCAGATCGACGTGTATTATCATGGTGTCGGCATCGTCTATATCCCCACAGCCGAGGAGATAGAGGAAATGTTCGAGGAGCATTTGGAAGAAGTAAAATGGGAACGAGAACAAGAAGTTAATATAAAAGAGAAAACGGCATAACCGAAATCTCGGTTACACCGTATCTCATTCTTAGAAAGGGCGCTCTTGGGCTATCCTACCTGCTTTATGGTAGGTAGCCCAAAAGATACCTTTTTTTATGTAATAAATATGTGTTTTACTTAATATAATACCTACGGTGATTATATGAGAACACATAAAGATATAAATTATATTCAATTTGCTTTTACTTATCTCGGCAGCTTTCTCGGAGTAGGATATGTTTCCGGAAGAGAATTATGGGAATTTTTTGGTTCTTTTGGTCTTTCAGGTTATATAGGACTTACAATAAGTACCTTGTTATTATTGTTTTTTGGTATTATTACTGTAGAACTTGTGAATTTGTCTGAAACACAATCTATAGCTGAAATAGTAGCAATACATAATAATAAATTTATTAAAATAATAATTACGCTTGTTACTTACTCATCAATGTTCGCTATCTTTGTTATTATGACAGCAGGTGCAGGAGTAATACTTGAAAAAATCCTGCTATTTGACAAAATACTCGGAAGCGTATTATTCACTTTAATAATTTTCATTTCAGTTATATGTGGCATTTACAAGGTCGTAAAGTTGCTTAATTTTATCATTCCGATTTTAGTTTGTTCGACATTGTTTATATGTGTAAAAACCCTCAATACTTACGATATTACTATTAATTTACAAAATATAAACAACAATCCCCTGCTGAATAATTGGTTTTCTTCTACCTTTATTTACTTTTCAACTAACGCACTTGCCTCTTTTGGAACTCTGATAACTATTGCACCTCTTATTAAAAACAAAAAGCACTCAATTGCAGGTTGTGTTATTACATCCTTAATTTTATGCCTCGTAGGAGCTATAATAATACTTACTATGTCTACTATGCCAAAATCTATAAATTCAGACCTTCCAATGCTATATATATCCTTAAAACTTTCTGATTATTTTGGGTTAATATATTCTTTTCTCCTTTTTCTCGGAATGTTCTCGGCTGCAATCGGAAATATCACTGCTCTTTCAATCAAAATAAGAGAAAAATTCTTTAATAACCATAAAAAAGGGGCTATTATTTCAGCTTCAATAATCTGTATTTCGGGAACTATTATAAGTAATTTAGGATTTGCAGGTCTTATAAAAAGTATCTATCCGATTCTCGGATATTTTGGGATACCAATTATTTTCTTAATCCTTCTGAAGTACATATATTTAAAGCAAAAATAAAATAAACTCCAAAACAATGTTTTGGAGTTTATTTTTGTTGTCTTACATTTTGTATTCCACGAAGAATATGAGTTTTAGCTTTTACAGCAAGATCTGCAGAAAGAGGAGGAACCCCATCGAGAGGATACGGTATTCCAAGCTCTTTATACTTATGAACGCCCATTGTGTGATATGGTATAACGTCAAGAGCTTTTAAATTTTTAAGACCACCTATAAATTCACCAAGCTTAATTAAGTCAGACGTATTATCAGTAATACCCTCAACTACAACATGTCTGATCCATAAAGGAATTTCTTTCTCTTCAAGATATTTTGCAAAGGAAAGGATGTTTTTATTATCTTTTCCGGTAAGCTCTTTATGACACTCAGAATCAATGTGCTTAATATCAAGGATCACAAGGTCACAATAGCCCACAAGCTCATCAAGCTTTGAAATATAAGCACTATTGTCCTCATTATATGTAATCCCTGAAGTATCAATGCACGTATGTATGTTTCGTAGCTTAGCGTTTTTGAAAAGTTCAATTAAGAAATCAATCTGCAAAAGTGGTTCACCACCTGTGACGGTAATGCCACCATTACCATAAAAAGAACGGTTTTTCTCGAATTCGTCAAGGATTTCCTGAGTTGTAATTTCTCTGCCGTTGCCTATCTCCCAGGTATCCGGATTATGACAATAAGCACATCTCATCGGACAACCTTGCATAAATACAACATAACGGATTCCAGGCCCGTCGACAGTTCCAAAACTCTCTAACGAATGAATAATTCCCGTCATTTTAAATCTTGTCGTGGAATGTTCTCGATATAACCTCGTCCTGCTGTTCCTTTGTAAGCTTAATAAAGTTTACAGCATATCCACTTACTCTTACTGTAAGCTGAGGATATTTTTCCGGATGCACCTGAGCATCAAGAAGTGTCTCTTTAGAAAAGACGTTAACATTAAGATGATGGCCACCTTTTGTAACATATCCGTCAAGAAGTGATACTAAATTGTCTATTTGATTATTTGTAGCTGCCATAAATTAACCTCCTATATTGTTGGGAAATTCACGTAAATTATTGTTTAACATCGAGCCCCTCAAAAAGAGTAGGTGTGGAACAAGCCCCATTTGAGCAATCAAGGTCGACCTCAATATCGCCGATAAAAATTTTGTCGTCCTTACCTAAAGCCCCCGGAATAACAGAAAATGTATTGGAAATACCGTCTTGTGCATCCATAAAAGGAAGCTTAGAAACAGATGCAAGGGATGCAACAGCACCATGTGTATCTCGTCTGTGCATCGGATTCGCTCCCGGTGCAAAAGGCTCGCCTGCTTTACGTCCGTCAGGAGTTGAACCAGTATTTTTACCGTATACTACATTTGAAGTGATTGTCAGAATAGAAGTTGTCGGCACACTGTCACGATAGGTATGTTTTTTACGAATGTGTCCCATAAATCTGTGAACTATATCGTAAGCTATTGAATCGACTCTGTCGTCATCATTACCATATTTCGGGAAATCGCCTTCAACCTCGTAATCAATCGCTATTCCGTTTTCATTTCTGATAGGCTTAACCTTTGCATACTTAATAGCAGAAAGAGAATCGGCAACAACTGAAAGACCGGCAATACCTGTTGCAAACCAGCGAGTAACATTCTTATCGTGCAGTGCCATTTGAATCTTTTCATAACAATACTTATCATGCATATAGTGAATTATATTTAATGTGTCAACATACACGCTTGCAAGCCACTTCATCATTTGATCATAACGCTTCATTACTTCATCAAAATCAAGATATTCAGAAGTAATTGGGCGATATTCCGGTGCAACCTGTTTACCTGTAATCTCATCAACGCCACCGTTGATAGCATAAAGAAGACACTTTGCAAGATTTGCGCGAGCTCCGAAAAACTGCATTTCTTTGCCAATCTTCATAGAGGAAACACAGCAAGCAATTGCATAGTCATCACCATGAGTAAACCTCATCAGGTCATCATTTTCATACTGAATTGAAGAAGTTTCGATTGAAACCCTTGCACAATATCTCTTGAAATTTAACGGAAGTCTTGTTGACCATAGAACGGTAAGATTTGGCTCCGGTGCAGGACCGAGATTCTTTAATGTATGCAAATATCTGAAGGACATCTTTGTAACCATATGACGTCCGTCAATTCCCATTCCTCCGATTGACTCGGTTACCCATTGAGGGTCACCTGAAAACAGATTATTGTACTCGGGAGTACGTGCAAATTTTATAAGACGAAGCTTCATAATAAAATGGTCAACAAACTCTTGTATTTCTTTTTCGGTGTATATTCCATTTTTTATGTCTCTCTGAGCATAAATATCAAGAAAGGTAGATGTTCTGCCAAGCGACATAGCAGCACCATTTTGTTCTTTTACTGCTGCTAGATATCCAAAATATAGCCACTGAATAGCTTGCTTTGTGTCATTGGCGGGAAGTGATATATCAAAGCCATAGCTCGCTGCCATTGTTTTCAGATCCTCAAGAGCACGAATTTGCTCTGAAAGTTCTTCTCTTATCCTGATAACAGAATCATACATTGCAGAACGGGTGGTCTCCTTCTGCTCCTGTTTGTCCGCTATAAGTCTGTCAACACCATATAAAGCTACACGGCGATAGTCACCAATAATTCTTCCTCTGCCATAAGCATCAGGAAGACCTGTAATTATATGGCTTGAACGACAAGCTCTCATTTCAGGAGTATAAGCATCAAAAACACCTGCATTATGTGTTTTTCGGTGAATTGTAAAGAATTCCTTTACACCCTCATCTACCGTATATCCGTGGTCAAGGCATGCCTTCTCTGCCATTCTAATACCACCATATGGCATAAGTGCACGCTTCAAGGGTTTATCAGTTTGAAGGCCAACTATCTTTTCAATGTCTTTGTTCAGGTAACCAGGCAAATGGGAACAAATAGTAGAAATAGTCTTTGTGTCCATATCAAGAACTCCACCGGATTCTCGTTCCTGCTTCGTAAGCTCAAGAACCTGCTCCCAAAGCTTTAATGTACTTTCTGTCGGAGACTCAAGAAAGCTCTCATCACCATCATAAGGAGTATAATTGTGCTTAATAAAGCTCCTTACATTTATATCCTTTTCCCATGTTCCACTCTCAAACCCATTCCACGCCTCAAACCTAGACATCATTAATAATTCTCCTGTTCTTATATACTTAACAATTAGCATATATTGTGTTGTTTAACAAAAAAATATCAACATATATTGATATTCAAAAAACATTCAAATAATTATAACACACATTTAAATTTATTGCAATGGGTATTACAATAAATTTAAAATTCACTAAAAGCTTACCACAACATTATCTATTATTTATTAATTTGCCTGAATAATATTTGATTAATTTCAAATAATAAATAAAATAATTTAAGAATTTCAATTTACAATTTTGTATAGATAAGAAATAGTATATTATGATATAATAAATTACAAAAACCAAAGGAGAAATACATGTTATATTTTAAACTTGGAAACAATTATGTCTCTCGTATAGCACAAGGCTGTATGAGAATCGGACAAAAAACGAAAAAAGAAGTTGATGAGTTTGTAAATGTTTCTTATGAAAACGGAATAAACTTTTTTGATCACGCAGATATCTACGACAAGGGTGCTTGTGAAGAAAACTTTGGTTGCTTTCTGAGAAATAATCCGGGTTTCAGAGATAAAATATATATTCAGACTAAATGTGGTATTAAACCTGGCATCTCATTTGATTTTTCATACGATCATATAATCAACTCTGTTGAAGGCTCTTTAAAACGCTTGAAAATTGAACACATCGACTATTTATTGCTGCACAGACCCGATACATTATTTGAGCCTGAGGTTGTTTCAGAAGCCTTCTTAAGGCTTTATAATGACGGAAAGGTCGCTCACTTTGGAGTGTCAAATCAACATATGCTTCAAATTGAGTTATTAAAGAAATATCTTGGAGATATACCGATTATAATAAACCAGCTTCAGATGAGCCTTGCATTTTGTCCTATGATTGATTTCGGCTTTAATGTAAACATGACAAACGAATCATCCATAAATCACGATAACGGAATTCTTGAATACTGCAGACTTAATGATATCACAATACAACCCTGGTCCCCTTTCCAATATGGCTTTTTCAAGGGTAGCTTCATTGATAACCCGTATTTCCCCGAAGTTAACGAAAAGCTTTCGGAGATAGCAGACCACTATGGAGTTACAAGCACAGGAATTGCTATAAGCTGGCTTCTTCGTCACAGCGCAAAGATGCAGCCTGTTATCGGAACTACGACTCCTTCAAGAATTAAGGAGATTTGTCATGCCTCAGATGTCATAATAACACATGACGAATGGTATGAGCTTTACAAATCTACAGGAAAGAAGTTACCTTAAAATTTATGAAAGATTTAAAAATAATTATTGATGAAAACAGTGGTGGAAGAAAGCTTCGGGATATACTACGACGTGATGCGAAGCTCTCGGCAAACCTGCTCACGAAGTTAAAAAAATCAGGCGGAATCTTATTAAACGGAAAAGCTGCAATTTCAAGCTATATTGTAAATATAGGAGACGTGGTAGAAATTCATTTTGCCGATGAAGAAAAAAGCAATATTCCTGCAACCAATATTCCTATTGAAATTATATATGAGGACGAGCATATCCTTGCTGTAAACAAGCCTAAGGATATGCCTACTCACCCAAGTATTGGTAATTACGAAAATACGCTTGGAAACGCTTGTATGTACTATTACAGAGATGTAAATTTCGTTTTTCGTCCGGTGAACAGACTTGACAGAGATACTACAGGAATTGTAATTATTGCTAAAGATGCAATTACAAGCTATTTGCTTGCCGAACAAATGAAAGCCGGAATATTCAAAAAAACATATTACGCAATAACCTCAGGAATACCAAATCCATCAAGAGGGATAATTGATGCCCCGATTTGCAGAGCTTCGGAAAGTATTGTTAAACGGGAGGTCTCTGTTAACGGTCAAAGAGCTGTAACTGAATACGAAACTGTAAATTCCGAAAATAATATTGCGCTACTTAAAATCAAGCTACACACGGGACGAACGCATCAGATAAGGGTACACATGGCTCATATAGGTACTCCCCTGCTTTATGACTATATGTACGGAACAGAGGTTGCAGGCAAGACACTGTTCTTACATTGTGGTGAAATTGAATTTGTACATCCCTTTACCGAAAAGAAAATGAAACTATTTTGTAATTATAAATTTCCGTTTTTTAATTAAAAAAATAAAGCCACACAAAGCATAAAACTTTGTGTGGCTAAAATTATACAAAACTCAAATTACGACAGAAAATGAATTACTTAGCGAATTCATCCATAACTTCATGGTATAGCTTCATATCGTCAACAATCTGGTCTGTGTACTTTGTGAACATACCGATAGCAGCAATATCACCGGGCTTAATCTGTGAGTAAACCTCACGATAACATTTCTTAACCATTTCGTCATTTTCAGCCTTGTTTTCAGAAAGAAGGAGATTACCACCTGCGAAAATCTTATAAGCAATACAAGGAAGCTTAGAATTTTTGATAACATCAAGCATTACCTGGCGGTCATCCATATAGAATTTAACGCCAGACTTAGACTTACCTGTAATAAATCCACTATCCTCGCCCTTTCTGCCACGTCTGAGGTTGTGCAGGCAACAAACAAGGTAATCCATTCCCCACTCTTCAGTTTCAGCAATCTTAATAAGTTCGGGATCATGTGAACAGAAACCAATAGGACGACCATCAAGTGCACCTTTCAATGTAACAATAGCATCCTTGATTTCCTGAACAGTTCCACGCTCGTATCTTACGTCTGTGTAAGTACCACTGAGGTAAAGTGAAATTAAGCCATCAAGATCTGCAAGCTGTCTTGCCATAGGATAAAGAAGCATAGGGCTGTAAGACTGGAAGATAAACTTCATCTTACCACCGTCTCTCTTATATTCCTTGAGAATCTGAACATACAACGGGTCAGCAAGCGGGAACATACAGTCGAAGCCTGCTTCCTCGAGCTTCCAATACAAATCATAGAGTTTTTTTGTGTCGTAGCAGAACTCCTTCATTTCCTTACCACGAATCAACGTCTTGAGAGGCTCTGCTCCCTCTGCAGGCTCAATATAGGAATGTCCTCCGAATGGGTTATCACCTGCTATAAGTCTGGTGATTTCGTGACCAAAAAATGTAGTTTTACGATTAATCATAATATCAATTCCTTTCATCACATTTATTAAGGTAAAGAATGCCATAAATACAATATTTATGCAACACCCTTTCCTCAAGTACATTTTACTACAACATACAGTATTTGTCAAGGCTTTTTTGAAAAAATCGTGATATTTTTCAAAAAAAATCACATTTTTCCAAAACTGATTTTTAATTCTTTTGCTTCGTTATTTTTACTGTAAAATTTTGCTTTATATACCCTTTCAGATACCTTAGAAAGTGTAGAATCCGGAGCATATCCGTCAGGAACGTAGAGCAAAATTTCGTAAGGATTGTTTGCCACAAGCCGAGCATTTACGGTTAAAGTATTGTCTTCTTTATTGAAGATAACATTGTTAATTTCTTCAGCACCCTGAGTTATATGGCGTGATGTACTTATAATTTGAGGTATATCGAGCATTTTTCTTATACTTAATATTTTACTTTGATATGCTTCAAGTTTTAATTCAAAATTCTTTGAAACAACACCTAAAAATTCACTACTTGTAAAATCGTATACAAGGTACTCGCCTTCTGTCAATAACAAGTCCTTTTTAATATCTACCTTAACCTTCTTCTTCCTTTCACCTGTGTTAAACACATTAAGAACATTATAGCTCTCCCACGACTTTGCAACAGCAAGGTTTATCTTTAATATATCTTCTGAAGCAGTAAGCTTATTAAGCTGTGTCGGATGAATATCAAGAACAGGAATACAGCTCTTTATAAAACTGATTTTTTGCTCGTCAAGCTCGTCAAACTCGTCACCAAATGTTATCGGCAGTCCAAGCATTGAAACAAAATATATACGGGATGCAGCCTGATAGATATTGTTGAATTCTTCACGCATAACAACATTATCACAATCAAGGTACATGACATTATTATGCAGAGGATAATAGTGCAGGGTTGGTTGTATCCCTTCTTTTATAAATTCCTCCCACTTGAAAATGTCGCCTCCGATACGTGCAGAATCAAAAATATCGCATGTCCATGTTATAGAGTAATCACCACACCCACTACAGGCAAGCATATAACATTTTTCACCAAGAGCCTGACGTGTTTTCTGTACCATACCTCTATAAGCTTCATATGTCGTAAGAGCACTGTTGTGCATTAAATGATGGTATTTATCATGAATAGTCATAGAAAGTGGCAGGGTGTCATATTTTATTGCATCATAACCCCATTCTTTAACATTTGCAAGTGCCATAGGTAGAAATTCATTCAGATATTTAGGATGAGAAAAATCAAAGAAATATCTTCCACACCAGTTTACATCATCTGCAAGGACGATATCAGGGTTTTCCTTCATATATTCATTTATACTTGTTTCATTGGTAAAACCTATCCACAATGACGGAATAAGTCCCATTTCACGAATTTTATCCGATACATATTTCAGACCATGGGGGTATTTTTCTTTGTCAGGATTAAATATGTCAGTTCCATCAGTACGTGAACCCGAGAAATCTTTATGCCCCCATTCCCAGTCAACCCAAACACAATTTGCACCAAAATCCTTTAGGTTTTCACTCATCCATTTTGCGTTTTTGAGTACCTTTTCTTCGTTTGCATTAAATTTTACCGCATACCAAGTCATCCAGCCGACAGGTGGCAGTGAAAAAGTCCTGTCCTTATTCATGGGAGAATATGTAATATTATAGGCTTTTGTCAAAAGCTCATTTTCAACCGAAATGATAAGTTTATCAGAGGTATTAGACTTTACAGATGCCGAAAAATTATACTTTTTTTCATTCCAATCAAAAGTGATTGACTTATCCTCTATGCCTGAAAATTTGAGTGCAGTATCACTTAATCTGTCAAACAACGCATCTGATATCCTACTTGCAGCAGGACCAACAGCACACCTTACAACACCATCGTTATCTGCCGTTGAAATCGGATATGTATTGTCATATCCCCTGTCACCCCAGAAAAGCTCTGAGGACATTTTCAGAGTACAATCAATACTTGATGTAACCCTCATCTCTATCAAATCATATCGTATCAGAAACTCAATTTTAAGTGAATCAATAATCGTGTTTTTGCCGTCAAATTCGATGGAAAATATCATCGCATCAAAATGTGTGTTTTTATTTATTTTAGATTTATAAGAGTTAAATATTGAAGCATTACCAATTACTCGCCCATCAACAATAATCTCGTCAATTTTCAGTGATTTTACAGCCTTTTTATTATTCTTAAAATCGAATGTAAAGGTTCTTTTTATATGGTCATATTGAATTGCATTATTTCCCCAGCTCGCGTATGTAGAAGTTTTTTCCATAATACTTTCTCCTTTATATGAATATGATTTTTCCTTAAAAATCCAAGAATTTAAAATTCACCTAATTTTAGCATATACCCCGGCAAAAGTCAATATAAAATGAAAAAAATCCACTCATATGAGTGGATTTTTTAAGATAATTATTTGCTTTTTTTAGCACTCTTGAATGCAGCCCAGAGATTACCGGAAATGCAAACCGAAGAATACAAGCCGGTAACTATTCCAACTATCAAAGGAAGTGCAAACTGCTTAATTGATGTTACACCGAGAATATAAACCATTCCGATTGTAAGAAGAGTTGTAATTGTTGTGTATATAGAACGACGTAATGTCTGCTTTATGCTCTTATCAACATTTTCAGAGAAGCTTGACTTATTGTTAATCTTATTATTTTCACGGATTCTGTCAAAGATAATAATTGTCGCATTGATTGAATAACCGAGAATTGTAAGAACAACAGCAATTATGTTTGAATTGACAGGAATTGAAAGCACAGAATATGCTACAAGAACAAAGAAAATATCATGGATAAGGCATATAACAGCCGCTATTGCTGAAAGGAATTCAAATCTTATCGCAATATACAAGAGCATTAAAATTACAGCTAAGGATGTAGCGATAATTGCGGATTTACGAAGCGAGTCGGAAATAGCACCTGAAACATTATTTGTTTCAACAAGAGCATCCTGATCAAGGGAATATTTTTCCGCAACCGCATTGAATATTGCTTCACGTTCTTCTGACGGGATTTCATTTGATCTGATAAGAATTTCATCCTTATCGTTACCGGTTGAAATGAGAGATGAGAATTTATCACCAAGCATCGGCTTAACGATATCTTCAATTTCCTGCTGAACTGTTTTATCAACAGTTTTTCCAATTTTGATGGTAATTTCAGTACCACCTACAAAATCAACGTCCCAGTTAAAGCCTTTGAATATCATAAAACAAATGCCTATAACTATACAGATGGCGGAAAAGATAAAGAATTTAGCTCTGTTCTTTGTAAAACTAAAATTATTCATTACTGTTCTCCCCCTTTCTGTTCTTCAATCGCTTTCTTTTTGAATGCACCAAAATGCTTTGGATTTTTTATATTCATTTCAACAAAAGCATTAAGCAAGAATTTAGACAATAATACTGCTGTAAACAGCGAAACGATAACACCTATGCAAAGTGTAACACCGAAGCCCTTTACTGTTCCTGTACCCTTCCAGATGAGTACAACAGCAGCAATAAGTGTAGTAACATTAGAGTCGATAACTGCTACAATTGCTCTGTCAAAGCCTGCCTTTGTAGCTGCCTTTATGCTCTTACCAAGTGAAAGCTCTTCCTTAATTCTTTCATATATAACAACATTTGCGTCAACTGCCATACCGATTGTGAGGATAATACCTGCAATACCCGGAAGCGAGAGGTTAACCTGTGTCATTACAAGTACAAGAGCGATAATAGCAGCATAAGCAAGGAGTGCAATTGCAGATACAATTCCGGGAAGTCTGTATATTACAATCATAAGAATCATTACAAGCACTAAACCGATTGCACCAGCAAAGAGAGAAGTTTCAAGAGCCTTATCTCCGAGTGTCGGACCAACTGCACGAAGCTCAACATCCTGTAGTTTGAAGGGAAGCTTACCTGCAGCAATTAAAGCTGCGAGATTATTAGCTTCTTCAGCTGTAAAGTTACCGGAAATCACACAAGAGGTACTATCAATCTTCTCGGAAACACTTGGCTGAGAAATAATGTTTTCATCGAGCTGAATTGTAATATAATTTTTATTTTCAGAAGCAAGACCTGCCATTTCTTCAGTAGCATTTGCAAATGCTTCACGTGCATTCTCGTTAAATTCAAGTGAAACATAATACTGAGAAACACCTGAGCCTGTTGAATCACCGTATGCGGCAATTGCATTAACAACATCACGGCCCTCGATTACAACATTACCGTTAGAATCAATAAACTTAAGGTCTGCTGTAGAACCAATCTGACTTACTGCCTCCTCAGGGTCATTGATAGACGGAATTTCAACAAGAACCATGTCACCGGTATCGCCATATCTTGCAACAGTTGCTTCAGTATAACCGAGATTATCTACTCTGTCACGAAGCATTGCTATTACGCTCTCCATGTCCTGGTCAAATGTGCTGCTGTCAAATTCTGTTCCCTCATTAGGAACTGCCTGGTATACAATTGAAGAACCTCCTACAAGGTCAAGACCTCTTTTGATACCACCGTCAAGAATACCTGTTATATTTGCAGGTGCAAATCCATAAATGGCAGCAGAAGCAATGAAAGCTATGCAGACAATAACAAGTATAATTTTGCTGATACTTCTTTTCATTTTGTGTTTTCCTTTCTTTTCGCACTTTTTAAGAGCCTTCAGAATTTATGTTTACTCTTATGCATAAGTTATATTATATACTTTTCACTCAAAAAAGTCAACATATTTTTTAAAATTCAGTGTGATTTTTGCCACAATTTACTTATTTTTTACATATTTGATAAATCATTTACTTAAATAAAAGAATAATGCCTGCATTAATGAATAAATACAGGCACATTTACGCAATTATAATTTTTCAAGCAGCTTCTCTGTTGCTGCAAGCTTTACACATACACAAAGAGCATTAACTGCAATAGAAAGCTCCTCACACGAAGGATACGATGGCGCAACTCGGATATTTGAATCCTTAGGGTCCTTTCCATACGGGAAAGTAGCACCGGCGTTTGTCAAAACTATTCCTGCATTTTTACAGAGCTCAACGACTCTTTTTGCACATCCATCAAGAACCTCAAGACTGATAAAATAGCCACCTTTAGGATTCAGCCAGCTTGCAATACCTGTGTCCTTAAGCTCTTTTTCAAAAGTATTAAGTACAATTGCAAATTTAGGACGTAGTATTTCAGCATGTTTTTTCATATATTTATGAATACCCTCAAGATTCTTAAAATACTTGACATGTCGAAGCATATTCATTTTATCATGGCCGATTGTCTGAATTGACATAATGCGCTTTATATATTCAATGTTTGAAACAGACGAAGCAATAACAGAAACACCGGAGCCCGGATAAGTAATCTTTGATGTAGACATAAAAATGTAACACATATCAGGGTTTCCGGCTTTTGCACATTCGTCAATTAGCTCTAAAAGCTCAATTCTTTCATCATACAAGTGATGAACATTGTACGCATTATCCCAGAAAATCCTAAAATCAGGCGTAGCAGGCTTAAGAGCGGCAAACCTACGAATAACCTCATCAGAATAACATATTCCCTGTGGATTTGAATACTTCGGAACACACCAGATACCTTTTATTGCCGGGTCTGTGGATACAAGACTTTCAATCGTATCCATATCGGGACCGTCATCATTCATATTCACAGGTATCATTTCAATTCCCAATGACTCGCAGATAGAAAAATGTCTGTCATATCCCGGACAGGGACATAAAAATTTAATTTTCCCCTGCTTAATCCACGGTCCATTTCCACCGTTAACACCGTAAAGCATTGCTCTTACGACCATATCATACATTAGATTAAGACTTGAGTTACCGCAGACAATTACATTCTCAGCAGTTACCTCCAAAATCTCTGCAAAAAGCTCTTTTGCTTCATCGATGCCTTCAACTATACCATAGTTTCTACAGTCAAAACCTGATTCTGTAAAACAATCATCATTTTTAGATATAACTCCAAGCATTTCTTCAGCAATGTCAAGTTGGTCGGCTCCTGGCTTTCCTCGTGACATATCAAGATGATAATGCTTATTGCAAATATCCTCATATTCTTTGACAAGAATTTCTTTTTCCTTAATTAAATTTTCTTTACTTGCTTCTAGATAGTTCACTGTAATACTCCTTATGGAAACAATCAAAAAAAATTAAAAATCAGCATTAGACACGGTTCTCGGGAATGGAATAACGTCACGGATGTTTGAAATGCCTGTAAGATACATAATAAGTCTTTCAAAGCCGAGACCGAAGCCTGCGTGCTTTGTTCCACCAAACTTACGAAGCTCAAGGTACCACCAGTAATCCTCTTTTTTAAGACCAAGCTCATCCATTCGTGCTTCAAGAAGGTCAAGTCTTTCCTCTCTTTGAGAACCGCCAATAAGCTCACCGACACCCGGAACAAGCATATCCATAGCCGCAACAGTCTTTTTGTCGTCATTCATTCTCATATAGAAAGCCTTGATTTCCTTCGGATAATCTGTAACGAATACCGGTTTGCCAAAAATCTTCTCAGTAAGATATCTCTCGTGCTCTGTCTGAAGGTCGATACCCCAGGAAACAGGATATTCGAACTTATTACCACTCTTTATAAGCAGGTCAACAGCTTCAGTATATGTTACATGACCGAATTCTGCATTTACAAGGCTGTTAAGTCTTTCAAGAAGTGTATTATCAACAAATTTGTTGAAAAACTCAATTTCCTGCGCACATTCTTCAAGAACATACTTTATAACATACTTAACCATAGCCTCTGAAAGAGCCATATTATCCTTAAGGTCAGCAAAAGCAACCTCAGGCTCAATCATCCAGAACTCAGCCGCGTGTCGAGCAGTATTTGAATTCTCAGCACGGAAGGTAGGACCAAAGGTATAGATTTTACCGTATGCCATAGCAAAGCACTCAGCATTAAGCTGACCTGATACAGTAAGATTTGCACTTTTCTCAAAGAAGTCCTGAGTATAGTCAACCTTTCCGTCATCTGTTTTCGGTACATTTTCAAGATCAAAAGTTGTTACCTTGAACATCTCACCTGCACCCTCGCAGTCACTTGCAGTAATAAGGGGGGTGTTCACGTACACGAAGGATTGTTCCTGGAAAAATTTGTGAATAGCGTAGGCAGCTGCAGAACGAACTCTGAATGCTGCGTGGAAGGTATTTGCTCTGGGACGCAGATGTGCTATTGTACGCAAATATTCAAGACTGTGTCTCTTTTTCTGAAGAGGATAATCAGGAGTTGATTTTCCTTCAACTTCGATGCTTTTAGCTCGAATTTCAAAGGGCTGAGGAGCATCAGGAGTCAGAATTAATGTTCCACTTACGATAAGTGCAGCAGATACATTTTGCTTTGAAATATCAACATAATTTTCAACAGCATCCGCTTCAAAAACCACCTGAACAGGCTTAAAGCAGCTTCCGTCTGCAAGCTCAATAAATCCAAACTTATTGCTTGCTCTTATAGTTTTAACCCAACCCGCAACAGTTATTTCTTTTTCACTAAAGTCAGCCGGAGCTTTATAAATATCTCGAACGCATGTATGTTCCATAATATTTTTTCCTTTCGGTACAATGATTTTTACAGTATATTTATTCCGTTGTCTGATAACTCATTTATGTGTGCTTCTGGCCATACAGAAGCCTGAACCTCGCCTATATGCGCCTTATGTAAAAGGAGCATACAAAGCCTTGACTGACCAATACCACCACCGATTGTAAGCGGGAGCTCATCGTTCAGAAGCATCTTGTGGAAAGCAAGTTCTTTTCTGGCTTCGCAACCGGAAATTTTCAGCTGACGAAGCAGGGATTCCTTATCAACTCTGATTCCCATTGATGAGATTTCGAAACCGGCACCAAGCACATCGTTCCAGACAAGAATATCACCGTTAAGTTCCCAATCGTCATAGTCAGGTGCTCTGCCGTCGTGTTTATTACCGCTTTTCAAAGTTCCACCGATTTTTGAAATGAAAACAGTTTTCTTTTCGCGGCAGATTGCGTTTTCTCTTTCCTTTGGCGTAAGGTCAGGATACCTATCCTCAAGCTCCTGAGTACTAATAAAGAAAACATCCTCACAAACAGTAGGTGTAATTTTCGGGAAAGCAACGATAAGTTCGCATTCAGTTCTTTTCAGAGCACAAATAATACTTGTAACAATATTCTTCAGGAATTCGAAATTTCTCTCTTCTTTTGTTATAACTCTTTCCCAGTCCCACTGGTCAACATAGATTGAGTGGATATTATCAAGTTCCTCGTCTCTGCGTATCGCATTCATATCGGTATAAAGCCCATAACCATGCTCAAATCCATACTTATGCAATGCATACCTTTTCCACTTGGCAAGCGAATGTACCACCTGAACATATGAGCCTGTGTCCAACAAATCAAACTCAACAGGACGTTCCACACCACTAAGATTATCATTAAATCCACTTTCCTTTGTTACAAACATAGGCGCTGATACTCTTTCTAAATTCAGTGCATCAGCAAGATGAAATTCAAAGCGATCTTTCGCAAATTTTATTGCTTTTTCAGTTTCACGAAGTGACAAAACTGACTTATATCCTTTTGGTATAAAAAAATTGCGTGACATACTTGCCTCCAAGTTTAAAATATAACAATCTATATTATACCACATTTATACTTTAAATGCAATAGTAAAAGTGCAATAAATTATAATTTTATAAGTTTTTTCTTTGTGAAAATTTGTGATTTGAAGTACTTTTTACTTTAAAATTCAAAATTATGACATATTTCAGGCAATTTAACTTATTTAAGTTTTAAATTTGAAGTTAAAAATTTAAATAAATTCAAATACGATTGTTTTAAGCTTCTAATTGAGTTGACTTTTAAAGAAATTTGATATATAATACTTTTGTTATAAAATTATTCGGAGATCTAAAATGGCTCATTTACCTAAACTCGGAAATAAACCAATACCAATGTTTCCCGACGAGCTTCCTTATGAAGTTCAGCAGGTTGATTTTGTATATGTCAACGGAGATGCTTATGTCGACCATCCGTCCTTCGGTGCAGCAATCATCACAAGAATACTTGAAGATGCAGGGTATACTGTCGGAATTATCGCACAACCGGAATGGAAAACTTCCTTTAAAAACGGAAGTAAAATGGGAATTACCCGTTTTGGTCGTCCAAGACTCGGTTTTCTTGTAAGTGCAGGTAATCTTGACTCGATGGTTGCTCACTACACAGCATCTAAGAAAAAACGTACCGATGATTACTATTCACCAAACAAGGAAGCCGGACACAGACCTGACAGAGCAACGATTGTTTATTGCAACAGAATTCGTGAGGCTTACGGAAATGTACCGATAATTATCGGTGGACTTGAAGCATCGCTTCGACGTTTTGCTCATTACGACTATTGGGATAATAAAATTCGCCGAAGTATACTTATTGATTCGGGTGCAGATATTTTATCCTACGGAATGGGAGAATACACAATCCTGACACTTGCGAAACTGCTTTCTAAGGGTGTACCAATTGAGAAAATCAAAGATATCAAGGGTACAGTTGTAAAAGCACCTCTTGACTATTTTCCAAGTACCGACTATGTTGAAACCTATGATTTCAACACACTCAAAGATAACAAAAAAGCATATGCTAACGCATTTAAAATTCAATATTCAAATACCGACAGTTTCGGTGTTTCAGTAATTGAAAATTATGATAACTGTAAAATAATTCAGAATCCACCGCCGCCAATTCTCACACGTGAAGAGCTTGACAGGGTTTATTCCCTCCCCTACACGAGGACCTGGCATCCGTATTATGATAAATTCGGCGGCATTGCAGCACTTGATGAGGTTGAATTTTCAATCACTCACAACAGGGGTTGTTTTGGTGCTTGTGCTTTCTGTGCAATTGCATATCATCAAGGCAGAAATGTCGTTTCAAGAAGCAAGGAATCAATTATTGCTGAAGCCGAGCTATTAACTACTCTTCCTCGATTTAAAGGCTATATTCACGATGTTGGAGGCCCTACTGCAAATTTCAGATACAGTCCTTGTAAGGATGTTCGTGACGGAAAAAGAGGTGTTTGCAATAATCGCAGATGCTTATCACCTACCCCATGCAAAAATCTCACGATTGACCATTCCGAATATCTTGATATACTTCGTTCTCTTCGTAAAATCCCAAAAATTAAAAAAGTTTTTGTACGTTCAGGTGTAAGATTTGATTATTGTGTTGCAGACAAAAACGATGATTTTCTGAATGAACTCGTCAAATTCCATGTAAGCGGACAGCTTAAGGTTGCACCCGAACATATTTCATCGAAGGTACTTGAGCATATGGGTAAACCGAATGTCGAAATATATGACAAATTTTGCAAAAAGTATTTTACTGCTACCAAGAAAGCAAATCTTGAACAATACCTAGTCCCATATCTTATGTCTTCACATCCGGGCAGCAGAATTTCTGAAGCAATCGACCTTGCGTTATATCTCAAAAGAAACAATATCAGACCTGAGCAGGTTCAGGATTTTTATCCGACCCCATCCACTGCTTCTACAACAATGTATTATACCGGCATTGACCCATTTACAGGCAAAGAGGTATACGTACCAAAGGAATATGATGAAAAGAAACTTCAAAGAGCCCTGTTGCAGTATAACAGATATGAAAACAAGCCTCTTGTTCGCAAAGCAATAGAGATTTCCGAGCGCTATGATGCCGAACTTGAGTTACTTGGCAGAAAATCTATTCAAAAGGCGAGTAACTCTAAAAACGATAAAAAAGAAAAGCAAAAGAACATAAATTCAGGATATGATAAAAAAAGCAATAAATCTTCATCCGGAACTTCTAAAACAGATCAGAAACCTAAAAAAGGCTGGGCAAAAAGCAAACCTAAAGCAATTAAAGGGACAAAAAAGAAAAAATAAAGGAATAAATTATGTGCAATAAAGAAATTTATCTTGACAATGCAGCAACAACGCGAGTTCTTGAAAGCTCTGCAAAAATTTGCTCAAAAATGATGACAGAGCTCTACGCAAATCCTTCATCTGCTCACAGATTCGGGTTTCTCACAGAAAAAAATATCAAGGAAGCACGTGAAATAATACTATCGGAAATTGGTGTAAACGACAGGACACATTCGATAGTCTTCACTTCTTCGGGTACTGAATCTGATAATCTTGCTCTGCTCGGTGTAGCTTCAAATTGCACAAAAAAAGGCAACAGAATACTTGTCGGAAATTCAGAACATCCTGCTGTTTTCAATTGTAAGGAAGCGCTTGAAAAGCTTGGATTTGAAGTATTACTTATTCCAAATGAAAACGGTGAAATTTCTTTTGATTTTATAAAAAATAATCTTAACGACAAAACTGTACTGATTTCCCACATGACAGTAAATAATGAGACAGGCGCTGTTTATGATATCAAAAAGTTAGTTCAACTTCGTAACGAGCTTTCTCCCAAATGCCTTATTCATACCGACGCTGTTCAGGCTTTTATGAAAACAGAAGGTAAGATTTCAAATATTGGTGCAGACCTTATTTCGATTAGCGCTCACAAGCTCCATGCACCAAAAGGTTGTGGCGCATTGGTTTATAACAAGAAAATCAATCTTTCCCCGATTATTTTCGGTGGTGGTCAGGAAAACGGTCTGCGAAGTGGTACTGAAGCAGTACACAATATTTGTGCCTTTGCAAATTCCGTAAAAGAGCTTTCAGCAAATAAAGATAATCACATAAAATATGTAAATGAACTATACGATTATTTGAAGGCTTTACTCACTAAAACAATACCGACTGCAAAAATTATCACTCCGAAGGTCTATACCCCTTATATTTTTGCTTTTTCACTTCCAAAAATGAAGAGCGAGGTTATGTTACGGTATCTTTCAGATAAAGGAATATATGTTTCAGCAGGCTCAGCTTGCTCGTCAAAACATCGAGAAAACAGAGTTCTAAAAAATTTCGGTCTTACTTCTGATGAAGCTGACACATATCTGCGAATAAGCTTCAGCCACGAAAACACTAAAGAAGAACTTGATTTCTTTATAGAAAATTTAAAGCAAGGTTATACGACACTTGCAAAGCTTAAATAAATTTCGGCTACGGTAAAGCATCTACCGTAGCCACATTTAATTTTATACTTCAACGTAGGATTTATCAATTACTACGCCGTTTTCACTTTGCGAAACATTAGACCAAATGATTTTTCTCGGACATTTTTCAACACAAATATCACAACCTGTACACAAACTATAATCAATTTCTGCCACAGAATCTGTAACCTTGATTGCTCCTGCCGGACAGTTCTTTTCGCATATTTTACATCCGATACAGCCAACATCACAATAGGTCTTAGTTACAGCACCCTTATCATGAGACATACAGCCAACCCAATGCTTTGACTCAAAGGGAATAATCTTTATAATTCCTTTAGGGCACGCATCGACGCACATTCCACACGCATGGCATTTTGTATAGTCTACTGCTGCGACACCATTAACAATATGTATAGCGTCGAATTTACACGCTTTAGCACACGAACCAAGACCGATACAACCATTCGGGCAAAGCTTGTCTCCACCTGCAAGCTTACTTGCGGCGTGACAATCATCAAGGCCTGCATATACGTATTTTTTCTCTGCAAGGTCGTGAGTGCCTGAACACATCACCTGTGCTCTGTATCTGATTTTCTTTTCATTTACTACAGGCTTTCCTAAAATTTCTGCAATAATAACAGTAATCTCATCACCACAGGCATTACACGCATTCATAGGTGCCTTCCCCTCAACTATTGCCTGAGCAAGGGCAGCACACCCTGCATATCCACAGCCACCACAGTTAGCACCGGGTAAAGCCTCGTTTATTTTTTCTATCCGTTCATCAACTTCGACCTTCATAAATATTCCGGAAAAAGCAAGGATAAGTCCGAGAAGTATACTAATTACAGCAAAAATTGCTGCAGCAATTAAAATTCCATTCATTCTTATCCCTCCTATGCACCAATTGAAGCGCCCTGAAAGCCGGAAAAGGCAATTGCTAAAAGTCCTGCTGTCACAAGAGCAATCGGAATTCCTTTAAAGCACTTTGGGACATCAGCAAATTCAACCTTTGCACGCACTCCTGCAAATACTACAATTGCAAGTGTAAATCCAAGTGCTGAGAAGAAAGCATACAGTACTGATTTTACAAAACCGTAGCCGTTATTGACACAAAGAAGTGCACAACCAAGAATTGCACAGTTTGTTGTGATAAGAGGCAGGTAGATACCGAGTGCCGAATATAATGCTTTAACATATTTTTTTAGGAACATTTCAATTATCTGAACAATTGAAGCGATAATGAGTATAAACGCAATTGTCTTTAAATATGCAAGGTCAAGTGGCACCAGGATAATATTATAAATAAACCAAGTCGCAGCTGTTGAAACAGTCATAACGAAGGTAACAGCACACCCCATGCCAATCGCATTAGAGGGCTTATCCGAAAGCCCGAAAAACGGGCAACACCCGAGAAACTTTACAAATATAAAGTTTTCAAGGAGAAGTCCTGAAATAACTATCAATAAAAAATCCATTTCAGCTTACCTCCTTACCTTTTTCTCTGAAATTTTGTTTCTGATAGCATTTACTGCAGCTATTACAAATCCAAGAGTAACAAATGCACCTGCAGCTGTTACAAAGAATTTGATCGGTACAAAGCTATCACCAAAAACCTTGAAACCGAGGAAAGTACCCTCGCCAAGAATTTCTCTGATTGCACCGAGAATTGTCAGGGCAAAGGTAAATCCGATTCCCATAAACAATCCGTCAAGAATAGACGCAACAGGTTTGTTTTTAGATGCAAACGCCTCGGCTCTTGCAAGTATTATACAGTTTACAACTATCAGAGGAATAAATACTCCAAGAGACTCATCAAGGGATGGGACAAATGCCTTGATAAGAAGCTCAACTGCTGTAACAAAGCCTGAAATAATTACTATGTAGGATGCGATTCTGACCTCTTTGGGAATGAATTTACGAAGAAGTGATATCAGAAGATTTGAAAGTACAAGAACACACATCGCTGAAATTCCCATACCAAAACCATTCTTAACAGAGGTAGTTACAGCAAGTGTCGGACAAGTACCGAGAAGCTGAACAAAAACGGGATTATTTGTAAATAAGCCCTCAAGAAAAGCAGATTTAACATTATAATTTTCTTTATTCATTATTCTGTTACCTCCACGTTGTTCACACCTGTGTAAATTTTTATCATTGAAATAGCGTCATTCACGCCCTTGGTAACTGCCTTTGAGCTTACTGTTGCTCCGGATATTACGTTAACATTGCTTCCGATAACAACATTGTTTTTAAAACCTGCAAACTGCTGCGTAAACCAAGGCTCCTTAACCACCTTATCTCCAAAGCCTGCAGTTTCACTCAACGAGATAACTTTAACCGAAACAATTTCCTTATCGCTATCAAAAGCAACAAGAAGCTTAATAACATCCTTAAACCCTATCGGCTCACACAAAACTCCATAGCCAACGATTTTGTCACCATTTAAAGCTTCATAAATGCCTGTTACAGAACCAATATGTTCAATTTCAACCTCATTATATACAGGTTCAATTCCGTCAACTAAAAAAGCTTCATTAAGGGCAGCAGTTGTTTTTTCAAATTCAAGAGCTTTTATTCTGTCTTCAGTTACGAAATTTACACTTGCAACGAGTACAGCAATAAACGTACAAACAATAAACAGTCTAAAGGTTATATTCAGAGAGGAAATTATATCTTTTTTATTTAGTTTTTGCATTATTTCCACCTCCAAAAACACGCGGCTTTGTTGCAATATCTATGTACCACACAAGCAAATTCATTATAAGTATCGCAAATGAAACGCCCTCCGGATATCCACCGAAGTATCTAATAAATACGGTTATAAGTCCACAGCCAACTCCGAAAATTACTCTACCCTTACCTGTTGCAGGACTGGTTACATAGTCAGTTGCCATAAAAAATGCACCGAGGAAAAGTCCGCCTGAGAAAAGCTGCCTTAACATAAATATCTCACCTCTAACTCCTCCCTGAGGGAATATAAAGGATAAAATCGCAACTGTTGCTATAAACGTCACAGGTATATGCCATGTTATTACCTTTTTAAATAAAAGGTAAAGACCACCGAAAAGCAAAAGAACTTCAGAAATTTCACCAATCGTACCCGAGTGATTTCCGACAAATAAATCATAAACAGAATACACATCCTGTGTTGATGCTACAAGAGGTGTAGGCGATGCAATAGAATCAATTTGTGGAACTCCAAACAGTGAGGTTCTGATTCCAAAAGGAAGAAATGTACTAAGTTCACTGGGAAAAGCAACAAACAAAAATGCTCTTGCGGCAAGTGCAGGATTTACTACATTCTTTCCGATACCACCGTATAACTGTTTTACAAGTGCAATTGCAAATACACTACCAATCACGCATATCCACATTGGGATGCCGACAGGCAAAGTAAGAGCAAGCAGCACGCCTGTTACTGCTGCAGAAAAATCAAAAACAGTATTGTTCTTTCTTGCAAGCTTCCTATATACGTATTCAGTTAAAACACAAGACAAGACACATATAAGTGTCACAGTTAATGCACGAAATCCAAAAGCATATATCCCCCAAATAAGTGCAGGAATAAGAGCAATAATAACATCAAGCATTATTGTACTTGTGCTCTCGTTCTTATGCATATGAGGCGAAGCTGTCATCTTAAGTAGGCTCATATTATCTTTCCTTTCACTTATTATTTCTTCATATTTTTACGTTTGATATTTATCTGTGCTTTTGCTTTTCTTATATGCTGAACAATCGGAACATTACCGGGACAAGTATATGTACAGCATCCACATTCAACACAGCTCATGCAATTATATTCTTCGCACTTATCATATTTTCCGTTTGATGAGAAGAGTGCAAGATAGTTTGGCATAAGATGCATCGGACAAACCCCAACGCATTTACCACAGTGAATACAAGCACTGTTGCGTTCCTTTTTTGATTCAGACAAAGCAAGTATTGCAGAAGTACCCTTAACAACGGGAGTATTTATATCCCATTGTGCCATTCCCATCATAGGGCCACCTGAAATAATTTTGCTTGGTTCTTTAATAAATCCACCACAATATTCCAAAACATCAGCAAAGCTTGTTCCAAGTGGAATAAGCAGATTCTTCGGTTCTTTAATACAGTCACCTGAAACAGTAACAACTCTTTTTATGAGTGGTCTGCCTTCCTTTACGGCATGATGTACGGCAGAGCACGTTTCTGCATTAAAAATGACATAACCAACATCTGCAGGAAGCTTTCCCGCCGGCAACTGAACCTTATGTAGAGCATACATTATCTGTCGTTCGTCGCCCTGAGGATATTTTGTCTTCATAACTGCAACAGACAGAGAAGTATCTTCTTTAATAAGTTCACGAAGCAAAGCAATTACATCCGGTTTATTGTTTTCAACAGCAAAAACAGCTTTGTCAATTCCAAGTACATCAATAAGAAGTTTTACACCGGAAATTATACTTTCTGCATCCTCAAGCAAAAGCCTGTGATTTGCAGTGATGTAAGGCTCACACTCTGCACAATTGACAATGAGTTCTTTTGCCTTTCCAATCGCAGACTGTATTTTTGCATATGTTGGGAAGGAAGCCCCACCCATACCCGAAATTCCGGCGTTTTTAATGCACTCTACAAATTGCTCAAGTGTATAATTATCCCCTAACGGGACAAATTCACATTCCTCATATTTCTCATCATTTTCGATAATTACATATTCAGTTTTTCCTGCCCCGGAATATGAATTTCTCAGCTCTATATCAACTACTGTTCCGGAAACAGAAGCATGCACAGGACAAGACAAAGCTTCGTCATTTCTTGCTATAATCTGTCCCATAAGAACCCTGTCACCACGATTTACAACTGCATGTGCCGAAGCACCGATATGCTGGGAGAGTGGTATCGCAACTCTTTTTGGGGCTTTCATTATTTCAATAGGCTTTTTGCATGTATCCTTATGTTCAGCAACATGTATACCACCCTTGAAGGTAAATGCCATACTTATCACGACCTTTCTAATATTTCATTCTACATTATACTACTTTTTATCAAATAAATCAATAAAATTTTTGAAAAAAGATGAAAAATATTCAAATTTGAACACTTTTACAGTAAAAATAATTACCGTTATAGGAATATCCATACGAAAGATGCAGCAATATTTAAAAATACCATATTTTTTGTAATGACAAAAAAGCAGAATAATTATATAATATACAATATGAAAGAGTTTCAACAACGAAAGGCGGGGGTAAAATGGATTTAATACTTATTAGCGAGGAAAAATTAAAGATTATCCTCACCTATCAGGATATGATTGAATTGAATATTGATATAGAAAGTCTTGATTATTCAAACGTTTCAACCAAGAAAGCTTTTTGGGAAATACTGGATAAAGCAAAAGAAAGTGCTGGTTTTGATGCAGACAAAAGCAAGCTGTATGTTCAGGTATTCCCCTGTTCTGACGGTGGATGTGAAATGTTTGTAACAAAGTATAATTCAAGCAATAATTTTATTGACAGTGAAAGAAAATATACATACAAAACCGTAAGTAAAAAATCAACAACAAGCAAATTCATAGTCTCAAACTATGATAGTTTCAGTAAATTATGTAAAAGGCTGTACAAAGAAAAGAATTACTTAAAAGCCGACCTTTACAAAACCGAACAGGAAGAATACATACTTACACTTGAAGTTTCAGAAATATTACCGTCCTATCATCAAAGCAGGCAACAAAAAGCTTATCAATATCCCGAATACCTTTCGGAATATGGAAAACTATTGAAATTAACCGAAACAATCAAAACACAAATTGCCGAATATTGTGCGTTGATAATCAAGGACAATGCTATAGAAATGTTAGCATCCTTGTCAGATTAGAATTTTTATCGAAAATAACTTTACAAATATTACTTTATGTGTTATAATTAGCTTATAAGTAACATAAAGGAATAGAATTAGATGGAGATAGATTTAAAAGCTTGGAAAAGTCTTGAAGAACGCTGTAATGTCTGCGAAAAGTGTTCGCTTTACAAAACAAAAACAAATACTGTCTTCGGAAAGGGCTCAAAAAAACCGATAATACTTTTTGTCGGCGAAGCGCCCGGTGAGCAAGAGGACCTGCAAGGAATTCCCTTTTGTGGGGCTTCAGGGCAGCTGCTTGATAAGTACTTCAGTGCAATTGATATGTCAAACGATGATTATTATGTTGCAAATATATTAAAATGCCGTCCGCCCAATAACCGCGACCCACTCCCCGAAGAACAAGAGGCGTGCATCGATTTTCTTCGCGAACAATTTAAACTATTACAGCCTAAAATTATAGTTTGTCTTGGAAGAATTGCAGCGATGCAGATAATCAGACCCGACTACAAAATAACAAAAGAGCATGGCACTTGGGTTAAAAAAGGAAAATATCTTATGACAGCAGTTTATCACCCTTCATTGCTCCTTCGGGATCCAAGCAAAAGAGAAGATATGCTGAAAGATATGCTAAAAATTGAGCAGATGCTAAGGCAAATTAGAACACAATCATAAATTTATACTTTCAGAAGCGATTTACTAATATATCGCTTCTCTTTTTCAATAGTTTAATTTATCTTCAAATTCGAGAGAATTTCAAAGATTTCAAGAGTAATTCAGAGAATTTCGTAGTTTTTTCAACTCTAAAACAGGAAAAATCACGAAATATCGTATCTAATTACGAATTTTTAAGAAATTTGCCGAATTTTTTTGCAAAAACTATTGACAAATCCTTCAAAAAATTGTATTATTTATACTGCTTACTTTTAAATTTGAATGTTATGGCAAAAGTTAAGTAAAAATGTGATAAAAATTCAAAGAAAGTGTACTGAACATAACACAGTACGGAGGTGTGAGGATTGGAAAACAACGTAATTGTAAGTCTTAAGGATATCGTCGTTAAATTTGACGGTGAGCAGGTGCTCAAAAACATCAGTCTTGATATCAAGGACAAGGAGTTTATTACTCTGCTCGGCCCTTCCGGTTGTGGTAAAACAACAACTCTCCGAATTATCGGTGGTTTTGTAACTCCTGATTCAGGTGATGTATTCTTTGACGGAAAGAAAATCAATGGAATTCCTCCTTATAAAAGGCAGGTCAATACCGTCTTTCAGAAATATGCGTTATTTCCGCATTTAAATGTTTATGAAAATATAGCTTTCGGACTTCGACTTAAGAAGGTTCCCGAAAAAGAAATAAATACAAGGGTACTTGAAATGCTTGAACTTGTAAACCTTGAAAGTTTCGGAAGAAGAAATGTTGATTTTCTCTCCGGTGGTCAACAACAGCGAGTTGCAATTGCACGTGCCCTTATAAATCATCCGAGAATGCTTCTTCTTGACGAGCCTCTTGGTGCTCTTGACCTTCAGCTTCGTAAAGAAATGCAGACCGAGCTTAAAAGAATCCAGCAGGCTCTCAATATCACCTTCGTATATGTAACTCACGATCAGGAAGAAGCTTTGACTATGTCTGACAGAGTTGTTGTTATGAACGGCGGTATTATAAATCAGATTGGTACTCCGCAGGATATCTACAACGAGCCCGTTAATACTTTTGTTGCAAGATTCATCGGAGAGTCTAATATTATTGATGGTATTATGCACAAAGACTTTGACGTTGAATTTGCGAGTAAGAGATTCGAATGTCTTGACAAGGGCTTTAATAAGCAAGAGCTTGTAGATGTAGTTATAAGACCCGAAGATATTACAGTATGTGCTCCAAGCGACAATACAATCAACGGTACAGTTGAATCTGTAACCTTTAAGGGTGTACACTATGAAATGATTGTTGACAGTTTTGGATTCAAATGGAAAATTCATTCAACCAAGGCTGCTCTTGCCGGTGATTTTATCGGTATGAACTTTACTCCGAATGATATTCATATTATGAAAAAAAGCGATTCCTCGCCTGTAAAGAATATTGAAGTTTGCGAGGGTGCAGAAAATGAATAATAAAAAATTCGGTATATTTACCTTGCCATACATTGTGTGGATGGTTGTATTTACAATAATACCTCTTGCGCTTATTTTAGTATTTGCTTTTACCGACAGAAATGTTGGTGGCTTTACTCTTGATAATATGCAGTATGCTTCAAGATATCTTCCTGTTCTTATCAAGTCTGTATACCTTGCAGCGATTGCAACTCTGATCTGTCTTGTAATTTCTTATCCTCTTGCATACATAATGTCAAAAATGAAAGTTAATCATCAAAAAATGATGATGCTTCTTGTTATGCTTCCGATGTGGATGAATTTCCTTCTTCGTACGTATGCCTGGATGACTATTCTTGAAACAAATTCAGGTTTGCTTAATAAGGTTCTTGTATTCTTTGGTTTTGAACCTGTCCGTATTATGTATACGCAGGGTGCTGTTATTTTAGGAATGGTCTATAACTACATTCCGTATATGATTTTGCCGCTTTACACCATTATGGTAAAAATTGATAAGCACGTAATCGAAGCAGCACAAGACCTCGGATGTAACACCTATAATGTGTTTAAAAAGGTAATTATCCCCCTTTCATTTCCGGGTATCACCTCCGGCGTTACAATGACCTTTGTTCCGGCTGTAAGTACCTTTGTAATCTCGCAGCTTCTCGGTGGTCCGAACAACGCCCTTATCGGTGACCTGATTGAAATGCAGTTTGTATCGGGTGGCGAATACAATCCTTACTATGGTTCGGCAATCTCACTGCTTCTGATGGTTGTTGTATTTATCTGTATGGGTATCTTTAACCAATTTGACAATGAAGAAATGGAGGAAACGCTAAAATGAAAAAGTTCTTCCAGAAATTCTATGTAGGTATTGTTCTTTTGTTCCTTTATGTTCCGATTCTAGTTCTTATCGCTTTCTCATTTAATGAATCAAAGGGACGAAGCTGGACAGGTTTTTCCCTGAAGTGGTATGGAGAGCTTTTTCGCGATGAGCTAATTCTTCAAGCGCTCGGAAATACTCTGCTTATTGCTATCGTAGCAGCAGTTTTTGCAACAATTCTTGGCACAGCTGCGGCAATCGGTATCCACAATCTCAATAAAGCACCAAGAACAATTATCAAAAATGTAAATAATCTTCCACTTATAAACCCTGAAATTGTAACCGGTATTTCGCTTATGATTCTATTTTCGTTTTGCAGAATAGTTCCCGGCTTCTTTACAATTATTGTTGCTCATATTACTTTTTGTGTGCCAAGTGTGGTTTTAAGTGTACTTCCGAAGCTTCGACAGATTAATAAAAACATTTACGAGGCAGCTCTCGACCTTGGTTGTACAGATTTCCAAGCATTCTTTAAGGTAATTCTTCCTGAAATTATGCCGGGTGTATTTTCAGGCTTCCTTATGGCAATCACCTACTCTATTGATGATTTTATCATAAGCTACTTTACAACAGGACCTGACGCTCAGACACTGCCGATTGTTATTTATTCTATAACAAGAAAGCCTGTAACACCAAAACTCAATGCTCTTTCAACCATTATGTTCCTTGTTGTACTTGCAATCCTCTTTATTGTAAACTTCAACAGTAGCAGAGAGAGCATTAAGGAAAAGAAAAATATGCAAAAGGGTCTATAAATTGTAATTTGACAATATGAAAGGAATTCAATAAATGAAAAAAATTATAGCTTTACTTTTTTCGTTACTTCTTACACTCCCCTTGTTTGTGCAAAACGTTTTTGCCGCAAATGTAACTGTCGAGGATATATCATACTATGAAAAATTCAAGGGTCAGAACATTTCTATAAATGTTTACAACTGGGGCGAATATATTTCTGACGGAACCGAAGGCAGCCTTGATGTTGTAAAGGAATTTGAAGAAATTTCAGGTATAGATGTAAATTACACAAACTATGCTACAAATGAAGATATGTACGCAAAGCTTAAAGGTAGTGCAACTTCAGTTTACGATATCGTTATTCCCTCTGATTATATGATCGGTAAGATGATTGAAGAGGATATGCTTGAAAAGCTTAACTTTGACAACATTCCAAATTTCAAGTATATTGATGAAGATTACAGAAATCCAAGCTTTGACCCGACAAACGAGTACTCTGTTCCTTACACCTGGGGCACTGTTGGTATCATTTATAATACCAAGTATGTAACAGCAGAGGAAGCATCAACAATTGATGTTCTGTGGAATGAAAAGTTCAAGGGTCAAGTACTTATGTTTTCAAACTCAAAGGACGCATTCGCACTTGCACTTTCAAAGCTTGGTTATTCGATGAACACTACAAACGAGGATGAAATCAGACAAGCTGCTGAAATTCTGAAGCAACAGAAGGAAAGTGGTATAGTTCAGACTCATGTTATGGACCAAATCTTCGATAAAATGAAGCTTGAAGAGGCTTGGGTTGCACCTTATTATGCAGGTGATGCAATCACAATGATTCAGGATAATCCCAATCTTGCTTTTGCTTTTCCGAAGGAAGGCTCAAACATTTTTATTGACTCAATCTGTATTCCGAAAGGTAGCAAGAATAAGGAAGCTGCTGAAGCATTTATCAACTTCCTTTGTGAGGCAGAGGTAGCTGCAGCAAACTGCGAATACATCTGCTATTCTACCCCATCGAGTGCTGCCAAAGCACTTCTTTCCGAGGAAATGAGAAATAGCGAAATTGCATATCCAAGTTCTGAGATTATCGCTAACTGCGAATCCTTTATAAATCTTCCAAAGGAAACAAATGAACTTATAATAACTCTCTGGGGTGATATTATCGTTGGTATTAACGAAGATAATATTATGAATACACCTTTTGTGATTGTTGCTATTATAATTGCACTCGCACTTTGTATTCTTATTATTCTTATGAGATACAGAAAGGCTCAAAAAAGAAGAGCAAGATATTAAAATATATAAGGGCTGTAAAAAATGAATTTTACAGCCCTTTAATTTTATAGTAAATGCCACTTGCATATAAGCACGTGGCATTTTTGTTTTATTGCAATTCATTATTTGCTTCGTCCCAGGCTTCATAAGCTTTTTCAAGCTCTGAATTAAGCTTCTCGTTTTCTTCAAATAATTCCTGCGTTTTGATGTAATCTGAAGCAAATTCTAAAAGTAGCTTTTCAATCTCAAGTTGACGTTTTTCAATCTCTGCTATTCTTTTTTCGCTGTCAGAAAGTTTCTTTTCAAGTTTTCGCCTTCTGCTCTTTTCTTCTTTATTCCGGATATAGTCATCCTTTGAGCTTGCAGTCGAATTTTTACTTACATCGTCAACAGCAAAGTTACCTATTCCCTGCTTTCTCTTATATTCCTCATATTCCTCATAAGTTCCCTTATAATCGGTATAGGAATCCTGTCGTATATCAAAAATTCTTGTAGCGAGCTTCTTCAGGAAATATCTGTCGTGTGACACAGCCATAACCGTTCCGTCATAATTTAGAATCGCATCCTCAAGTACTTCTCGTGATGAGGCATCAAGGTGGTTGGTAGGCTCGTCAAGAATAAGTAAATTCAAGTCCTCAAGCATAAGTTTCGCAAAAGTAAGCCTTGCTTTTTCACCACCAGACAGTACTTCAACCCTCTTAAAAACATCTTCAGCTCGGAATAAAAACCTTGCAAGAACTCCCCTTATTTCACTCTGCTTCTTGTCAGGATAGCTATCCCAAAGCTCATCAAGAACAGTATTAGATGGATTTAAACCCTGATGTTCCTGGTCATAATAACCGATTTTAATCCCTTTAACGTACTCAAAAGTACCACTGTCAGGTAGCATTTTACCACTTAAAATCTTAAGTAGAGTTGATTTTCCAACCCCATTTTGACCTGTGAAGAACATTCTGTCCTGACCTTTAAGTAAAAAAGAAAGATTTGTAAAAAGAACCTTACCCGGATATGACTTTGAAAGTCCTTTTACATCTAATAACCTTTCAGACATAAGAAAATTATTGCCTGACGAAAAATTAAAGGAAACCCTTTCGGGTAAATTCTTCGGTTTTTCAATTTTATCCATTCTGTCAATAGCCTTCATACGGCTCTCGGCAGCAATAATATTACGTTCCCTGTTCCATCTGCGCTGATTTTCAATAAAAGCTTCAAGACGTTCTATTTCTTTTTTCTGATTAAGATAGTGCTTTTCGTCATTCTTTCTGTCTTCTTCTTTTCGTTTTACATATCCTGAATAAGAACAGTTATAAAGCTTTATACCCTGATTTTCAACCTCAAGTGTATGTGTGGTAACCTTATCAAGAAAATATCTGTCATGAGAAATGACTATTAACGTCTTTTTATAAGACGAAAGAAATCCCTCAAGCCAGGTACACGTATCAATATCAAGATGGTTTGTAGGCTCGTCAAGCATAAGTATATCAGGTTCGGATAACAAAGTCCGTGCAAGAGCAACTCTCGTTTTCTGACCACCCGAAAGAGCGCTGACAGGTAACATCTGTTTTTCGGGTGGAAAGCCAAGTGATGTAAGCATACTTTTTATTCTGCCCTTATACTCATATCCACCACTTGTACGGAATTTTTCTTCAAGTTCAGTATATTCACGAACATAAATCATATGTTCATCTTCGGAAAGATTTTCATTCATTTTCTTTTGCAGAAAAGCAAGCCTTTCCTCCTGTTCAAGCAGAACAGCAAATGCATCAAGCATTTCATCAAATAATATCTTTTCCGACTCAAAGCCTGCATTTTGTTCAAGATAACTTATTTTTTTATCCTTACCATAGAATACATTTCCACTTTCAGCAGTATTTATCCCACATATTGTTTTAAGAAGAAGCGACTTACCGGCACCATTGACCCCGACAACACCAAGTCTTACACCCTCATTTATACTGAAAGATACCTTATCGAGTATGACATCTGTACCAAATGCAACAGTAAGATCAGAACAACTTAAAGCTATCAATTCTATTTCCTTTCTGAAATTTATTTATAAAATTTCCTTACACACCAGACATTTTTTCAAAAAACAATATATCTTATTTATTTGTTAAGCATTTTCTTAAGATACTGTCCTGTATAGGAATTTTCACATTCTGCAACCTGTTCAGGTGTACCGCAAACCACTACGTTTCCACCCTTGTCTCCACCTTCAGGTCCCATATCAATGATATAATCACAAGTCTTAATAAGGTCAAGATTGTGTTCAATTACAACTACTGTATTCCCTGCATCAACAAGTCTTTGTAGAACAGAAATCAACATATTGACATCTGCCGTATGAAGCCCTGTTGTCGGCTCGTCAAGGATATAGACAGTTTTGCCGGTGCTTCTTTTAGCAAGTTCAGTTGCAAGTTTGACACGTTGTGCTTCACCACCGGAAAGTGTAGTTGAAGACTGACCAATTTTAATATAACCAAGTCCGACTTCCGACAGAGTCTGTAATTTTCTTTTGATAGACGGTAAATTCTCGAAAAATTCAAGCCCCTCATCGACAGTCATATCAAGTACATCAAATATACTCTTCCCCTTGTATTTAACCTCAAGAGTTTCTCTGTTGTATCTTTTTCCCTTACATACATCACAGGTAACATATACGTCAGGAAGAAAGTTCATTTCTATTTTCAAAGAACCATCTCCCTCACAGGCTTCACACCTTCCACCTTTGAGATTGAAGGAAAATCTGTCTTGTTTGAAGCCTCTGACTTTAGCATCATTTGTTGAAGCAAACAAAGCCCTTATATCGGTAAAAAGACCTGTGTAAGTCGCAGGATTTGAACGTGGTGTCCTTCCGATTGGAGACTGATCAATGGAAATTACCTTATCAAGATTTTCTATTCCCGTAATTTCTTTATGCTTGCCATAAACGGTATTTGCACGATTAAGCTTATTCGAAAGTACAGACAAAAGAACACCGTTAACAAGTGAGCTTTTACCGGAACCCGAAACACCTGTTACGCAGGTGAAGGTTCCGAGAGGAAAGTCAACATCAATGTTCCTAAGGTTGTTTTCGCAAGCACCAAAGACCTTTAAACTATTACCATTCCCACTTCTTCTAACAGCCGGAATTTCAATTTTCTTTCTGCCGGACAGATAATCTGCTGTTATTGAAGTTTTGCATTTCATAAGCTTATCGAGTGTTCCTGAAAATACTACCTCACCACCGTGAACACCTGCACCGGGACCTATGTCGACAATATAGTCTGCTTCACGCATTGTTTCCTCGTCATGCTCAACTACAATGAGAGTGTTACCTAAATCACGAAGTTTTTTAAGCGTTTCAATAAGCTTATAGTTATCTCTTTGATGTAGACCTATACTCGGTTCATCAAGTATATAGAGTACCCCCATAAGAGATGATCCAATTTGTGTTGCGAGTCTTATTCTCTGACTTTCACCGCCGGATAGAGTTCCTGCTTTTCTTGAAAGGGTAAGATACTCAAGTCCGACATTGCAAAGGAAGCCGAGTCTTACCTTAATTTCTTTTAGAATTTCTTTTGCAATAGCATAATCCTTATCTGAAAATTTCAGATTTTTAAAAAAATCAAGTGCAGTCATAATTGGCATGTCACACACCTGTGCGATATTTTTATCCCCAACTGTTACCGACAATGCTTCGATTTTAAGTCTTTTGCCTTCGCACGTTTCGCAGGGAATAATATCCATAAAACCTTCGTAATACTCACGCATTTCGTTAGAGTTTATAGACATTTTATAACGTCTTTCAATTTCTTTGATGATGCCCAAAAAGCCGACATTATAGGTTACACCATCAAAGGACAAGCCAAAATGCTTTCTGTCAGGTGTACCGTAAAACAAAATATTACGTGCTTTTTCGGTCATGTCACAAAGTGGAGTATCAATACTGCATCCATACGGCTCAAGAAATTTAGATAATTTACTGCCACTCCAGTTTGTGTCATTTATTGTTTTAAAGCCGTTGCAAACACATGCACCATCGGATAGTGATTTAGAAAAATCGGGAAATAGTTTATTTATTGAGAAAACCTTTTTTTCGCCAAGTCCGTCACAATCCTGACAAGCACCAAACGGGCTATTGAAGGAAAACATCCTGGGAGCAAGCTCGCCAAGGCTGACACCATGCTCGTCACACGCATAATTCATCGAAAATTTTTTCTCTGATGTGGCCCCCTCGGGAGCATCAACAAGCGCTAAAGTAATATGACCATCAGATAGCTTTGCTGCATATTCAACAGAGTCGGTAAGTCTTGTTTCGATGCCGTCCTTCATAACAAGTCTGTCGACAATTATATCTATATTATGTTTTTTGTTTTTATCAAGGTTTATTTCCTCATCAAGACTGATAATTTCTCCGTCAACTCTTACTCTTACAAAACCGTTCTTTCGGGCATCTGAAAAGACTTTTTCGTGCATACCCTTTTTCCCGTTCACGACAGGTGAAAGAATCATAAACTTTGTACCTTTATCAAGTCCCATTATCTTATCAATAATCTGGTCGATTGTTTGAGGGGTAATAACCTTACCACAGACCGGACAATGTGGTACTCCTACCCTTGCATAGAGAAGTCTCAGATAGTCGTATATCTCTGTAACTGTACCTACAGTTGAACGGGGATTTGCACTGGTAGTCTTCTGATTAATTGATATTGCGGGAGACAGGCCCTCAATCAGATCTATATCGGGCTTATCAAGCTGACCGAGAAACATTCTGGCATAGGAAGAAAGCGACTCTACAAAGCGTCTATGCCCCTCTGCATAGATTGTGTCAAAGGCAAGCGAGCTTTTTCCCGAGCCTGAAAGTCCGGTAAACACGATAAGCTTATCTCTTGGAATTGTCACATCAATATTTTTAAGGTTATGAACTCTTGCACCCTTAATAATTAAATTTTTTGATGTCATTTAAGGAATACCTCGTTTAAATTTAATTATGTATTATATAACTCGTAGTATATACCATGTTTTTCAAGTAATTCTGCGTGATTTCCACGTTCTTCGACTCCTTTTTCGGTTAAAACGAGAATTTCGTCAGAATTTTTGATAGTAGTAAGCCTGTGCGCAATTGTAAGTACAGTTCTCCCCTTGGAAAGAGTTGCAAGAGATTCCTGAATGACTCTTTCACTCTCGTTATCAAGGGCACTTGTAGCCTCATCAAGTATTAGTATTGACGGATTTTTAAGAAATACCCTTGCAATGCTTATTCTTTGCTTCTGACCACCTGAGAGCTTAATACCACGCTCACCAACATATGTATCGTAACCATTCGGAAGCGACATAATAAAATCATGAGCACCAGCGAGCTTTGCAGCTTTCTCTGCTTCTTCTCTTGAAGCTCCCGGCTTACCATAAAGAATATTATCGATAACAGTACCTGAAAAGAGATAAACTTCCTGCTGTACAATACCGATATTTTCACGCAGACTCTTTTTTTTCATATCATTGACATTTATTCCATCAATGGTAATTTCTCCACTTTCGACCTCGTAAAACCTCGGAATCAGGTTGCAAATTGTAGTTTTTCCGCTTCCCGAAGGTCCGACAAGTGCAATACTCTTCCCTTTTTCAATATTTATATTGATGTTTTTGAGAACATAATCGTTTTCCTCAGAATATTTAAAGGACACATCTTTGAAGTTAATCGTTCCTTCAAGCTTTCCAACTTCAACTGCATCTTTTTTATCAACGATTTCGGGCTCAGTATCCATAATTTCAACAAATCGCTCGATACCTGTTATACCGTTTTCAAACTGTTCCATAAAGTTGATTATAACTTTCACTGACGACAAAAGCGTTGTTACAAAGAGAATATATGCGACAAAATCTGACGGAGTAATTGCATTGTTTCTCATAAGCATTCCGCCAACCACAACTACAACAATGTAAAGAAGGCCGTCAAAGAATCTTGTTGTACACTGGAAAAGAGCCATATATTTATATGATTTAGCTTTTATATCATAAAATTCCTTATTACTTTCCTCAAACTTCTGAACTTCGATATCTTCATTTGCAAAGGACTTTACAACACGGATGCCAAGCAAGGAATCCTCAACACAGGCATTTATTTCTCCAATCTGGTGTCTTCTCTCCTTAAAAACCTTTCTCATAGGTATTCGGTAATGCAAACAGCATACAAGCATTACAGGAAGTATTGCAAAAACCAAAAGAGTAAGAGGAACATTTATAAACAAAAGTATTATAAATGAAATAATAATCTTTATTCCAACGATGAAGAATTCTTCGGGGCAATGGTGAGCAAATTCCGTTACATCAAACAGGTCACTCGTAATTCTTGACATTAGCGTACCGATTTTAGTGTCCTGATAATAGGAAAATGACAGCTTCTGAAGGTGCTCAAAAAGGTCACGTCTCATATCGGTTTCCATACCGGTACCCATAATATGTCCCTGATATGCCATAAAGTAGTTTGCAAGTGTATCAATTACACGTAATGCCATATAGCCAATACCAACTGTTACAATTATACGTACGGTAAGACTTTCCGGAGAATCCTGAGCCGTGCCCGTAACATGCCGTGCAATCAAAGGCAAAATCAACTCACATATAGTGGTAATGCTTGCACACAACAAGTCCAGAATCATTATCTTCCGGTACTTTTTATAATAACCGAGAAACCTTTTTATCAAATGTCTGTTTTTCATTTGCGTGTCCTTTCTTTTCACATAACAATCCACAATTTAACATTATAATTATACCATTTATATATTGAGATTTCAAGGATATTTGTTTAAAAAATTAAGTATACAGAAAAATCCCGTGTTTTTACACGGGATTTTTATACTATTATCAGTTTTCTTCTTTTAAGAAATCATAAAGCTCTTTTATTTCTACTGCTCTGTTTTCCTTCATAGATTTATTTGCAGCAACGCCGATACCAATTGACATAGCACCTGCACGACTGTTAGCAAGAAGTCCAAGTTCATCATTCTCAACATGAGTACCTCTGAATACCATATCGCAAAGAAGCATATCTGAACCACCATGACCACCACCAAGAGCTCTGCCGAAGCCGGGGTACTTAACCATAGTTTCAGTCATATTCGGTTCAAATTCAATCTTTTCACCGAGTCTGTCATATACAGTAATTCTTCTGAAGTTACTACCTGTATAAAGTCCCTGATGTGTTGTCTGGGTAAACAATTCAATTCTGCCCTTTGTTCCGTTAATGTGGAATCTCGCACCCTCAATGGGAGAATGTGTGGTAAGAGAGTAGGAACAAACAGTACCCTTCTTGTAGCTGATATTAAGTGATACAGAATCTTCGATATCAACGTTTTCAGAGAATACACATCCGTCACGGAAGTAACCGTCAACATCCTCACAATCTGAATACAATTCCTTATACAACGGATTCTTGTCCATATCGAAATAGAATTCGCATTCGTCCTTATACTGACAAGTTTTACATCTCTCGCCGTGATTTGCTCTTGTAGGACCATAAAAACGTTTTGTACCGAATGCATTTACCTTTACAGGTTCATCGTCAAGAATCCAGTTCATAACATCAAAATGGTGAGTTGACTTATGAATGAGAAGTGAACCGGAATTCTTTCTTTCTCTGTGCCAACGTCTGAAATAGTCAGCACCATGGTCTGTATCAAGGAGCCATTCATAATGCACACTTAAAGGAGTACCAATAGTACCACTTCTAATGAGTTCTTTGACTCTCATAAATGCAGGAGAAAATCTGCAGTTAAAGGTAATAGTTACCTTGTGTCCTGTTCTCTTCTCTGCTTCAAAGATTGCATTCATCTTATCTTCATCTGTGGTAACAGGCTTTTCGGAAACAACATCACAACCGAATTCAAGTGAACGAATTATATAATCATGATGAGTTGCGTCAATTGATGTAACAATTACAACATCGGGCTTTACAGTCTCAAGCATTTTATCAAAGTCATCAAATACTTCAACCGGATATGCAGCCTTTGAAGCACCAACCTTCGCACGCTTGATATTTTTATCATAAACGCCACAAAGCTTTACACAGTCCTGCATTTCCTTTGTAAGAGGTACGATATATGAGCAGGTTCCTCTTGAACCTGTACCAACCAAGACATATTTCTTCATTATTTTATCCTCCAAAAATTATTTAAGATCAATTGATTTTCCACCGACAATCACATTAGAAATATTGATATTCTCATCAAATATCACAATGTCGGCAAAGTTTCCAACCTTAAGCTCGCCTATTTTATCCTCACCTATACTCTTTGCAGGATTATAGCACATCATCTTTATTGCGTCAGGAATTGATACCCCTACTTTTTTAACCATAGTACGAACAAGTCTGTCGGTAGTTGCAATACTGCCTGCAAGCGAGGAACGGTCAGGAAGCTTTGCAACGTCATCCTCAACAATTATATCAAGCTCGCCTTTATATGTGCGTTTAAATGCTTCTACATCCTCAATCCCTGCACAACGTGTAGCATCTGTAATCATACATATTCTGTCATAACCAAAATGCTTAATAATCAGCTTCAAAAGCTCAGGTGGCAAATGTGCACCGTCTGAAATAACCTCAGGAATAATATCATCAAGAAGATATGCCGATTCGATAACTCCAAGACGACGAAGTCCTCTTTCGCGGGTAATGGTTGACATACTTGAATAAAGATGTGTTACCATTCTGCAGCCAAGGTTATAAACCTTGATTACATCCTCATAAACAGCATTAGTATGGCCTATCGACGGAGTGATACCTGCATCAATCACGGCTTTACAGAACTCAACACTTCCGGGAAGTTCGGGTGCAAAGCTCCAGCGTTTGATAATATCCTTGTAATTATCAATTACCTCAATATATTCTGAAACAACAGGGTCTCTTGAAAAAGAGCCCTTTTGCGCTCCGAGCTGACCGTGAGAGAAATATGAGCCCTCAAGATGAGTTCCGGGAATTCTGCTTTGAGATAGGTTGTTTTCTATAACAGTTCTCAAATCAGCAAGGAAGTTCATCATAGTCTCGTGCGAACAAGCTGCCGGTGACGGAAGAATTGTTGTTGTACCATGCTTGAGATGAAATTCAGTTATTTTGAGAATCGGCTCAACTCCACCGTCGGTACAACTAAAGCCTACACCACCATGAATATGCGTATCGATAAAACCGGGCGAAACATATTTGTGACCTGCATCTATTTCAGCATCACAAGGTAAATTTTCAGCAGTAATATGGGTAATTGTATCACCTTCGAAATAGAGATTTTTATTTTCCTCTATTCTTCCGTTTAACACAAGCTTACCGTTTCTAATTCTTGTAACCATAAAATTCAGTCCTCCTTGGAGGAAAAATTAAAGTGTATCTCCTGCAGAGTTCTTGTCAACAAAGAGATAATAATCGGAATGTTCCTTAAGAAGAGTAGCAGGAACCATATTAGTTGTTTCCTTGCTTTCCATCATCATTTTAATTGCATTTGCCTTAACTGCATGAGGAACAGCAGAAATAATAGTCTTACTCTGCATAATTCTGTATGTAGTCATAGAAATTGCCTGTGCCGGAACATCATCGATGCCGGCAAACCAACCTTCACCAACCTGCTGCATACGACACTTAGTATCAAGATTTACAATAATATAAGATTCTCTTGTGTCAAAGTTAGCTGGCGGGTCATTAAAAGCGATATGAGCATTTTCACCGATACCGATAAGAGCGACATCAATCGGAGCTTCGTTTATCTTTTCTGTAAGGAACTTAATTGCTTCTTCGGGATGATCACCGTCAACGAGATATGCATTCTTGGGGTGAACAATGTTAATAAAACGTTCCTTTAAATACTTGCGGAAGCTTGCTATGTGTGTTTCAGGAAGCTTTACATATTCGTCAAGGTGGAACATTTCTACCTTTGACCAATCTACGTCTTCCTTAACGAGTGCAGCAAGTGTTTCAAACTGCGAAGCACCTGTTGAAAGAATAATTCTGGCATTTCCATTTTTAGCAATTGCCTCATTGAGCTTTTCGGCTGTTAATTTTGCGGCGTTATTACCAAGTTCTACCGCGTTTTCACTTTTAATAATTTTCATTTTAAAATCCTCCAAATTAAACTTATATAATAATAGTACTACATTATTTTTATTTTTTCAATATTTATTTTTACTTTTTGCGAAAAAAGTATTTCATTTTTTACTTTTTTATGATATAATGAATCAGGTATTAAACATTATTCTTTATGGGGTAAAAAAATTGAATAACTATTACAATAAAAACACAAAATTTTCAATCGAGGAACACACGGGTGATGTTCCTGTTGCCGACAGACATTTTCACGATTTAATTGAATTATATTTTCTTCAAAAGGGCGAGTCAACCTATTTTATTGACGATAAAACATTTCTTATAGAAAAGGGCGACTTACTTGTAATCCCACCTAATACTATCCACAAAACCGTTTCGGTAAATAATACAAAGCGAAGAAGAAGTCTTATTTACCTTGAAAAAAATTTTCTCAAAGAAATACTACCCTATGATATTCCGATTCTCGAAAATGTGTCTTTTTTTCACATATCGGAAAACGAACGGATTTCAACAATTATTTATGAGCTTCTGCAGGAATTCAAGGGTGAAAAAAATGAATATATGCTACGAGCATTAATCTGTGAATTTCTGATTTTGTTAACACGAAAAGAGACACTGAACTTTTCTTTACCCGACAGAAAAGTATTATCAAACAAAATAACCGACATTATCTCATACGTTAATAATAATTACTCTGAAAGCATCACTCTCGCCGACATTTCAAATAAATTCTTTATTAATCCCTCGTACCTGAGTCGTATTTTCAAAAAGCATACTGGTTTTAATTTTAATACATATCTTAATAAATATCGAATTACTAAGGCAGTTGAAATGCTCACAATCCCGGATAAAAATGTAACAGATGTTGCACTTGCTACCGGCTTCAATTCTCTTAATAACTTCTGTAAAACCTTCAAAAGCTCAATGGGGGTCTCTCCTTTAGAGTATCGAAAATCCAAGATAAATAAAAGCAAATAAAAAATAGTCAGCTTACAAACCGTAGGCTGACTTAATTTTTTATTTCGTTTTACCAAGATATGCTTCCTTGATTTTTTCGTTAGCAAGAAGCTCCTGTCCGTTTCCTTCCATTGTGATGTCACCTGTTTCCATAACATAGGCTTTATCACAAACACGAAGTGCGAGGTTTGCGTTCTGCTCAATAAGAAGTACTGTAATTCCTTCGCTGTTGAGCTTTTCAATAATCGAAAAGATATCCTTAACAACGAGAGGCGCAAGTCCGAGTGAGGGCTCATCCATCATTATAAGCTCGGGCTTTGCCATCATTGCACGTCCTACTGCAAGCATTTGCTGTTCACCACCGGAAAGGGTTCCCGCAAGCTGCCAATGACGCTCCTTAAGCCTTGGGAAAAGGCTATAAACATATTCAATATCATTACTGTAGTTGTCTTTTCTTGTGTAAGCGCCGATTTTCAAATTTTCAAGAACAGTAAGATTCGGGAAAATTCTTCTTCCTTCAGGAACAAGAGTTATACCCATATTTACAATTTTATCGGGTGTCATTCCAGATATATTTGTACCTTTAAAATTTATACTTCCGCTCTTTGGTTTAACAATTCCTGCAATAGTACGAAGGATTGTACTTTTACCTGCGCCGTTTGAACCGATAAGAGTTATAATCTTACCCTTCGGAATTTCAAGGGAAACGTTTTTAACTGCCTGAATACCACCATATGCAACACTCAGGTTATCAATGCTCAAGTACTTATCTGTCTGTGTATTATTCATCTTCACTCACCCCCAGATATGCCTCAATTACTCTTTGGTTTGACTGTATTTCAGAAGGAATACCATTTGCAATTTGCTTACCAAAGTCAATTACATATATTCTGTCAGAAATTTCCATAACAAGGTTCATATGATGTTCAATCATAAAAATTGTAAGATTAAACTGATCTCTGATTTTTCCGATAAACTGTGTCAGTTCTTCGGTTTCCTGTGGATTCATACCGGCAGCAGGCTCATCAAGAAGTAAAAGTTTTGGATTTGTTGCAAGTGCTCTTGCAATTTCAAGATGTCTTTGCTTACCATACGGAAGAGAACCTGCCTTCTCGTATGCAACATCAGCAAGTCCAAGAAGCTCGAGAAATTCCATTGATTCTTTTCTCATTCTTGCTTCTTCTTTGGCATTTATCTTGAATGTTGCAGTAAAAAGATTGGATGTCTTATGCATATGCTTTGCAATAAGTACATTTTCAAAAACTGTCTGATCTTTAAAGAGTCTTATATTCTGAAAGGTTCTTGCAATTCCACAGGCTGTAATTTTGTCCGGAGTTTTAACTATTGTATTTTTATAAAGAGTATCCCCTTCTCCGGCGTACATTTTTTTCATTTTGCCCTTCGGGTGATTTTCTATTATGGTCTTTCCATAAAAATCAACTTTTCCGTTAGTCGGCTGATATACACCTGTAATTACATTGAATGCAGTAGTCTTTCCTGCTCCATTAGGTCCGATAAGAGCTACAATTTCTCCCTCATTTACGTCCATTGAGAGGTTATTAACAGCGACAACACCGCCAAACTGCATTGTCACATTTTCAACGTGAAGTACATTATTCGGCATCGCTTGTTACCTCCTGTTGGGATTTACTTAATTTTTTAGCTTTGCTTCTTTTTCGGAATAAATCAGGAAGTTCCTTAGTACCCATAATACCACGTCTGAAGAACAATACGACAATCATAATTACAATTGAAAATACAACCATTCTGAAGCCGTCTTTCAGAAGCGGCACATCAAACGTACCAATTGTTGTCGGTTCATCAAGGAATCTCAACCACCACTCAGAACAAGCAATATACAGGAACGCACCGATACAGCTACCAGTTACCGAACCGATACCCCCGATAACTACAATCAATAATATTTCATACGTAAGAGCAGAGGTAAAGGGCTTTGCCTGATATGTTGTTGAGAACATCGCAAAAAGTGCACCACCGATACCTGCAAAAAACGCAGATATACAGAAGGACATAATCTTATGCTTTGCAAGGTTAATACCCATTGCTTCGGCTGCAATTTCATCATCTCTTATTGCCTTAAAAGCTCTGCCATAGGTTGAACCGATTATCAGAACAATAACAAGAATACAAAGAGTTACAATTATTGCGGGGAAAACGGTTGATAGATACATTACAACCTTACCCGAAGCATCCTTTATATTGAAGGACGAGAGTGTCGGGAATCCTTTAATCATATTTGCACCGTTTGTAAGCTTACCGAGAACAAGCTCTCCACCACCGGGAAGCGCAAGTGTTTCACACTGAAAAATTGTTCTTATAATTTCAGCAAATCCAAGTGTTGCAATTGCCAGATAGTCACTCTTCAAGCGAAGAACCGGAAGTCCGATAAGATATGCAAAGAAAGCAGCAACAAATCCTGCAATAATCAACGATACAACAACACCAAGTACGAGGCTGACAGCACCCCCTACTCCTTCGTTTCCAAATAATTTACCAAATAATTCCTGGACCGAAAAGTTAACAATACTACCTTCGTATTTGTAGAAAATTCCATCAACAGGAACTTTGAGAGAAACCGGTGTAGTAAGAATTGCATATGTATATGCTCCAAGAAGCATAAAGCCTGCGTGTCCGAGAGAAAAGAGTCCTGTAAAACCATTGAGCAGGTTCATTGAAACTGCAATAAGAGAATACACAATTACCTTACGAAGCACTATAAACAGCTTCGAGGTTGGTGTAAATATCTTTGGTACTGTGCCACTCGGAAGCATAAGATTCAGGTTTTCAATAAGAAGTAAAATGCCCCAGAATGCCAATATACCAATAATAGTCAGAAGAACTTTTTTATAGTTCTTTTTATTTTCCAATGTATTATTCATTCCTGCCCTCCGTTATACCTTATCAATTGTTTTTTCACCGAAAATACCGGTAGGTCTGAATATAAGAACAATTACAAGAACTGCAAAAGTAAATGCATCAGAGAAAACAGTATATGGAGTTGACTTAATGAGATTTTCACATATTCCGATAATAAACGCACCGATAACAGCACCGGGAATTGAACCGATACCTCCAAAAACTGCGGCTACAAAAGCCTTAAGCCCCGGAAGTGCGCCGGAAACAGCAACGATTTTGTTATAATTTGAGAAATACAAAAGTGATCCGATTGCTGCAAGAGCCGAACCAATTACAAAGGTTACAGATATTACTGTGTTAATCTTGATTCCCATAAGTCTGCTTGTTTCAAAATCCTTTGAAACAGCTCTCATTGCCATGCCGATTTTGGTCTTATTGATAAGAAAGTTCAAAACAACTACAAGCAAAATTACAAATGGCAAGGTGATAGTTGTGGCAATTGATTGCTTTGTTCCGAAAATTGTAACCATTTTTGTAAGGAAAGGAATATTCGGATAAGTCATAGGCTGACCACCTGTACAATATGTAATAAGATTCTGAAGCAGATAGCTTACACCAATTGCTGAAATCATAACACTCATTCTTGGAGCATTACGAAGTGGCAGATAAGCTGAACGTTCAATAAAAAATCCAATAAGTACCGTTGCTAAAATAATAAGTGGAATAGCAACATAAAGAGGCAATGTTGAAACAAGATAAATCATAAGCATACCTGCGACCATAAAAACATCACCATGGGCGAAATTTATAAGTCTCAGGATTCCGTATACCATTGTATAGCCTATTGCGATAAGGGCATATTGTCCCCCGACGGAAATACCCGTCATTAATGTTGTAATCAGGGATTGCACTTTTTGCTCCTCCGTTTCTTTTTCTCTGAATATTGACTGTCTTGAAAATAGCCGACAAAAGTAATCTTCAGCTACTTTCAAGACAGCCAAGAAATTATACATCGCTTGGCAGGGATTTCTCCCCGCCAAGCTTAAAATGCGACGTGTTATTTAGGGTACGATCACTGTGCCTTCTGAACTGTTTCGAGCTTCCAAGCACCGTTTTCTGTATCTATTGTTTTGATGTACGCTGTATCACGCTTTGCATCACCGATTTCATCAAATGCGATTTCACCGGAAACGCCTGTATGTGTTACATTGGGAAGAGCAGCCTTTATAGCAGCCTTATCGCCGGAACCTGCAGCCTTGATTGCTTCAAGAGCTACATAGTAAGCATCATATCCCATTGCAGTTACAGCAGAAATTGTGTCGTCGCCACCGTTTGCAGTATTAGCATCTGCGTCTGTGTTAATGAAGTTCTTAATACCTTCATCAAACTCAGGTGAACCACCCTCCTGATAGAAGGTAGAAACGAAGAGCTGAGTATCTGTCCCCTTAGCAGCTTCAAGAACCTTATTGTCATCAAGAGTATCGGAACCGAGAATCGGAAGACCGATTTCAAGACGAGCTGCCTGAGAAACTATCTGTGTAGCGTATGCAATTGAAACAGGAATAAAGATAACGTCACATTCTTCTGCCTTTGCCTTGTTAAGATACTGTGTAAAGTCAGCAGTATTTGTCGGGAAGTCATCCTTGATTACTGTGCCGCCATTCTTTGTGAATGTCTGTTCAAAGAATGTAAGAAGTCCCTGGTCATATTCGTTACCAAGCTCACCGAGGAGATATGCTTTCTTTGCTTCAAACTTTGTCTGTGCAAAGTTTGCAAGAACTGAACCCTGGAACGGATCAAGGAAACAAATTCTGAAGTAGTGGCTGTTACCCTTTGTAACGTTGGGGTTAGTACATGTAATACCCATAGCTGCAAGACCTGCCTGGTCAAAGGTTTCACTTGCTGCCATTGATACACCTGAACCATAAGAGCCAAGTACGATTGAAACGTCCTTGTCAACGAGGTCAGCTGCAGCTGACGGAGCCTTGTCTGTTGTAGAGCCGTTGTCAGAGTATACAACTTCAATCTTATACTCAACATCACCGAGTGTTATTGTGGGAGTTTCCTTGTTAGCGTACTGAACGCCGAGAAGCTCCTTCTTTCCACCTGAAGCAGAGTCACCTGTGAGGGGTTCGAATACACCGATTTTGATTACGTTTTCTTCGGTTTCGCCTGTTGTGCCTCCTGTACATCCTACAAGAGATGCTGTAAGCATTGTCATTGCGATGAGTAGTGCTAGTACTTTTTTCATTTTGAAATACCTCCTAAAATTGTCGTTTACACAAATCTGTTGAATTTTGTCAACTATCAGTAGACTTGTATTAACGCTTGACTTAATTATAACATATTCTTCAGGAAAATTCCATACTTTTTTTACATTTTTTACTATTTTATCGATTTTTGGTGGATTTTTTTGAAGTTTTATCTATTCTTTGATTTTTTTAATATATTTTATGAACGCTGTTAACATTTTACTTGTTGTACAGTCGCCCATACCCTTAGTGTTCTTCAAGATTATGGATGTTTGCATTATAAAGTACCAATTATTTGTGGCGTGTCAGAACCAAGATATGATGCCACAGTGCTTAAACGTCTAAACGCACAGAATGAAAGAATATACGACATAGGCGGTAAAAAACTTACAGGCTATGAATGCACACAAGCCATGCGAAAGCTCGAAAGAGCAGTAAGAAGCCAAAAGAGCATAAGAGAAACAGCAAGGGCAAGTGGAGATAAAGCCCTTGTAAACCGTTGTAATGAGCGTATAAAGGCTTATAAGACAAAATATAGTGAAATATCAAATATAACAGGTATTCCCGAAGAGCCAAAGCGAATGAGTATTGTGAGAATGCCCAAAACAAGCAATAATTCGCCAATAAACTTGACAAATTCGGGGAATGGTGGTATAATAAACAGGAAGGATATAGAATATACTCCAGAACGCAGATTGCCTAATTCAATCAATGCTTCTACTGTTCAAGAAAAAATACAAGGTTATTTTCTTAATAGTAATCATCCAGTAGGGAAGCACAAAGCAAAAGTGTTAAATTCTGTTTTGGGTTATCATTATGAGAATTGGGTGGAGTTATCTGATAAAATATTTAGTGCTGTTCAAACTTCACCGGTATCAGAAACAAAGACAACCGAATACGGCACGAAATATAAGGTCCCGATTGCAATAATAGGCAAAAAGAATAAATCTATGGTTCTTAATACCGTTTGGCAGATTGATAATAATTCTAACATACCAAGATTTATAACAACTACTTTTAATAAAAAATCAATCAAGGAGGTGAAATGATGCTTAATTTGTATGATGTGGTAAAGGTAAAAAAGGATTATCCAGAATATTCACTAAAAAAAGAATATATCGGAACTGTAGTCGATGTGATAAACAATGGCGAAGCATACACTATAGAATTCATAAACGAAATAGGAGAAACAATAGAAGAAGCATTATTCACCGAATTTAAAGAAAGTGAGTTGATTCTGGAGGAGCAAAAATGACCGACAAACAATTACAAGAAATCGATAAGCTCAAAGAGTTGGCTTTGCCATTACAAGAATATATGCTTGACAATTATCACCCTCATTGTATGGTGATTATATCGTATAACAATGTGAAACTTGTTGAAAGCATAACAAGTGTGCCTTTGCCAGTAGAATGGTAAATCATAAAATGATTGATACATATTTTAAAATTCAAGTATTCAAAGAACTCCTTTTTATAATTGTGTTTCTAATTATTGGTGGATATATGGTCTATGACTATTTCAAAATTGGAGGTAAATACACACGAAAGACATAAGGTGCAAAGAATGCGGTCACATAATCGCAAAGGAAATTGAGCCTATAATAAATGGCTGTGTTTCCATTATGTGTAATAATCGGAAGCCAAATGGTGACCGGTGCAAAACAATAAATATAATAAATAATACACCAAAGAATTGATTTAATCAATCGCAGAGTGTCAATAAGCAGATTTATTTCTGTTTGTTGGCACTCTTTTTATTTTATCAAAATTAGTCGGATGATTAGACGTAAAACGGTCAAAAGTTACTTCCAATTTTTAGAAAAGCAAGAATAATCCTTTCCTTAATATAATAACGTTTCCAAATTTGTAATAAAAAATCATTCAGAACCCTCAAATTCCACTAAACACTACCAATACTTACAGGTATTTCCATTGACTTTGATTTGCTAAATCTGTATAATTAAGGCATAGAAAGAAAGGAGGTATAAATTATGAAAAAAATTCTTTCTATTACAGCAGCTTCCACGCTCGCTACAATTATGCTTACACAGGGCACATTTGCCAAAGAATCGACTACCGAAAAGTCCTGCTGTGTACTTAACGACTTCTGTCAGAATTCAGGCTTTAATATTTGTATTTCAAATGTTTGCTCTACTGAAAGTCTGAAGGATTTTCTTTCCGGAGTGGAATTTCCTTGTCTTGATTCATGGATGGAGAACTTACCTAACCTGAATTTACCTGAATTTGAGAAGCCTGAAACTACTCCCCCACAGGATTCAACACCTGACTTAGAAATACCGGATATTTCTCCCGAAACACCAGAAATCAAGCCGGAAATTCCTGAACAGAAACCTGAAACACCCGAACAAAAGCCCGAAATACCGGAAATTGATTCTGATAATAATGGAAACACAAATGGAAATATTCAGGGCGAAAATGCCGAATTTATTTCAGAGGTAGTGAGACTTGTAAATGTTGAGCGCACATCAAGAGGACTTTCTGCTCTTTCTTCATCAAATACACTTCTCAATTCTGCAGCCGGTATTCGTGCAAAGGAACAGGCTTCTTTATTCTCACACACAAGACCCAACGGCAGTAACTGGGACACAGTGCTTCGCGAAAACGGAATATCATACAGAAGTGCGGGAGAAAATGTAGCATATGGTCAAAGAACACCGAGCGAGGTTGTAAATGCGTGGATGAATTCCGAAGGACACAGAGCTAACATTTTGAATGAAGGCTTTACTCAAATCGGAGTTGGTGTATACAAGAATGGTTCCACTTATTACTGGTCACAACTCTTTATTTCATAAGTTGAGAATTCTTAGGCTGTTCTGAAAATTGTGCAGGGAAACTTGCACAATTTTCTTTTTTTGTTTATATATATTGAAATTCTCATTATAATGTGTTATAATTAATGATGAATATAATTGTTTTTGCACCGTCGTCTTGACGGAAGAATGGAGTTTATATGAAAAAAATCACGAGCTTCACAGTTGACCATACAAAAATGTCAGAAGGGATGTATATTTCAAGAATTGACGGAGATATTACTACATATGATTTAAGGATGAGAAAACCGAATGCCGGAAATTACATTAGTGTCAGCGCAATGCATACAATGGAGCATATGTTTGCCACTTTTATAAGAAATTCGGAAATTGCGGATGACGTTATTTATTTTGGTCCTATGGGGTGTCAAACAGGATTTTATCTTCTTGTAAGAAACGCAAATCATGAACAGGTTTTTCGCGAGGTTCATGCTGTCCTTGAAAAAATTATTGCATATAACGGTGAGGTTTTCGGAAATTCAGAAGTCGAATGCGGAAATTATCGTACACTAAATCTTGAAACTGCTCAAAAAGAAGCTCTGCGCTACCTTGATATTCTCGATTCTCTTAAAAACCACAGCTTTAGTTACACACTTTAACAGGAAAGTAATACTTTATTGTTTAAAGCTTAACAATCTTCTTGTATAATGTAATTGTAAATATTACCTGACACAAAGATCTTTCTGAAGAAAAGGTAACGGATCAAAAATAAGCGCAAGTTTTTATATATACATATGCGTTGATTTAATTCCACTCCGTACCATATCTTTGGTTCGGAGTTTATTTATGTAAAGGAGGAAAAATGAAAAATAAAAGCTACAAGTTGCAACGAATTAGCCTTACCTGGAAAATTATCCTCCTTCTGCTGCCTGTTACAGCTGCAGTTATTTCACTATGTATTGGAAGAATTGCAATTTCCCCCATTCAGGTTTTACAATCCTTAATTGCAAAATTCTGCAGTGTCCCGGAACTGGCGCCAATACACGAAATGACACTTTGGAGTCTTAGGTTACCCCGAATACTTCTGGCACTGCTTGTTGGCGCAGGGCTTTCGGTTTCCGGTTGTGCTTTTCAGAGCCTTTTCTCTAATCCTCTTGCAACACCTGACACTGTCGGCGTTGCCTCCGGAGCTTCTTTTGGTGCTGCTCTTGCTTTGCTTTTCGGCTTTAATATAGTTGCTGTACAAACTATATCCTTTATTTTTGGAATTTTAGCTGTTGTACTTACAGTTATTTCTGCTTCCGGCAGAGAAAAATCAAAGTTACACAGTATCATACTTGCAGGTATTATGGTTGGGTCCTTGTTTTCAGCACTCATTTCACTGATAAAATTTGTAGCAGACACAGAAAGTCAACTACCTGCAATAAGCTATTGGTTAATGGGAAGTCTGGATGCTGCAAGTTTCTCAACACTTTTACTTGGTGCACCGCAGATAATTATCGGTATTACAATACTTATACTACTCAGATGGAGAATGAATTTACTCTCCCTTTCTGAGGAAGAAGCAATTTCTTCCGGAACAAACATACGTCTGCTTCGTGCTGTAACTATTATTTCTGCAACAATGATTACCGCCTCCTGCGTATCAATGTGCGGAATGGTCGGTTGGGTTGGACTACTTGTTCCGCATATGTGCAGAATGAAGTTTGGAAACAACCTTTCTCTTGTGCTTCCTGCAAGCGTTTTGTTTGGTTCGGCATTTATGTGCATTGTTGATACTCTTGCAAGAAGTATCAGTGCATCCTCTCTTCCGATTTCAATACTTACAGCGATTATCGGAGCGCCGTTCTTCATTATTCTTATGCGTAAAAGCAATAATTTTTCTTAAAGAGACACCGCTGTCAGAAAGGAGCAAACATGCTGCTTGAAGCTAACAATTTAACCTTTTCCTTTAAAAAAGGCGATATAGTTTTTAAGAACTTGAATTTTCTTGCAAACGATAGTGACTTGATTTGTGTCCTTGGCCCTAACGGTGCAGGAAAAACAACATTTCTTAAGTGCATCATGGGTTTTTTGAAGCCTCAATGTGGCACGTGTACTCTTGACGGAAAGAACATTTTAAATTATTCTCACAAGGATTTTTGGGATAAGGTTTCATATGTACCACAGGTCAGGGAACAAAATTCTTCGTTATGTGTTCTTGAAATGATACTCCTCGGACTTTCTTCAAAAATAGGAATCTTTGCTTCACCAACTGATAAAGATGTTCAAAAAGCAAAACAGGTTTCAGAAAGTCTTAATATTTCTCACTTGCTCACAAAAAAATGCAATGAAATCAGTGGTGGTGAACTTCAGCTTATTCTTATTGCAAGAGCGATTATATCTGAACCTCAGATTTTAATTCTTGATGAGCCGGAATCAGGACTTGATTTTAAAAATCAGATTATTGTGCTTGATACCCTTGAAAGGCTTGCAAGAAGCGGTATGTGTATAATTTTTAATACGCACTATCCCGAACACGCTCTCGCTCGTGCTAATAAATCTTTATTGATTTATGATGATGGAACGGCCGATTTCGGAAATACAGAGGAAATATTAAATGTCGATAAAATAAAAAATGCTTTTGGTGTAGATACTATTATAAAAGAATATACTGTTCAGGGTAAATCTCACAAATGCATTATTTCAGTAAAACTATCTGACAATACAACATCTTAAAAATCATTCCGCTTGCTCATGCACGGAAAAAATATAATTTTAATAAGGAAGGTTAAAAAAATGAAAACTTTTAAAAAAATGCTTTGTGCTTTACTTGCCTGTACCTTTGTTCTTACAAATGCTATTTCCTGTAAGGAAGCAACAACAAACGATGAAGCAAACCCAAATGAGACTGTCAACAACGAAAGTGATACGATAGTCATCACCGACCATCTCGGTATTGAAGTGACGGTCCCAAAAAATATTGAGCGAATTGTTGTCGGAGACCTCTTCCCTCTTGCTTCTGTTTTATCGGTATTCTTTGATTCAGCAGAAAAAATTGTAGGTATTCCTCCACAGTGTATGTCTGCTGCTAAAAACAGTCTTTTGTCCGAGTTGTATCCGGAAATTCTTAATGCTAAAACAGGATATATAAACGGTTCAAACATAAATTCGGAGGAGCTTCTGCTTCTTGAGCCTGATGTAGTATTTTACAGTGCATCTTCACCAGCTATCGGTGAACAAATAAACAATGTAGGTATTCCTGCAGTTGCTATTTCTGTTACAAACTGGGAATACGATGCAATTGAAACACTTAATAACTGGATTGCACTCCTTTCAGAGATGTTTGTGGGAAATGATAAAGCAGAGCTTGTAAAGAATTACAGTGAAAAGGTATATGAAAGAGTACAGGAAAGAATAAAGGATATTCCTGAAGAAGAAAAGGAAAATGTATTCTTCCTGTTCCAGTACAATGAAAATATGATAGCAACAAGCGGTAAACACTTCTTTGGTCAGTATTGGGCTGATGCTACAGGAGCTGTAAACGCAGGACACGAGCTTGACACTGACAAAGCAACTTCAATTACTATGGAGCAGGTTTATGACTGGAATCCTGACGTAATTCTAATTACAAATTTCAACACAGCAACTCCTGAAAGTCTTTATACAAATGCCGGTGGCTCTTATGACTGGAGTGAAATTGAAGCTGTAAAAAACAAGAGAGTCTATAAAATGCCTCTTGGTATGTACAGAAGCTACACTTGTGGTGTTGATACCCCCGTTACACTTCTCTGGGTTGCAAAAACGATTTATCCCGAACTTTTCGAAGATATTGATATCACTGCCGAAACACGCACTTTCTACAAAGAGGTATTCGGAATTGAACTGACTGACGAACAGGCAGATAAAATTTTCAAGCCTGCTTCCTCTGCGGCAGCCTATAACTAAACGAATAATTTTATAAAAATTTTATAAATATAAACATCAATATATTTGCATATTTTTAGCCATTAATATAAAATATTTTACGTGGAGGTATTTTTATGTTTATTTCTGATTCCATCAAATATATAGGAGTTAATGATACAAATATCGACCTGTTTGAAGGACAATATTCTGTGCCAAATGGCATATCCTATAACTCTTATGCAATCATTGATGACAAAGTTGCGATTATTGATACTGTCGACGCTGCATTCACACACGAATGGCTTGATAATATTCAAAATGTTTTACAAGGTAAGGAACCTGACTATCTGATAATTCAGCATATGGAGCCAGACCATTCGGCAAACATTCTCAGCTTCACCAAATCATTTCCAAAGGCTGTTATCGTTTCCTCGGAAAAATCTTTTGCGATGATGGAGGGCTTTTTCGGAACCTCGTTTGATGACAGAAGAATGATTATCAAGGAAGGAGATACTTTAAGTCTTGGCACCCATACCTTAAGCTTTGTTGCAGCTCCTATGGTGCATTGGCCTGAGGTTATGGTAACATACGACGCAAAAGACAAGGTATTGTTCTCAGCTGACGGATTTGGCAAATTCGGAATCCCGGAAGCAAATGAAAGCTGGGATGACGAGGCAAGACGTTATTATATCGGAATTGTAGGCAAATACGGAACACAGGTTCAGGCACTTTTAAAGAAGGCTCAGACACTTGATATTGAAAAAATCTGTCCTCTTCACGGCCCGGTGCTTACAGAAAATCTCTCACACTATTTTGGACTTTACAATACCTGGTCATCTTATTTGCCGGAAGCTGAAGGAATTGTTATTGCATATACCTCTGTTTACGGAAACACACGAAAAGCAGTGCTTGAGCTTCGTGATCTTCTTTTATCTAAAGGTTGTCCGGAAGTTCGTGTATTTGATCTGGCACGATGCGATATGGCACAAGCTGTTTCAGCTGCTTTCAAATATTCAAAGCTTGTTCTTGCGACTACCACCTACAATGCGGAAATTTTCCCGCACATGCGTGAATTTATAAATCATCTTGCCGAACGTGCATTCAAAAACAGAACTGTGGCACTTATCGAAAACGGCTCCTGGTCGCCTCTTGCTGCAAAAGTTATGAAAGCAATGCTTGACGGATGTAAGAATTTGAATTTTACAGATACAACAGTTAAAATTAAATCTGCACTGAATAAAGAAAGTCGTGAGCAGCTTCGTACACTTTCTGATGAACTTTGCCGCGACTATCTTGCTCAGCAAAGCGAAACTGCAAACAAAAATGACCTGACAGCCCTCTTCAAAATTGGTTACGGTCTCTATGTTGTCACATCAAATGACGGTAAAAAGGACAATGGTCTTATTGTAAATACAGTTACTCAGGTAACAAACACACCAAACAGAATAGCAGTAACTATCAACAAGCAGAATTATTCACATCATGTTATAAAGCAATCGGGAATTATGAATGTCAACTGTCTGTCAGTTGATGCTCCATTCTCTGTATTTGAAGCTTTCGGATTTACAAGTGGACGAAATACAAATAAATTTGAAGGTAGTGAACCTTTACGTTCTGATAACGGACTTGTATTCCTTCCGAGATATATCAATTCCTTTATGTCGCTTAAGGTTGAACAATATATTGACCTTGAAACACACGGAATGTTTATTTGCAGCGTTACTGAATCAAGAGTAATTAATGATAATGAAACAATGACATACAGTTACTATCACGAGTATGTTAAACCTAAGCCCGAGACTGAAGGAAAAAAAGGTTATGTTTGCAAGATTTGCGGATATGTATATGAGGGTGAAAATCTGCCTGAAGATTTCATATGTCCGCTTTGTAAGCACGGGGCTGCAGATTTTGAGAAAATTCAATAAATAAAAAGAAAAACGGCTGAAAAGCCGTTTTTCTTTTTATACATTAAAATTCTTTTTCGTTTTTTACTGTTCCGTCAAGGTCTTTCCAAATAAATTTTCTTTCCTCGAAAATCATATAACCATGATGGCTATTTTCTTTAGGTATTGAAACAGAACCGGGATTAAGATAATAGTTATTATTTCCAAACAGTTCACAACACGGTACATGAGTGTGCCCGTGAAGAAGTACGTCACCACTTGCAAGTGGTGGAAGCTTTGATATATTAAAGTTATGACCATGTGTTGCAAATATATTAAGACCATTTTGAGAAACAAGGCAATACTCTGCAAGGATAGGAAATTCAAGCACCATCTGGTCAACTTCTGTGTCGCAATTACCTCTTACACAAAGTATTTGATTTTTTAATTTATTCAACATTTCAATGACCTTTTTTGGATTATAGCCTTCAGGCAGGTCATTTCTCGGACCGTGATACAGTATATCCCCCAGAAGCAGCATTTTATCTGCTTTTTCAACCTTAAAAGCCTCTAAAAGTTTTTCACAATAATAAGATGATCCGTGGATGTCTGATGCAATAAAATATTTCATTCTAATCTCCGATTATATTAAAAGATATTTTCAAAAATGACCGGCAAGAGGCACGCAGCACCGATTATTATTCCGATAATGAGGACTGCTATCATCCCCCTCTTTCCCGGTTTCTTTACCTTTACAGGGGTGATAAAAAGAATTGCAGTAACGAGCATTACAAATTCAAGTATATATATAAAAAAGTCACCTGTAAAATACTTGAAAATAAATGTCAGCGGAACAATAATGGCACTTGATGTAATCGGCAAGCCGAGATATTCTTTTCTTACCGTTTCTTCACTTAATTGTCTTTCCTGCTCACACACATTATAATATGCAAGCCTTATAAGCCCGCAAAGTGTAAATAATGAAAGTATTATTATACCAATAACACTGTTCACACCACTGTTATAAACGATTAAAGAAGGAAGAACACCAAACGCAATAACATCAGCAAGTGAATCAATTTGTATTCCGAAATTCATTTGCATTCGTGTTCTTTTCATTGTTCTTGCAACCTTACCGTCAAAAAGATCAAAAAAACCTGAAAGTAATAACAATATCAGAGCAGCAGACAAGTTTCCCTTTATTGACATAAAACATCCAATCATTGAAGAAATTAGACTAAGATATGTAAGAATCACAGTATAGTTATAAAAACCTATCATAGATTTTCCCTCACGTCATTAAATAAACATTGAGATTTTAACACACAATTATTAACTCAATATTAATTTTTATTTGAATTTTGTCGAGATAATAATTCAATTTTCTATAGAAACAAAAAATCCGAAGCAACTGCTTCGGATTTTTTAATTTGAATTTATAATTATGCGAGTTCAGCGAAGTACTTGATTGTTCTAACCATCTGGCTTGTGTAGCTGTTTTCGTTGTCGTACCAAGAAACAACCTGTACCTGATATGTGTCGTCGTCAATCTTTGCAACCATTGTCTGTGTTGCATCAAAGAGAGAACCGAATCTCATACCGATAACGTCAGAAGAAACAATTTCATCTGTGTTATAGCCGAATGATTCGCTTGCTGCTGCCTTCATAGCTGCATTGATGCCATCCTTTGTGATGTCCTTGCCCTTAACAACTGCAACGAGGATTGTTGTAGAACCTGTGCAAGTAGGAACTCTCTGAGCAGAACCGATGAGCTTGCCGTTGAGTTCGGGGATTACAAGACCGATAGCCTTAGCAGCGCCTGTGGAGTTAGGTACGATGTTCTGTGCGCCTGCTCTTGCTCTTCTGAAGTCGCCCTTTCTGTGAGGACCGTCGAGGATCATCTGGTCACCTGTGTAAGCATGAACAGTTGTCATGATACCGGACTGGATGGGAGCGTAGTCGTTGAGAGCCTTAGCCATAGGAGCGAGGCAGTTTGTTGTACAGGAAGCAGCAGAAATGATTGTGTCTTCCTTTGTAAGTGTGTTTTCGTTAACGCTGTAAACGATAGTGGGGAGGTCCTTACCTGCGGGAGCAGAAATAACAACCTTCTTAGCACCAGCGTCGATGTGAGCCTGGCTCTTTTCCTTAG
>JAZRTY010000007.1:0-31713 GCA_045652245.1 Eubacteriales bacterium | reverse complement strand
ACTTCGACGGATTTCCGTCGGAGGGAATTTTTTTATTTGGAAACTCTTATACGATTAAAGTTCAGCGAAGTACTTAATCGTTCTAACCATCTGGCTGGTGTAGGAGTTTTCGTTGTCGTACCAAGAAACAACCTGTACCTGATAGGTGTCGTCGTCGATCTTTGTTACCATGGTCTGAGTAGCATCGAACAGAGAACCGTAACGCATACCGATAACGTCGGAGGAAACGATTTCGTCTGTGTTGTAACCGAAGGATTCAGTAGCAGCAGCCTTCATAGCAGCGTTGATGGAATCCTTTGTTACGTCCTTACCCTTAACAACTGCAACGAGGATAGTGGTAGAACCTGTGCAGGTGGGAACACGCTGAGCAGAACCGATGAGTTTGCCGTTGAGCTCAGGAATAACAAGGCCGATAGCTTTAGCAGCACCTGTTGAGTTGGGAACGATGTTTGCAGCGCCTGCACGTGCACGGCGGAAGTCACCCTTTCTGTGGGGACCGTCAAGGATCATCTGATCGCCTGTGTAAGCGTGAACAGTTGTCATAATACCACTCTGGATAGGAGCGTAATCATTAAGAGCCTTTGCCATAGGAGCGAGGCAGTTTGTTGTACAAGAAGCAGCAGAGATAATCTTGTCTTCCTTTGTAAGAGTCTTTTCGTTAACAGAGTAAACAATTGTCTTAAGGTCATTTCCTGCGGGAGCAGAAATAACAACCTTCTTAGCACCTGCATTGATGTGAGCCTGAGACTTTTCAAGTGAGCAGTAGAAACCTGTACATTCAAGTACAACGTCTACGCCAAGCTGTCCCCAAGGGCAGTTAGCAGCATCTTTTTCTGCGTAAATCTTGAGTGTCTTACCGTCAACAGTGATTGTACCTGCTTCATCATCAGCTTCAACTGTGTGACCCATAGCGAGGTAGTTACCCTGAGCTGTGTCATACTTGAGAAGATGAGCAAGCATCTTCGGGCTTGTGAGGTCGTTGATAGCAACAACTTCATAACCTTCAGCACCAAACATCTGTCTGAATGCAAGACGACCGATACGGCCAAAACCATTAATAGCAACTTTAACTGACATTTTAATGTCCTCCTAAAAATTTATTTTTACCAATATATTGTAATACAAACTTTGAAAAATTGCAAGAGAGTTTGGCAAAATTTTCACATTTTTAATAACTTCTACATATTTACTATAATGTTCATTTTTTGCAGAACTATTCTTGTAATAATTAACAAATTGAATTTTACTTACTTTGTGCCGAAAATTCTGTCCCCTGCATCACCGAGTCCCGGAACTATGTAAGCATTTTCGTTAAGTCTTTCATCAACGTGTCCGCAGTAAAGCTGAACGTCGGGATGTGCATCTGTAAGTCTCTTAACACCTTCGGGTGCTGCAAGAATTGACATAAATTTTATGTTTGTACATCCCTTTGCCTTAATAAAGTTTACAGCTGCAACTGCAGAACCACCAGTTGCGAGCATCGGGTCAAGAATAATAACAAGTCGTTCGTTAATATCCTTTGGTAATTTACAGTAATACTCCTTAGGCTCATGAGTTTCTTCATCCCTGTAAAGTCCGACGTGTCCTACCTTTGCTGACGGTACAAGTGCAAGAAGTCCGTCTACCATACCGAGACCTGCACGCAGAATCGGAACAATTGCGAGCTTTTTACCCGCAATCATCGGTGTCATTGTTGTGGTAATAGGTGTTTTTACTTTTACATTTTCAAGTGGAAGGTCACGCATCGCTTCATATCCCATAAGGGTTGCGATTTCTTCAATCAATTCTCTGAACTGCCTTGTTCCTGTTTTTTCATCTCTGAGAATTGAAATTTTGTGTGCGATTAGTGGATGGTCAAGTACTGTTACATTTTTCTTTTCCATTATTTCCTCCATATTTCCGATAAAACAGGCAATTAACTGTCATATCATAATAATTTCAAATATATTATAATGTCAATTTTTATTTTATTCAAGAATATTTGATTAACAAATAGGAAAATTCTGTAAAATTGAAGACAATTTTATAACACTTTAGTTCTCAACAAGGTCATGCGTCGCAATTCCACTTCCGGAAACAGGAATTGAATCACCGAGATAAGTGGGTCTGATATTCAAAAGGCAATAAATGAAATCCTTGCAAATTGCCAACGATTCACGGAATTTATAATACGTCATTCCCGGATAATTAATGTCATCGCAAAAGACACCATAAGCATCTATCCCGTTTTTCCTCGCATCATATACAGCTCTGTAAAGGTGATATTTCTGCGTTACAAAAACAGATTTCTCGATATTGAATATTGCATTTGCCCTATATGCTGTTTCATAAGTTGAAAAGCCTGCATGGTCAAGAAAAACGCTTTCATCTGTAATATCTGAATTTTGCAGTACATATTTCATCATATTATTAACTTCATCGTATTCGCCACGCCCATGGTCTCCACTAAGCAAGATTTTACCGGATATTCCACCTTTATAAAGCTCTATTGCACACTTAAGTCTGCTTTCCAGCATAAGTGACGGACTTCCGTCGCTCCTTACATGAGCACCAAGTACTGTAATACATTCTATATTATCAATTTTCTCGAGTTCTTCCTGTGAAAGTATATATGTGTCCGCATAGCTTTTCACATAGATATTTATGCCTATATAGAAAATAAGTCCAAATACAAATATAATCGAAAATATTTTTATTAAACTTTTAAAAAATTTCATTTATTCTCCTATTTATCATTTAAACAGAATTTCACAAATTTCATCAGGTGTTCCTGCAATATACTTTGCACCTGCTGTACGTAATTCTTCTTCGGTGCCGTATCCGTACAGTACTCCGATTGTTTCAATTCCGTATTTTTTAGCACCATTTACATCATGCTCTCTGTCGCCTATCATTATACATTCATCGGGATTTGTAATCTTACATTCAGATAAGCAGTATTCTATAACTGCGTCTTTATGATTTCTTGACTTATCCGTAAGTGATGCTCCACCGATAAAAGAAAAATATTTTGTAAAACCATAAGTATCCATTATTATCTTTGCGTACTTTTCGGGTTTTGATGTAGCAAGTATGAGTTGCTTTCCGTTATTACGGAGTTTTTTAAATACTTCTTCTATTCCGTCATATGAAACATTCTCATATACCCCTGTTCCGGTATAATATTCTCTGTAATTCTTTACGGCAGTATTCGCTTCATCGTCCGACATATTAAATCGCTTCTTGAATTCGTCGAACAAAGGAGGACCCAGAAAACTATATAGATTTTCAAATTCTTCGTTAATACCGTATTTTTCTAGTGCATACAGCACCCCGTTCAAAACTCCCTTTGCAGAATTCGAAATCGTACCATCCAGGTCAAAAAGTATATATTTTTTTGTCATATCGGTCTTTTCCTTTCGCAAATTTGCTTTTTTGATTGATTATCTGGTTTTTTTATTATATAATTATATCAAAAAAATGGTGTTTGTCAAGATTTTGCCTCTATATTTCTTAAATTAACATATTTTGATTGACTTTTTTGTAATTTGGGAATATAATATATGAGATATAAGTATAAAAGGAGGTTTAAGTCTTGGAAATAAGCTATAAGGGCGACGTTATTTCGCTTAATTTATATGATGCAGGCGCAGGTGATGCTATTCTGCTTCTTCACGGTTGGGGAACTGAAATGAACGTATATATGAGACTTTTATCCTTTCTTGAAAAAAGTCACAGAGTAATTTCCTATGATATTCCGGGATTTGGACAAAGCTCTACACCATCCTTTGCTTTTTCGGTTGATGACTATGCCTGCCTTGCTTTTAAAGTACTTGAAGAATTACAAGTTCAGAAGGTTACACTTATCGGACATTCTCACGGTGGCAGAACAATTCTGAATATGGCTTCACGCAAAGATATTCCTGTAGAAATTAAAAAAATCATACTTATTGATTCTGCCGGAATTGTACCAAAAAAAAGTCTTTCACACAAGTTAAAGGTAAAAAAATATAAACTATCAAAAAAGTTTTTATCTCTCCCACTTATAAAAAAGATGTTTCCGGATGCTCTTGAAAAATTCAAGTCAAAAAGTGGTTCAGCTGATTACAGAGCTATAAGTGGTGTTTTACGTGACAGTATGGTGAAGGTTGTAAACGACGATTACAAAGACAGAATGAAAAATATTTCTGCACCTACTCTGCTCATATGGGGAACAAATGATGATGCAACTCCCATCTCTGACGCTGAATTTATGGAAAAGACTATTCCGGATTGTGGACTTGTCAAAGTTGAAGGCGGCTCACATTTTTGTTTTCTTGAAAACCCTGTTCTTTGCGAACGTGTAATTGCATCCTTCCTTAATGTCACACTTTAAAATTTCAATTTTGAAAGGTATTATATGTTTATTATTTCAATTTTGTTTAAGCTTACTCTGATTTTAGGTTATACTACTGCTATGACCTATTATCTTCATATGTTTCAGCTAAATTCTTATCACGCAGATGTTCAAATGAGGTGGCTGAAAAAGAATTTCGTTTCCTGTTATCTTGCAAGGGTAACTCCCCTGTTTTTCTCGATTATTTGTTCATTTCTCGGAAATATCGGATTGACTGTCGGAATAGTTTTTAATCTGGTCTTTATTTTCTTAAATCTTCCACAAAAAGCAAAGAAACCACTTGTCTTTACTGCAAGAGTTAAACGGATGATAGTGAGTTTTGCTATAATTTCCGGAATTCTCTTTGCACTAGAGAGTTTCTTCTTTAAATCAATTGTTATATATCCTATTATGGGATTTTTACCGGTATTTGTAATTATAGCTGCGAATTTTATAAACAAGCCTATTGAAAAAGCAGTTTGTAACCACTATATAAATGAAGCAAAGGCTAAAATCGCAGCACTTCCTAATCTTACTGTTATCGGCATTACCGGAAGCTATGGAAAAACAAGTACAAAATTCTATCTTCAGAAGCTTCTTTCTTCAAAATATAATGTACTTATGACTCCCGAAAGCTACAACACGACTATGGGTGTTGTAAAAACAGTACGCGAACAACTTGATGCCACCTACGACATATTTATCTGCGAAATGGGAGCAAAGAATGTTGGCGAAATCAAAGAAATCTGTGATATTGTAAAGCCTAAATACGGCATTATCACATCGATTGGTCCTGCCCACCTTGAATCCTTTGGCTCAATTGAAAATATCATAAAAACAAAATTTGAACTATGTGATGCACTTCCCGAGGACGGTGTGATTTTCCTTAACGGTGACAACGAATATATAAAAAATCACAAAATCAACAAAAAGGCTATCTATTACGGTACAGACAATACAGAGCTTGAAATTTTTGCAAATAACATTTCTGTCAGCGACAAAGGCACTACATTTACTGCAAATACTGCCGAGGATACTTTCTCTTATGATACTAAAATTTTAGGTCGTCACAGTGTTGTGAATATCATGGGCTGTATTGCTGCTTCTCGCTTTCTCGGATGCACAAAAGAACAGCTCATATTACCTATAAAGCGTCTTGAAACGGCTCCTCACAGACTTGAATTACGCTCAGTCGGCGAGATAACAATTATTGATGATGCTTTCAACTCAAATCCAAGTGGAAGCCGTGCAGCTCTTGATGTTTTGGCTTCATTTGACGGTATAAGAATCATGATTACCCCGGGAATGGTTGAACTTGGAACAAAAGAGGATGAATACAACAGAGAATTCGGAAAATATGCTGCAGACAAGTGCGATTACGTACTACTTGTAGGTCATCGCATAACAAAAAGCATTGCCCATGGACTTTCTGATATGAATTACCCTGAGGACAGGGTTTTCACATTCGCAAAATTCAGTGAAGCTATTGAATATGCAAGAAGAATCGAGCTAGGCAAGAAAAAGTACATTCTTCTAGAAAACGACCTGCCCGATAATTATTAACCTATATTAACTTTTTTTGTCACCACACATGACGGTAGAATGGAGATTATTATGATACTAAAAACAAAGGTTGCCGTTTTTTTCGGAGGTCGCTCAACCGAGCATGAAATCTCAGTTATATCGGCAATGCAGGTTATTGCTGCCTTTAACAAAGAAAAATATGATATAATTCCTGTATATATTACAAAAGACAGTAAATTCTATACAGGAGAGGCTGCATCGAAAATTGAGAATTTCAAGGACATTCCCTCTCTTCTGAAAACTCTTAAAAGAGTTACTCTTGAGAGTGAAAACGGAAAGCTTAAGCTTTCAGAATATCCCTCTCCTACTTTTGGTAAGGGTTATATTGAAATATGTGATATCGCTTTCCCTGTTGTTCACGGAACTAATGTTGAGGATGGCTCTCTTCAGGGGTATTTCCAGAGTCTTGACATTCCGTATGCAGGCTGTGATGTCGGTTCTTCTGCTCTCGGAATGGATAAATTTTCATCAAAGGCAGTACTAAAAGCTGCCGGTTTACCCGTACTTGACTGTGTCAGAGTTTCTGCTTCAGAGTTTGTTACGAATACCGATTCAGTTATTTCAAAAATTGAAGAAGCTACACGTTATCCTGTTATCGTAAAGCCCACAAATCTCGGTTCAAGTATCGGTATAAAAAAAGCAGCTAACAAGGATGAATTATATTCATGTCTTGAATACGCCTTCGAGTTTTCAGGACTTGTAATTGTTGAGAACGCAGTACAAAATCTTCGTGAGATTAACTGTTCAGTACTTGGTAACCGTGATAACTGTGAAGCTTCTGTATGCGAAGAACCACTTAATGCAACAGATATTCTCACATTTGAGGATAAATATATGAGTGGTGCGTCCTCTAAAGGCAGCAAGGTAGCAGGTTCAAAGAGCACGAGCGCCGGAATGGCAGACACAAAAAGACAATGCCCTGCAGATATTCCTGAAGAACTTGCAAAGAAAATTCAGGATTATGCAAAGAAAACCTTTGAAGTTCTCGGCTGCAGCGGCGTTTCAAGAATTGACTTTTTAATGGATAGTGAAACAGAAGAAGTCTGGGTAAATGAAATTAACACCTGCCCCGGTTCTCTCTCCTTCTATCTTTGGGAAGCAACAGGAAAAACCTTTGATGAGCTTCTTGATACAATAGTTAAGATATCCTTCGCAAGATACAGGGAAGAAAAAAATCTCACCTTCTCATTTGACACAAATATTTTACAGGGCTTCAGCGCAGGCGGTGCTAAAGGCACAAAGGGTACAAAAGCATAGTTATATAAGTTAACAGCTATTAGAATATAAATTTTGAAAGGATGTATTACAATGAACATTTTAGTTACAGGTGGAACAGGTTATATCGGTTCTCACACTTGTGTTGAGCTTATTAAGGAAGGACACGATGTTATAATCGTGGATAATCTTTCAAACTCCAAAATTGAGGTTGTTGATTATATCCGTGAAATTACAGGTTATACCTGCAAATTCTATGAAACAGACATTCTTGACAGACCCGGTCTTCAGAAGGTGTTTACCGAAAATAAAATTGACAGTGTTATACACTTTGCCGGTCTTAAGGCTGTAGGTGAATCATGTTCTATTCCTCTTCTTTACTATCGCAACAATATCAGCGGAACTGTTACACTGCTTGAGGTAATGCAGGAGTTTGGTGTAAAGGATATTGTATTCTCCTCTTCAGCTACCGTTTACGGTGTTCCGAAGGAAGTGCCGTTAAGGGAAGACTTCCCTCTTTCGACAACCAACCCTTACGGTGCTACAAAGCTTATGATTGAAGACATTTTAAGGGATTTATATGCATCAGATAACAGTTGGAATATAACAATTCTTCGTTATTTTAACCCAATTGGCGCACATGAGAGTGGTCTTATCGGAGAAGACCCTAATGGCATTCCCAACAATCTTATGCCATATATTACAAAGGTTGCTTCAAAGCAGCTTCCCGTACTCGGAGTATTCGGTAACGATTATGACACACATGACGGGACCGGAGTGCGTGACTTTATTCACGTTGTTGACCTAGCAATCGGTCATGTCAAGGCATTGGAGCATATGAACGGTTGTCAGGTATTTAACCTCGGTACAGGTAACGGCTATAGCGTTCTCGACCTTGTAAATGCATTTATCAAGGTTAACGGTGTTGATGTTCCGTATGTTATCAAAGAAAGACGACCGGGCGACATTGCTGAAAACTATGCAGACCCAACTAAAGCTAAGGAAGTTCTTGGCTGGACTGCTAAATACGGTATTGAGGAAATGTGCCGTTCGTCCTGGAATTTTACTTTGAAATCTCTTGAAAGAAAAGCAAACAAATAAATAATAAAATTAAGACTTGTGTGGAATATTACACGCAAGTCTAATTATATTTAAAGAAAATCACCACCCAGGCATTTGCTTCTGAGTGGTGTTGATTTTTTGTACTATATTATTTTACCTGCTCGAGCCATTCTTTTGTTATTCCGGTAGTTTCAAGTCCGATATCTGAGTTATTACTTGAATGAAGCATAATGCCTTCAATTTCATTTTTAACCATTTTTTCATAAGCGATATCAAGCTGGAACTTCATAACATCCTCCGGAATCGCACAGCCATTACCATAATCCCACATATAAATACCAAGAATTACTCTGCCATCTTTTGTAAGATTTCTTGCCCAATCAATATATGCGACCATATTTTTTATATTTTCACCATACCACACCCAAAAAGTAGTAAGATCATATTCTTTTGCATGAGCATAGACATTTTCATTCTTGATAATTGATCTTTCATATATTACCGACCAGAATTCAATAGGACGCTCAATTGCAGTGTGCAATTCCTCTCTCTGACGTGCAAGGATATCAGGAGTGAAAACCTCAGGACGATTTCCACAGAAAAAATCATCATTTATTGCAGAAACAAGACGTTTATCCATTTTAGCAACTTCAAAAATTTCTTCCATAGAAGCAGCATCAACAACTCCATCACCTCTGCCACCTGCGCCGAGAAGTGAAAGACTCAGCTTATCCATAATGCCCTTTTCATCTTTAATAAGGTCATCATTGACATAGTTTAGGTCTTTATCAACCCCCATTTTCATACGGCAAAGATTTCTTATTCCGTAAAATTCAAGTCCCTGCATAGGAGTCATAGTGTTTACACCGGGTAATCTATAATAAGGATTTGCATGATGTGAACCGGGAGTTTCTCCCAAAAGCCAGATTTTGTCTATTAAAGATGCCATTTTTTCTCTCCTTTTTAGCTTGTTTGATTTCGGACAAGGAAGAACCCTATCTTATCGCCACAAGTATATCACTCAAAAAAAATTTGTCAAGACTTATATTATAATAAATGCTGCAAACAATAGTATGTTAACAATATTTGTGTAGATTTTTATTAAATAAAGTAGTAGAATATAGTTTAAAGTAATATTTTCAATTAAGAAAGGATTTTTATCATGATAGTTACAGTTGTAAGTGTACACGTAAAACCCGGAATGGCAGAGGAATTCATCAAATTTACAAAGGAAAACCACGACGAAGCAATAAAGGAAGAAGGCAATCTTCGTTTTGATGTTTTACAGTCGAGAGATGACGAAAATTTCTTCACTCTGTATGAGGCATATGCAACAGACGAAGCTGCAAAGGCTCACAAGGATACTCCTCACTACAAGGCATGGAGAGATAATGTTGCACCCCTTATGGAGGTAGCAAGAGTAGGTGTTCCTTGTAATGCTATTTTCCCTGAGGATTTTCAGTAATTTATATGATATGAGGTAATCCTATGTCCAGTTTATACATACATTCGGGTAATGTCTATAATACTGAAACAAAAACGTTTGAAAAAGCAAACATTATAGTGCGTGACGATTTTATTCGTGAAATCGAAAAAGGTGAAGCTAAATGTACAGGATACGATACTGTTATTGATGCATCCGGAAAATATATCGCTCCTGCTTATATTGATATTCACACACACGGTGCTCTCCTTCACAGATTTTACAGCGAAGCTCCTGAGGAAATGGTAAAACTGCTTCCCTATTATATTTCGACAGGTGTTGCAACTGTTTTCCCGACAACTGCAAGTGACACACTTGACAATCATCTGGAATCTACAAGGACTATCAGAAAAATTGCTGATACCTGTAATGACATAAATATTGACTGTTATCACTATGAAGGACCATTCCTTTCCCACGAAAAGCGTGGAGCACACAATCCCAAACTCCTTTGCAACCCCAACCTGGACTTTATAAAAAAAGCAAAGGAAATTCTTGGTGATATTAAAATCCGTGTTACTGTTGCTCCCGAGCTTAAGGGTGCCTTTGAGTTTATAAAAGAATGTAAAAAACTTGGTGTTATGACAGCAATCGGTCACACCAATGCCGATTTTGATACTTGTATAAAGGCAGTAGAATGTGGTGCAAACTCTTTCATACATACTTTTAATGCTATGTCACCACTCCAACATAGAGAACCCGGCGCTGTGGGCGCAGCAATGCTTTGCGACGAAGCTTATGCAGAACTCATCTGTGATGGCGTTCATGTAGATAAAAATGCTTGTGCAATTCTATACAGAGCAAAAAAAGAAAAGCTCGTACTTATCACTGATTCAATACAGGCTGCAGGTGTTAATGTACCGGAGAACACTGAATTCGGAAGCGCCGGTTTTATAACAAAAATAGTCAATGGTCAGGCAAGGCTTCCCGACGGTACTCTTGCAGGCAGTCGTCTTGATATGCACACGGCTGTTCATAATCTTTCGAAGTTTGCTGACATAACATTCGGAGAGGCTCTTTATTGTGCTACTGCATCTCCTGCAAAACTTACAGGAATTTTCGACAAAACAGGTTCTCTCTCATCAGGAAAGCGTGCAGATATCAACATTCTGAGTGATAAGTATGAACTTGAAAATGTATTTGTAAAGGGTAAAAAAGTACTATAATTGCTTTTATGTATTTTTTTCATTGACTTGGCAAGAATAACCTTATTATTATCAACAAGGGGTGTTACTTACGAATCACAGAAAAACACTAAGAGCACATGCGAAAAGCATATATTTTGAAAATTCTGCAACTCTTGCCTTTGCGACATTACTTTTCGTAGCACTCAGTATCGGCTTTACAATTCTTGGTGGAGTATATGGAAGCATTTTTACAAGTATTGCATCAGAAAAAACTGTTTTACTTGTAACTCTGACCTTTGAGCTGATTGGAATTGTTTTTTCATTTCCGTTGCTCTTTGGTTACATTTTCTTTTGTTCAAACATGGCACACAAGAAAGACGTGAAGCTTTCAGATATATTTGAGTATTATTCAGGAAAAGAAAAACTTATATCAGCTTCGGCATGTTTTTTGAAGCTTTTAAAGGCAATAATTTTTAAAGTTATCCTTCCTCCGGTATTCTTCGTTTTTTTAAGTTCAAAGCTTGAGAGCTTTTTTATCAGCAGTGTCGGATACTTTCCCGATTACATTTTATATTCATTTACGGGTTTATTCATATTGCCGTTTATTTTACTTTTTGCTTTGTGCTATTACTCATTTGGTAACGATATTGCAAGAGTTCTGCTACTCAATTACACCGGCATGAATACAATTAGTATAGTTTATGAAAAGAAAAAATTTCTTGCTTTAAGGCTTTCCCTCATACCACTTTATCTGATTTCATTCCTTACCTTTGGAATGCTTTTTATAGTTTTTACAATTCCTTATACTTTAATTTTATATTCCCTGTTTTTTAAACAGTACACGTCAGATAAAAGCCTTGTTACTCTAGGTGAATTTGATAAAAATACAATAGAAAACGCAGATATTAACCAAAAAACTATAGTTTTTGACACAAATACAGATTTTGAAATTCAAGATAATCCCAATAATTAACCGAAAGGACATTTTAAACAATGGCAGAAAAATTCTTTATAACTACAGCTATTCCCTACACATCAAGAAAACCTCATATCGGTAACACATATGAGCTTATCATGTGTGATGCTGTTGCAAGATATCAGAGACTTCTCGGAAAGGATGTTTTTTTCCTCACCGGTACAGATGAGCATGGTCTTAAAATTGAAACAGCCGCAAAGGAAAGTGGCATTACACCACAGGAATATGTAGACGGCATTACAAACGAGCTCAAAGGTATATGGTCTCTTATGGACATAAGTTATAACAAGTTTATAAGAACTACAGATGATTATCACGTAAAGGCCGTTCAGAAGATTTTTAAGAAGCTCTATGAACAGGGTGATATATACAAAGGCGAATACGAAGGTTGGTACTGTACTCCTTGCGAAAGCTTTTGGACTGAAACGCAGGCAAAGGCAGAAAATGGTGAATATATCTGTCCTGACTGTGGAAGACCTGTACAAAAGTCAAAGGAAGAGGCATACTTTCTGAAGCTCTCAAAGTATCAGGAAAGACTTGAAAAGTATATTGACGAGCATCCTGACTTTATTGAACCGGAAGCTCGAAAGAAAGAAATGGTTAATAACTTTATAAAGCCGGGTGTTCAGGACCTTTGCGTTTCCCGTTCTACCTTTAAGTGGGGTGTTCCCGTTGACTTTGATGACAAGCACGTTATTTACGTTTGGATTGATGCGCTTTCAAACTACATAACTGCTATGGGTTATAATGTTGACGAAAAAGGTGAGCTTTACACAAAATACTGGCCTGCCGATGTTCAGGTTATAGGTAAAGATATTCTCAGATTCCACACAATCTACTGGCCTGTTATTCTTATGGCTCTGGGTGAACCGTTGCCTAAAAAGATTTTTGGTCATCCTTGGCTTCTTGTGGGTGAAGAGAAGATTTCAAAATCAAAAGGCAACGCTATTTATGCTGATGACCTTGCACATCATTTCGGAACTGATGCTGTGCGTTATTATGTTCTTTCCGAAATGCCATTCCTTCAGGATGGCTCAATTACCTATGAAAACTTTATTGCAAAGTTTAATTCTGACCTTGCCAATACTCTTGGTAATCTTGTCAACAGAACAGTTGCAATGATAAACAAGTACTTCGACGGAGTAATACCGAAGAGTACTGTTGCAACAGCTTTTGATAGTGACCTTATTTCGGTTGTCGAAACAGGAGTCGCAAAGGTGTCCGAGAAATTTGATACCTTCCACATAGCTGACGCTTGTGATGAAATTATGACGATACTCCGTCGTCTTAACAAGTATATTGACGAAACAACTCCCTGGATTCTTGCTAAAGACGAAACAAAGAAGGACGAGCTTGGAACAGTTCTTTATAACCTTATTGAGGGTATTAGAATTTGTGCAACACTCTTGTCCCCCATTATGCCGGGAACAGCTAAGAAAATTGAAACTCAGATAAACGCTGACGGAACAAATAATATTGCTGTTACAACCTGGGAAGCAGCAAGAAAATTCGGTCTTAAATATCCGGACGGTGCAAAAGTAAATTCAGCTCCTGAAGGAATGTTTGCTCGCCTTGACGAAAAGGCAAAGCTTACAGAAATTTTCGGCAAGGACTATGACAAAAATGCCGAAACAAAAGCAGAAACTCCGAAGGAAAAGAAAAAAGAAGCAAAGAAGGCTCCTGAACACGAGTATCCTGCTGAAATTTCAATTGACGATTTCGGTAAGGTAAAGCTTATTTGTGCAAAGGTAATTGAATGTGAGCCGGTCGAAAAATCTGACAAGCTTTTAAGGCTTATTCTCAATGACGGAAGCGATACTCCACGTCAGGTAGTATCGGGAATTGCCAAGTCCTATTCTCCTGAGCAGCTTATCGGTAAAAAGGTTATTATTGTTGCAAATCTTAAGCCTGTAAAGCTGCGTGGCGTAGATTCTAACGGTATGATTCTTGCTGCAGGTGAAGTACAGGCAGATGGTAGCGAAAAGATTACTGTTGCTTTCCTTGACGATTCAATCAAAGAAGGTACAATTATCAGATAATGGAAAAAAACATGCTTTTTGATGCCCATGCGCACTATGATGACGAAAAATTTGATGATTGCAGGGACGAGCTTCTCTTGCAAATGAATCAGTTTGGTGTTGGATGTATTGTTAATGCAGGTGCTTCTATTGAAAGCTCAGAAAAAGCTTTGGAGCTTTCAAGAAAGTATGATTTTGTATATTTCACAGCAGGCATCCATCCCGAAAATGCTGTTGAAGATATTAAAAAAAACAGGTGGCTTGAAAGAATAGAAGAGCTTTGCAGAGACAAAAAATGCGTAGCAGTTGGCGAAATTGGTCTTGACTATTACTGGACAAAGGACTATATTGCAGAGCAAAAGGAATGCTTTATGGCACAAATGGAACTTTGTAAGCTTCACAAGCTTCCAGTAGTTGTTCACGACAGAGAGGCACATGGTGACTGTCTTGAAATTGTAAAGAAGTTTCCGGGTGTTACGGGACTTTTCCATTGTTTTTCAGGCTCTGTGGAAATGGCAAGTGAGCTATTTTCAATGGGGTGGTATATTTCTATGGGTGGTGTTGTTACCTTTAAAAATTCAAGAAAAGCAGTCGAAGTTATTGAATCCTTTAAAACTGTAAATTCGGCATATCTTGACAGACTCCTTCTTGAAACCGATGCTCCCTATCTTGCTCCTGTTCCACATCGTGGAAAGCTTAATCATTCTGGACTTATACAACACACAGCACAGGTTATTGCTGATATTCTTGGAGAGGATATCGAAGGTGTAAAAAAACTGACATATGAAAATGCAAAAAAATTCTATAATCTATAAAAGGATAAGGGATTTATGAAAACAATACTTATCACAGGTGCTTCACGTGGCATTGGTGCTGAAATTGCGAGACTTGCCTATTGCAGTGGTAAATATAATATTATAATCAACTGCAATAAAAGTGAGGACCGGGCAAATTCCTTAAAAGATGCTTTAATTGAATACTCAGCAAATAATGATAAAACCTTTGGAAGAATCGAAGTAATAAAAGCTGATGTATCAAAGGAAGACGAAGTCGAAGTAATGTTTGAAAAGTCTGAACAGCTCTTTGGCTCGGTTGATATTCTTGTAAATAATGCAGGTATTTCTTCCTTTAGTCTTTTTACAGACCTTTCATACGAAAAGTGGAACGAAATTCTTTCTGTAAATCTTGGTTCTGTTTTTCTGTGCAGTAAAAGAGCACTTGGAAATATGATACGCAAAAAGAGTGGTAAAATCATAAATATTTCCTCAATCTGGGGCATTTGTGGTTCGTCCTGTGAAGTTCACTACTCCACAAGCAAGGCGGCTATTATTGGGCTTACAAAGGCTCTTGCGAAAGAGGTAGCCCCCAGTGGAATAACAGTTAACTGTGTAGCCCCCGGAGTTATTGACACAGAGATGAATAATATACTCTCAGAAAAGAACAAAGAAGTGCTGAAAGAGGAAACCCCACTTGGAAAAATCGGGACTGTTACTGATGTTGCAAAGGTCGTTATGTTTCTGATCGAGGATAGTGGTGATTTCTTCACGGGACAAGTGATAAGTCCGAACGGTGGAATACTTATTTAAATAAATGTTTATCGTACGATGACAATTTGTATGATGTATGTAAGGGTACGAAATTTTCGTACCCTTTTTGCGAATAAATATTATTATAAAGGAACAGTTTATGAATTCAATTGAAATTACAGCAAAGGCGAAAATTAATCTCACACTTGAAATTTTAAATAAACGAAATGACGGCTATCACAATATTAAAAGTGTTATGCACAAGATCGGTCTTGCAGATATTGTGCGTATAACGTTAAAAGAGACTACCGACACTCAAAATGCAGGTAAAATCAGCGTTTCCTGCAGTAAAAGCATATGCGAAGAAAAGGATAATCTTGCATACAAGGCAGCCCACGCATTTGCTGACCTTTATTATAAAAAAAAGGGCAAGCTCTTCAGTGCCGATATCTACATAGAAAAGAATATTCCCGAAAAAGCAGGACTTGGTGGTGGAAGTGCTGATGGCGCAGCAGTTCTTGACGGTCTTTATAAGCTTTTTGGAGCTTTAACACAAAGTGATATTTATGATATTGCCTGTACTCTTGGTTCTGATGTACCTTTTATGCTTGAAAGATATAACTGCGCGCTTGCAACAGGAACAGGTACAAATCTTTCGGAACTTCCAATGATGCCTTGTTGTTTCTGTGTTATAGGTACTCCCCGTGTCGGGCTTTCAACCCCCGAAATATACAGGCTTTTTGATGAAAAAAAGAATGTTTTACCGAAAGTAAAAAACAATTCAATGATTGCAGCTCTTGAACAGGAGGACTTTGTCAGAGTTTGTGACAATATAGCCAATCAATTTGAACCAATTTGTATTCACGAGCTTCCCGAGATTGGAAAAATTAAAAGAGCACTGTTAAAATGTGGTGCATATTCTGCGCAAATGACAGGAAGTGGCAGTGCCGTATTTGGCATTTTTGGAAGTGAAAGCTCTGCCAAAAATGCTGTTGAGTCTTTAAGCGAACTTCCGTTTGAAATTGATATAAAAATGTGTAAAATCTGATTATTTGATTATTTTTCGTTTTTTAGCCAATAATGTGTATATAAAAACATTTTGTGAGGTAAAATATGTCACTAATTTTGGTTAAAAATATCTTTAAAAAAGTCAAATCAAGATTTTCACCCTTATCACTTTTTGCTCTGATTGCATTTATAAGTCTTTCGACACTTTTTTATGTTTCGGCAAAGCCACTTGAAGGTGAAGATGAGCTTTACCACGATATTATAAGATTTCACGTGCTTGCAAATTCTGACACGACTCAAGACCAGGAATTAAAGCTCTCTGTTCGTGACGAGGTAATAAAATACACAACAGAATTACTTGAAGATGTTACCGACATCGAAAAAGCAACAGAGCTTCTTGTAGCTCATAAAAAAGAAATTATCAAAATTGCGAAAAATGTAGTAACAAAAAATGGTGCGAATTACGATATTCACGCAGAAATATGCAAAGAAATTTACCCGACAAGGGTGTATTCGGATTATACCTTTCCTGCAGGCGTTTATAATTCCTTTAAAATAAAAATTGGCAAGGCACAAGGAAAGAATTGGTGGTGTGTACTGTTTCCACCGTTATGCACTGCAGGTGCAATTCGTGAGGAATTTACGAATGACAAGGCTCTTTCTGAAATCGGCTTTTCCGAGGATGAAATTAAACTTATTTCTGAAAAGGATAATCCGCGCATTGAAATCAGATTTTTTGTACTTGAACTTATAAATAAACTAAAAACGAGGTGATAACATGCTATATAACATTTACGGTAGAGCCAAAAGCGGTAAAACTGAAAAGGTACTCCAGGTGCTTTCAAAAATGATAGAAGAAAAAAAGCACACCTTCCTGATTGTTCCTGAACAGGGTGCTGTAATTACCGAAAGAATGATTATAGAGCGTCTTGGGAACCGTTCAAACGAATATATAGAAGTTATCAACTTTAAAAGGCTATGCAATCGGGTTTTCAGGCAAACAGGCGGACTTACTCAAACCTATGTCGACTCCCCTCACAAGTTGCTTATAATGTCGAAGGCTCTATTGTCAGTTCGGGAATTATTAACCGAATATAGAGGAGCTTGTGTTATTTCAGATTTTTCAAAAGATGCTCTATCTATGGTCTCTGAATTTAAAATGTATGGCATTACTCCGGCTCTTATTGAAAATGCTGCCGAAAAATTAAACACACATGAGGACTCAAAACTTTACAATAAGCTTACAGACCTTTCTTTAATTTTCGCCCAATACAACCATCTGCTAAAGGAAGAATACGGATTTGTTGATACAGGAGATGACCTTGACAGATTATGCGAAGTAATTTCGAATACACATTTCTTTAAAGGAAAGAATGTCGTTGTAGATTCCTTTTTCGGTTTTACGGTCCAGGAACTGAATATTCTGAAAAGAATAATATTGGATGCTGACAGCACCTTTATTACATATTTACTTGATAATGATAAAAGCGATTTTCTATTTGAGCGTGGTAAAAATGCCTACACAAAGCTTACAGGCTTTGCAAATGAAAATAATATTCCCACAAAAGATGTCTATGTAAGCTTTGATAAGGGTTTTAAGTGCAACTCTTTGTCTATACTTGAAAAGAATTTTGCAAATGAGCTATCATCCAAACCGGGAAACAATACTTTAATTGAAGAAAATGATTTTGGGGTTAATATCGTTAAGTGTGAGTCGCCCTATGAAGAAGCAAGTTTCTGTGCTTGCGTGGTAAATTATTTAACATCAATAAAAGGGGCTAAATACTCAGATATTGCAATTTGTGTAAGAAATATTCAAAGTTATTCAGGAATAATTGACAGTGCGCTTTCAAAAAACCATATTCCATTTAACTTTGATATTAAACTCGATCTTATGACAAGACCTGTTATTGCACTAATATTATCGGCTTTTGAATTCTATTCGAATCACTCAAAAAACTCTGTTCTCAAAATGATAAAAACTGGACTTACTCCCCTCTCAGACTATGAAGCTGACATTATTGAATGTTATATTAAGACCTGGAACATCCACGGAAAGACTTTCTTTAACGAATGGACTATGAATCCCGACGGCTACAGTCCCGATATGAACGAGCATTCGATAGAAGTACTGTCTGTAGCCGAAAATGCAAGGATAAAGCTAATAACACCGCTTTCGGTCTTTTGCGAAGATATAAAGAGTGCTCCGACTGCAAATGATATTTCAAGGGCAATTATACGGCTCATTGACGATATTGGTTTTATTTGCGATAATATGAGTGACGAAGATATAACTTCCTATAATATGCTTCTTTCTGCTCTTGAATGCATTTCTGATATAATAGGTCAGTCGGAAATCTCACCTGTAAAGTATGCTGAAAATCTCGAGATGATTCTCTCTGAATATAACAGTGGAAAAATCCCATCTTACATTGACGAGGTTGCAATTTCTGATATTGAGCTATATCGAAGCACAAATAATAAATATATGATTCTTCTCGGTGCAAATGAAGGTATTTTTCCGGCAATACCTCAAAGTAACAGTTTTTTCTCAAGCAAGGAACGAGCACTGCTGAAAAACGCAGGTCTTGAGTTATCCTCTTCCGATGCCGAGCTTGTACTTGATGAGCTTTTTTTAGCGTACAAGGTACTTAGTTCTCCCAGTTATAAACTTTACATTCTTTATTCGGAAAAAACGACATCGCTTACTCCAATTTCCCCTTCAAGCATTATTTCAATGTGTAAGAATGCGTTATCCGGAAGGATTGCCGAGATTGATGCGTCTTATAATGCTGATATTATGCTTTGTCTTGACCCTGAGCAGTTAAAATCAGAATACTACAGCACAAACTCCCCTGAAATTGCCTGTGCTATAAAAAAATATCTTGAAGAAAAAGGAGCCACCTTAGGGGAAACTGAATTTTCACAGGACGACTATTTGTCAGGTGATGTTACAGAATTTTTATTCGGAAATACTATTACACAAAGTCCCTCTCGCCTGGATGTATTTAACATGTGTGCGTGTTCATACTTTGCAACCTATACCCTTGGACTTCGTCCCGAAAGAGAAGCTCAGCTCGGTGCAATTGAAACGGGTAACATTGTGCACAAAATTCTTGAAGACCTTATGCGAGAGCTGTCGGAAAAGAAACTGAAGGGTGAAGATTTTACCGTTGAATATGCTGTAAGCCGTGAAAAAGAGCTCCTTCGTAGTTACATTATTTCACTATGCGGGAATAGTGATGAAAACATTTCTAATCGTTTCAGGTATCTCTACAGCCGACTTGCAGGAGCTCTTGATTCATGCGTGGAAAATATGACACGGGAAATGCTCACTTCAAAATTCATTTCACGAGATTTCGAGCTTTCAATTGGGGATAAAAACGCAGATGTACCTTTTGTAAATCTTCCGATTGACGATAAATCCAGCCTTATTATTCGTGGAAAAATCGACAGAACTGATGTCTACATTAAGGACGATACAGCCTATATTAAAATTGTTGATTATAAAACCGGAAACAAGGTGTTTAATTTATCCGACACCGTAGCAGGCATTAATCTTCAAATGTTGCTTTATCTTTATAGCCTTACTGAAAATGCAAAAGACAGATACGGAAATTACAAACTTCAGCCTGCCGGTATCCTTTATACCCCTATTCACAGACCGGAACTTTCGACCCAGCTCGGTGAGCTAAATGAAACAGAAGCTAAAACAAAAATTAAAACAAACGGAATACTGATTGACGACCTGGATGTTTTACGCGCAATGGAAAGCGAGCTTGAGGGGAAATACATACCTGTAAAGCTAAAAAAAGATGGGACATTCTATAATAATTCTTCTGTAATCTCAATGGAAACCATGAACAAACTTTTGAAAACAGCTGCACAGGTTGCTTCAAGGCTCGCATATGAAATAAAATCCGGAAAGGTAGCAAAAAATCCTTACAAATGCAATATTAATTCCTGTGCATTTTGCGATTATGCCCCCTTCTGCAGATATGAATCCGGCGATGAAGGTACCCGTTACATTACTACAAAATATTCTGACGAGATTTTTGAAAAATCTACAGGCGAAAATATATAATTCCTTCAAGCGAAAGGAAATAAAAATGGCTAAAATTGAACTTACAAAAAATCAAAAAATTGCTGTTGAAGACACCGGTGGCACTCTTTTGGTTTCTGCCGCTGCAGGAAGCGGAAAAACTGCCATTCTTACAAAGCGTCTTATAGACAGGTTGTGCAGTGAGAAATTTGAAGGTGATATTTCCGAGTATCTCGTTGTAACCTTTACAAAAGCTGCAACGCAGGAGCTGTCAACAAGACTTTACAAGGCCCTTACTGAGTACATAACCGAGCATCCCGAATGTTCTCGCGCCAAACGTCAATTATCACTGTTCGGACTTGCTAATATCAGTACCATACATTCCTTCTGCCTTGATATTATAAAGCAGAATTTTGAAGCACTCTCCCTTCCGTCAAAGCTTAGAATGGGCGAAGAAACAGAAGTAGATGTGCTTCTCCGGCAGGCTCTTGAGGATTTGTTCTCTGAAAAGTATAACTTGCAAGAAGAAAATGAAATGTTCTTTTATGCACTTGAAATTCTTTCAAACTCAAAGAGTGATAAAAAATTTATCGAGTCGGTTATCGAGCTTTATGGAAAATATCATAGTAGCTCTGAGGCTTATAGAAAGTTCAATGAGCTTCTTTCAATGTATAAAGAGGTCGAAGAATGCAGCGAGATATTCTCAACAAAATTCGGTAGTATAATTAAAGACGATATTGATTTTGAAATTTCGAGAACTATCGTTGAGCTTGAATGCTTATGTGAGGAAATTTCATCTGACGAAATTTTATCTGATGCACTCGTTCCCGCTATTAAAGCAGACATAGATACACTTAAGGTGATTCATTCAGAGCTGCAAAACGGTTACGAAAAGCTCTCCTTAGCAGCTTCTCACTTCAGTACTACAAGAGCAAAATCAATTAAAGTGTATGATGCACCGGAATATCTTGACCAAATTAAAAAAGCACGTTCAAAGTGTAACGAAAAAATCAATGCTGTTTTTTCACGTTATCTTTCTGCGAGCTGCCAGCTGTTTAAGACATGTGCTATCGAAACAAGACTTGTCCTTACAGAAATATTGGCAATACTTGATGAGCTTGACAGGCGTTTTTCTGAATTGAAGCTGCAGCGAGGTATTCTTGATTTTGCAGATCTTGAGCAGTACGCTCTGAAATTACTTGTGTCCGATACAGGCGAATTTGGCAACAAGTTTAAGCGAACGGCTCTTGCTGAAAGTATTTCTCGCAATTTCCGTGAGATTTATATTGACGAATATCAGGACACCAACGCTCTTCAGGATATGATTTTTCGTGCCGTCGCAAGATATGACAAGGATACAGGAGAGGAATGTAACAGGTTTCTCGTCGGTGACCTGAAACAGAGTATATACAGATTCAGAGGTGCGCAGCCGGAAATCTTTGCCTCCTACATAAATGAATTTACACAGGTAGTCGAAGACAGTAGTGACAGAACAAAACGGCATAAGGTATATTTATCAAATAATTTCAGATGCTCCGAAGATGTTATCAGCTCTGTTAACAAGGTTTTCAGTTGCATTATGAGTTCATATCTTGAGGATGACAAGCTGATTTATTCTAAAAACGAAACGAAAAAAACATCAGCAAAAACAGAACTTATACTAATAAATACTGAATGCGACGATACTGACAACAGCAATTCACAAGTTTTTTCTGAGGAAGCAATGTATGTAGCTTCAAAAATTATGGAAATTACATACAATCCTGCTTACCTTCGTGAGGATGGTGAAATGTATACTTATTCCGATATTGCAATTCTTTCACGAAATGCAAACGGCGCTTATGAAAGGTACAAACAGGCATTTAAAAAGTTCGGTATTCCACTTGCTTCTGATACTCCTGAGGATTTCTTCTCGTTACCTGAAATTATGCTTGTAATGTGTTTACTCAACTGTATTGACAATCCACAGCGTGATATCTATACTGCCGGACTTATGTATTCTCCACTTTTTGCTTTTTCGGCATCAGAACTCGCAATTATCAGAAATGCCGATAGAAAAGCCTCCTTTTATTCCTGTGTAGAAAAATATACTAATGAGAACCCAGGCACAGCCCTTTCAATAAAAGTGTCGGAATTTATCGAAACAATAAAAAGCTTCAGAAGGCTATCCCGTGGTACGCCGGTAAATATTCTTTTGAATATTATTTTTTCAAAAACAGGTATTCTTGACCTGTATTCTGCAAGAAACAGCAATAAACGGCAGAACATTTTAAGAATATACGAATATGCACGCACCTTTGAAAAGACTGCATTTAAAGGTCTTTCTGCTTTCCTTGAATATCTGAATGAGCTTTCACAGGGCTCTGTCAATGTGAGAAGCGAAGCATTCGGTGAAAGTGTCAAATTTATGAGTATTCACAGAAGCAAGGGGCTTGAATTCCCAATAGTTTTTCTTGCTGAAACATTACATGAATTCAATGACAAGGACGAAAAAAAAGCTATTATATATTCAAAAAATGGTGTTGCAATAAAGCTTCGTGACACACTTTACAGCAAACTTTCAGTTCATAAAAGAAATTTTACTTCGATAAATACCCCCTTCCGTGAAGCTTTAGCTGCACTTGAATGTCGTGAAATGCTTGAGGAAGAAAAGCGACTTCTTTATGTAGCAATGACACGTGCAAGAAACAGACTCTTTATTACCGGCAGTACAAAAAATCTTAATCGTCTGCTTGTAAATGCGTCTCTACGGAGAAGAGGTGGTTTTTCGGTTTACGGAAAATACTCAAAATGCTTCTTCGACTTTCTCTATTTTTCGCTTTCAGACAGCGAATTTGACACCTTATGCGATAATGAAAAGGATGCACGAATCAAATCAAAAGAAACAGATGATTTTCTATGCTATAAGGTTGATTTTTACAAGGAATTTGAATATACCAATAAAGCAAAAGCGAAAATTTTAAATCAGCAGTTGAGCTGTAATGAGTCCCTTGTAAATGAATATACAGATATTCTAAAACGTAATGAAAAATTACAAAAAAGACAAAGTCCTTTGTCAAATATCGTATCAAAAATTTCGGTTTCTCAGTTAAAGAAAGGACTTCTTGATGAGGAGGAAGCTGTGAGCATTTCTCCAAAAATCCGTGAACTACCAAAATTTCTCAAGGAGAACAATACAATTCCTGCAAATGAAAAAGGAACAGCTGCACATATTTTTATGCAGTTTGTGTCCTTTGAAAATTTTGAAAAGAACGGTATTAAGAGCGAAGCTCAGCGACTTCTGAATTGCGGATTTATAACTCAAAGGATGTTTGAAATAATCGATTACGACTCTATTTCCGGATTTTTCGAAAGTGAACTATATTCAAGAATGAAAAACAGCCCTCGGATTTATCGGGAACGAAGATTCAATCTGCGACTTCCCGCACTTGAGTTTACAGAAAAACCGGATAGTGCTCTAAAGGATGAATTTATACTTGTACAGGGAGTAATTGACCTTTATTTTGAAAACGGCGACGGGACATTTACACTTGTCGATTTTAAAACAGATAATGTATCTGAATCTACCGGTGAAGATATTTTGAGAAGACGTCACAGTGAACAAATGAAGTATTACAAACGGGCAATTGAGGAAATCACAGGTAAACCTGTGACCGATTCTTACATTTATTCCTTCAGTCTGTCTCGTGAAATTATTGCGGACATATAAACTAAAAACCTGTTCGAAAAATCCGAACAGGTTTTTAACACCTATAATTACTCAGAAATGTTTATTCTCTTATTCTTGACGATAGTTGGCGGTAACAACAACGTTTACCCCACTATCAATGATATTCTTACAGATAACATTTCCAATCTTACATTCCGAAGGTTCAGGATGTAATTCGTTAATTATTTTCATACACTCAAACATTTTTCCTTTCGGAACATTTCCGTCTGTCTTTACCGGAACAATTTTACCATCTGTTGTTCTTACAGTTGTCGTAATTGTTCTCATCGGATTGGTCATTTCATTTTTGGCATATTCAAGTCCTCTTGGACAGGTATTGCCCTCTACTGAAACTACCTTTCCGTTTTCCATTTCAATCTTCAACTGACATCCCATAGGACACACAATACAAGTTAAATTATTTATCATATCAATTATCCTCTTTCTGTCATTATTCAAGTGAAATACTGATTTCATTTCCTGCGTTCTTGAGCATATCAGCCTTCAGGGTAACTGTCTGCATTTCACCGGGAGCCACCTTTTTCTTCTTCTGTGAAATAAGAACTGTATCGCCACTCTTTACCGTAAGAACAACATTTGTGAATATATCACTTACTCTGAAGAACACCTTTACATCTTCTGTGTTACTTGTGATTTTCTGTGGTACTGTATATCTTACTTTTCCGTCTGTCTTGATGGTAATGTCGGTATTATGCACCACCTCTTTATTTATATACTTCGCAGCCTTTTCGCCTGCTATTTCTGCTTCCTCAGAAACAAAATCAGCAAGGTCATGAACGTGAAGAACATTACCACACGCAAAGAATCCCTCAATGCTTGTTTGTCTGTCCTGGTCAACAACTGCGCCCTTTGTAATACCGGAAAGCTCTATACCTGCAGATTTTGAAAGTTCATTTTCAGGAATAAGTCCAACTGACAAAAGAAGTGTATCACAAGGAATATACTGCTCAGTTCCTGCTATTGGCTGCATACGGTTATCAACCTTTGATATTGTAACACCTGTAATTCTTTCTTTACCGTGGATTTCTGTAACAGTATGGCTGAGCATAAGAGGAATATCAAAGTCGCGCAGGCACTGCTGAATATTTCTTTCAAGACCACCCGAGAAAGGCATTACTTCACATACTGCGTGAACCTTTGCACCTTCAAGCGTCATTCTTCTTGCCATAATAAGTCCAATATCACCTGAACCGAGAATTACAACATCCTTACTTGTCATATATCCCATCATATTTATATACTTCTGAGCTGTACCTGCGCTGAAAATACCTGCAGGACGTGTTCCTGCGATATTAAGAGCACCTCTCGGTCTTTCACGGCAACCCATAGCAAGAATAATGGCACCGGCTTTTATCTGTTCAACACCGTTTTTCTTTGAAATTGCGGTGATTATTCTGTCCTCTGAAACCTCAAGTACAGTTGTTTCACACTGTACCTTTATAGGAAGCTTACGAAGCTCCTCTTCACACTTATAAGCATACTCCGGACCTGTAAGTTCCTCTTTGAAGCGATGGAGTCCGAAACCGTTATGAATACACTGCTGAAGGATACCACCAAGGCTCTTATCTCTTTCTAAAACTAAAACATCCTGCGCTCCGGCATTGTATGCACTAACTGCTGCACACATACCTGCTGGACCACCACCGATAACAACTATATCAACATTACGCATTGGTACCTTCCTCCTTTATTTTCTTTGAAAGCACATATGAGCCTCCACCACATTTTGTGATTTTTTCCATATCTACAGAAAGCTCCTGTGCAAGTATTTTCATAATGTAAGGAGAACAGAAACCACCCTGACATCTGCCCATCTGTGAACGGGTACGACGTTTTACACCATCAAGGTCACGTGGCTTCGGGTTTGCGTGGATTGCGTGTCTGATTTCACCCTCTGAAATACCCTCGCAACGGCAGATGATTGTACCAAATGCGGGATCCTTCTTAATCATTTCATTCTTTCTCTCAATATCCCAGAATCTGAAATTACGGAAGGATTTTCTCTCTTTAATATAATCTGTCTTCTTTGTATAATTAAAGCCGTTCTCCTGAAGAAGCGAAAGGATATATTCGGCAATAGCCGGCGCTGCTGATAGTCCGGGGGATTCAATTCCTGCAGCATTTACAAAGCCTTTTTGGGGCATATCGATGATAAAGTCTCCTGTACTTCCTACAGCACGAAGCCCGCAGAATGAGGTGATTACAGCTCGTAGATCGACACCCTTAACCATTCTTTTTACATTCTCAGAAACGGAATTCAAGCCCGCTCTTGTTGTCTGCTTTGCAGTTTTATCTTCAATGTCGGTAGCAGTTGGTCCAAGAATAAGATTTCCGTCAACGGTCGGAGAAACAAGAATACCTTTACCCATTTTGGAAGGTACTGTAAACACAGTGTGACTGACATAGTCTCCCCACTCCTTATCAAGAAGCATATATTCACCTGCTCTGGGATGAACATCAAAATCATTCTCTCCAATCATTTCAGCAACCTTATCTGAATATAAACCTGCTGCATTAATGACTACCTTAGATGTAACCTTATCACCATTTGTTGAAGTAATTTCGAAAACATCACCCTTCTTTTCGATTGAAGCTACCTCAAAGTTACATTTTAATTCTGCACCATTATCCATTGCATTTCCGATTCCTGCCTCGGTCAACTCATACGGACAAACAATAGCACCTGTTGGTGCGACAAGAGCACAGGTAACCTCGTCAGCAAGATTAGGTTCAAGCGCTCTGAGCTTTTCCCCCTCAACGATTTCGAGATCTTTAACGCCATTTTTCTGACCATTTTCCAAAAGCTCCTGTAGCTTTGCCTTGTCCTCATCACTATAACCTATAACGATAGAACCATTTTTGATGTAATGTACATCAAGCTCACGACAAACCTGCTGCATCATTTCGCTGCCACGTACATTAAGCTTTGCCTTAAGGCTACCGAATTTTGCATCAAATCCGGCATGAACAATTGCAGAGTTTGCTTTGGTTGCGCCCATTGCTATGTCATATTCCTTTTCAAGAATACAAACCTTTCCTTCGTGCTGTGAAAGAAGTCTTGCAACCATCGCACCGACAACACCTGCACCAATAACCACGGAATCGTACATTTTTATATTTCTCCTCTCATTTGAAAAGAGATGCATTATACTCCTTCTAATACATCTCGGATTTTCATATCTAATTTATTATACAGCAAAGAATGTTAATTGTCAAGGGTTTTAACACCTTAATGCCTAGAGATTATTTTATATTATACTACATTTTTATCAAATTATAAAAGCTTGTGCCGTTATTCAATTTCTCGCAACCGAACATTTCACAAATCGTACTGCCAATATCGGCAAAGGTTTGTCTTGTTCCGAGATTCACACTTTTTATCATTTCACCAAAAACGAGTACCGGTACATACTCTCTTGAATGATCTGTACTCGGAGTTGACGGGTCACATCCGTGATCTGCGCACAGTATAAGACAATCGTCAGATTTCATATTTTCCAGAAATTCTCCAAGCCAGATGTCAAATTCGCTTATCGCCTGAGCATATCCTTCGATATTATTTCTATGACCGTATTCCTGGTCAAAATCAACGAGATTCACAAAGCATAGCCCATTAAAATCCTTTTTCTGATATTCGCGAGTTTTTTCGGTGTCTGATTTGTTTCCGATTATCTTATAAGCTTCGGTTATACCTTTTCCACAGAAAATATCGTATATTTTACCAACGGCAATTACGTCAAGTTTCCTTTCAGAAAGCTTATTCAGCAGCATATCCTGCGCGGGTTCAACAGAAAAATCGTGTCTGCCGTCTGTTCTGTAAAAATCAGGATATTCCCCTGCAAACGGTCGGGCTATAACCCTTCCGACATTATGCTCACCACGAAGTTGTGCTCTTGCGATTTTACAGATTTCATAAAGCTTTTCACGCGGAATTACATCTTCGTGAGCCGCAATCTGGAAGACGCTGTCAGCAGATGTATACACTATTGGAAATCCCGTTTCAATATGTTCCTTGCCATAATCCTTTATAACCTCAGTTCCGGAATAAACCTTATTACAGAGTACCTTAGTTCCGAGTGCTGCTTCAAAATCCTCTATTACACTCATCGGAAAACCATCAGGATATGTCGGAAACGGCTTATCGGAAATTATACCACATATTTCAAAATGTCCTGTTGTAGTATCCTTGCCTTTAGATTTTTCTGCAAATCTTCCGTATGCTGCAAGTGGTTTTTTTACTTCATCTCCGAAATCAATGCCGTCAATATTATAGAGTCCGAGCTTATTAAGGTTTTCGCAGTTTAGTTTACCGGAATTTGTTATTGCTTTGAGTGTATTACTACCAATATCGCCGTATTCATGTGCATCCGGCAATTCACCTATACCAAGACTATCAAGAACTATCAGAAAAACTCTTTTAATTTCCATTGAAAAACTCCTTATAATTCTTCAGAAAATATATGATAATATTTTACCTCATTATACACAGAAGAATCGGTAATTATATAAATACCTACTTTTTACATATATCGGTAACACATTTCTTTGCTATGTTTATTTCTCTCTCGGAAATTTCTTCATCAAAATCTGAAAAAGTATTGTTCTTTACCTCTTTACCTGTAAGCTTTGCATACCACAAAAGTCCTAACGCATATCTTCCGATTCCTAACTTTGCGTGGAAGGTATCTCTATGTACCTTTTCAATACCTTCAGATAAGAGCTTTTCAAAAAGTTCTCCTGAGGGAATTATAAAATCAGCCTTAATGTCTTTTGCTGCATTTTCGTACGCCTTTTCAATGTCTGTGAACATATCAGCATGATCGGTATATCCAAGTTCAATATTTAGGCGCTGCGAATTCTGCTCATATGCCCATGTCTGATGCATAACAATTTTAGCTTTTGGCACATGGAGTCTTACATACTCAACCAATTTATTAAGATACGGCTGATAAGTTTCATAATTCGGTGCTTGATGACTCACCTGCTGGAGTGTTATAACATCCCAATCACGATTTAAAAGCGCATCTTTCAGCGAAACATTAAAGCCAGTACCTACCCCATTCATTTCAAGTGAATATGCTCTGTCTTCACTCAACATATTTCTATAATGACGTGAAAGAGAACAACCACCGATACAAAGATTGAATGTATTAAGGTTAAACTTATCTGCTCTTGCAATTCTGTGCAAATATCTTTGAGCATCACAGGAAAAGCTATTACCAATTGATAAAATTTCCATTTTCATTCCTACCTTTCGAGATATCTATTTTATGATACCACAGTTTTACCTTTTTTGCAATAATATTTTTGATATTATCTTCTATCTATTGACTTTTTATCGGTTTTATGGTAAAATGATTTAGTAAATTTTGCCCCCATAGTTAAGTGGATATAACAAGCCCCTCCTAAGGTTATACTAAATCACTCGCCTTTGCTCAAAAGGCGAGCGATAATATAGATAAAATTTCATACACGTCTCTGTACCTCAGCAGGATAGAGGGTCCGCCTCCTAAGCGGAACGCCCCCGGTTCGAATCCGGGCAGGGACGCCACAAAAAACGCCGAAAGCCTTGATTTTTCAAGGTTTTCGGCTTTACTTTTTTGTCGGGTGTCCTTGTTAGTTCTGCTCGGCTTCTTTACTGTGAGCAATCCTTTTTACTTAGGTTGCGGACTCCCTATCCCTTGAAAATCCTGCTAATCAAATTAGCAAGAAAACCCCATTTTTGCTAATGAAAATCGACTTTCTGCTAATCGCTCAGAAAATCGTGCTAAAAATCTTGCTAATTAAAAAGTGTGCTTATAATAGTTCGACCTTGTTTTACCCCGTACCTTTTAATCCCTTTGTTATGTAGTGTTATCCTATCCCAAACCGCACATTTCACAAAAAGCCTATCCTTATATATAATGAAAGTGTCAGGAGGTAATGGATATGAGAAACAAGAACTACTACATAAATCTTAATGACCGTGAATACTTAGATGTTCTTTCCTCTTTGATGAACAAGAGAAATAAATTGATCCAAAGCGGCAAGTACACCGATGGTATTGACGAAGTAATTATGAAGATTAAGAAGGCAAAGAAAAGAACTTTTCGTGTCCTCTATATATAAGTATATGAGGTCATCATTCAAAATTCAACATAAAAATACTTCAGGTTACACCGTTTCGTTTGTTTGACGAAGCGGTGTTTTTTCATTTAAGCCACCCTTTCCTTTCGAGGATTGGGTGGCTTTTTTTATTTTTTTCAAAAAATTTTCTTTTTAGGGTGAACGATTGACCTCTCTCAGTGCGAATTAGTGAAAGGGTTGTTAATCGACTCCGATAAGGAGCAGCTCTTTCGCTGTTCCTTGAAAATTGAATATCAGGTGCATAGGACTTCAGTTCTGATGATTAGCCACCTTAACGGGTACGCCAAGACTTCCTTTTGGAACGAGCGAGAACCCCCGTTATTAATATCAGGTTGCCACTGATACGGCGATGACAGTCAGAATGATAATGGTACTTCTCTACGGAGCAGGCGGAGAACCCGGCTGAGGTGAAATTCCTATGAAGCGGTGAAGCACACCGCTACCTATGTACTTCCCTCGCAAGGGGTGTTGAGAACAAATATTGCACAAATGAACATTAGACCGAAGAAAAGCGTTACTTCGGTCTTTACATAGCACCTTATAACAAGATGCTAAATCTAAAGAAAGGAGCAAAAGACGATGCCCCACTGTAACACGATTGCTATATGCAATCAAAAAGGTGGTGTTGGTAAAACGACAACCACCGTAAACTTAGGCGTAGGCTTGGCTATGCAAGGTAAAAAGGTACTCCTTGTAGATGCCGATCCACAGGGCGACCTCACAACTTGTCTTGGATGGCAAGATACGGACAATCTGCCAATTGCACTACCTGACAAAATGGTTGAAGTTATGCAGGACAAATGCAAAGAGCCAATGAAAGGTATTCTACATCATAAAGAAGGTGTTGACCTTATTCCCTCAAACAGCGACCTTTTTGATTTTGAAATCAGTCTTGTAACCGCAATGAACCGTGAAGCCATTTTGAGAAACTACCTGAACGAAGTGAAACACAACTACGATTATATTATTATCGACTGCTCACCTTCGCTTGGTATGATGACTCTCAATGCTTTATCGGCGGCAGATAGCGTAATCATTCCCGTTCAGGCACATTACCTTCCGGCAAAGTGTATGACACAGTTGATGAGAACCATTACAAAGGTAAAGAAGCATATCAATCCCAAACTCAGCATAGACGGTATTCTCTTAACCCTTGTAGACAATAGAACGAACCTTGCCAAAAGCACCATAGATGCCTTGCGTGAGAACTTCGGTAGTTATATTAAGATATATAACACCCACATTCCCATTGCAATCAAAGCGGCAGAGGTCAGTTCCAAAGGCAAAAGCATTTATGCCTATGAACCTAATAGCACGGTGTCTAAAGCCTACACCGAATTTTCAAAGGAGGTGTTAGCCGATGGCAGGAAGAAAGAGCGACTTCACTCTGCCCAAGTTCGATGATATTTTCTCGACTCAGGAAATGAGAGATGATGAAAAGCTCGCCAAAATCCGAGATATT
>JAZRTY010000006.1:0-105580 GCA_045652245.1 Eubacteriales bacterium | reverse complement strand
GACCCGCGTGACCCATTTATGGGTAGTAAGTAACAATTGCGTGGCTGGCAGGCCAACCTAAAGCGCACTTGTGCGCAGCCAGTAGTATTAGGGCTATGCCCGAAAATGAAAAACCACCCGCTATGCGGGTGGATATTTATTATGTGCAAATTACAGAAAATAACATTGTTATTAAACTGTGAACTTTATACGCATAATATGAAAAGAATGGTAAATAATACTTGAAAAAAAGATTTTTCGGGTGTATAATAAAATTATAATGGGGTGGAAGTGGAACATTTTGGAAAAACGGCTTCCCCTTGCTGAAAATTACGTGATTCGGAGGTGTGAAAATGTCAAACGGATTTGTTGTTCTTATGGGAATTGGAACTGTTTTTGTAGGTTTGATTTGTATTATTATCGTGTGTTCGGTAATGAGCCTGATAATAAGAGCGTTCGAAAAAAACAAGCCGGAAACTGTTGTAAACAAGGAAGCAGCATCTGTAGCTTCGACTGTTGCAAGTAATGAAATTCCCGACAGAGAAAAAATTGTTGTTGCAATAAGTGCGGCAATAGCAGAGGAAATCGGTGAAGACGCCGGCGCAATCAGAATTTTATCACTTAAAAAAATCTAAAATCTAATAAGGAAAGGTAGAATTATCATGAAAAAGTACAGAGTAAATGTAAACGGAACAGCATACGAAGTAGAAATCGAACTTATAGATGCAAATGCAGTAGCAACAGCTCCTGCAGCAGCACCTGCAGCAGCTCCTGTAGCAGCGCCTGCGGCAGCACCCGCAGCAGCTGAAGCACCTGCCGGAGCAACAGCAATCACAGCACCAATGCCGGGAACAATTCTCAAGGTTAATGTTCAGAATGGTCAGGCTGTTAAAAAAGGCGATGTTCTTATGATTCTCGAAGCTATGAAGATGGAAAACGAAATTATGGCGCCTTGCGACGGTACAGTTGCATCTGTTGCAGTTGCAAATGGTGCATCTGTTGAGTCAGGGGCAGCACTCTGCTCAATCGCATAATTTACGTATTACACCTTATAGTTTGAATGTCGACATGCGACATATTGGAGGACAAAAATGAATAAAAAGAAATATTTGGCAATATTTCTTTCACTTGTAGTGTTGCTCTCTGTATTCACTTTTGCAACGGGTGCTACTACACCTGAAGAAGATGCCGAAAATGTTACTATGGATACAGCTGTGCCCGAGGAAGCTCAGGAAAAAGCCGAAACATATCCGATTATAATAAAAAGTGCAGACTATAATAAGGATACGGGTGTATTGTCTGTGACACTTGCAAATACATCAAAGGATGATATTATTGGTGCGTTAGTAATCACTGAAAATCCCGGAACAGTTGCACTTGTTGGCTATTCAAATTTTGAAATTTCAGCCGGTAATTCATATATAATAACTGCTGATTATATTCCAGGTTATCAGGAAACCCCTGTTGTTGATATTTCGGCAGAATATGTTGTCGTTCCGAAAGGCGCTGCGTTCGCAGATGCTTATGGTGGTGGACAGTACACAGAAAAAGATATAAAAGTAATTAATTATACCGATATTCTTAGTACAGAAACAGTAACTCCCAAGGACGCAGTGATGAATTTCATCAACCAGACAGGTTTTGTAAGAATCGCTCAGAACTGGAAATACCTTGTAATGATAGTAATTGCATGCGTGCTTTTCTATCTTGCAATTGTAAAGGGCTTTGAGCCACTTCTCCTTTTGCCGATAGCGTTTGGTATGCTACTTACAAATCTGCCGGGTGCAGATATGTTCCACGAGGAGCTTTTCGCAGGTGGTCATGCACATTGGAATTTGTTTGATGCGTCTGAAGCTGTGACTCCCGGACTTCTCGATTATCTCTATCTTGGAGTAAAGCTTGGAATCTATCCTTGCCTTATTTTCTTTGGCGTAGGTGCTATGACAGACTTTGGTCCTATGCTTGCAAACCCGAAATCACTTCTTCTGGGTGCTGCAGCTCAGCTTGGTATTTTCGTAACCTTCCTTGGAGCAAAATACCTCGGCTTTACTAACCTTGAAGCAAGCTCAATCGGTATTATCGGTGGTGCTGACGGTCCTACTGCTATATTTGTAACATCAAAGCTTGCACCTCATCTTCTCGGACCGATTGCAGTTGCTGCATACTCATATATGGCGCTGGTACCTGTAATTCAGCCTCCGATTATGAAGCTTCTTACAACCAAAAAGGAAAGACAAATCAAAATGCAGGCTCTTCGTCAGGTATCTAAGAAGGAAAAGATTATATTCCCGATTGTAGTAACAATATTTGTTTCACTTCTTGTTCCAACTGCTACTCCTCTTGTTGGTGCTCTTATGCTCGGTAACCTTTTCAAGGAAAGTGGAGTAACAGAAAGACTTTCAAAGACAGTTCAGAACGAGCTTATGAATATCGTAACAATATTCCTCGGAATAACCGTTGGTGCTACAGCAACTGCTGAAACCTTCCTTTCACTTCAGACAATAAAGATTATTGTTATGGGGGTAGTTGCATTCGGATTGGGTACAGCAGGTGGAGTTATTCTCGCAAAGATTATGAATCTGTTTCTTAAGAATAAAATCAATCCGCTTATCGGCTCAGCAGGTGTATCTGCAGTACCTATGGCAGCGAGAGTTTCGCAGATGGTAGGTCAAAAGGAGGACCCGTCAAACTTCCTTCTTATGCACGCCATGGGACCGAATGTTGCGGGAGTCATCGGTTCAGCTATCGCGGCAGGTGTTCTTATAGCCCTCTTTGGCTAATATAGAAGTACAGCCCAATAAAATAAACGAAAGGACGGAAATATAAATGGCAAAGAATCCTCTAAAGATTACAGATACCATTCTGCGTGATGCCCACCAGTCGCAGGCAGCTACGAGAATGAGAATAGAAGATATGATTCCTGCACTTGAAATACTTGACAGTGTTGGATACTGGTCTCTTGAATGCTGGGGAGGCGCAACGTTCGACTCCTGTATGAGATTCCTTAATGAGGATCCGTGGGAAAGACTGAGAACCTTCAAAAAATATATGCCTAACACAAAGCTTCAGATGCTTCTTCGCGGTCAGAATCTTTTAGGGTACAAGCACTATGCAGATGATGTTGTGGATGCTTTCGTTGCAAAGTCAATCGAAAACGGTATTGACGTAGTAAGAGTATTTGACGCACTCAATGACCCGAGAAACCTTGAACGTGCAATTTCTGCAATCAAGAAAAACGGTGGTATATGCGAGGCGGCAATTTCATATACAATCAGCCCTGTTCACAATGAAGACTATTTTGTAAGTCTTTCAAAGGAGCTTGTACAGATGGGCGCTGACACAATCTGTATCAAGGATATGGCAAACCTTCTTCTTCCGAAGGACGCCTATAGCCTTGTAAAGAAACTGAAAGAAAATATCGAAGTTCCGATACACTTGCATACTCACAATACTTCGGGTACAGGTGATATGACAAACCTTAGAGCTGCTGATGCAGGAGTAGATATCGTCGACTGTGCACTTTCACCTTTGGCTAACGGTACAGCTAACCCTGCAACAGAATCCCTTGTTGCGACACTCGCAGGAACAGACAGAGACACAGGTCTTGACCTGAATACCTTAAGCCGTGCTGCAGCACACTTCAGAGGGGTTGCAACAAAGCTTAAGGAAGAGGGAAGCCTTGACCCCAAGGTGCTTAATGTTGATACAAATACACTTCTTTATCAGGTTCCCGGCGGAATGCTGTCAAACCTTATTTCACAGCTCAAGCAGGCAAAGGCAGAGGATAAGTACTATGATGTGCTTGAAGAAGTACCGCGTGTTCGTGAGGACTTCGGTTATCCTCCGCTTGTTACTCCTACATCTCAGATTGTAGGTTCACAGGCAGTCCTTAATGTCCTTGCAGGCGAAAGATACAAGATGGTAACAAAGGAATCCAAAGGACTTCTCAGAGGCGAGTACGGTAAGCTTCCGGCTCCCGTAAATGAAGAGGTAAGAAAGAAAGCTATCGGTGACGATGATCTTATTACCTGCAGACCTGCAGACCTTATCGAGCCTGAAATGGACAAGTACAGAGAAGAAACAAAGGATATTGCAAAGTGTGATGAAGACGTACTTTCTTATGCACTCTTCCCACAGGTTGCTCCCAAGTTCTTTGCTGTACGTGACGGAAAGGTTCAGGAAGACCCTAAAGCTACATCAAAGGCAACTACCGAAAATGGTGTAAGAATTCTTTATGTAGACGATTGTGCAAAGTAATTAAAGAAATAAAATCATCCCCTGTAAAAACAGGGGATGATTTTTAAAAAATTGAAGATAAAACACTTGACAACAGTCAAGTTTTGTGATATAATACTTAGGTGTTCAGGTAAATACCTATGCGTCACTAGCTCAGCCGGATAGAGTAACTGGCTACGAACCAGTAGGTCGGGGGTTCGAGTCCCTCGTGACGCGCCACGAAAGACTTGTCGTTTGACAAGTCTTTTTTGCTGAATTATTGAAAATTTGAGAAAGCTACGATTACTCTGTACTACCCGGAGCAGGTATCTTTCGGAGGAAAAATTACTAATGAAAATGGATTCTAAAACCATGTTTTCGACAATGTCGCCCTGGAGACTTTTTTTTACTGTGGCATTACCCGGCATGGTCAGTATGTTTGCCATGTCAATATACAGTATTTTTGAAGGTGTATTTGTCGGTCAGCGACTTGGTGAAGCAGCATTCGCGGCTGTTAATATTGCGTTCCCGATTGTTATGATAAATTTCTCGATTGCTGACCTTGTCGGTGTCGGCTCATCGGTTCCGATTTCCGTTGCACTCGGAAAAAAGGATGAAAAAAGCGCAAACAATATATTTACCTGCGCAATTATTTTAATTCTTCTGGCATCTGTGATAATGGGAACGATAATGTTTTTCGCAGCCGAACCACTCTCAAGATTTATGGGTGCGAATGATGAGCTTTTACACATCTCATCAAAGTATATACGGATATTTGCAATTTTCAGTCCGTTGACAACGGTTTTCTTTGCACTTGATAATTATCTGCGTATCAGCGGATATATCAAAACAAGTATGTATATTAATATTTTCTGTAATGTAGCTACTATATGTGCGTTAACTTTTTTTGTAATTGTACTTGATATGGATGTGTCGGGGATAGCACTTGCTTCTTCTGTTGCCATTAGTGTCTGTTCGTTGCTTGCAATAATTCCGTTTATAAAAGGCAGAGCGCTTCTGAAATTTGTAAAACCGAAATTCAGCACGGCTATGCTCAAGGAAATTGTATCAAGTGGTTCTCCTACCTTCCTGAGTAATATTGCAGGACGAATTACCTCAATTCTGATGAATGTATCACTTATGACTCTTGGTGTAAAGGTTCTCGGAGAGGGTGGAGGAACGACGGCGGTTGCGGCGTATGCCGTTCTGATGTATGCAAGTGATATGTGTCAGCCGTTGATTTACGGCATCAGTGATTCGATTGTTCCGGCACTTGGTTTTAACTGGGGTGCAAAACAGTATGACAGAGTAAAAAGAATTGCAAAATGTGGATATATCGGCTCGGCAACAGTCAGTATTATTGCAACTGCAGTAATGTTCTTTTTCTCGGGGACACTTGCCTCGCTCTTTGTGCAAGAACAGGATGCAAGTCTGCTTCTGCTTGCAACCCGTGCCTTACGTGTGTTCAGTATTACTTATCTTGTCAGATGGTTTTCCATTTCCGGACAGAGCTTTCTTGTTGCAATTGAAAAGCCGCTGCAGGCAACAATTCTGTCGGTGTGCGTAGCTTTGGTTTTCCCGATTATTATGCTTGGCGCACTGTGGAATCTTGGGCTTGACGGTATCTGGCTTAATATGTTCGGTACATCGGTATTGGCACTTATTCTTGGCATGTTTTTGATTAAAAGTGTCTGGACAAACATAAAGAAACAGATAAAGTCCGATTTATAAATAATAATTATTAAAAAGACATTCTTTGGAATGTCTTTTTAGTTCTTTATACTTGACAAATAAAGGAAAAAATGGTATTATACTGTATGTGGTTTTTTGTTTATTAAGGGGGAATATTGTGTTAAAAAAGAGACTTTGCGGCTTGGTTTTTGACGATGAAATAACCGTGTATTGGAACAGAGTCTGCTTCCTTGACGAAAATGATGTGTATCTTGTATTTTTGAACGGTGAGCTTGTTGTAAAAACAAGAAAAACATTTTATGAATTTACGCATCTTGTAGCGCAAACAGAATACAAGGTAAGGGTAACATTGAAAAAAGGTAGCGAAGAAATTCTTGTTGGCGAAGAAATTTATACTACAAAGGAAGCTCCGGAAATAATTGATGTTACAAAACCCCCGTATAATGCAATCGGTGATGGAATAACACTTAATACCGAAGTGTTGCAGAAAGCACTTGATGACGGCAAGGACGGACAGAGAGTATATTTCCCGAAAGGGGTTTATCTTACCGGTGCGTTAAATGTACACAGTAATACAGAAATATATCTTGATGATGCAACAATAAAGGGAACAACCAATCCTGATGACTATTTACCTCTTATCAAGAGTCGTTCAGAAGGATTGTCAATGGATTGTTATCGTTCTCTTATCAATATGGGAGACCTTGATGAGAAGGGTGGACCAAATTGCGAAAATATAATAATTCGTGGAGGGACTATACTCGGTGGTGGGAACGAACTGTGCGAGAATACCGAAAACGCAGGCTTTGAAATACTCAAGGATTATATCGCATCTGTCTCTGAGCAGATAGGCGACTTTGAATGTGGTGCAAAAACAATAGCAGGCAGACTTCGCGGAAGACTTGTAAATATCAGTAATTGTAAGAATATAGTTCTTTCAAATACTCATTTCAAAGGAAGTCCGTATTGGTGTATTCACTTTATATACAGCGAAAATGTAATTACAAAAAGCTGTAGAATCACGACATACGGAACACATAACGGCGATGGTTGGGACCCTGATTCATCAACCTGTTGTGTGTGCTTCAATACCGAATTTGATTGTGGCGATAATTGTATTGCAATAAAATCGGGTAAAAATCCCGACGGAAATATAATCAACCGACCAACCCAAAATATAGTTGCCTTTGATTGTCGTATAATTCGCGGAGGGGGATTCGCTGTAGGAAGCGAAATGAGTGGTGGCGTACAGGACGTTGCATTGTGGAATAACGATATGAGTGGCAGTGCAATCGGTATAAACTTGAAAACCACTCGTAAACGTGGTGGTTATATAAAGGATATCAGGATATATGACAGTATACTGCCAAACTTTGCGATAAGAACAGCACTCAACTATAACAATGACGGTGAGGGAGCAAGTGAACTTCCGTACGTTGATAATATCCTTTGTGAAAATTGTATTATTACAGGGGAAGGGTACAGAATTTTCCATTCTTTTGTTGGTGAAGATGTGAACAAGGTTGAAAAAATATACACACCACCTATCAGAGTACTTGGCTTTGATGACAAGACGGAAAATATTGATAATGTACTTTTCAAGAACTGTACAATAAGACCCACAACGCAGGGTGAAGGACAGTCAATTATCGTTAATAATTGTAAAGGAATCACCTTTGAAGATTTAGTTGTACAATAATAAAAAATAAAAAAACAATAAAAAGAGAGGTTTTTAAATGTCTGAATTATTTGAAATTTTTATGATTGTATGTTTTGGAATTTCCTGGCCTTTAAATGTAATTAAATCATATAAGGCAAGAACAACAAAGGGGAAGAGCTTAGCATTCCTTATCCTTATTATCGTGGGTTACATATTCGGAATAACCTCGAAGCTTATTATGCCAAGTTTTAAATGGTATGTAATGTTTTTCTATGTATTGAATCTTGTGATGGTTACAACTGACCTTTTGTTGTACATAAGAAATTATCAGCTTGATAAAAAGAATAATTAACCCTCGGAGGCTTCGGTGGCAGACATAATAATCAGAAACGTAAATTATAACGACGCACAAGCAATAGTACAGATATACAGACCGTATGTCGAGGAAACGGCAGTAACCTTTGAGCTTACTGTACCGGATGAAAAAGAGATGCTTGAGCGTATAAAAACAATAAGTGCAAAGTACCCGTATCTTGTTGCAGAAAAAAACGGAGAGATAATCGGGTATATTTATGCAAATGTATTCAAGTCTCGGGAATGCTACAGATGGTCTGTGGAAAGTTCGATATATGTAAAAAGGGAATATACCAAATCAGGAATCGGCAAGGCTCTTTACCGTGAGCTTGAAAAAAGACTTGTGAAAATGGGCATTGTAAATGTCTATGCAAGTGTTGCATATGCTGAAATTGCAGATGAATATGTGGACAATAACAGCAAGTACTTTCACGAACATATCGGATATACTCCGTGTGCCCACTTTAAAAAATGTGCAAACAAATTCGGCAGATGGTACGATATAGTATGGCTTGAAAAAAATATAGCAGAGCATATTGAAAACCCTGCTGAGCCGCTGTTTGAAAAAATAAATATTTAAAAATATAGGAGTAAGATTATGCTAAAGGAAGGTCTTAACAGTATAGTATTTGACAACGAGATTACAGTTTTCTGGAACAGAGCTTGTAGCCTCTTTGAAAATGATGGCTATGAGGTTTATTTGAACGGAAAACTTGTCGAGAAAACAAGAAAAACACATTATGAATTTCTGAACCTCGTACCACAAACAGAGTATAGCATCAAGGTACTTTTAGAGAAAAACGGTGAAAGCACCCTGATTGGTGAGGGGAATTTCACAACAAAAAAGACACCCGAGAGAATAGATGTAACAAAAGAACCCTATAATGCTGTCGGTGACGGCGTAACTCTTAATACCAAGGCTTTGCAGAAGGCACTTGACGATTGCAAAGAGGGACAGAGTGCGTATTTCCCGAAGGGTACATATCTTACAGGTGCCCTGAGACTTCACAGCAACATGGAAATGTATGTTGACGAAGGAGCTACTATTCAGGGAACAGATAATTTTGAAGATTATGAACCTATGATAAAGAGCCGTTCGGAAGGACTTACAATGATGTGCTATCAGTCACTTTTAAATATGGGTGAGCTTGACGAAAATCCCGTATATAATTGTGAGAATATTGTGATTCGTGGTGGTGGTACAATTATCGGTGGCGGTAAATCACTTTGCAATAAGATAAAAGAATACGGTCAGATTCTTCTCAAGGACTATATTGAAAGTGTATCCGATAAAATAGAGGAATACGAATTTGGTGCAGAAACAATAGCAGGCAGACTTCGTGGAAGACTTGTAAATATCAGCAACTGTAAAAATGTTGTAATGTCAAATATTCATTTCAAAGACGGTCCGTATTGGAATATTCACTTTATCTTCAGTGATAATGTTATCACAAAGTCCTGTAAGATTTCCTCTTACGGAATTCATAACAGCGACGGCTGGGACCCCGATTCCTCTACAAACTGTTCCTGCTTTAATACCGAGTTCTATTGCGGTGACAACTGTATAGCAATAAAATCAGGCAAGAACCCTGACGGAAACAGAATTAACCGTCCTACAAAGAATATTAACATTTTCGACTGTAACATTGAACTCGGCGGTGGTTTTGTAATCGGAAGTGAAATGAGTGGCGGTGTACAGGACGTTACAATGTGGAATAACAACTGTATCAAGAGCTTCGTCGGTGTACAGATAAAAACAACCCGTAAGCGTGGTGGTTTTGTTAAGAATATAAGCATTTATGATTCGGTTATGCCGAACCTTGTAATCAAAACTGCATGTCCTTATAATAACGACGGAGACAGTGCTGCAACTCTGAGTGAAGTGTCGGATGTGCTTTGCGAGAACTGTAATATTACAGGTAAGGTTTACAAGCTTGTTGCAGGAACGGGTGCTATTGACGACAAGGGAGAACAAATCACATCTCCGATTAGAATTACAGGCTTTGAAGACAGACCCGACCTTTTGTCAAATGTAAAAATCAAGGACTGTGTTGTTTGCAGGGTAGATGACGAACAGGGACAGGCGATTATGATAAATAACTTTGAGGGTGTTACAATTGAGAACCTCAAGGTAAGATAGTAAAATATATAACAAAAACCCAATGTCAGTTTCGGCATTGGGTTTTTTATTTAAATTTATTTGATTTTTATAAAATCTACATTTTCAATAAGCATATTATCGCCTTCTTTTGAACGGCTCAGAAGAATTCTGTATTTACCCGGCTTTTCAACTTTGAAAATTCCTGCGTCGTGAATTATTCGCTTGTTGAAATCTGCAGTTTTGCTCACATGGAAGGTGCCTTTTACTTCCTTCATATTAACGTCGTGGGTTTCCCCATTGAAGGTTATTGTGTAATCACAGTAACCTTCACCTTTTCCGAAAATAAAGGTATATGCGTTGGTAAGAGTTGCTTCATATTCACCTGCCTGTGAAAAATAAGCATCCCAACACATTATTTCGTTGTCGTCTGTCCAGAAGCTCGAGTGACAATCCCGATTTACTGCAAGACCGTGTTTGCCGTAATCCTTTATGTACTCATTCTTTTCATAGAAAAGTCTCTGTGCCGTGCCGTTTTCATTACCTTTTTGAACCTTACTTGCCCACAAAACGCCGAGTGAAAGTCTGTTTCCGTGCTGAACAATTTCTTTTGTAAAAACAGGTACTTTGCTGAAACGAAGTCTGTAAACAGGTATAATAAAGTCATTTTCAGCCTGAACTATCGTTAAAACGCCGTCCTTTACACTGAATTCAATATCCTTATCAAGACCCAAAACAGAAATCTCTTCAACAATATTATCCCCAATACTCATTGTTATTTCCTTTTGTGTCTTGTCCTTTACATAAAGGTACAGGTTGTTTTCCTTTTGTGAAACATAACCCCACGAAAATGTATTGGAAAACGGATTTCCCTTTACCTTACCGTAAACTGCTTCGCTGTTTCTTCTTGTCCACTCGCCCATTTTTTCTAAAATGTCACGAGTTTCTTCTGTCAGGCTTCCGTCTGACATAGGACCTACATTTAAAAGAAGTGTGGAATCACTTGTCAGGGTTCTGCACAGAATTTCGGTTGTATCCTCAGGGGTTTTCCAGTTATGGTCCTGAGCCTTATATCCCCAGGTATCATTAAGTGTTATAAGACACTCCATATTAACACCGACCGGTGCTATCGGGAGTGCATTATCACCGAGAGACTCATAATCGGCACAATCGTGTGCGATTCTTGAATTAATCTGACAGTCAGGCTGAAGCTTTTTTACAAAAGCGCGAAGTTCCTGAGATTGTTCCTTTGTAATATTATGTGGGAAGTCAAACCATATTAGTTTTAAATCCCCGTAGTTTGTAAGAATTTCCTCAACCTGAGGGAAACACTTTTCATAAAGATATTTTTCAAAATTAATGTTTTCATCCGGATAATCCCAGTAGTTTCTGTTTTTTGCAGGCGTCCACGCGGCAGAATGGAAGTTACCACCGGCGTCCTTTTCGTACCAGTCAAGTGTATGTGAATAATAAAGTCCCATTTCAAGACCTTGTTTTTTACACTCGTCAGAAAGTTCCTTGCAGATATCACGTCCGAAAAAACCGTATGTGGAGTAATCTGTGTAGTTACTTTTGAAAAGACAAAAACCGTCGTGATGCTTACTTGTTAAAACTATGTATTTGATTCCGGCATTTTTTGCACTTGTAACTAGATTTTTTGCAAAATCGGGACTTGGAAGAAAGTGTTTTCTTCCGAATTTTTCGTATTCTGCAATCGGAATCTGGAGGTTATTCTGTATCCATTCGCCAAGCGATTCGGTTTCTCTTCCGTTATATGAACCTGCCATAGCACTGTAAATTCCGTAATGTACAAACATTCCGAATCTGTCATCTAACATTTTTTGAAAAACATTGTTCTCGTCCATAAAAAATTCTCCTTTAAAATCGACTTTTTACTTGCATAAGTTAATGTTATCTGCTATAATAAGTATAACATAATCGGTAATAATTGTAAATATTTCCAATTGTAAAAAATATTGTTCAAAATCGACTAAAGAGGATAAATGCTATGAAAATTTCAGTTTCGCTTTTTACCTGTGGGGTTTGTCTTGCTCCCGAAAAATGGAAAACCGATGTTATTCCGACGCCATACAGACTTTATTATATTAAAGGTGGATCAGCATATTTTCGCCTTGGGGGTGAAGAATTTAAATTGAAAAAGGGATATTTTTATCTATTTCCTTCTTCACTACCATTTATCATAAGACAGGATTCAAACGACAGATTAAATCATCTTTATTATAATTTTGTAATGACTCCGTCTGTGGTTTCGTCAGTGCCTGTATCGGTTAATGTTTGTGATAATGAGCTGTTTTCTCAATACCTTGAAATTATGGAAAAAACAGTAACGAAATTTATGACAGGCAGAACGAATGAGAACAAGGATATTGCATGTAGTGTGCTCGAAGCTTTTTTGACCTTGTTTTTATCTGAAAAACCGGTAAAGCGCATAAATGATGGAGATATTTTAAAGAGCATAGAATATATGGAAACGAATTATATGTATAATATAACTGTAAGAGAAATGGCTGCTCAGTTGTTTTTGAATGAGGATTATTTTATAAGAAAATTTAAAAAAAGTATTGGTATGACGCCGTATGCGTATCTTTCAAAGCTACGTATAAGTATTGCAAATGAACTTATTTCAAGTGGTATGCCACTATCAGAGGTTGCAGAAAGCACAGGATTTAAATATACTTCATCACTTTGTCATGCACTCGGCAAAAAATAGTATCAGGAAAACGTATGAATTGATTGTATGTTTATAATTAAACAGATGTGCATTAAATACTGTTAAATATAAAAAACGGCTGTAAAGCCGTTTTTTCTTTTGAACACTTTATAAGTTGCCACAAACTGTATATGTTTTTGTTTGTTCTGTATATTTTTGTATAACTGCATTATTACTTATAAAATCTTGAAATATCCTTTTTCAGAGAAGATATAATTTTCTTTTCAAGCCGTGATATATAAGATTGAGAAATGCCCAGATAATCTGCAACCTCTTTTTGCGTCATTTCCTTTCCGCCCGGCATAAAGCCGAAGCGCATACATATAATTTGTTTATCTCTCTTGCAAAGCTTACTTATGGCATTATATATACATTCCTTTTCCTCTTGTGCCTCTATACCTCTGTGTATTTCATCCTTGTCGGTACCGAGAATATCCGAAAGCAAAAGCTCATTTCCGTCCCAATCGATATTTAAAGGCTCATCAAGCGAAACCTCACTTTTTTGAGAAGAGGTTTTGCGTATAAACATAAGTATTTCATTTTCGATACACCTTGAAGCATATGTAGCCAGTTTTATATTTTTATCAGGTTTAAAAGTATTGATTGCCTTCATAAGCCCGATTGTACCTATGGATATAATATCTTCAATGCCGATTTTTGTGTTCTCAAATTTTTTGGCTATATACACAACAAGCCGTAAATTACGTTCAACCAAGATGCTTCTTATTTCATCCTTATCGCTGTCCTCCTTTTCGAGTAAAGTAAGAAACTCTGCCTCCTGCTCGGAGGAAAGAGGAGCAGGCAATACCTCTGCTCCATTTATATAAAAAATCTCATTTGCACTTTGTGTAAAGCATTCTAAAATTCCGGATATTATCCAATATAGTCTTATACGTTTTCGGGTGCTCTTGAAAAAACCACCTATCATTTATGTCACTCCTTCTTATAAATTTTCTATTATTTGTGATGAAATTATACCGTCTTTTCCCAAAAATGCATTTTCCCGATTATCTATTGCCACAATTGTGTCGATAGGTAATTTTTCTTTTCCCCGAATTATATACATATTTTTCGGAATAAACGCATATAGCAGAGAAATACCGTTTACGGTTTTTATCGGTATTACTCTCGGACGTATGCCTGTATAATTTCCTGCTTTCTCATTCTCGGAAAAGGTTGCACAGAGTGCCTGTACCAATTCGCTGTCAAGTGAATTTTTGCTGATTAGCGAAACAGGCTTTCCGGAAAACGGGTCTTTTGCAAAATTACCACTATCACAAATAAGGTCAAGAGTGTAGGTCCTGTACCCGTCAAAAAGCTCAGCCTTTACAGATGTTTCCTTTACACGTATACCACGGGAAATTCTGCCTGAGAAAAGCAAGCATATTGCAAAGCATAAAAGTAAAAGTGCTAAAAGCAAAAGAAAGGTTACCCTTATTTCTTTAAAATTAAAAGCGACAGCTGTAAGTGAGAGCATAAGATACATTCCTCCGTATAGTAAAATTGAAGATAAATAAAAATAGAAAATAATAGAGGAAAAGGACATTTTTCCTTTTTTCCCAAAAGCAATTCTACATAAAAGATATGAGAATATAAAAGTTAATAAAAATAATAAAATGCCACCACTAATAGATAACAAAGAGGTTACTGCAAATAAAGCACCAATAAAAGAGGCAACAAGGAGACGTTTGAAATTGGTATAACAGCAGGAGAAAACAGAGGTTAAATAAAGAATTACATAGTCGGCGAGAAAATTTATTAAAAACAAAAGGTCAACATATATGTAACGAGTCAAGATTGTTTCTCCTTTGCGTATCTGTTCTTTGAATATTATAGTATAAAAGGAACGAAAAAAATGCCGAAAAGCGACGAAGTAAATTTAAAATTAAAAGTGATAAAAGACAGAGAAATATCATATTCTTTTAGTAACAAAAAATGAAAGCAAGTGACGAAAGGAAAGTGGTAATATGCAAGAAGGATACTTTTTGGTAAGGACTTATGTCTATAATGAAGCAAGACCTATTGAAAACGCAAGGGCATATGTAAAAACAGGGACAAGTGAGCAAACAGACGAAAATGGAAATGTAAGACCGTTTGATGCTTCCCTTGATGCTTCGCCTCAAAATTATGATTATTCACTCACAACAGGAAGTGACGGAAAAAGCGAAATTATCCGTATTGGCGCCCCTGATATGCAAAATAGCTTTATACAAGGAAATCTGGAAATTCCTTATTCGTTGGTAGACGTTTACGTTGAGGCGACAGGCTTTGTACCAATACTTGTCAGAGGAGTTCAGGTGTTTCCGAATATCAAAAGCGAGCTTCCTCTGGCGCTTGAACCGAATGTCAGTCTATTTTCCGAAGGAGTTGTCAACGTGTATAATATTCCTGCAAACGCAGCAGTATCTTCACCTGAAAGAAATCCTGAGTTTCCAAGCAGTAGTGATATTCGGGTTGATGTGCTTCCTGAAATAATAATTCCATCAAATATAGTAGTACATTTAGGTAGGCCCGATGACAGTTCTGCCGAGAATGTGACAGTGCCCTTTACCGAGTACATAAAAAACGTCGCTTCGAGTGAAATTTTCCCTTCATGGGATGAGGAAGCGATAAGAGCAAATATATATGCCCAGATTTCCCTTGCGCTGAATCGGATTTATACTGAATGGTACCCGAGCAGAGGTTATCCGTTTCAGATAACAAATTCAACGGCATTTGACCAGGCTTTTGTTCGGGACAGAAATATATTTGAAAATATAAGCGAGATAGTTGATGAAATATTCAATAGATTTATAAGAAGAGAGGGAAACTATGAGCCGCTGTTTGCACAGTATTGTGACGGAGTTCGTACAAACTGTAACGGAATGTCACAATGGGGTTCACAGACTCTTGCACAGCAAGGCTATTCGGCACCCGAAATACTGCGGTATTATTACGGAGACGACATACAGATAACAATGACAGATAATATTGCAGATACTGCAGTGTCATATCCCGGAAGCCCTCTCTCACTCGGCTCTGTCGGAGAGGATGTATTACGAATACAAATACAACTCAACCGTATAAGACAGGATTATCCCCTTATTCCAAGGATAGAAACAATAAACGGAAGGTATGGAACTGAAACAGAGGATGCCGTCAGAACATTTCAGGATATTTTCAATCTCACGTCAGACGGAATTGTCGGAATGGCAACCTGGTATAAAATATCAAGAATATATACAGCTGTAACCGACCTTGCAGAAATAAGCTCAGAGGGGACAGGAACAAGAATACCGGATGAAATTCCGAATGTAACACTTTCGCTTGGCTCACAAGGACCGGAAGTCAGACTTCTGCAATATATACTTGAGTATTTGTCGTACTTTTACCCGACAATACCACAGCTTTCAGTTGACGGATATTTCGGTAATACAACCGAAGATTCAGTAATCGGATTCCAGAAAACCTTTGGTATAAACCCTGACGGAATTGTAGGAGCGCAAACATGGGAAAGTCTATATGCGGCAGGGAATGAAATAAGTGAGGCTGTCGCAGTTGGTGACGAACAGCGATATTCGGGAACGCCACTTGATGTAGGAAGCATAGGAAGGAGAGTAGAACTTATGAAAATGTATTATAACAGAATAGCACAGTATTACGGAAATCTGCCACAAGTTGTACAGAATGATGTTTATGACGAGGAATTTAAAAATGCAATAACAGATTTCCAGGAAATGTATGGACTTGATTCTGACGGAATAATAGGAGCACTTACCTGGACAAGAATAGTTGAACTATATAACTTTATTGAAAATGAGCAGGCGGACACTCTTCCGGCGTTTGCAAATAAAAAAACAAATACCTTTGAAAAATATCCCGGTATACCGATAAGACGGGGAATGAACGGAAGGCATATAAAGTTCGTGCAGAATGCCATAAATGTAATTAACAGACACTCGGGAGTTAAAAAATATCTGAATGTAAACGGAGAGTACGGAACCGAGACCGAAATGTCGGTAAAAGCCTACCAGAAGAAAATCGGATATTATCCTGACGGAGTCGTTGATGAAAAGCTGTGGAACAGACTTATACCTGAAGCTCAAAAAATAGAAAATGAAATATGGTAAAGGTACAAAGCGTAAATTCTTCTGTACTGTGTAAAATATTCTCTGTTTTGCCGGGTAGGTATCGTAGAGCATATGATAATCTGAAAAACGAAGAAAGACAAAAGGTCACGGAAATAAGAATAAGAGAAAATAGGCCTTGCAGCTTTACACTTTCTGAAAAAACAGTAATAATGACTGATAATTACGGTGAAATTATAAAATCGACATCCCGGGAAATAGAGGAGATAGTTCTGTCTCTTTGTGGGGGGAGTCTTTATAACTTTACCGAACAAATCAAGTGTGGATATATACCTTTTTACGGAACGAGAGTAGGAGTCTCGGGTGACGGTTTTTATGAAGGTAAGGAATATAAGGGTTTTCTGAGAATAACATCACTAAATATCAGGATTCCGAGATTTTTCCTTGATACAGCCCGGGAGTTTTCTGAGTTTGTTTTTAAAGAGGGGATTGAAAATACACTTGGTGTACTTGTGATTTCACCTCCCGGTCTTGGTAAAACAACTTTTCTTCGGTCGCTTGCAATGAATATGTCAAGGCTTCAAGATGGAAAAAGAGCTGCAAAACGTGTATGTCTTGTCGATGAGAGGGAGGAGCTTTATAATAAGACGTACTTTGAGTCTTGCGTGTGTGACGTGATTTCGGGAGTCGAAAAGGTGCAGGGAATTGAAATGGCAACAAGAAGTATGTCGCCGGAAATTATTGTCTGTGACGAAATAGGGAATGAACAGGAAACAAAGCTTTTGAAGCACGCGTCAAACTGTGGCTGTTATATAGCTGCGTCGGTACATGGCAGAAGTCTTGAGGATGTAATGCGTAAAAAGCATTTCAGAAATCTGTTCCGGGATGGTATATTTAAAACAGCGTACATTCTTAATCGGGAAAATGAAAATGTAATCGGAAAAACAATATTTATAAAGGACGATATAGAAAATATTTACAGGTGTTAAATGGAAATTGCAATATATTTTTTAGTCATTTTTATTTGTTACCTTACAGGAAAACACTACGCAGATAAGGAAAAAGAAAGGGCAGAGTTTTTCACAGAACTGCTTTCTTTCCTTGAGTTTTTTTACAAGGGAGTGTCAGAACACAAGAACACACAGACGATATTTTCGGAATATTCAAAAAATAAGAAAAATAAGATAATTTGTGCAAAAAACAAGGATGAACTTGTAAGTTTTCTTAAAGGAAAAAATTACAAAAACGATAATGGTACGGTGGAGGCTGTAACTGCTTTTTTCGTGAGCTTCGGAAAAAGTGATAGCTTTAATGCCGAGATAAAAGCTTGCTTTGAAATTCTTGAAAGGACAAAGCACTTTTGTGAAGATTCCATTCAATACAGCTATAAAAAGAATGAAATGTATAAGAAGCTGGGAATAATTTTCGGAATAACAATTTGCATAATTATTATGTAGTGAAAAAATGGAGACTAATATGAATATAAGCTTGATATTGAAAATAGGTGGAATAGGAGTACTTGTTGCGTGTATAAATCAGGTGCTTTCAAAAGCAGGCAAGGATGATCTTTCAACGTTTGTGTCGGTTGCAGGAATAATTGTAATACTTTTAGTACTTGTCGGGGAAATGGAAGTACTTTTTTCGACAGTAAGAAATGTTTTCGGAATATGAGCTATTTTCAGCTTATGGGGATAGCCCTTGGTGGAACAATAGTGGCAATGCTCCTTCGGGAGATAAATAAAAGCTATTCTGTATATGTTTCGATAATTACTGTACTTATCCTTACATATTTTGCACTGTCGAATTTTGTTCCGATAATCGAGTACATTACACAAATAAGTGAAACAAAATCGGTTGGGAACTATATTTCACTTATTCTTCGCATAACGGCAATAGGAGTATTTACAAAAATAACAGCAGACTTTTGTACCGACATCGGCGAAAAATCAATCGCACAAAAAGTTGAACTTGTAGGTAAAAGTACAATTGTCATAATAATATTACCGGTAGTCAGAAATATAGTTGAAAGCGCAAGAAACTTCTTGCTGTGAAATAACGCTTGAGGGAAAATGAAAAATAAAGATTTCAGAATATTTATAATAACTGTTTTAGCAGCTGTACTTGCTCTGACTTTATCGTGTGTTGCTTGTGCGACAGAGCCGGAAACTGAAAAGATAAACGAGCTTGAGAATGTTGAGGACAAAGCAACTGAATTGCTTGAAAATTACTCGCCGAAAAATGTGCTTGAGGATTTTATATCAAAATTCAAAGAAGTATTTTTATCTTACCGTAAAAGCTTTTTTGTGCTTATTTTTATAACCTTTATACTTGGAGCTGTGTGTGCCGTTTGTGGCGAAGAAATATATTCCTATGCTTGTGAAATTTGTGTTGGAGCCGTGGCATTTTCTATGTTGACGAATATTTTTGATAATATTTCCGATGTTATGAAAAGCCTGAATTCCTTTATCCTTTCGATGCTCCCGGTTATGACAACTCTTTATTCCTCGTCGGTAGGACCCGTTAGTGCTTCGATGTCCTATTCAAGTACAATTTTTATGTTGAATTTTTGTTCAACTGCGTTTGCGGGTATCCTTATTCCGACAATCAAGTGTGTTGTTATTTTTGCTCTTGTAACACTGCTATCAAAAAACTTTGATTTTTCACTTTTTTCAAAATTTGCCAAAAGCACGGTAAGTTGGCTGTTTGGAATGTCGCTGTGCATAATGTCGGCAGTTATTTATTTTCAATCGGTGATAAGTGTCAGCCGAGACGGACTTGCAAGCAGAGCAATCAGATACGCGGCATCAAGCCTTATTCCGGTTATCGGAAATGTCGTTTCGGAAAGTGCAAGAACAGTCGGCGAAAGCCTGAAGCTTGTAAGGGGTGTAACCGGTGTTTCGGGAATTTTCGGAATTGTTGCAATAATAACAGCCCCCATCTTAAGTATCATAATATGTAAAATACTGTTTGGGTTTTGTGGTGGACTTTCAAAGCTTATCGGCAGTACCCGAATAGCCTCCTTTTACAATGAAATTGTTTCTGTGCTTAATCTGTTGCTCGGAGCTTGCATTGGAATGTCACTTGTATTTATTCTGATTCTCGGAATATTTGCAAAGGTAAATGTACAGGTGTGAGGAAATTAAAATGAAGGAATATTTATTTACAATTGTTTGCATAGCAGCTGTGGATTTTCTGATATATTTTTTGTCTTGTACGGTAAATAACCATAGCTTTGACAGGTACATAAAAATCGCACTCAAGCTCTGTATGCTTTCTATTATCATATATCCGATAGCGCCAAAGGAAAGCTTTGCTGATATATACGACAGAATAGAAATCGAAGAAAAGTACACAGACGAAAAGGAGCTTTCAGAAAATTCTCTGTATATTCTTGAAAGAGAATGTGAAGAAAGGCTTTCCGAATATATTTTTCAAAAAGCAGGAATAAAGCCGAGAAGTGTAAGCATACAAATTGAAAAGAAGGAAAATGAAAACAGCGTAAACATAAAAGAAGCAACAATAAAAATGCCAAAAATTGCCGAGGACAAAAACGAAGAGCTGAAAAAAATAGCAGCAGAAGCATTAAAATGGGAAGTGGAGATAATATATGATGAGTGAAAAGTACGCAAAACTCAGGGAAAATGCAAAACCGATTCTTTTAATTGCAGCACTTTTTGCAGTTGTTTCGCTGCTGCTGTTATCAAAAGGTGAAAAAAGTGAAAAGAATAGTGCTGATTACACAGATGACTATAAAAAGCTTTGCAATTATGCCGACAGAGCACAGGACGAGCTTGAAGAAATAATCGGTAAAATAGCAGGAGCAGGCAGCACAGAGGTAATGCTGACGTTTGAGAGCTCGTTTGAGAGTGTTTACGCAAACAACGCAAAGCTTCTTGAGGATATTGATGGGGGTGAGGTGCTTGGCAGCAAAAGCTCGGAAAAGGAAATTGTCCTGGTAGGAGACAGGATAAACGGAGAAGCACCGATACTGTTGAAGGAAATCTGCCCGAAGGTAAAGGGCGTGCTTGTCGTGTGCCGGGGTGGTGACGACATAGAGGTTTGCAAGCAGATAAAAAATGCAATGAGCGCTCTTTTCGGAATATCCGAAAGTAAGGTTTGCGTAACAAGTGGCTTATAATCGGATTTTACATATTAAATAATTAAAGCATATCGAAAGGAATGATTTTTATGAAACTGAAAATGCCAAAAATCAAATTTAGTGCAAGAACTGTAATTGTATCCTGCTTTGTACTGCTTATTTGTGCTGCAGCTTATACCGATTACAGCATCGGAAGAAAAACAGCATTACCTGTTGGCGACTATCTCTATACCTCGTCGGAAAACAGCGAGAGAACAAAAATACTCGGCGAAGCGACCTTTGTTGACAGCAAGGGAACAGCAGAGGAATCTATGTCGCAAAATAGCTATAATACATATTTTTCAGCAATGCAGACAAACAGGGAAAAATCTCGTGACGAGGCAATGGAGATGCTTCAGGTAGTAGTGGACAGTGCTGATTCAATGCCGGATGTCAAGGAAAAAGCGTATAACGAAATGATAAGTATTGCAAACAATATAACACTTGAAGCAAATATCCAGTCGATGGTTATGGCAAAGGGCTTTGAGGACTGCCTTGCAGTAATAAACGGGGATAACCTTAATGTAATTGTGAAAACAAGTGGCTTGCTTACAAATGAAATTGCACAGATTACAGAAATTGCAATGAACGAATCGGGTTTTCCGATTGAAAATATTAAAATCGTTGAGAAAACAGAATAATTTGGTTATTTTGAACAGAAGTATTTATCGTACTTCTGTTCTATTTATTAACATAGTGTAAAAAATGCGTCGGTCGAGGAAAAAAATCAAATAAATACTTGAAAAAATTAAAAACAAATAGTATAATAGGAGTAAAAAGGAGCAAAAACACACCAAAAACACATAAAAGTGGTTTAAAGTGGATGAAAATATTGAATTGCTCCCAAAATCAAGCAGAAAAGGAGGCGGGAAAATGCTTGTCGGAAGCTATAAAAATTCGGTAGATACAAAGGGCAGGGTTTTCTTGCCTGCAAAATTCAGAGGAGAGCTTGGAGAAAAGGTAATAATCGTAAAAGGCGCAGAAAAGTGCCTTACCATATATACAGAAGAAAAGTATCTTGATTTTATCGAAACATTACGCCGTGACGGTGAAATCAGAGCGAAAAAGCATTTGAGATTTTTAAGCATGTCGGCAGCAAGCGTTGAAATAGACGTACAGGGAAGAATAATACTTCCGATAGAGCTTCGTGAGTACGCAGAGCTTGAAAAAGAGGTTTTGTTTGTCGGAATGTTCGATACGGTTGAAATGTGGAACGAAGAAAATGCAGCAAAATCTGTGGAGGAAGAATCCTCCGATAAGATAGACAAGGAGCTTGCAGAAAACGGATATTAAAAAGTGTTGCCGGAGGCAGGAATGGAAAACGAAGGTATAAATTTTAAACATTACTCGGTAATGCTAAAGGAAACCGTTGATGGACTTGCAATAGTAAAAGACGGAATATATGTAGACTGTACCCTCGGAGGTGGAGGGCATTCGGAGGAAATTCTCTCCCGGCTTGAAGCACTCGGCGGGAACGGAAGGTTAATTAGCATTGACCGTGACGACGAGGCGATACGGGCAGGGAAGGAAAGACTTGCACGTTTCGGGGAGCGCAGTATTATCCGTAAGGGGAATTTTGCAGAAGCCCCCGGGATTCTTGATGAACTTGGAATTGAAAAAATAAACGGAGTTACGGCAGACCTTGGAGTAAGCTCAAGGCAGCTTGACGAGAGCAGTCGTGGCTTCAGTTATATGCAGGAAGCACCGCTTGATATGAGAATGTCAAGGGGGGAGGGACTATCTGCATATGATGTAGTTAACAACTACACTGAATATGAGCTGAAAAGACTGATATCCGAATACGGGGAAGAAAAATTTGCCCACAGAATAGCATCCTTTATTGTGGAAAGACGTGAGAAAAAGCCACTCGAAACGACAACCGAGCTGGTAGAATTGATAAAGGATGCAATCCCCGCAAAATTCAGAAAGGATGGTCCGCATCCTGCAAAGAGGACCTTCCAGGCAATCAGAATTGAAGTAAATGGTGAGCTTGATGTAATAGACAAGGTAATAAACGGACTTTTTCCATATCTTGAAAGTGGTGGAAGAATGTCCTTTATAAGCTTCCATTCACTTGAGGACAGAATAATTAAGCATACTTTTTTATCACATACCGAAGGGTGTACTTGCCCGGCAAGCTTTCCTGTTTGTGTGTGCGGTAAAAAACCGGAAGCAAAAATTGTTACAAAGAAGCCGATTTTGCCCTCGGAGCAGGAGCTGCTTGAAAATCCACGTTCAAGAAGTGCAAAGCTGCGGGTGCTTGAAAAAATATAAAACGGAGGAATAAAAATGGATAGCTGTGTCGGTGTAAACTATATAAACGCAAAGAAAAGAAGATATACAGGCGAAAATAGCAAAAGCAGTTCTGTAAATAATGCACAGAGAAGCACAGCTGTTTCAAAGGTGGATACTGTTTACAGCCCTGTAAGACCGAAATATAAGGTTTCCGAGCGTAAAACAGTAATAGTAAACAATAAAGAGGTACATACAAAAAGTGCAAACACATATTGTTATGTTGAGCATTGTGGAATAAAACAGACCTTTATTGATGCAGTAAAAACGGAAAGAATACATAAAAAAGAAAAAAGCTGCTTTGACAAGGTAGTAATGATAATCCTTTTTGGAGTATTGCTTTTCTTTGTGGCAGGCAGCTATTGTGAATATCTCGATGCCTTCAACGATATAAAAAGGACAGAGTCGCAAATAGCAAAGTGTCGTGAGGAACAGACAAAATATCTTATGGCAATTGAGGAACGTGACGATTTTTCACAAATAGAGAGCTATGCAATAGAACAGCTCGGAATGGTAAAGAGCGAAAAGCTCACTCGTCACTTTGTAAATATATCAGGAAAAGATGTAGTTACAATAAGCGATACTGCACAGGCAGGCGTAGCAGCGCAGGGAGTATTACTTTCAGGCTTTAAAAGTATAGTGTCAAATCTCACAGATTGAGTCGAATACGGTGTATTTGAAATATTAAAGAATTAATCAGCATAGAATAAAGTTATGGGAGGTGCAAGCTTCCCATAATTTTGAATATAGAATACAGAAAGGGGTAGCTATGAATAATCGTGCAGAGAATAACAAAAGGATATTTATTGTAGGATTGCTTTTTATGGCTGCGTTTATCTTTCTGGTTTGTAGAATTATATACCTGCAGTCAGCAAAGGGCGAGGAATATCGTCAGATGGCATATAATCAATATACCAAAGAGGACGAAATTGCCGCAAAGCGAGGAACAATTTACGATAGAAATATGAAGGAAATGGCAATCAGCGTAACTGTCGAGGATTGCATAATTTCACCTAATAAAATAAATAAAAAACTGACAACCGAGCAGCAAAGGACTCTTAAGAAAGGCCTTTGTGAAATTTTAGAGATAGACCCCGAGACGTATGATAACCATGTATCAAAGCAAACCTATTACAGAAAAATAAAAAGCTCGATGGATGTAGCAAAGGCACAAGAGGTGCGTGAGTTTATAGCAGCAAATGAATTTGAGGAATTTGTAGAGCTGCACGAGAATTCAACAAGATATTATCCCGGTAACGAGCTTGCATCAACTGTTCTCGGTTTTACCGGACAAAATGAGCAGTCAGACGGAGAAATAATCGGAGTTTACGGCATTGAAAAACAGTACGAGGAATATCTCCGAGGTAAATCGGGGAAAATACTGACGGTGAAAAATGGCGATCAGGATGAGATGCCATTTAAATATGAAAGCTACATTCCGGCTGAAAACGGTACGAATGTAGTTCTTACAATAGACTGGAATATTCAGAGCTTTCTTGAAAAACAGCTTGAAATTGCACTTCGTGACAATAAGGCGGCAAACAAAGTTTGCGGAATAGTAATGGACGTAAATACGGCTGAGGTGCTTGCTATGTCTTCGAAGCCTGATTTTAATCCTAATTCTATCAGTCAGTTTACCGATTTGGCTCTTGAGTTTTACGACAGTTATTTTGCAAGACCCGAAAATGAAGGAAAAACAGAAGGTGACTATCTGAGCCATCTCTGGACGAATAAAGCAACACAAGAGCTTTATGAGCCGGGTTCTACCTTTAAAATTGCTACATCTGCAATAGCGATGGAGGAACACGTAGTAACAGGAACAGATAAATTCTACTGTACAGGTGTACATAAGGTTGCGGGAATTCCGATTCACTGTCACAAAACAGGCGGACACGGAAATGAAACCTTCGAGCAGGGACTTCAGAATTCCTGTAACCCGGTGTTTATGACGATTGCAGAAAGAATAGGAAAGAATAAATTTTACGAATATTTCAAGGCGTTTGGTTGTAATGAAAAAACCGGAATAGACCTGCCTTATGAAAGCTCAGCAATTTATCACAATGATATAGCAGGTTTTAACGAGGTAGAGCTTGCCGTATATTCTTTCGGTCAGACCTTTAAAATGACACCGATAAGACTTATAACAACTCTGTGTGCAGTTGCAAACGGTGGGAACCTTATGCAGCCGTATATTGTTAAAAAGATAGTCGATGACGACGGAAATACAATAGAGAATTTTTCACCAAAGCTTGTGCGTCAGGTAGCTTCCGAAGAAACCTCACAAAATATAATGAACTACCTTTTCAACGGTATAAATGTAGGCTCTACTAAAAATGCGTATGTAAAAGGGTATAAAATTGCCGCAAAGACGGGAACTTCACAAAAGAGAGACCTTGAAGAAAAATATGGCGTCAAGGAATATGTTTCCTCATGTATCTCCTTCGCACCTGCGGATAATCCACAGGTAGCGATTCTTATACTTGTTGACGAGCCGTCGGCAGGGGCATATTACGGAGGTACGGTTGCAGCGCCCGTAGCAAGTGCAGTTTTATCTGATGTTCTTCCGTATCTTAATATTGAAACCTATTATACAGATAAGGAAAAAGAAAATCTTGAGGTACAGGTTCCGCAGTATACCGGCTACAATATAACAGAAGCTAAGGAGAAAGCGAAAAAAGACGGCTTTAATGTAATTGTAAAGGGTAACGGCGACGTTGTAAACGAGCAGCTTCCGAGGTATACCTCAAAAATCAATGCCGATGGAACTGTAATTCTTTATACAGGCAAGGATGTGCCGAGTGAAAATGTAGTAGTTCCGAACGTAAAGGGGTATACCGCAGCACAGGCTACAAGTGTACTTGCAGCAAAAGGACTCAATATCACAATTTCAGGTACATACCGTGAGGGAGTAAGCGGTGCTGTGGCACTGAAGCAAACTCCGGAAGCCGGAGAGCTTGTTTATCCGGGAACGAAGATTACAGTAGAATTTACGCATACCGACAGCTCTGACTAAAATAATCACAATTCGGAAGGAATTTTAAGCTATGTTAGTATCAGCCTTGAATGTCGCAGTGTCATTTATAATAACTGTGCTTATGGGAAGAAAGTTTATTCCTGTACTTAAGGGGATAAAAATGGGACAGAAAATCCTCGAAATCGGTCCGAGATGGCACAAAAGCAAAGAGGGGACACCTACAATGGGAGGATTGTTCTTTATAGTAGGATTCCTTGTAACAATTCTTTCCTTCGGACTGTATACAGCATATAAGGCTTCGAAAATTCCGGTATTACTTGTAAATATCCTGTTTGTTCTACTTTGTGGTATAACCGGCTTTATAGATGACTATGTGAAATTTTTTAAAAAAGAAAACGAGGGGCTGACACCTAACCAGAAATTGATATTCCAGTTTGCTTCAAGTGCAATTTACCTTGTGGGTATGAAACTTTGTGGCGCTTTGAGTACAGAGATTGTTCTTCCATTTGTAAATACAAGTGTAGATCTTAAAATTTTCTTTTATGTTATTGCAATACTTGGTATTGTGTATGTTGTAAACGCTGTAAACCTGACAGATGGAATTGACGGACTGTGTTCGGGTGTAACACTTGTAGTAATGCTTGTGCTTTCATATTTTGCAAGATATACCGATAATACAGTTGCAGCACAGTTTTGTTTTAGCATAATCGGTGGAATGCTTGGATTTTTGTTTTATAATTTTCATCCTGCACGTGTGTTTATGGGAGATACCGGCTCGCTGTTTTTGGGCGGTGCAGTTGTATGTGTCTGCTTCATGCTCGGATGTCCGGTGCTTATATTATTTGCAGGCTTTGTATATATTCTTGAAGCACTGTCTGTTGTAATTCAGGTATTATCCTTTAAGCTTACAGGAAAGAGGGTATTCAAAATGTCGCCCATCCACCACCATTTTGAAATGTGTGGTTGGGGAGAAGTAAAAATAGTTCTCGTTTTTTCGTTTGTGGCGTTGCTTGTGTCAATTATTGGCGTTGTTGGATATATAATTTAACGAACACTTTAAAATAATTTTTGGGAGGAATAGAAGATGAACAATAATAAAAATCAAAATAGTCCGTCTGTACGTTCTGTTCACTCGCAAAAAAATGATGTGCGCACAAGGCAAAATTTAGACACCCCCACAACACCTGTGGTACGTGCTATCGGCTCATTTGATAAAGTGTTCCTTATAACGGTGCTTATTCTCGTTGCCTTTGGAACAGTAATGGTTTTCAGCGCAAGCTACGCATATGCCGCAAACTATATGGGGGACAGCTATCACTATATAAAAAGACACCTTATTTTTGCAATAGCCGGAGTTGTTATAATGTATGGCCTTTCCTTCCTTGATTATAAAATAATAAAGCTGTTTTCGGTGCCGATTTTTGCTGTTGCAACAATATTGATGATTCTTGTAACGCTTGTCGGAGAAGCTCACAAGGGTGCGACACGCTGGATAAGTATAGGACCTATACAGTTCCAGCCGTCAGAGCTTTTGAAAATCGCAATTATAATAGTACTTGCTGACTATATTTCACATAACTTCCGGAAAATCACATCAAACAATCTTCGGGAAAGACTTGTTTACGGCTTTGGCACATATATGGGCTTTGCAGTGCTTATTGCAGTTTTATTTGTACTTCAGAAACACCTTTCCGGGTGTATTATAGCATTGGGACTAGTAATTTGCATGATGTTTCTCGGTGGATCTGACTGGAAGGTAATCGGAATTGTAGTAGCTGTTGTGGCAATAGCAGGAGTTATATTCGTTCCGATATTACTCAAACACTCAATGGATAGATTCGCTGTTTGGTTTGACCCCTTCAGCGATATACTTAATAAAGGTTGGCAGCCGTCTCAATCACTGTATGCCGTAACCTCAGGTGGATTCTGGGGCGTTGGCTTTGGTGCAAGTAAACAGAAGCAGCTGTATCTTTCAGAGCCTCAAAATGACTACATTTTCGCAATTCTTATAGAGGAGCTCGGCTTTATCGGTGGCTTTGCAGTAATATGTCTTTTTATATTCCTGATATACAGAGGCATAAAAATAGCTTTTCGTGCTCCTGACAGATTTTCATCACTTCTCGTTGCGGGAATAGTATTCCAGATAGGAATACAGACAATGTTGAATATCTGTGTAATAACAAATACAATACCAAGTACGGGTATATCACTTCCGTTCTTTAGTTATGGAGGAACGTCGCTGCTGATACTACTTGCAGAAATGGGTATTGTACTGAATGTATCGCGGTATTCACTTATAGAAAAATAAAGCTTGAAAGGAAAGTCCTGTATGAAAGTACTGATTAGTGGTGGGGGAACAGGTGGTCATATAAACCCTGCTCTTGCAATCGCCGGAATGCTGAAGGAAAAATATAAGGATGTTGAAATAGAGTATGTCGGTACAAAAAGAGGGCTTGAAACAAAGCTTGTGCCGAGAGAAGGTTATAAATTACACACAGTAAAGGTGAGAGGCTTTGTGCGAAGCTTGTCGCTTGTAAATATTGATGCAGCAATAAAGGCAGTAACCTCTGTGCTTGAAGCAAAGAAAATAATAAAGAATTTCAGACCTGATATAATCATAGGAACAGGCGGCTATGTGTGTTGGCCGGTTCTGAAAGCAGGGGCGCAGATGGGAATACCGACAGTTGTCCACGAGCAGAATGCTGTTGTGGGAATGACAGTGAAAATGCTTTCGAAATACGTGGATAAAATTATGCTCAGCTTTGAAAATTCAAGAGAATATTTTGACTGTCCCGAAAAGCTTGTCCTTGTCGGTAATCCGATAAAATCGGAAATGCTGAAAATATCAAAGGAAGAAGCAAGAGAAAAGCTGGGTTATGACAAAAACAAAAAAATGATTTTATCCTACGGCGGAAGTCTGGGTGCTATGAAGATCAACGAAAATGTGCTTGGCTTTATTGAAAAATACAGCGAAAAAAATGACGTTTATCATATCCACGCAACAGGCAGGGGAGAATGGCAGGAAATAAAAGAAAAGCTCCTGCATAGAGGTTATTCGGATTTTGGTGACTATGTAAAACTTGGAAATGTAACGGTCAGAGAATACATTTATGATATGCCGATACTCCTTGCGAGCTCGGATATTGTAATATGCAGGGCGGGTGCTATGACGATTGCAGAATTATCGGCACTTGGTAAGGCAGCCCTTATGATACCGTCGCCGAATGTTACAAATAATCATCAGTATAAAAATGCACAGGTGCTTGAGAAGGCAGATGCGGCAATTCTTATAGAGGAAAAGAACCTTAGCGTTGAAAAACTGACCAAAGAACTTGAAGGATTGTTGAAAAACGAAGAGAAGCTATCAATGCTTGAAAAAAATATCAGGAAATTTGCATTCCTTGACAGCCTTGAACGAATTTACAAGGTTATTAACGGACTACTTGTCGGAGATAAGAAATGAGACAGGACGATAAAAAAGAAAATCAGAACAGAAGTTATCTTCGGGAAAATGAAATAAGTACTGCACAACGTGCAAGATACAGACTTGCAAACGAGAATGTAAAAAAAGTACAAAAAAAACGCAAAAGAATAGCGATTATAATCGTGCTTCTGAGCTGCGTTGTTGCGCTGATTGCAGTAGACCTTATTTTCTTTAATATTAAAGAAATCGAAGTGTCGGGCAACAGCATGTACAGCACAGAGGTAATACTATCAGAGCTTGGGATAAAGGAAGGTACAAACCTCCTTGCAATTCATCGGGGGACACTTGAAGGCAGGCTTGAAAAAAAATTTCCGGGTATAGAAAAAGCTGATGTAAAGGTAAAGCTACCGGATAAATTAAAGGTTGCTCTTACAGAAAGCACGCCGCTTATATATATAGCAGTGGGAGAGTATTACTATACACTTGACAAAAACATGGTGGTGCTTGAAAAGGCATCAAATTATGATGAGGGACTGCATCAAAGTCTTGTACGGGTGTATTTTCCGGATATAAAAGAATGTATAGTAGGAAATTACATAAAAACAGAGGATGACGATGTATCGGAAATGTTAAAGAAGCTTGTTCTGGAGCTTACTGAAAAAGAACTGATGCAAGAGGTTAAGGAAATAAATATTCTTAACAAATTCGACATACAATTCGTACTTGGAACAAAATATACAGTAAAGCTCGGAAATATAATTGACTGTGATATAAAGCTTGAATTTTTGAAAGGAATACTTGAAGAACTCTCAGAGGATGACGTAGGAACGATAGATATTTCCGATAGTGACATCCGTGAAGCAATCTTCAGAAGAGCGTAGAAAGAAAATATTTTGTATAAAATTTATAAATGTTTTATAAATACTATTGAAATTACAATTAAAATGGTGTAATATAGAATAAGTAAATTATATACATTCATAATAAATTAAGAATAAAACGGAGGAAGTGTAAAGATGAATTTCGATTATAGCAATGATCCGGTAGTATCCCTTAAGGTGATTGGCGTTGGTGGTGCAGGTGGAAACGCAGTAAACAGAATGATTGAAGCCCAGATAAAGGGTGTTGAGTTTATAGCTGTAAATACCGATGCAATGGCACTTGGCAGATGTGCGGCGCCTAAAAAAATACTTCTCGGAGAGAAAATAACAAGAGGCAGAGGAGCAGGCTCAAAGCCTGAGATAGGCAAGAGCGCGTGTGATGAAAACATAGAGGATATCAGAAAAGAAATAACAGGCGCGGATATGCTCTTCATAACAGCCGGAATGGGTGGTGGTACCGGAACAGGCGCAGCCCCCGTAATTGCAAAGCTCGCAAGAGATATGGGAATACTTACAGTCGGTATAGTTACAAAACCGTTCGCGTTTGAAGGAAAAGTAAAAATGCAGAATGCGCTTATCGGTATAGAAAATCTCAAGGAATACGTTGACTCACTTGTGGTAATCCCGAATGAAAAGCTCAAATACGTAACAGAAAACAAGATTACAATGATGACAGCCTTTGCAACGGCAGATGATGTGCTTCGTCAGGGTGTACAGTGTATTTCGGAGGTAATAAATGTATCCGGAACCGTAAATGTTGACTTTGCAGACGTAACAACAATTATGTCAAATGCAGGTCTTGCACACATGGGTATCGGCAGAGCAAAGGGTAAGGATAAGGCAGAAGCAGCTCTCAGAGCAGCAATTTCAAGCCCACTTCTCGAAACAGCAATAACAGGAGCAAAGGGACTCATCCTGAACTTTACCGTATCTCCTGACATCGGACTTGATGAAATTGATGCAGTAGCTGCAAGTATAGCAGGAGAGGCAAATTCCGATGCAACAATTATCTGGGGTGTTGCATTTGACGAAACCTTTGATGATGAGATGAAGGTAACTGTAATTGCAACAGGCTTTGATAATGATTCACAGGGGTTAAGAGAACCGGTGAAGATTTCGGATCCTGAAGTGGCTACACCGAATGTAGTAGCTAAGAAAGAAGAAAACGACTGGGATTTTGAAGACCTTTTTAAAACAAAATAATTAATAATCAGGGCTGCCGTAAAATCCGGTAGCCCTGAATAATTTGTCGTAAAACGGCATAAAATAAATTTGTAAAAAGTTTGAAAAAGCCTTGACAAAGCAGAAAAAATGTGATATAATATAATGCGTTCCAAAAAGGGAACAACCGATGAAGATGCCGGAGTGGCGGAATTGGCAGACGCCCGGGACTTAAAATCCCGTGGGATTAACATCCCGTACCGGTTCAAGCCCGGTTTCCGGCACCAATGTCGGAGATATATATCGCGGAGTGGAGCAGCTTGGTAGCTCGTCGGGCTCATAACCCGAAGGTCGCGTGGTTCAAATCCCGTCTCCGCAACCAAAGAAAACCCTTGTATAGCTTAAAAGTTGCTATGCAAGGGCATTTTCTTTTTAGTTGAAAATATGCTGATAATTCAACAATAATTCAACTTGATTTTATAATTCAACCTTTTTTAAGAAAATATCAGATAAAATATCTGCGTTACGTTGGTCGGCTTCTTCTATAATGTGTGCGTAAATATTTGCTGTTGTGCTTACTTGTGCATGACCGAGCCTTTTTGAAATAGAAACGCTGTCTACACCGTTGAAATATAACATACTTGCCATAGTGTGTCTGAATGCGTGTGCGTTAATGTGTGGCAGACTGTATTTCTTTGAAAATTTATTTAAATAGTCGGTTACGCTATCCGGATGCATTGCACTACCGTCAATTTGAGTGAAAATAAAGCTATTCGGCTTGAATGGTATTCTGTTCTTGAAAAATTCTTCTGCTTGATAGAGCTTATATTCTTTAAGTTCTTTTATTGTTTCAGCAGGGAGTGTAACATACCGTTTTGAATTTTCGGTTTTTGGTGTATCTTCATATATGCCTCTGTCTGCCGAATATAAAATACTGTTGCATATAAAAATACGATTCTTCTCAAAATCAACTTTATCCCATTTTAATCCGAGGATTTCCCCACGTCTTGCTCCTGTTATCAATAAAAGATGTACAAGCATTTTCCATTTTTGTGGTTCTTGTTCAAGTGCGTTCCTTATAGCTGCAATTTGTTCCGGCTGAAAATAATTGACTTCTTTCTTTTCAATTCGTGGTAATTGAGCTTGTGATGCCACGTTGAAAACAATTAACCTTTCTTTAAAAGCCTGTTCCAATACTGTTGAAATCAGACGGTGATGTTCGATTATTGTTTTAGTCGATAATTTACCGCCTGTTTTTTTATTTAAACCATTTGCGGAGAGGGAAGTATATAAATCGTTCAAATGGTCTACACGCAGGTCACAGAGCTTTATATGTCCTATAACCGGGTATATACGTGTAGTTAAATCTCTGTATCGCACTATAGTTGAATGTTTAATGCCACGCTGTTCTTTTAACTCTATAACATAATCACAGTAACCGTCAAATCTTTGGCGGTTATCTGCTTTTATACCCTCTCGGCATTCTTTTTCAAAAACACTTGCAAATGCTTCGGCTTTTTTTCGTGCGGTTTCTTCTTTCCAAGTGGGCAATACGTCAAATGTGGCAGTATAGGGCTTTAATTGCTTTCCATCCGCTCCACGCCCTCGGTGAACACGTATTGAATATGAAATCAATTTGCCGTCTTTGTTACGACGTTCTTGGATGTTAGCCATTATCTTGCACCACCTTTGAAAATTTATCCATCGAAGTTTTTAGTCTGTCTAAACTGTTATCTATACTTTCAAAAAATGCTTTTCGTGAACTTTCAGCGGTTGAAAACTGTTTGAAAAATTCCTCTGCTGTTATGTTTTCTTTTTTGAATTTACCGTACTGTTCCACAAAGTCAATAAACATCTTTTGCAAAGTGTAAAGGTAAAGGGGCTGTTTTTCTTCTACTTCTTCAAGATAGTCTTTTTGTGCTTCTTTTTCATCTTCTGATATATCACGGCGTTTTATTTCACCTGTCTTTGAATTTATAACAATTCCTAATGAACGAGCTGACAAATTGGCTTTTGGATATTCTTGTTCAAGAAATTCGCAGAAACAAATACTTTGAATGTAGTTATCTAAATAATCAAATATATAGAAACTATCCTCTTTTATAAACATATTCAAATGAGATAATGCGTTTGTGTAATTCGGATAGTCTGTATCCATTTTTGCATAGCGATTAAGTTTTTCGACTGCTTCTTGACCTAAACCGATATATTTTGAAACAGCGTCTAAATCTTTGTCGGTGGTAGGATTATCAGTAAAACCGAGTAAATAGTCTGCTGACACTTTAAAAAAATCTGCAATACAGTATAGATACTCAATATTCATACCTTTGACTTTATCCCATTTTGTATGATATTCGTCATCTACTTCATACTGCATTAAACTATCCTTTGAAATCTTGATAGAGTATTTGTTTTTCAATTCATCTGCAAGTCTTTGATGTGAAAGGTTTTTACTTTTCCTTAATTCCTTAATTCTTGTTGCAATTAACTTTTTTCGTGCTGTATCAAACACAACGAACCGCTCCTTTTTGTGGATAATAATCTGCCTTTTGGTGTTTTTGGAGGTGGAATATTATCTTAATCTACTTTTATTTAAGATTATTATACACTATAATATATACATAGTCAAGACGTTGACTAAATATTTTTTTGAAAACAGCTGTTTTTTGAAAGGAACTAAACAAAATGCAACTACTTAAAGTTTTGGAGGAAAGGAAACTGTCAAAATTACAACTTGCATTAAACGCAGGGATAGCACCACATTATCTTTATAATGCCTTAAACGGCAAAATGCCCTTTTATCCAAAGTACAAAAAAGCAATAGCGGATTATTTGCAAATGGACGAACAGAAACTTTTCTCTGAAAGAGAGGAAAAGAACAATGAATAATATACCTCAATTCTTAACCATCAGAGAAACAGCACGGACAGGAATATTGTCTGAACACTCTTTAAGACTAATGCAGAAGCAAGGCAAAATCCCACATATAATGTGCGGCAAAAAGTGCCTTGTAAACTATCATCTTTTAGTTGAAATGCTCACAGAAAAATCAAAAAAGGCGGTGAAAGAATGAGAACAAACGGAACGCTTACGCTAACCGATTATTTATCTGTCGGAGAAGAAAATGCAATCACGGCAAAAACCTTGTCTAAATATTTGGGGTTAAGTGAAAGAGATATAACTATTCATATTAACGCTTTACGCAAAAAAGGTGAGTTTATTTGTAGTGGTACTAATGGTTATTGGTTACCTGCGGATGATAGCGACATTGAACAATTTGTGAGAGGTATGCAGGGGCGTATCAAGGATATGCAAATTGCAATGAAGCCCGCCGTAGAATATTTAAAGAGGGTGGAAGCCGGTGAACGATAAAAAAGGTTTTTGTCTATTCTTTGATTGGATTGAGGACTTGAATTTTCTTGAAAGTGCTGAAGCTTGGAAAATCATAGTTGCGCTTTCTGAATATTTTCAAAATGGCACAAATCCTTTAGAACTGTTTGAGGGACAAACAAGGGTGATACTGTCGATGATGATGCATCAAATAAAACGTAGCGAAGCAAAAGCAGAATCGGGAAGAAAAGGTGCGAATGTTACCAATAAAAAGAAATTAGCCGACAGTATGCCGACGGAGTGCCGACAGTATGCCGACGGCACTATAACAAATACTATAACAGAAACTATAACTAATACAAATACTATAACTAATATCTCTCCCCCTAAATCCCCCAAGGGGGATGATAGCGAACTAAAAAAAGGATTTTCTGAATTTTGGGAGATTTACCCGAGAAAAGATGCAAAAGCAGCAGCTCGAAAAGCGTTTGAAAAGTTAAAACCGGATGAAACTCTCTTGAATACCATTGTAAAAGCCGTAGAAGCTCAAAAGAGGTGTTCTCAATGGCAAGACAGTAAATACATACCTTATGCGTCAACTTGGTTAAATCAAAGGCGGTGGGAGGACGATTGCAATATAACACCCTCTCAACGTCAGACAAACACAATGCCGTCAAACATTCATTTACTTGATGAGATTTTATAATTATGGGGGATTAGATGATGTCAGAAACAAAAAAAGAATTTAACAAAGAAAGTCCGTTTTATATTCGAACTTTGGATATAGCAAAAGCCAAATTTGACAAATATGAACGAGAGGGATATACAAAAGACACAGAGGGCTTATATATATGTCCTGAATGCAATACAAATGCTTCTAAATATGACGTGGTTTTTGGTCAAATAATGCCTTGTGATTGTGAATGTAAAAAGGCGAAAAAAGCAGAGGAAGAACGCGAACGGCAAGTCAGATTGACAGAGGAACGCCGTATTCGTTGTTTTGTTTCAAAGGAAATGAGGGGACATACTTTTTCAAAAGATAACGAATTAAATCCGAAAATTACAACTATTATGAAAAACTATGTTTCAAATTTTTCAGAATTAAAAAAGGATGGTAGGGGGCTTTTGCTTTTTGGAAGTACCGGCACGGGTAAAACTTTTTTTGCTTCATGTATAGGTAATGCTCTTATTGATAACGGTTATTATGTACGTCAAACCACTATTTCTCGCCTTGCAAGTGAAATGTCGCAAACTTACGACAAGCAAAGTATAATAGACAGCTACGCTCATAGTGACCTTGTAATAATAGATGACCTTGGAACAGAACGACAGACGGATTTTGTAAAACAACTTATTTTTGATATAATCGACACGTTTTACAATGAGCGTACACCAATGATTATTACAACAAACTTAACCGCCGAAGAATTTAAAAATCCGAGTGACAAAGAAAATGTAAGAATATATCAGAGAATACTCGAACATTGTGCGTGGGTAGAAATTAAGAACGACAGTCAAAGGGTGCAGAATATTATTAAGGGGTACAAAAAAGACCGTGAATTTCTCGGATTATAAACATAATCAAAAAACACACAAAGGGGGGGATGGGGAACTGTCGAGGAAGTGTCGATAAATTTCGATTTTGATGCCCTTGATTTTCTCACAAACAAAGAGAAAAAACTAAGTTAGCAGAGAGCGTGCAACGAGCGTGCAACGAGAACACAATGAGAGTTTGCAGAAAACGAAGCGAGAGCGAAGCAAGAGAAATTTTTGAATACTTCCCCACCATAAAAAAGAGATTTTCCCCACTATAAAAAAACAATGGGCAGATATAAAAAAAGGATAACCTAATAAAACCTGACATTTTTTACTTTAACAGGCGAGGAACAGGCAAAAAATGATATTATGCAAAAATATGTGCCGATTTTGCACAAAGCGTATTTGTGAGTGAATTTAAGGCGTTTTAAGGGCATTTTGTTTTTCGGAATCAATTCCCGCTGAAATATTCAAAACTTCATTATACGGCAAATATGAACGTTACAAAGGCATATAAAGCGAAATGAGAGGGGAACACCCTCTCATCTTTGTTTTTTTATTTGTTTTCTTTGTATTCGAGTATATCTCCCGGCTGACACTCCAAAAGTTCGCACAGCTTTGCAAGGCAAGTGTTTGATACAATTTCGCCGTTTCTGAATTGCTGCAATGTTGCTTCTCCGAAAATTTTCTCTTTTCTGATTTTATATGTTGAGAATCCGTGCTTTTTTAGTGTTTCCATAACATCAATTTTATAAACTATAGGCATTTTGTTCCCCCCTTTTTTTTCTTTGATAATTATAACACACGTATACACTTTTGTCAAGTGTATATTATGCACAAAATAAACACTAAAAGTTTGTGTATGCTGCATATTGACATACACTATTATTTAGTGTATAATATAATCACAGGGAACGGAAAGGCGGACGAAAGTAAGCAAAAGCCGAAACCAAGAACGACCATATAAGAGTAAAGACGGATAAGAAAATGTTGTCAGAGACAAGCGAGATAAACTTAAAGCCCTTTACCTCGTTCCCAAATAAAAATATAAAGGAGTACCGAAAAATGAGTACAAACGAAATCACGAGCAAGGTTAAAGAGCTTAAGGAGCTGAAAGCAATGGAAGAGCAAATAGCAGCAGAGATAACAGCTATAGAGGATGTTATCAAAGCTGAAATGACCGAGAGGGACACCGAGGAAATGACGGTTGATGTGTATAAGGTAAGATATACAAAGGTAAAAAGCAACCGTTTCGATACTACGGCTTTTAAGAAGCTGTATGCAGACCTTTATGAACAGTTTTCAAAGCAGACAGAAAGTCGCAGATTTTCAATAGCATAACGTCGGGGGTGATACAATGACAAAAGAAGAATTGTTTTTAAAAATTTACAAAGAGGATGAAGCAAGAGCGATAACGGCACTTTGTTTAGTGCTTCCACCGAATGAATCTACAACACTTTTAATGGGATTAGACCGTGATACGTTGCAAAAGTGTGCAAAGCTGTTACAATGGATGATAAACCAAAACGACACCATTATAAAAGAAAACAAGGCAAGAATAAAAGAGTTGACCGGGAAAGTCAAAATTGAGCTTTCCGAATAATTCAACAAAAATTCAACTACGGTATAAAATTCAACTAAATTCAACTAAACGATATAAAACGAAAAATCCTTGAAAGCCTTGTAAAATAAGACTTTGCACAACATTAAAAAACATTATAAAACACTATGATTTGAACTCATAACCCGAAGGTCATGTGGTTCAAATCCCATCTCCGCAACCAAAATAAAACCAACCAAACTGGGTTGGTTTTTTATTTTGCTCTATTAAAAAACATAATTACACTTTATGAAGTTATAGAGCAATAAGCAGAATTGGGATAAGTAAACAAAAAGACTAAATATTACATTTTATGCCAAAAAATATTTTGAATTCTGCGACTTAAAATTCGCAAAACAAGGAAAATTTCGCTTTGATAAAAAAATTCAAAAAATATTAGTTTGTTTTCTTGATTATATTTACTTTTTTCTATATTTTGTGTATAATCTATAGGTATGTGAGGTGTTAAGTATGGATCTTATAGATTATGAAATTCTTTGCTGTTTAAAAGAAAATTCAAGAGAAAATGCAACCAATATTGGGGCAAAAATCAATCTCTCTACATCGGCGGTGATAGAGCGAATAAAAAAGATGGAGTCATCGGGGCTTATCGAGAAATATACCACTATTATCAATCAAAACATTCTCGGACGTGAGCTGATGGCTTTTATCTATGTCAGCCTTGAACATCCTAAGTATTACGATAATTTTGTTAAGAGCATCAACGAAAATAATTCAATTGCAGAGTGTTATTATATTGCAGGTGACTTTGACTTTCTTCTGAAGGTAATCACATACACGGGTAATACACTTGAAGAGGTACTCAAAAGTATCAAGTTTATCAGTGGCGTTTCTATGACACGTACCTCGGTAGTGCTGTCCACTAACAAGCATAATGTCTGTCTGCTGCCGGATAAACAGGATTGCTGAAATTTTTAACGTATATTCTTTACTTATAAACAGGTGAAAAATGGAACTAATATCAAAAATCAACTCTTGGGTTAACGATCTTGTTTGGGGACCGGTGATGCTCGCGCTTCTTATTGGTGCAGGTCTCTATCTTTCGGTAAGGCTGGGCTTTCCACAGTTTGTACGATTTGTATATATGATGAAGAGTACTATACTGAGTGCCTTCAAAAAGCATCAGCACGCAAAGGACTCTGCCGGTGTCAGTCCTTTTCAGGCAGTAACAACAGCAATGGCAGGTACCATCGGTACCGGAAGTATTGCAGGGTTGTCGACTGCTATTGTGACAGGTGGTCCGGGTGCGATATTCTGGATGTGGGTAAGTGCACTTCTCGGTATGGTCACAAAATACTGTGAAATAGTACTCTCTTTGAAATACCGTGAAAAGAATTCTGTAGGTGAATGGGTCGGTGGCCCGATGTACTACATCAAAAATGGTCTTGGCTTAAAATGGCTTGCTGTACTGTTTGCAATATTTGCAATGCTTGCTTGTCTTGGAACCGGAAATGCAACTCAATCAAACTCTATTGCTGTTGCACTTGAGAGTACAATGAACGTAAATCCATATATAACCGGAATCATACTTACTGTAATAGCTGCCGCTGTTATACTTGGCGGTATGCGTAGAATCGCTTCGGTAAATGAAAAGATGGTACCTATTATGGCAATATTCTTTGTTGCCTGTTCTTTAATTTCAGTAATTCTAAGTATCGATAAGGTTCCTGCAGCTTTCGGACTTATTTTCAGGGAAGCCTTTAATTTCAAGGCAGCAGCCGGGGGAACAGCAGGGTATGGAATTATGGTGGCGATACATTACGGTTTCTCAAGAGGTATCTTCTCTAATGAAGCAGGTCTTGGAAGTGCACCGATTGCACATGCCGCTTCCAGCACCAAGGATCCCGTGAAGCAGGGACTGTGGGGAATGTTCGAGGTCTTTTTTACAACAATTATCATTTGTACACTTTCAGGCCTTGTGGTACTTGTTGCCGGACATTGGGATGGCGGTGTCTATAAAGGAGCAGCGCTTAGCATTGCATCTTTCAATGAAATTATACCCGGTATCGGAGGTATAGGTGTAACACTTGCAACAGTATTTTTTGCCCTTTCGACGATTCTCGGATGGGCGTATTACGGAGAGGTTTGTATAGGATTCCTTACAAATAAATCGAGAAAGGCAGTTCTTATTTACAGAATAGTGTACGTGGCATTTGTATTCATTGGAACGGTTGGCGAGCTTGACCTTATATGGAGTGTATCTGAGACGATGAATGGTCTTATGATAATACCGAATCTGATTGGTGTGGTTGGACTTTTTGGAGTGGTTAAACAACTCACGAAAGAGCATTTTTCAGCCGTTGACAGCTCAAAAAATAATGAATCGTGAAAACATCTTTTCTGATTTACAGAAATGAAAAAACAGATACTTCGGTATCTGTTTTTTTATATCCACTCTGCTTTTTACGACCATCTCAAATAAATCTTGACACACAAAACCAAATATGATATAATTTATACAGCAAATTAGTAACAAAAATCTTGCAAAAATTTAATTTAAATTTAAAAAAGGAGAGCATTATGAGTAAGACAGTAAACAAGTACGCAGGTACCCAGACAGAGAAAAACCTTCAGGCAGCCTTTGCAGGGGAATCTCAGGCAAGAAACAAGTATACATATTTTGCATCAAAGGCTAAAAAAGAAGGCTTTGAACAGATTAGCGCACTCTTCCAAAAAACTGCAGACAATGAAAAGGAACACGCCAAAATGTGGCTTAAGGAGCTGTGTGGTATAGGTGATACTGCTGAAAATCTCCTCGATGCCGCAAATGGCGAAAACTATGAATGGACCGATATGTACGAAGGCTTTGCAGTAACTGCCGAAAAGGAAGGCTTTACAGAGCTTGCAAAGAAGTTCAGACTTGTGGCTGCAATTGAAAAACACCACGAAGAAAGATATCGTGCACTTCTCAAGAATGTAGAAACGGCACAGGTATTCGCAAAGAGTGAGGTTAAGGTTTGGGAATGTCGTAACTGCGGACATATCGTAGTAGGGACTGCTGCTCCCGAAGAATGTCCTACCTGCAACCATCCACAAAGTTATTTTGAACTTTGTGCAGAAAACTACTAATATCCGGAATAAACGACCAAAGTACCGAAAAAGAGGTGCTTTGGTCGTTTTTTGTAAAATTATTCTACTTATATTGTTGACAGTTTAATATGTGAGTGGTATAATGATTTCAACGAAATAAGTAAAAAGATATGTATGCTGTTATCAATAATTATGAGGTATTTTTATGAATGAATTGAATTTAGCTGTAGAAAAACATACAAAACTGATTTTAGAAGCTGAAAGATATATATGGCAGCATCCCGAAACAGGTTATAAAGAGTTTGAAACATCAGCATATATGGAAGATACTTTCAAAAAGCTTGGTTATGAGCTTGTTTTGGCTGATGGTATTACAGGCTTTTACACGGTTTTGGACACACGTAGACCCGGTCCCGAAATTTTGATTTTAGCTGAGCTCGATTCTATAATATGTCCGGAACACAAGGATGCAAACCCCAAAACGGGAGCTGTGCATTCCTGTGGACATAACGCACAGTGTGCAGCCCTCATCGGTATTGCGGCAGCTCTCAAGGAACCCGGTATTTTAGATAAATTCTGTGGAAAAATAAGACTTTGTGCAGTTCCTGCGGAGGAGCTTTTAGAGATTGAATACAGAAGCGAGCTTAAAAAGCAAGGCAAAATTAAATACTTTGGCGGTAAAAGCGAATTTTTGCACAGGGGATATTTTGATGGTGTTGATATTGCTTTTATGGTACATACTTCTACAAGCTTTTGGGTCGGCAAGGGATCGGTTGGTTGTATGACAAAGCAGATAACTTATAAAGGTGTTGCAGCGCACGCCGGATCTGCACCCTGGAATGGTAAAAATGCACTTTATGCTGCAACTTGTGGTATAAATGCTATCAACGCCATTCGCGAAACCTTCAGGGAAAGCGATATAATAAGAGTTCATCCCATAATTACAAGTGGTGGCGTAATGGTCAATGCAATACCCGAAACTGCTGTACTTGAAAGCTATGTAAGAGGTGCAACCTTTGAGGCTATTTGCGACGCTAATAAAAAAGTGAATCAGGCTTTATGTGGTGCTGCTCTTTCAATCGGGACAAACGTCGATATTTCTGACACACCCGGATATGCGCCACTTATAAACGATACGAATATGTGTAAGCTGGCAGCAGAAGCTGCCCGGGGAGCAATTCCGGAATGCGAATTCGAGGTAAGGGATAGTATGAGTTCCGGTAGTACGGATATGGGGGATTTGTGTTGTATTATGCCTGTTGTACATCCTTATGCAGGAGGAGCTGTGGGAAAAGCACACGGCAGCAATTATGAAATTTCAGATCCGTTACTGGCTTGTGTTGCAAGCGCAAAGATGCAGCTTGGGATGCTGTATATACTTCTTGATAATAACGCTCAGAGGGCTAAGCAAATTATAAAGGAATTTAATCCACTTTTTGCGTCAAAGGAAGAATTTTTGAATTTTATGGACAGTCTGAATACAAGTGGTGACAGAATAGAGTATGCAAACGGAGACGTTGCACGAGTAAATATAAAATAACATTAAAGGGTGAATAAAAATAAAGATTACAATCTTGGGCGATGTAATGTGTGGGGAGCCGATTTTAAAGGCATCTTATACGGCGGACGGAAAGTATAATTTTGATGGTGTGCCGTGTGCATATTCGCTCGGTAATTTCAGTATGTCACCAAATTCCATATTCGTTGTCAAGGAGTGCCTGCCGGAATACGGACTTGCTATGCACCTGTATATAGATGACAAGAAGCTCAGCAAGGTAACATTTTCTATTTTAAAAGGTGCTGAGAAACGGGGAAAACAACTTGTCTCCTGGCTTGTTGATGAATTATATAAACACTTGAAAAAACCAAAGCAAAAAAAGAACTTGAAAAACATATAAAAAAGTGTACAAATATGTTACCGGAAAAGACTTGTCAGGTGATATAATTCGCCGTGAATATGTGCCGGAACAGTAAAATTCAAATCAGATCAGGTGCTTAAGCGTTTGCATGCAAACAATATATTTTCATAAAACGGCTGCTGCGAAGCCTTGCAGTGGCTGTTTTTGTTGCCCAAAGGTATTAATAAAAATAAAGACATAGCTGAAATATAAACACAAAATATTAAAATGTAAATAATATATCAACAATCATAGTTTTGTGTGGAAATCTGTCGTTATTTGTGTTATAATAAAATTTGTATATTTTTGTTTAATTGATTGCACTGAAACGAAAGGAAAATAAAATGTCATCTTATATAGAAAAGGTAGAACAGATAACCTTACCGGTAATTGCCCTGCGTGGACTTGTACTGTATCCCGAGGTCCCAACAAGCTTTGAAATATCAAGAAAAGCGTCGGTTCTTGCAATGCAGGCGGCGGCAAAGTATGGTGGAAATGTCTTTATGACAGCCCAGAAGGACTTGAAAATACCAAATCCTACTCTTGAGAATGTTGAAAATATCGGTGTTGTAGCGAAAATCAGACAAGCAACAAAGCTTCCGAATGGTAACTTCCGAATAATTGCAGATGGAATTTCAAGAGGTGAAATAGTAGAAAAAATCGAGGATAAACCATATCTTCGTGCAACTGTATTTGCAAAAAAGGTCGAAATTTCCGATGGCGGCGGAGTTAAAGGGACAGCCCTTATGCGTGAAATCAAAAGCAGATTTGAGGAAATGCTAAAGCTTCTTCCAAAGCTCTCTCCTGAACTTATTGCAGCAGTACAGAGCATAAATTCCCCGGGAGTTCTTGCGGATTTTTTAGCTGCAAATCTTCTTCATAACCTTCAGGATAAACAGGAAATACTGAATATTTTTGACCCGGTAAAACGTCTTGAAACCTTGGCGTTCCTTCTTGAAAAAGAAATTGAAGTGCTTAGAAACGAGCTTGAAATTCACGCAAAGGTTAAGGAAAAGCTTGATAAAAACCAGAGAGAGTATTTTCTTCGTGAACAGCTAAAAGTAATACAGAATGAGCTTGGAATGGGCGAGGAAGTATATGACGAGGACGGTGAGCCTGTTTCGGACGATGATGTAGGAAGTATTGTAAATTCCATTAAGAAATCAAATTGTCCTGCAGAAGTACAGAAAGTACTTTTGAAGGAAGCGTCAAAGCTTAACAGAATGCCGCCTATTTCTTCGGAATCTGCAGTGCTGCGTGAATATATTGATACAGTTATAGCTCTTCCCTGGGGCAAAAAGACACAGGACAGCTTTGATGTTGTGAAGGCTAAAAAAATCCTTGATGCAGACCACGATGCGCTGACAAAAGTTAAGGACAGAATCCTCGAATATATCTCTGTAAAACAACTGTCTCCCGAACTGAAAGGTCAGATTCTGCTTCTTGTAGGTCCTCCCGGTGTTGGTAAAACCTCTGTTGCGAAATCTGTAGCCAGGGCGATGAACAGGAAATTTGTACGTGTTTCTCTTGGTGGTATCCGTGATGAGGCAGAAATAAGAGGACATAGAAAAACCTATGTGGCAGCGATGCCGGGTAGAATCATTACTGCGATAAAGCAGGTTGGAACACAAAATCCCGTAATGCTTCTTGATGAGATTGATAAAATGTCAAAGGATATGCACGGAGACCCGTCGGCAGCACTTCTTGAGGTGCTGGATATTGACCAGAACAAAACTTTCCGCGACCACTATGTTGAATTTCCGTTTGATATTTCCGATTGTATCTTTATTGCAACTGCAAATACTCTTGATACTGTTCCGAGGCCTCTTCTTGACAGAATGGAAATTATAAGACTTCCGGCTTACACTGTCAGCGAAAAGATAGCGATATTCAAAAACCACCTTTTCCCGAAGGAGCTTAAAAGACACGGACTTAGTAAAAGTAAGATGAGAGTTACCGAGGATGCAGTTACGGGACTTATCGAAAAATACACAAAAGAATCAGGTGTACGAAACCTTGAACGTGAGACGGCAGCACTTTGCAGAAAGGTTGCAAGAAAGCTCGTTGAGGGTGATAAAAAGAGCTATACCGTAAAGGGATGTGACCTTCAGGAGTATCTTGGAAATCCAAAGGTTCGTGACAGCGAAAAGGACACGTCGGATAAGGTAGGTATTGTAAACGGACTTGCCTGGACAGAACTTGGTGGCGAAATGCTACAGGTTGAGGTTGTGTCCATGCCGGGAACTGGTAAAACAGAAATCACAGGTAGTCTTGGTGACGTTATGAAAGAGTCAGCAAGGGCAGCTGTAAGCTATATTCGCAAGAATTGTGAAAAGCTCGGTATCGACAAGGAATTTTATAAGAATTGCGATTTACATATCCATTTCCCCGAAGGAGCAATCCCAAAGGACGGACCGAGCGCAGGTGTAACTATGGTAACAGCACTTGTATCCGAGCTTTCGGGAAAAAAGGTCAGAGGAGATGTTGCTATGACAGGTGAAATTACCTTGTCCGGCAGAGTGTTCCCGATTGGTGGACTTCGTGAGAAAACAATGGCAGCTTACAAAAACGGTATGAAAACAGTCATAATTCCGTATGAGAACAAAATCGACCTGGAGGAATGCGATAAGCTTGTCCTTGATAATATCGAATTTGTGTATGCCAAGGATATTTCAGAAGTTCTGAAGGTTGCAATTGCAGAATAAAAAATCCCCGAAAGGAGATAGAAAATGAAACTCAATACAAATTTTGTAAATCTTGCAATGACTGCAGGACTTGTATCGCAGCTTCCGGGGAATATAAAACAAAGCTATCCTCAGATAGCCCTTTGCGGAAGAAGTAATGTGGGTAAATCCTCGCTTATAAACAAGCTGCTTGGCAGAAAAAGTCTTGCAAGAGTTAGTGCTGAGCCCGGAAAAACCGTAACAATCAACTATTATGAGGTTGACAAAACGCTTTACCTTGTCGACCTTCCCGGCTACGGATACGCAAAACGAAGCTTTGATGAGCGTAATAAATGGAAAGCTCTTATTGATAAGTATTTTTCTCTCGGTAATAATATTCTTTATCTTCAGCTTATTGATACAAAAGCACAAATTACAAAAGACGACGCCGCAATGATTGAGTTTCTCACAAACTCCGGGTTGCCTTTTGCCGTAGTGTGTACAAAATGCGATAAGCTCAACAAAACAAACAAAGAGAAGAATTTATCAGAAATCCGTGAAAATCCGATTGTTCCCGAAGACGTTGAGATAATTCCCTTTTCCTCTAAAACGGGAGAGGGAGTGAAGGAACTCTGGAAGGTCATTTTTGAGTTTTGCGATTGCCTTGAAGAAAATTAGAAATCATTAAAAATGCATAAAAAATCTCCCGTTTTGGTTAAACGGGAGATTTTTTTTATAAGTTGAAATCAGAATTTAACAAGTGTATCAATATCAACCGGAAGACCACTCGCAATAGATTTGTTTGCTGCAATACCTGTAAGAATACTCATAGCGCCATCAATATGTGAAGCTGCACGGCCAAGCTTGTCAGGCTGAGGATGACCGAAAATATCCTCCATCATAACCTTGTCTCCACCACCGTGTCCGCCTGTAGCTTCAGGAATCTCAACAGCATAAGGCTGCGCAAACATAGGGTATACCTTGATGCTCTTTCCGACAACAGCACCTTCCATATCCTTGTTTCCACCGGAGTTTACATAAGAAGCTTCAGTTACATCAAGCTCCATTCTGCCCTTGGTACCTGTAAATACAACTCTGAAGCCCTCTTTCGGGGAGTATGCGTTAAGCGAATACGACATAATAGCTCCACTGTTATACTTTACAAGAACTCCCATGGTGTCTTCAATGCTGATACAATCACCGAAAACACTCTGGTCGCGAATGTAACCGTCACCCTGTTCAGCATTAAGATAAAGATTTTCAAGACTTGGGTTACCCTCCATTACGAGTGCAAATGGGTCGCCCTTTGCGTTTTCAGAGCCGTGTACACGGGAATAGAACTTTGTAACACCTCTGTTTTCAGCATTTTCTCTGCCGTAGAACATCAAATCACCATAAGCAAAAACCTGCTTCGGAGTAGTACCGAGCCAGAAATTTACAAGGTCGAAATGATGAGTAGATTTGTGAACTAAAAGTCCACCACTGTTTCTCTTGTCTCTGTGCCATCTTCTGAAGTAGTCAGCACCGTGAGAAGTGTTGAGGAACCATTCAAAGTGAACAGCCTTAATATCACCGATTACACCGTCCATGATAAGCTCACGGGTAATTGAGTTGTGCGGAGCATATCTGTAATTGAAGGTAACTCTGAGATTTTTTCCTGTGCGCTTGATAGCGTCGAGAATTTCCTGACATTTTACGTTGTCCATAGTCATAGGCTTTTCGCTTAAAACGTCACAGCCAAGCTCCATAGCTCTTACTATGTATTTGTGGTGAGTTCTGTCAATACTCGTTACAATTACGCAGTCAGGCTTCTGTTCCTCAATCATTTTGTCAAACTCGTCAACGTTATACATTGTGGTTTCACAGTCGTACTTTTCCTTCAATACCTTATGTGAGTATTCAAGTCTTTGTCTGTTGATATCACATATACCGGTAAGCTCGTTTTCTTCGCCGTAGCCTTTAAGAAGGTTTGAGTACCAGAACATACCACGGCCACCCATACCTACTTGTACATATCTTTTCTTTGCCATTTTTTTGATTCCTCCCAAGAAAGTTTTATTATCTGTATTATACATAACTTTACGTTTTGTTTCAACACATATCTTGCCGTATTCCTTTTATTTTCTACAAATATTGTCATTTTTTTGTAAGATTACCTTGCAAAAAGAGAAAAAGTGTGCTATACTAAAGGACAGTATTGTATTCTATGGATTTGCAGAACTTTTTTAATATATTTTGATATGGAGAGTTTTCTTTGATATGGATCTTGATATAGTCAAAAGTAATAAACCGATATTTTCTTCGTTACAAACAAACTATTTGTATGTAAACAGAGTGGTAATGGAAAAACCGTCATCAATGATGAGGTGTCACTATCATACCACATATGAAATTTACTATATAAATAAAGGCGAGCGATTATATTTTATAAGAGATAAGCTGTATCATATAAAAGCAGGTGATATGGTTTTTATTTCCCCGGGGGAAATACATGCTACGCTGAATGAAAAGGATTTTGGCTATGACAGAATAGTTGTGAATTTTGACAACCAACTGATTCAGGACGTAGCAGCTATCTTTGAAGATATAAACTTCTTTGAAGTGTTCGAGCAAAACAAAGCAGTGATTTCTTTTGACGCTCAGGAACGAATTGCGATTGAAAAATTGCTGTTTGATATGCTTTCGGAGTATGAAGAAAAAGCTTTGACGGGTAAGCTGAAGCTTATGCTTCTGGAGCTTTTGCGACAGGCAAATCTCAGAAAAATTGAATTCGATAAGGATGGAATAAGACCTTCGTATGCTCATAAGACAATAGCAGATATAGTCGGCTATGTCAATAATAATTACGCACTTGAGTTAAAGCTTGAGGATGTAGCAAAAAAATTCTTTATAAGTCCGTGTTATCTATCAAGAGCCTTCAAAAAAACAGTCAATATATCCCTTGTTGACTACATAAATAATGTACGGGTAATGGAGGCAAAAAAAATGTTGACATCAACAAATATGAGTATAATACAGATTGGTGAAGCCGTCGGTTTTAAAAGTAATACTCATTTTGGCAGAGTTTTTAAGAAAATTACAGGATTTTCACCCTTGAAATATAAAAAACTTAATAATACTTAAAATACTTTAATTTTGTTATATAAACTATTTGCGTTATCGCTTGTCGATAAGATTGGAGAATTTATGGGAACACTGATAAATTGTGCACTTATTATAGTCGGAGGAATAATCGGACTTATCTTTAAAAAAGCAGTAAGTGAAGAAATGGAAAGCTCAATACATAAAGCAACAGGCGTTGCAGTGCTTGTGGTAGGAATGTGTGGAATACTGTCAACAATGCTGAAAAGCAACCCTGCCGGAAAAATTGAAAGTTCGGGAGAGATTGTACTTGTCGTAAGTCTTGCGATCGGTACATTTATAGGAGAGTTGTTCAAGCTTGATATAAGACTCGACAGAGGTTGCCGAGCAATTGAAAATAAATTTAAAATGTCAAATTTTGCGCAAGGGTTCATTACATCTACTCTGATATATTGTATCGGTGCTATGGCAATAGTAGGCTCAATAAATGACGGACTTTTTGGTGATAGCTCTACCCTTATTACAAAAGGAATCATTGACGGCATAACTTCAATTGTTCTTGCTGCAACACTCGGTTACGGTGTGCTTTTCTCTGCAATTCCGGTTCTCATTTATCAGGGCAGTATGACCTTGCTTGCAACACTGCTTGAAAACGTGCTTGTAGGTCAGCTTCTTTCAAATATCTGTATGGTAGGTTACGCACTTGTTATGTGCATCGGTATCAATTTTCTGAGCAGCAGTGACAGGCAAATTAAAACCGTAAATATGTTGCCTGCAATATTTGTTCCTGTGATATACGAACTTATTTGTAAAATATAAAAAACGGCCGATATGAAATTAATTCCATATCGGCTCTGTTATTGTTCTTTTGTTTTTTACTTAATTACTCTGATTCTTGTAACACCGTCAATGTTCTTTAACTTTTCTACTGCATCATCCGAAATATCGCCATTGATTTCAACAAGAGTATATGCGTTATCCTTCTTTGATGCGTTAACCATATTTGCAATATTAATTTTTTCACTTGCAATTACGTCTGTAATCTTCTGAATCATAGCGGGAATGTTTTTGTTGAAAATGCAAATTCTGCAATCGCCTGTATGAGGAATATTAACGTTAGGATAGTTTACACTATTCTTAATATTACCGGTTTCAAGGAATTCACGAAGCTGGATAGCTGCCATTTTAGCACAGTTGTCCTCTGATTCGGGAGTAGAAGCTCCAAGGTGTGGGATAGTAACAATACCGGGAACGCCAAGCACCTCTTCTGTCGGAAAATCGGTAACGTATGACGCAACCTTACCACCGGCAAGTGCCGCCTTTATGTCATCAGCGTTAACAAGGTCAGCTCTTGCAAGATTTAGAATTCTGACACCATCCTTCATTGTTGCGATTGTGTCCTTGTTTATCATTCCTTTGGTTGTGGGAGTTGACGGAACGTGAATAGATATATAATCACAGTTTTCAAAGATTTCTTCGTTTGTAGCCTTTTTAACGCTTCTTGAAAGTGACCATGCAGCATCAACAGTAAGATAAGGGTCACAGCCATATACATCCATACCAAGGCTTATAGCAGCATTTGCGAACATAGCACCGATAGCACCAAGACCGATAACACCAAGCTTCTTTCCGTAAAGCTCAGGACCTACAAATTCGCTCTTGCCCTTTTCAACAGCCTTTGCAACGTCTTCTACGTTACCCTTGAGGTTCTGTGCCCATGCAATACCATCAACGATTTTACGGGAAGCAAGAAGGAGTGCACAGATTGCAAGTTCCTTTACGGCATTTGCATTAGCCCCTGGAGTGTTGAAAACAACGATTCCCTGTTCAGAGCATTTATCAATCGGAATATTGTTGACACCTGCACCGGCTCTGGCAATTGCCTTTAGGTTTTCACCAAAATCCATTTCGTGCATAGATGCCGAACGAACCATAATAGCATCTGGATTATCAATTTCGAGAGCAACATTATAGTTGTTTTTATCAAGCAGGTCTGTTCCGACAGACGCAATTTTGTTGAGCATTTGAATATTGTACATTGTTAGATTTCCTTTCAAAGTAATAATATAAATTATCGGCGTGAACGCTTTTGGCTTCTCACGCCGAATGTATTTTAGAAATTATGCGTTTTCCTTTTCAAACTTCTTCATAAATTCAACAAGAGCTACAACACCTTCGTACGGCATAGCATTGTAAATAGAAGCTCTCATGCCACCGACAGAACGGTGTCCCTTTACATTTACAAAGCCTGCAGCTTCTGCTTCCTTGCAGAATTTCTTGTCAAGGTCTGCATCGCCTGTAACGAAGGTTACGTTCATCATAGAACGGTACTTCTTATCAGCAACAGCTTTGAAAAGCTTTGATGAGTCGAGGAAGTCATAAAGAACTGCAGCTTTCTTTTCATTCAGCTCCTTCATTTTTTCAAGACCACCAAGACCGAGTATCCATTTGAATACAAGACCTGCAATATAAATTGAATAGCAGGGGGGAGTGTTGTACATGGAATCGTTGTCAGCCATTTCCTTCCAGTTAAGCATAACAGGTGTATCCTCACGGGCGTTACCGAGTAAATCCTCACGAACGATTACAACAGTAAGACCTGCAGGACCCATATTCTTCTGAGCACCGGCATAGATTACACCAAACTTTGTAACATCAACAGGCTCGGAAATAATGCAAGAGGACATATCAGCTACGAGAACTGTGTCACCACAATTCGGAACTTGCGCAAACTTTGTTCCGAAAATAGTGTTATTATAGCAAACGTGAAGATAATCAGCATCGGGTCTTACCATATCGGGTGTGATTTCGGGAATGTAAGTAAAGTTCTTGTCTTCGCTGCTTGCTATACACTTAACATCACCGTACTTCTGAGCTTCCTTATATGCCTTTTTTGAGAACTGACCTGAAACGATATAGTCAGCCTTCTTGTTTTTCAGAAGATTGAGCGGAACCGAAGCAAACTGCGTTGAAGCACCACCCTGAAGGAAAAGTACCTTGTAGTTTTCCGGAATATTCATAAGAGTACGAAGATCAGCCTCAGCCTGCTGAATAATTGCTTCGTAAACGGGAGTTCTGTGGCTCATTTCCATTACAGACATTCCGCTGCCACCGTAATTTGTCATTTCAGCTGCAGCTTTCTCCAGCACCTCAAGCGGGAGCATAGAAGGACCTGCAGAAAAGTTATAAACTCTGTTCATAATAAAACCTCCAAATTATATACTATGATTGTTATTTATTAGAATTCCGATTGACACCTATTTGACAATCAATACTAAAATTATATACCTACAAGAGAATAATGTCAACCCAAAAAGCAGCAAAGAGGCAAAAATTTGATAATATTACAAATTCGTCTTTGCAGAAAATGCAAAAACATAGCAACTTCCACAAAGACGAATTAACTGTAAGTTCATAAATACAAAATCATTGTAAACTACAATTCGGTCGCGAAGTGAGCGAGTTTCGAAAAAACGCAATGTATTAACAAAAAATGAAATACTGCGCAAAGTCTGTGTCAACTTATAGTACACAAAAACGATAAAAAGTTGAATATTATTCGATAAAACCGCCAAACATAACTCTGTCTTCCAGATAAAATACAGCAGACTGTCCGGGCGTTGCAGCTCTTACCGGGGAAGGGAATTTCACAAAACAGGTGTCATCCTTTATTGTGACCTCAGCTTCTACGGGAGATGCAGCATATCTGATTTTCACCTGAAGATGTCCCGAATAATCTTCGGTTTCGGGCATTCCTACGAAGTTTAAATTTTTCACAACTATCGTGTCGGTGAATTCCTCACCTTTTCTTGCAAGATAGATGTTTCCTGTCTCTTTTTCGATTTTTTTAACGAAAACAGGTTCACCAAGAGCAATACCGAGTCCTTTTCTCTGACCGACGGTATAGTGGATAATACCTTTGTGTCTGCCACAAATCTTTCCGTCGGGGGAGATAAAGTTACCTTCGAGGAACTTCCCGAGACGTCTTTCAATAAAGCTTGCATAATTGTCGTTCTCGCCTATGAAGCAGATATCAAGACTTTCCTTTTTTTCTGCCGCAATAAGCTTGTCCCTTTCAGCCTCTGAAACATTGTCCTCTTTTATAGTATTTCCGAGAGGAAAAACTATTTTTGAAAGCTGATTCTGAGTAAGATTCCAGAGCATATAGCTTTGCTCTTTTTTACTGTCTGCACCTTTTTCTATATAGTATCTTCCACTATTTTCATCAAAGCCGACATTTGCGTAATGACCTGTTGCAATTTTTTCGCATCCGAGCATATCGGCACACTTTTCAAGGCACGCAAATTTTACGAGCCTGTTACATGTTACACAGGGGTTAGGTGTCCTGCCGGCAGCATACTCAAGAGCAAAGTTTTCCTTTACAATACTGTCAAAGAGTGAACTGCAACCGAATTTGTAAAGCGTTATTCCGTAGCTTTGCGCACATTGAAACGCACTTTTTATATCGGAATTTTCCTTTGCCGCATCCGATATAAGTACGGGAAAAGCATCGTCACTCTCGTGCATATCAAGATAAAGCCCTGTAACTGCGTAGCCCTGTTCTTTCAGAAGCTTTACCGAAAGAGCGCTGTCAACACCACCTGAGAGACCTACAAGAATTTTGTTTTCAGACATGCCTTACTCCTTTCGCAAAATTTACAAAAATAAAGAAAAAAAGCTGTGCAGGACAGCGCCCAGCATAGCTATTATACAGCAGATTTATACTTTTGTCAAATAAGATTAAAGGTTACTTTCAACATAATCTGCGATTTCAGAAAGAGTAGCAAGCTCAGACAGCTCCTCGTCCGAAACAGAGATACCGAATTTGTCTTCAATTGCCATAGCTATATCAACTCTGTCCATTGGGGTTGTACAGAAATCTTCTATGATATTTGCGTCATCCTCAATGTCAAATTCATCCACACCGAACTGTTCTGCGATAAGTTTTCTCATTCTGTCAATTATCATCTTTAACACTCCCAAAAAGTTATTTAAAATATTTTAGCAATATTATATGATATACAGGCGATTTTGTCAAGAGCTTTTTTTGTGTGCTGAGTGTTTTTTTAACTGAAATTGTACTATTTTCAAAAAAAACATATAAAAAAGAGGTATTTTAAATGAAAATTTAAAAAACTTTGTCTTTGTTAAGTTTTAATACATATTTATTTGGCACGGGAAAGAATTATTTTGAAAAAAATGTAATAAACTGATTTTTTGAAAAATAAAAAGGGATTTTCGCTTTTTTTGTGTATTAAATTATAGAAGTAAGAATTTTTTTGTTAAAACCGGTAAAAAATGGAAAGGATACGGGGCTTTGAGTATGGACTTTTCTAAAAATATACTGTATGCAAGAGAAAAAGAATTTTTCTGTGAATATGCAACCTTTTCCGAGAATACAAAAGGAAGGCAAAAAGAAATTACTGAGTGTGATTTTCGTACCCCCTTCAGGCGGGACAGAGACAGAATTATTCATTCAAAATCCTTCCGTCGTCTTATGCACAAAACGCAGTGCTTTCTGTCTCCTGAGGGGGACCATTACAGAACAAGACTTACACATACTCTTGAAGTTACACAAATAGCACAGACAATAGCAAGAGCGCTAAGACTTAATGAAGACCTGTGTGAAGCAGCTTCACTCGGTCACGACCTTGGTCATACACCTTTTGGTCACGCAGGGGAAAGAGTGCTGGATTCAATTTGCAAGGAAGGCTTCCGACATAACGAACAGAGTCTCAGAACAGTAGATATTCTTGAGCGTGACGGACAGGGACTGAATCTTACATACGAGGTAAGAGATGCAATTCTCTGTCATACAGGTCCCAAAAGTGCAGATACTCTTGAGGGTAAAATAATAAAATACGCCGACAGAATTGCATATATAAATCACGATATAGACGATGCTGTGCGTGGTGGCGTTATCAGTAAAGAACAGATACCGATTAAGCTTCGTAATCTTCTCGGTACAACTCACGGAGAGCGAATCAATACAATGGTAAAAAGCATAATTGAAGCCTCCGAGAAGTCTTTTAAAGCAGGCAATCCTCAGATACTTATGGAAGATGAAATAGATAAGGCTACAAATGAGCTTCGTGATTTTATGTTTGAAAATGTGTACCTTAATCCCATTGCAAAAGGCGAGGAAACAAAGGCCTGCAGTATGATAGAAACAATGTATTACTATTTTGAAAAAAATACAGATAAAATCCCACAGGAATATAAGAAATATCTTGAACACTCGCCTGTACAAAGAGTGGTGTGTGATTATATTGCCGGAATGACCGACAGATATGCAGTTTCGGTCTATGAAAATCTGTTTATTCCAAAGGTTTGGGCAAAGAGATAACAGAGAAAAATCAGGACAAAGGAAAGGGTGGTGAAATTGGCATACCCCAAATCATTTATTGAAGAACTAAAATTGAGAAATAACATCACGGATGTTGTCGGAAGATACGTGACTCTTAAGCGAAGTGGCAGTAATATGAGTGGTCTGTGTCCGTTCCACTCTGAACGTTCTCCGTCCTTTACGGTGTTTTCAGACCACTTCCATTGTTTTGGCTGTGGTGCAGGTGGTGATGTTATTACATTTACAATGAAAATTGAAAACCTCGATTACAGAAGTGCAATCGAGCTTCTTGCACAAAGAGCAGGAATTGATGTACCACAAGAGGAGGGCTACACAGGACAACGAAAAGAAATTCTGAGCCGTGAACGTGGACTTCTCATGAATAAGCTTGCTGCACGCCGTTTTCACGAGAATCTTATGAAAGCACCTGAAGCAGAACCGGCAAGAAAATATATTGCCCAGCGAGGAATTGATGTTGCAACTGTCCGGCATTTTGGACTTGGATTTGCAAAGAATGATTTTCACGATATGCTTGATTTTCTGCGAGGTGAGGGTTTTACAACGGAGGAAATCAAGGAATGTTTCTTGTGCGCACAGTCGCAAAAAGGAAACTACTACGATATTTTCAGAAACAGAATTATGTTTCCGATAATAGACGTGTCGGGAAATGTGGTTGCTTTCGGTGGCAGAGTTATGGATGACTCAAAGCCGAAATATCTCAACAGTTCGGATACACCGGTATTCAAAAAGAGCAGAAATCTCTTTGCTATGAATTTTGCCAAAAATTCGGCACTCGGAGATAAAAATAAAAAAGATGCCGTGTCGGGAAATAGTATTGACCTTTCGGGGCAGCTTATAATGTGCGAAGGTTATATGGACGTAATAGCTCTGCATAAAGCAGGTTTTACAAATGCCGTTGCAACGCTGGGAACGGCAATAACGCAGGAGCACGCAAGATTTGTTTCAAGATATGCAAACACGGTGTATCTTGCATACGATTCTGACAATGCAGGAAAGAGCGCAACAGCCAAAGCCATAAAGCTTTTATCCGAGGTCGGAATTGACGCAAAGGTAATAAAAATTGTCGGTGCAAAAGACCCTGATGAATACATAAAAAGCTATGGAAGCGCAGCCTTCGGAAGATTGCTTTCGGGCTCTGTCGGACAGGTAGATTACAGGCTCAATGAAATCCTTGCAAAATATAACCTTGAAATTTCCGACGAGAAAATAAAAGCAGTCGGAGAGTGTTGTGAGCTTTTTTCCGAAATATATCCCGAATATAAAAGGGAAATTTATATATCAAGACTCTCGGAAATTACGGGAGTTTCAAAGGATAGCTGCGAGAGAGAAATAAAACGGCGACAAAAGAAAAAATCTGCCGGCATAATGAGGGATGCACCCAAAACAGGTATCGAGCAAATAAAGCACTATAATGATAAAGTAAATGCCGAGGCTTCAAAATATCCGAAGGGCGTCGAGCTTGAAGAGAGAATTCTTGGGATTATGATTTTATATCCCGAATTTATTTCAGAGCTGTCAGAAAAGCTCTTGAAAAGCGATTTTATGACGGAATTTTCGGCAAATGTCTATGAAAAGCTACAGCTTTTGTTTACAGAGGACAGATTTGATATGACCTACCTCAATGAGTATTTCACACCTGAACAGACAGGCAGAATACTTATGATGGCAGAAAAGCGAAAGCTGGTTTCCTCTAATGGCAAAGAGGCAATTTATGAGGCAGTGGATGCACTTAAAAAGGAAAAAAGTGCGGCAGAAAACAAAGGCTCGTTTCTTGACAGAATAAACGCAAGAAAACAGAATTTTGGCGTTAATAAAGATGATAAGAACACCGAACTGGAATAAATAGTTTAATATTTATATTAAAATACAGGGAATATACGAAAATTTTGAAAATTGAAAGGATATGTAAAAATGAGAAAGAAAAAAAGTGAAGAGCTTGAGGAAATAACAGTGGAATTTACACAGGAAGAAGCAGTTTCCGAAAAAAAAGCTGAAGAAACAACAGACATGAAAGAAGAAATAACCGAAGAAGCTCCAAAGAAAACAAGAAAGAAGCGTACCACAAAGAAGGAAAAGGAGCAGCAGGTACTTGAGCAGGTACAAGAAGAGGAAAATGCTGACGAGCTTCACGAAGACGATGAATTCGAGGAAAGAAAAAAGAAGAGCTACGAGGGCTTTGAAAAGAGACACGATGTAAAGGACCTGATAGCCAGAGGTAAGGCTAAGGGGAAACTCACAAGTAACGAAATCTTTGAGATAATTGATGAAACAGACTGCGATGTTGAAGCGATGGAGAGAATTTACGAAACTCTCGAAAGCAACGGAATTGAGGTTACAGGTTATCTTGATGATGATCCGACAAAGCTTGTCGGTGTGGAGAATATCGACGCGTTTGAAGAAATGGATGATGCTGATTCTCTGACAGCAGAAGGAATAATTGTTGATGACCCTGTAAGAATGTATCTTAAAGAAATCGGTAAGGTAGAACTTCTTGATACAGATACCGAAATTGAGCTTGCAGAAAGAATGGCAAAGGGTGACGAGGAAGCAAAGAATATCCTTGTTGAAAGTAACCTTCGTCTTGTGGTAAGTATAGCTAAGAGATATGTAGGCAGAGGTATGTTCTTCCTTGACCTTATACAAGAGGGTAACCTCGGACTTATGAAGGCTGTTGAAAAGTTCGACTATACAAAGGGCTATAAATTCTCAACCTATGCTACCTGGTGGATAAGACAGGCAATCACAAGAGCAATCGCAGACCAGGCAAGAACAATCAGAATTCCCGTTCATATGGTAGAAACGATAAATAAGGTGCTCAGAGTTTCAAGACAGCTTCTTCAGGAATATGGCAGAGAAGCTACCACCGAGGAAATTGCTGCTGAAATGAATATGACTCCCGACAGAGTTCGTGATATTATGAAGCTTGCGCAAGAGCCTGTGAGCCTTGAAACACCAATCGGCGAGGAGGAGGATAGCCACCTTGGCGACTTTATCCCCGATGATGATGCTCCGGCACCTCAGGACAGCGCATCTTATACACTTTTGAAGGAAGAAATAGCAGAAGTGCTCCATACTCTTACTCCCCGTGAGGAAGCAGTACTACGTCTCCGTTTCGGTCTTGATGACGGACACACAAGAACTCTTGAAGAGGTCGGAGAGGTATTTAAGATTACACGTGAAAGAATAAGACAGATTGAAGCAAAGGCTCTTCGTAAGCTCCGTCATCCGTCACGTTCAAAGAGACTTAAAGACTTTCTTGATATGTAAACAGTAAAGGGATATAAAATGGCAAGAATTGGAATAATAGGGGCAATGGCAAGTGAGGTCGAAACTTATTGTCGTGACTTTGGGGCGATTGCTACAAAAACAGAGGGTGTTTACTCGGCAAATGCCTTCGGACATGAGGTGTTTATCTGCGAGAGTGGTATCGGTAAAGTGAATGCTGCACTTTCAGCTCAAAGACTTGTTGATTTATATAAAGTGGAATACCTTATAAATTCAGGTGTTGCAGGGTGTCTTACAAAAGAGCTGTCAACCTGTGATGCAGTAATAGCAAAGGAGCTAATATATCACGACTTTACACCCCTTGATATACTTGACAGAAACAGTCCGTATACTTCACGCTTCAAAGCTGACGAAAAGCTTGTGGAAATAGCAAAAAAGGCGTGCGAAGAGCTTATATCGGACGGAGAAAATTTTAAATACATAGTTGGTAACGTAGTGTCGGGGGATTGCTTTGTGAATGACAGCGAAAAAGCAAAATATCTTCGGGAAGAATTTGATGCATACTGTACCGAAATGGAGGGCGCAGCAATTGCACATACTGCGATAGTTAATAAAATTCCGTTTGCAGTTATCAGAACGGCATCTGATTTTGCAGATGAAAATGCAGATATTTCTTTTGATACCCTTGAAAAAATTGCTGCAAAAAGAGCAAGCTATATTGTATCAAAGATGCTGTCGGGTATTTCCGGAAAATGCGAAATTATAAAAGCAACAAAGCAGGACCTTGATGCCATTTGCGAGATTATAAGACTAACTGTCGAAAAGATGAAACAGGATAAAAACGGCCAATGGGATGAAAAATATCCTACAAGGAAAGACTTTGAACAGGATATTGAAAACGATTGTCTGTATGCTTATAAATGCGACGGAGCATTATGTGGAGTGGTGGTGGTAAACTCGGAAGGCTGTGACGAGTATGAGGATATCGAATGGACTTGTACACAAAATCCCACAGTTATTCACAGAATGGCAATTCATCCCAAATACAGAGGACTTGGAATTTCAAAAAAATTCTTTGACTTTGCAAAAGAAAAAGCTACAACCTGCATTCACGCAGATACCTATAGTGAAAATATACTTATGAATGCACTGTATTTAAAGAACGGTTTTTGTAAGGTCGGTGAAATGAATTTCCAGGGCAAGCCTAAAACTTTTAATTGCTTTGAATGGATAAAGGAATAAAAAAGAATAATAAAGTGTAGCAAATTTTTGCTACACTTGAAATATGAAAGGAAGTTGAAGCTTTGTACGAACTTTGCAGTCTTGGTGAAAAAACTTATTATATAAACTCTCCAAGCCGCATCGGAATATATAAAATCAACGATACCGATGTCTGCCTTATCGATTCGGGAAACGCGCCGGATGCCGGCAAAAAAGTGTTGTCGGTATGTAATGAAAACGGCTGGAATATAAAATATATCATAAATACTCACGCCCACGCAGACCATTGCGGCGGAAATGCTTTGCTTCAGAAAAGGACAGGTTGTACGATTCTTGCTGCAGGCCGTGATTTGTGCCTTATAAATGAGCCGACTTTAAATAACAGCTATTGCTTTGGTGCTTTGCCGCCAAAAGAGCTTTGTAATAAGTTTTTACTTGCAGAAAAGTCGCAGGCACAGGAACTGACAGAGGAAAACATCCCACAGGGAATGCAGTTTTTCAGATTTGACGGACATTCCTTCTCACAAGTAGCAATTTTATGCGATGATGGCACTTGTTTTATAGGAGATATTCTCTGTGGCAGGGATACAATTGAAAAATACCATATATTCTTTATAAATAACGTAGGACAGTATATTGAATCGGTAAATAAATTTAAAGAATTTTCAGCAAAGGTTTATTGCGCATCTCACTTTGAGCCAATTTCAGATAAAGATGAGCTTATTTCCCTATGTGACCTTAATTTATCAAAAATCGATGAGTTTTTTGAGAAAATTACCGGGATTTGTAAATGTGGCGAATGCTATGAGGGAATCCTCAAAAAAATATGCGACGCATATTCTGTTGAGTTGAACTTTATACAGTACGCAATCGCGGGAAGCACAATCAAAGGCTTTTTAAGTTATCTGCACGATGCAGGAAAACTTGATGCCGTATTTGAAGATAATTACTTGAAATGGAAAACAGTTTAAAAATATAAAGGTGCTATATGAAAGAATATAAATTCACACCACAAAAGGCTTGCGATGCTTGCGTTGCGTGGATAAAAGAATGGTTTGAACGCAACGGAAAAGGGTGTCCTGCAGTTCTCGGAATATCCGGTGGCAAGGATAGCTCGGTTGCAGCAGCCCTGTGTGTTGCAGCACTTGGCAAGGAGAATGTAATAGGTGTTCTTATGCCAAGAGGAGAACAATTTGATATAGACTATTCACACGAAATCTGCGAATATTTAGGTATCCGTAGCTTTGTTGTGAATATCGGAAGTGCAACCGATGCGTTGACAGCTGAAATAGAAAAGAGTATAAATTTCACGGATAGCGCAAAGATAAATCTTCCACCGAGAATCAGAATGTCAACAGTATATGCCGTTTGTCAATGCTTCGGCGGCAGAGTTGTTAATACCTGTAACGCCTCGGAGGACTATGTCGGCTATTCCACAAGATACGGAGATTCGGTAGGAGACTTTTCGCCAATGTCTTGCTTTACGGTAGAGGAAGTAAAAAAGATTGGCAGAGTGCTTGGGATTCCCGAAAAATTTATAGAAAAGCCACCGATTGACGGGCTTTCCGGTTCAACCGACGAGGACAGACTCGGCTTTACTTACGAAACTCTTGATAACTATATAAGACGTGGAATTGAGCCACCGGCAGATATTAAAGAAAAAATAGACAGACTTCACAAAATGAATCTGTTTAAGCTTTCTTATATGCCGTGCTTTGAATATAAAGAGTAAATAAATGAGCTAAAGGTGTAACTATGAAAAAAATAATTATATCATTGCTTGCATTAATTCTGTTTACAACAGTATTCACTGCTTGTGGTGCCAAAAACGATAAAGAACTTCTCTGTAATAAAGTGTGGGTATCAGGTGTAAATGTTATAGAATTTATGCCGGAGGGGAAAATCCGTTATAATTTTGACCCTGTCGATACATCAACATCATACTACAAAATACTTTCAGGTAACAGAATCAATATGTATACCGAGGAAGGTGAGCAGTACGGTATGATTTTTAATTACAAACTTGAGGACGATACCTTATATCTCGGAGAGTTGAAATATACGGCACTTGACGAGGGCAACGATGCAGACGAAGTCGTGGAGTCAGGTCCTTTTGCGCAGGAAAATCCCGAAAACGAGTAAAATAAGATTTTGGAGGATAGCTTGAAAGAGGTTTACTTATATACCGACGGTGCCTGCAGGGGAAACCCCGGCGCAGGTGGTTGGGGAGCGATTTTGAAATATAAAGACAAAGTCAGAGAAATGAGTGGTGGGGAAGCCGAAACTACCAATAACCGAATGGAGCTTCTCGGTGCTATAAACGGACTTGAAGCTCTTAAAGAGCCCTGCCACGTAATACTTACAAGTGATTCAAAATATCTTGTTGACGGAATGACAAAGGGCTGGGCGAAGTCCTGGAAAGAGAAGAACTGGAAGAAAAGTGACGGGAAAAAAGCGCTGAATATAGAGCTTTGGGATAGACTTCTTGAGCTTTGCGAAAAGCACACCGTGGAATTTGTATGGGTAAGAGGCCACGCAGGTCATAGCGAGAACGAAAGATGTGACGAGCTTGCAACTGCTTTTGCTGATAGCTTTCAAAAACAGTAAAACTTTAAATTTAAAAAGCCTCCCTTGTATAAGGGAGTTGGTTTTGCAGGGAGCCTTTGATAACCGGCATCCTTATAGTAAGGAATGTTGACAGGAGTTTATAAAATGAAAAATTTGACTATACGATTAGAAAAAGAAGAAGATTACAGGGCAGTAGAAGAACTTACCCGTGAAGCGTTCTGGAATGTATATAAGCCGGGTGCTGACGAACATTATTTTGTGCACGAGATGCGAAATCATCCCGATTTCATTCCTGAACTTGCCTTCGTTCTTGAAAATGACGGCAAGATTATCGGTAACATTATGTACACAAAAGCTTGGCTTGAAGACGAAAATGGTGAAATAAAAGAGATTCTTTCTTTCGGACCGCTTTGCGTTGCACCCGAATATCAGAGACAGAAACTCGGCAAGATTCTTATTGAACATTCTTTTGATATTGCAAGAAAAATGGGATATGACGTGAACATTAATTTCGGAAATCCCGGCAACTATGTTAGCCGAGGTTTTGTAAGTTGCAAAAAGAAAAACGTAAGTTTTATTGCTCCCGGAAACTTTCCGACGGCACTTCTTGTTTGTGAACTCGTACCGAATGCACTTGACGGTAGGAAATGGATGTATATTCCAAGTACCGCCGCCGACTGCTGTGAGGACACCACTGCAGTAGAGGCGTTTGATAAAACATTCCTACCTAAAGAAAAGAAATGGATGCCAAGTCAGGAAGAATTCTACATCTACAGGCATTCTTCGGTAATCAGATAAACTAAAATAAGTGGCATCCGGATTATACAGTCTTTATACATGAAGTTGAAGAATACCGAAGAGATAAATTAAGAATTTGATGACGATATTATGAAAATAACATTATTTTTTGAAAATGCAAAATTACTTTATGATAAATTCGGAATTATTCCGTTAATATATGGTTCTTTGGGACTTGAATATATAACCGATGAAAATCTGAATTCCGATGACATCGATATTTTGATTCCTGAGGTTTTTATAAACGACAGATGGAATGAATTTAAGAATGTTTTGGAAAACGAAGGTTATATTTTATTTGATGAACACGAACATACCTTTCAAAAAAACGGTATTCACTACTCTTATGCTTCTATCGAAGAATTAAAGTCTTTTGCCGGAATAGACCTGTCAGAAATTGAACAACGTACCCTTAATGGGTTTCAGTTCAGAGTGCTTTCGTTAGAACAATATCTGAAGGTTTATACTGCATCTTCAAAAGATGGATACAGGATAAATGTTCGTCAAAAGAAAGATGCAGATAAAATTTTGTTTATTCAAAAACATTTAAATACATAAAAGAGGATTTAGAATGATCACACACGAACAACTTTTTCAAAAAATTGACTCTTTAAACAATGAATACATAGAGTTTTTAACTGATATATGTACTATTGAAAGCCCCACCGATTACAAGGAAGGGGTAGATCGTGTAGGTGAATATATAGCAAATAAAGCGACACAAAGAGGATGGCTTGTGGAAAGACAAAAGCAGGCAATATCGGGGGATGTTCTTTGCATTACAATGAATGCAGAAGCAAAAGGCGCTCCGGTGTGCTTATCAGGACATATGGACACAGTTCACCCAGTAGGACTTTTCGGTACACCTGTTGTTAAAACAGACGGAGATAAAATTTACGGACCCGGCATTGCCGACTGTAAGGGAGGAATCGTAGCAGCATTTATGGCGATGGCAGCATTACAGGAGGTAGGCTTCAGTACTCGTCCTGTAAAGCTGATATTACAGTCGGATGAAGAAACAAGCAGTGCTGAGAGTAACAAAACAACTGTTGAGTATATGTGTGAGTGTGCCAGGGGTGCTGTGGCATTTTTAAATTGCGAGCCTTCTATTGCCGGTACGGTTGTTTTAAAAAGGAAAGGTATTGCAAAATATACCTTTAAAATTACAGGTAAAGCTGCACACGCTGCCAATTGCTATGATGGTATAAGTGCTGTAACCGAAGCTGCAAACAAAATTATTGAATTGGAAAAGTACAAGGATGCAAACGGAATTACTGCGAATTGTGGCATGATTTCGGGTGGAACTAAAAGTAATACCGTTCCGGAAGAATGCACTTTGCAGGTGGATTTCAGGTTTTCAAATGCTGCAGAACTTTCCGAAGTTAAAAACATCGCTCAAAGGGGAGCTGATACTTCTTATGTTGAAGGAACTACGTGTCGGCTTATTTTGGAAAACCTGAGAGATGCTATGGAGCTTACCGACGTAAACATCAGATTACTTGAAAAAGCAAATGGTATTTTTGAAAAAACAAATCTGCCAAAGCTTTCAATGCGTTCAACCGGTGGTGGCTCTGATGCAGCATATACAACACAGTGTGGTATTCCTACGTTGGATTCAATCGGAGTTGAACAAGGAAATATTCACTCAAAAAACGAACACACACTAATCTCATCACTTCAGGAGGCGGCAAAGAGACTGGCAGCAATTTGTTGTTATATATAACTGAACAAGCTCTGACTGAAGCTTGTACTGTTTATAGGCGAAATGTCGTATATTGTTGAAAAAAGGAGAGATTTATATGGAATTTATATTTGAAACTACATATAATCAAAAAGCCTTAAGTGCAATGGCAAAGGGTGTCAGAAAAACAGCCCGTAAAAAGAGAAATATAAGAAGCCATATCTTTGGTTGGATAGTAATTATATTGGCTCTTCTCCTGTCGCTTTCAGGGATAAAAGACGGCTTTGAAATTACCTTCAATAGAATTGTTACCTGGCTTGCAGCACTCGTAATTCTTATTGTGCTTTTGTTTGAAGATAAGATAAACGGATATATTGCCGGAAAGAGGATGCTTCCCGGAACAGAAAAATCAAAGGCAACCTTTACCGAAGAAGGATTTTGTTCCGAAACAGAGGTCGGCAAAACGCAATGGAATTATGACAGAATCCTGATTCTTGCCGAAACAAAAGACTATTTCATCTTTGTGTTCAGTAGTAGTCACGCTCAACTTTATGATAAAAATAATCTCACAGGTGGAACTTGTGATGAATTCAGAAGCTTTATTTGTGAAAGAACAGGAAAACCAATGACAGCTATCAGATAATGTGGTTGTTTTTTAGTTCGAATCTGATATGGACTATGTAAAGTGTGGCGAATAATTCTGAAAAAATGGTGGAGGAAAAAGATATGAGATATTTAGTTGTGGTTGATATGCAAGTTGACTTTATAACAGGAAGTCTTGGCAGTGAATTGGCAGAGGTAATTGTTCCGGATGTAGTGGAAAAAGTAAAGAGCTTTGAAGGAAAAGTGATCTTTACAAGAGATACACATTTTGCAGATTATATGAAAACACAGGAAGGAAAGAAACTTCCTGTAGAACATTGCATTAAAGATACCGCCGGCTGGCAGATTTGTGATGAATTAACGCCGTATGTTAAAGAAGTTGTTGACAAAATTACATTCGGAAGTGTTGATCTGCCGAATATGATTAAGAAGTATGGTGAGGAGATTGAAGAAATAGAACTGTGCGGTCTGTGTACAGATATTTGCGTAATTTCAAATGCCATGATTTTAAAGTCAGCTTTTCCGGAGGTTAAAATCACAGTTGACAGTAAATGTTGTGCCGGTGTGAGTGTAGAAAGTCATAAAACAGCGCTTGATGCCATGAAGGCGGTGCAGATAGAAATTGCGTAATTTAAATAGCCCGGAAACGATAACTAATTTTCAAATGAGGATTAAGAATGAGTCAAACAAAAGAAGTTTACAAAAAAACCTTTCAATACATAAAAACATTTTCTAAATGGCTTGTTATTGCAACCATTACGGGAATAATAGGGGGAACGGTAGGGACTTTTTTTCATAAGTGTCTTGATTTTGTGACTGATTTCCGCATGAACAATACTTATATAACATATTTTATGCCCCTTGGTGTATTAGTTATAATTGTTATGTATAGTGCCTTTTGCAATAAAGGAAAACTTGATACAAATCTTATTATAACCTCTGTGAGAGAAGAAGAAAAAATCCCGATTATAATAGTTCCGTGTATATTCCTGGGAACTGTTATAACTCATCTTTTTGGCGGATCTGCAGGAAGAGAGGGGGCAGCCCTCCAACTTGGAGGAGGAATAGGATACAATCTGGGAAAGATTTTCAAATTAAACAAAAATGCCGTTCATATTATAACCATGGCAGGAATGAGCAGTGTTTTTTCAGCATTGTTTGGCACTCCGGTAACGGCGGCTGTTTTTTCTCTTGAGGTAATCAGCGTCGGCTTGTTCAATTTTACGGGACTTTTGTCCTGTATTCTCGCATCGGTAACTGCTTACTACATTTCAACTCTGCTTGGACTTTCAAAAACGGTTGTTACTTCTGTTGCAATTAATGATATATCGGCAGCAATAATTCTTAAAGTAATTGCGTTTGCAATCTGTTGTGCTCTTATAAGCATTCTTTTTTGTGCTGCTATCAAAAATTGCACACATCTTATGAGCAAGTGTTTTAAAAATCCGTATTTGCGAGGTTTTATTTGCGCTTTGATCGTTGTTATTTTAACTGTGGCATCAGGCACATTTGATTATAACGGTGCAGGAATGAATATTGTCGAAAGGGCACTGTCAGGAGAGGCAAGAGCATATGATTTCATCATGAAAATTATATTTACGGCTATTACTATTTCTGCAGGATTTAAGGGCGGAGAAATCGTACCCGCTTTCTTTGTGGGTGCAACTTTTGGCTGCGTAATGGGCCCGGTTCTGGGCATAGACAGCGGATTTGCCGCGGCAATCGGTATGATTGCAGTTTTTTGCGGTGTGGTAAACTGCCCTATTGCATCAATTATTCTGTCAGTTGAAATGTTTGGCGCTGAAGGGCTGGCTTTGTTTGGAATTGCCTGCGCGGTAAGTTATATAATGTCCGGACATTCAGGACTTTATAAAAGCCAGAATATTCTATATTCAAAAACCACAGCAGATGTTATTGCTGATTGAGCAATATATTAAAATATGTGTTGACTGACGACAGGGAACTTGCATTTTTGCTGATTTTTTATCCGGACTTAACTTAAACTACAAAGAATGTCGAATTATAACGAAAGGATATAGAACATGAGAGACTTATTATGTCTAAGATGTAATCATGAAATGAAATATAGTGGTACAAGAAAAATACAATTAGGCGAAACCGGATGGATTTTAGGGGATCTTCCAAATTTAATTGCAGGAGCAATGGAAGTTGATATATATTCATGTGTTAAATGTGGAAAAATAGAGTTTTATCATACAGAGTATCAGGAAGAAGGAATAGCACAAACCCAATGTCCCGAATGTGGTAAAAAACACGATAGAGATTATCCTAAATGTCCGTTTTGTGGATATAAATATTATGAGAGATGATATATACCTAAATTCATAGCTCTCTCTGACAAACAAGAGTAAAAAAATAGAATTACAAAATAACTTTTAAGAAATTAAGCCGTCGATGTATATAAGCACCGACGGCTTTTCTCTTTTAAAGTCTCGAATACAGATCATTTAAACGGTAAAAGTGTGCTGTATCAATACTGTCAAGCTGTTCCTTGGTTACTCTGAATCTCCAGTTACCCTCGGCTTTGCCGGGGGTATTTAATCGTGTATCAGAGCCAAAACCGAGCAAGTCCTGAATGGGTATAATTACAACTCCCGCATGAGAGGCAAGCATTGTCCGGATTATAGCTTCACATCCACTTTCCCAATTTACTTCTTTGTGCCCACAATATTCAAGCACATTTTTTCGCGTTTTGTCGTCAAGCTCCCAAAGGTATCCAAGTAAAGTATTGTTATCGTGTGTTCCTGTGTAGGCTACACAGTGATTCGGATAGTTGCAAGGCAGGTGAGGGGAGCTTTTGTCGCCCATAAATGCAAACTGGAAAACCCTCATACCCGGAAAACCACTTGCTTCCAGAAGTTTAACCACATCCCCGGTAATAATTCCTAAATCCTCAGCAATAATCATTGTGTCGTTTGTTGAAGCCTTAATAGCATCAATTAGTTTCATACCTGGCCCTTTTGTCATGAAGCCCTCTTTTGCTGTTTTGGCTGATGAAGGAACCTCCCAGAACGACTCAATCGCCCTGAAATGGTCAATCCTGATTCCGTCAAACATAGTAGCCATGCTTGTAATTCTGTCTTTCCACCACCTGAAGCCTTGTTTTCCCATTTTCTCCCAGTCGTATATGGGGTTTCCCCAAAGCTGACCGTCTGCGCAGAAGAAATCAGGTGGTACACCTGCCACTGTCACTGGCAGATTGTCTTCACCGAGCTTAAAAAGCTGTTTGTTCGCCCAGACATCGCTGCTGTCAAGATCAACATAAATCGGCATATCACCAATAATTTTAATACCCTTACTCTTTGCATAATGTTTAATTTCAGCCCATTGAGCAAAGAATTCATATTGAATAAATTTCCACATAAACAAATCCTCACTGCTGTAATTTTCGTTTTTCCATTTATACCAGGGATTGCCGTCATTTGCATTTTTTATTGCCATGAATTTGCAGAAATTTTCAATGTGTGGATTTTTTGACACAAAATTTTCAATTTCCGTTTGGTTGTTACATCTTTTCGATGCAGTTTTTAAAATTTTAAATCTATCGTTATATAATCGCTCATATTCGCATATATAAGAGATATGTTGTTTTTGAAGTTTTAGTTCATCTTCGCTCAATAAGCCTTTTTCAAAGAGTGTTTCGAGGCTTACAAAATACGGGTTACCTGCAAAGGAAGACACTGATTTGTAAGGTGAATTGAATATGTCTTGTGGACAGAATGGCAATACCTGCCAAAAGGAAAATCCGCAACTTTCCAGAAAATCAATAAAATATTTTGCTTGTACGCCAAAATCACCGATTGAATAATCTCCAAACAACGAGGAGATGTGCATCAGAACTCCACTTTTTCTTTCTATAATAATTACCTCCTTTTTTGTATACACTAAAGCAGGATAATTATATCATATTCACATAGCTTTTTACAAATGAAAAAATTGGTACAAGACTTGTCGATTTTGAATTGTGGGGGAATAATAAAACAATCTTAAAATGTATAATTCCGTTAAAAAAGTAGATACCATAAGGGGGGAAACTCATTATGAATAAAAAAGAACGCAAGAGTCTTAATACTCTTCTTTGCGAATTTTCAAATGGTACAAGCTCTGAAGCTTATAAAATAATGGGATGTCATAGAGCTGAAGAAGGGTATGTGTTCAGAGTGTGGGCACCGAATGCACAGGGTGTTTTTGTTGTGGGTTCATTTAATAATTGGGATACATCTGCTTGTCCCATGCACAGCATTGGTTATGGTATATGGGAAACAACTGTAAATGGCGCAAAAATTTATGATGAATACAAATACTATATCATCAAAAAAAATGGCGGGACGGTCTATAAAAGTGACCCCTATGCATTTCATGCATGTACACGCCCTGAAAATGCGTCAAAAATCTATGATTTAGACGGGTTTAAGTGGACTGACGCAGAATATTGCGCTAAACGGTCAAAAAAGGATATCACTAAAGAACCTATGAATATTTATGAGGTGCATCTTGGCTCGTGGATACGGCAGGATGACGGTAATTTTTTCTCATATAGTGATATGGCAGATAAACTTGTCAGGTATGTTAAAAGCATGAATTATACACATGTCGAGCTTTTGCCTGTAAGTGAGTATCCATACGATCCGTCGTGGGGGTATCAGGTTACAGGATATTATGCTCCGACATCCCGATACGGAACTCCCAAGGATTTTATGAAGCTTATAGATAAATTTCACAAAGCAGGCATAGGTGTTATTCTGGATTGGGTGGGAGCTCACTTTCCTAAAGACGAAAACGGACTATATGAATTTGACGGAAGCTGTCTGTATGAATCCGCCGACCCGATTGCAAATGAGCATCCCGAGTGGAAAACCCGGATTTTTGATTATTCAAGATATGAGGTCAGGTCGTTTTTGATTTCGAATGTGGTATATTGGCTTGATAAATACCATATTGACGGTATTCGTGCAGATGCCGTTGCATCAATGCTTTACCTTGACTACGCAAGACAGGGAGGGAATTGGCGACCAAACAAATATGGTGGTAACATTAACCTTGACGCCGTACAGTTTCTTCGTGATATGAACAGTGCAGCCTTTAAATTTAACCCGTCTGTAATTATGGTTGCAGAAGAATCAACTGCCTTTCCTATGGTGACAAAGCCCGGTTATGACGGAGGACTTGGTTTTAACTTTAAATGGAATATGGGCTGGATGAATGATATGCTCGATTATATGTCAACAGACCCACTTTTCAGAAAAGGCAAACAAAACACTCTGACCTTTTCACTTACCTATGCCTTTTCGGAAAATTATATTTTACCATTGTCCCACGACGAGGTTGTCCACGGGAAGGCGTCAATGATTGCTAAAATGCCGGGAAATTATGAAGAAAAATTTGCTTCTTTGCGTGCTTTTTACGGATATATGATGGCACATCCCGGGAAAAAGCTGAACTTTATGGGAAATGAAATTGCTCAGTTTGTTGAATGGAATTATAAAGATTCTCTTGAATGGTTTATTCTTGAGTATGATAAGCACAAAAAAATGAAAAAATATATAAAAGATCTGAATGAATTTTATCTTAAAAATGAAGCATTCTGGATAAATGATACCGACTGGACCGGCTTTGAGTGGATTGCACATGATGATCATGACCAAAGTGTAATATCCTTTATCCGCAAAGACGGTAAAGGCGGGGAAATAATTGTAGTATGCAATTTTTGTCCTGTTCTTCGAAAAAATTATCGTTTGGGAGTGCCGGAGGGAGAATATAAAGCGGTATTTTCAAGTGACAGCAAAAAATATGGCGGGACGGGAGTTCGACTTGACAGACGCAAAAGTGCAAAAATTCCCATGCACGGCTTTGAACAGTCGATATCCGTAACTGTTCCACCACTCTCTGCTGTTTATTACATTAAAACAATGACTAAATAATATATTCTGAAAAGGAGGATTAACTTATGTTGGAAGTAAGAAAAAAGTGTATTGCAATGCTGCTTGCAGGTGGTCAGGGAAGCAGACTTTTGGTACTTACCGACAAAACTGCAAAGCCTGCGGTACCCTTTGGAGGCAAATACCGAATTATAGATTTCCCTCTTTCCAACTGCGTAAATTCCGGAATAGACACAGTTGGAATCCTGACTCAGTATCAGCCGTTGGAATTGAACTATTACATCGGCAATGGTCAGCCATGGGGACTTAACAGAAATTTTGGAGGTGTTCATATATTGCCTCCATATGCACAATCGAAAAAGATGGAATGGTATAAAGGAACAGCAAACGCCATATACCAGAATCTTCATTTTATAAAAAGCTATAACCCGGAGCATATAATAATTTTGTCGGGTGATCACATATATAAGATGGATTACTCAAAATTACTTAAATATCACATTGAAAATGATGCTGAGTGTACCATAGCAGTCAGGTCTGTTCCGATTGAGGAGGCTTGTAGATTTGGCATTATGAACGTTAACGACGACGGTTCAATTTATGAATTTGAGGAAAAGCCTAAAAAGGCTAAGAGTAATTTAGCTTCTATGGGGGTTTATATTTTTAAAAGCAATATTCTTTACCAATACCTTATTGCAGACGAGGCAGATAAAGATTCCGATAATGATTTTGGAAAAAATGTAATTCCTGCTCTTTTACGTGACGAGAGAAGGCTGTTTGCATATAAGTTTGATGGTTACTGGAAGGATGTCGGAACCATCCGTAGCTTGTGGGAAGCCAATATGGAACTTTTAGACGGCACCTTTAATATTCGTGACAAGAAGTTTAAAACCTATGCACGAAACTACGCAAAGCCACCAAGCTATATTGCAAAGAACAGTGAAATAAAAAATTCCTTCGTTGCCGAAGGTTGTTCGGTCAGGGGCAAAATCAGTCACTCTGTTATATCCACCGGATGTACTGTTGAGGAGGGGGCACAAATATGTGACAGCGTGATTATGCCTGAGGCTGTTATAAAAAAAGGTGCAGTTATCAAGTATGCAATTATAGGTGAGGGTGCAGTTATTGATGAAAACACCAGGATAGGTGACGACCCTGTTTTCTATGATAAAGATGAATGGGACATTTGTGTTGTGGGAAAAGGTGAGCATATTGCAAAAAATACTACGGTAAAGCCTAATCAGGTTGTGTGAGAGGAGAGGCGTAATTGTGAATAACTTATCAGGTATCATTTTTTCTAATATATACGATAACTCTTTGGGGGAACTGACAGCAAAACGAACTGTAGCCTCATTGCCGTTTGGGGGAAGATACCGGCAAATTGATTATGTTTTATCAAATATGGTGAATTCAGGCATAGCTTCTGTTGGAGTTATTACGAAATATAATTATGAATCTCTTATGGATCACCTTGGCTCAAGTGAAGCCTGGGATTTAAATCGTAAAACCGGAGGTTTGTTTATTATTCCGCCGTTTGCCTCGGGAAAATCAGAGGTGTACCGGGGTAAACTTGAGGCGCTTTACAATTCCCTTAACTTTTTGAATTCACAAAACAGTGAATATATTGTACTTTCTGACACAATAACTATATGTAACATAGATTACCGGGAGGTGCTTGCAGAGCATATTGCATCAGGAATGGATATTACTGCTGTTGTATCGCCGGAAAAAGAATCAGGGGTTACTTATCCCACAGTTTTTGAAGCAAACAATGACAGAAGTGCAAAAACCATTAAGATAAACTGCGAAGCAAAAGAAGACTCACTTGTAGGGCTCGGAATGTTTATTATGAAACGAGAAGAGCTAATAGAGGTGGTTACAGAATGTGTTGCGTCAGGATATTACCATTTTGAGAGAGATTTTTTACAGAAATATTTTAACGAAAAGAAGTTTTTAGTTAATTTGTATGAATTTGAGGGTGTTGTGCTCCGGAATACCAATATTACATCCTACCTCAAAAATAACATTAAACTTATTGATACAGAGGTTCATAAAGGACTATACAAAGTAGCAGCGCCTGTTTATACAAAGGTTCGGGATGAAATTCCGACTTATTACGGAGAGAATTCCGTAGTTAATGAATGTATCATCGCCGACGGCTGTAAAATCTGTGGTGAACTTGAAAATTCTGTTTTATTCCGGAATGTTTCGGTAGAGGAAGGGGCAAGGGTTGTCGGTTCGGTTGTTATGCAGGGAAGCGAAATAAAAAAAGGCGCCTATGTTGAAAATGCTATTATAGACAAGAATGTAACAATAACCGAGGGTACCCGACTTTTAGGGGCTGCGATAAGTCCGGTTATTATAAAGAAAGGTGAAATTGTATGAAAATACTATATGCTGTAAGTGAGGCTGCTCCCTATATAAAGAGTGGCGGCCTTGGAGATGTTGCTCAGGCATTTCCTGCCGCTTTGGCTAAAGAAAAAGATGTTGAAGTAAGCGTATTTATACCATATTATAAATCTGTTAAGGATAACCCCGATATTGAACTTGAGTTTATAAAAAGCTTCAGTGTCGATATTGCCCGGCATACGGAATATGTGGGCATTTTTAAAGTAGTAAGTCAGAATAAAAGACTGAACTGTTACTTTGTCGATAATGAGCATTATTTTTACCGTGACGGTATTTACGGACATTATGATGATGGCGAAAGATTTACATTTTTCTCTTTGAGTATTTTGGAAGCTATGCGTCAGCTTGAGTATTACCCGGATATTATTCACTGTAATGACTGGCAAACGGCACTTATTCCTGTGCTGAAAAAAGCATTGTATGACGGTATATATGATAATATCCGTACAGTATTTACCATTCACAATATCGAATATCAGGGTAAGATGCCAAACGAATTTATGCAGGATGTAATTGGTATTGACGAAGACTTCAGAAATGTTTTAACCTATGACAATTGTATAAATCTTATGAAGGGTGCAATAGTTATGGCGGATAAGATAACTACAGTCTCAAGGACATATTCCTATGAAATCAGACATGCATATTTTGCACACGGATTGCAGGATATTTTAAAAGAGAACGAATATAAAATTACAGGAATTGTCAACGGAATAAATACCGATTTGTATAATCCTGCAAAGGATACTTGTATTTTTGAAAATTACAGTGCCTCCGACCTGTCAGGTAAAGCAAAAAACAAAGCAGAGCTTCAGAAAATGCTCGGTCTTCCGGTTCGTCCGGAGGTGCCGATGATAGCTATGATTTCAAGACTGGTAGGGCATAAGGGGCTTGACCTTGTGGAATGTGTTATGAATGACCTTATGCAAAGAAATCTGCAACTTGTAGTCATAGGAACAGGGGAGCCCGGGTACGAGGATATGTTCAAATTTAATGCTTATGTGCATAATGATAAATTGTCTTCAAATATTACTTTTAATCCTGAACTTGCAAACAAAACGTATGCTGCAGCGGATATGTTTTTGATGCCGTCCAAAAGCGAGCCGTGCGGTCTTTCACAGCTTATAGCAATGCGCTACGGAACAGTACCGATTGTCCGTGAAACCGGAGGTCTTGTTGATACGGTACCACCGCTTAATATCGAAACTTTACAAGGTAAAGGCTTTACCTTTAAGGGCTACAATGCCCACGATATGCTTGGTGCCATTGACCGGTGCATTGATTTTTACGGTAATCGTGAAAAATGGGAAAAACACATAAAAAACCTTATAAAATACAACAGCAGCTGGAAAAAGTCAGTAAGTGAGTATTCAAATTTATACAAAGAATTAATAGGATAGGAGAAGAAAATGGTAAATAATAAATCTATACAAGCAACCGAAAAAATAACAGCGCGTGTTTTATCGGCAACCGTTCAACAGACCGAGATTGAAATGCTGTCTTGCACTTGTGAAAGACTTTTTGGCTGCGACATCAAAGAGGCAACATCACAGCAGCTGTATAAAACACTTTGTACCGTTGTGCAGGGACTGCTTGCCGCAAAACGAAAGAGGTTTCACGAGAAATACCGTAAAAACGGCAACAAACAGGTTTATTATTTATCAATGGAATTTCTGGTTGGTACTTCATTACGTAACAACCTATATAACCTTGGAGTTGAAGAAGCCTTTACTGTTGCCGTAAAAGAACTTGGATTTGATATTCAGGACATCTACGATATGGAACCTGATGCAGGTCTCGGAAACGGTGGTCTTGGACGTCTTGCCTCTTGTTATCTTGACTCAATGACGAGCGTTGGGATTTGTGGAACGGGCTTTTCTATTCGTTATGAATTTGGTATTTTTAAGCAAAAGATAGTCGACGGTTGGCAGATGGAATTTCCTGACGATTGGCTGAGCTTTGGAGACGTCTGGCTGAGTCCAAGGGAAGACGAGGTCGTGGAAGTAAAATTCGGCGGAGAGGTTAATGGCAGGGATGATAACGGCAAGTTTAAGGTTACACATACCAACTACAACTCTGTAATTGCGGTACCCTATGATATGTATGTTTCGGGTTATGATACAGGGGCGGTCAATAAACTCGTACTCTGGAGTGCAAAGTCTGCAAATCGCTTTGATATGGCGGCGTTCTCCCGTGGTGATTATGCAAAATCCCTCGAAGAAAATAATATGGCAGAGGTTATTTCAAAGGTTTTGTATCCTGCAGACGACCATATCGCAGGAAAAATTCTGAGACTTAAGCAACAGTATTTGCTTGTATCCGCATCGCTCCAAAGCATTGTAAAAAGTCACTTAAAGTATTATGACAGCTTGGATAACTTTTCTGAAAAAGTAGCTATTCACATCAACGACACACATCCGGCTCTATGTGTACCTGAACTTATGCGAATTCTTGTGGACGAGTATGATTATAGCTGGGATGATGCCTGGAGAATAAGTAGCGAAACCCTGAGTTATACAAACCATACCGTTATGAGTGAGGCACTTGAACGATGGAACGAAAACCTCTTTAAAGAACAACTGCCCAGAATTTATCAGATAGTATTTGAAATCAATCGACGTCTTATAGCACAGCTCCATTTGATTTATCCGGGGGATATTGCTAAAATTGATTATATGGCAGTGATTGCACACGGAGAAATCCGCATGGCAAATTTGTGTCTTGCTGCGTGTCACAAGGTGAACGGTGTTTCAAAACTTCACAGTAATATTTTAAAAACAGGAATTTTCCGTGATTACTACAATATTTCAAAAGAAAAGTTTACAAATGTAACAAACGGAATTGCATACAGAAGATGGCTTTGTCAGGCAAACCCCGAGCTTAGCACTTACCTTACACAGCTTATCGGTAGCGGGTTTAAGCATGATAGCACAGAGCTTTCAAAACTTCTTAAATATTATGATGACGAAAAAGTATTGAATAAGCTTTGCGAAATCAAGTATAACAATAAAGTTCGTCTTGCAAATTATATTGCGAAGGTAAACGGTATAAATGTTGACCCTGACTCTATTTTTGACGTTCAGGTTAAGCGTCTTCACGAATATAAACGTCAGCTTCTGAATGTGCTTCATATACTGTACCTTTACAATAAAATCAAGAATAATCCAAAAGGTGATTATGTTCCAAGAACCTTCATATTTGCCGCAAAAGCATCAGCAGGCTATGTAATGGCAAAGCAAATTATCCGTTTGATTGTTGCAGTATCTGATATGATAAACTCTGACCCTGAGGTCCGTGATAAAATTAAGGTCGTATTTATTGAAGATTATAAAGTTTCTCTTGCTGAAATTATAATTCCTGCTGCAGACATTTCAGAACAGATTTCTATTGCAGGAAAGGAAGCCTCCGGAACAGGTAACATGAAGCTTATGATAAATGGTGCTGTCACTTTAGGAACCTTAGACGGTGCAAATGTTGAAATATGCGAGCAGGTAGGAAACGAAAATATGTTCATTTTCGGTCTGCGTACAGATGAGGTAGATGAACTATGGAAAAATGGGTACAGACCTACCGATTATTTAAACAATAATCCTGAACTTAAAAAAGTTATTGATATGCTCACATCAGGGGTTCTCGGAGTAAAATTCGACGACATCAGACGTTCGCTTGTCACAAATGATTTCGGAGCTGCTGATAAATATATGATTCTGGCTGATTTTGCTGATTATGTAAGAGCTCACGAGAGTGCTGAAAAAGCATATCGGTCAAAGCTTGATTTTGCCCGTATGTCTTTGGTGAATATAGCAAAGGCTGGGATTTTTTCTTCAGACAGAGCTATAAAAGAATATGCAGATAATATCTGGAATGTTGGGTATTAAATATCCGGTATAAGTTTACAACACCGGATGTTTGTCAGGTGGTGAAAATAATGCGAATATTGTATAACAGTAAAAATGAATATTATAAATCTCCGTTTGGCTGCGTAAAGCAGAACCAATTATGCAGATTGCGCATAAAAATCCCGGTAAGCTGTCAGACTGAAGAAGTATTTTTTTGCATAAGCTCCGAAAGTGGCTTTAAAATGACAGTACCCTTGGTACTTGAGCAAACAGACGGAGCTTATGAGGTGTACAGAACACAATTTTCGCTATTTGAGATCGACCTTTATTTTTACTATTTTAAAATCAAAACAAGAAATGAGTCATTTGACCTGTTCAAGCAAGGGGATGATACCAATATTGCTCTTGGCGATTTATGGCAGCTTACCTGCTATGATAAAAATTATGATACGCCGGAAGATTTTAAAGGAAGAGTAATGTATCAGATTTTCCCCGACAGATTTGCAAAATCAGGGGAAGCCTGCCCCGATGGCAAGCTTACACCTTATTTATTGCATGAGGATACAAGTGAATTGCCGGTATATCTGCCTGACGAAAATGGCAGAATAACAAACAATGATTTTTTTGGTGGGAATTTAATGGGGATTGTTGAAAAACTCCCATATTTAAAAGATATGGGAGTGGGTATTATTTATCTCAATCCGATTTTTATGGCGTATTCAAACCACCGGTATGATACGGCAGATTATAAAAAAATTGACCCCCTGCTTGGCACCGAGGAGGACTTTAGAATTTTGTGTCAAAAGGCACACAAACTTGGCATAAAAATTGTCCTTGACGGTGTTTTTTCTCATACAGGGAGTAACAGTATTTATTTCGATTCAGAGCATATTTTCGGTAACGGTGCCGTCAGCAATCCCGACTCTCCCTACAGAGAATGGTTCCAATTTGAGGATTATCCGAATAAGTACACTTCGTGGTGGGGAATTGATACCTTACCGTGTGTAAATGAGCTGAATCATAGTTATATGGATTTTATAATACACTCAGAGGATAGTGTGATTTGTCATTGGTTGAAGCTTGGTGCAGATGGTTTTCGCCTAGATGTCGCAGATGAACTTCCTGATGAGTTTATTGTAGCGTTTCACAAAAAATTAAAAGAAGTAAAGCCTGATGCCGTGCTTTTAGGTGAGGTATGGGAAGACGCATCTAATAAAATCAGCTATGGTAAACGCAGAAGGTATTTTTCAAATTCGGAACTTGATTCAGTAATGAATTATCCGTTCAAAGAAGCAATTACAGGTTTTGTAACGGAGAAAATTACAGGTTATGACTTTGCTGACCGAATAATGACTGTTACAGAAAATTATCCACGGCCTGTTCTTGATTGTTTGATGAACATGCTTTCAAGTCACGATACCCCAAGAATTATTACAGCTCTTTCCGGGAAAGGCGAAGGGATGACCAAGACCGAAAAAGCAAAATTTACCCTTTGCGCTGAAGAGCTTGACAGAGCATTGATTCTTACAAAAGTATCGGCACTTCTTCAGTTTACCCTCCCCGGCAACCCCTGTATCTATTACGGTGATGAAATAGGTATGCAAGGGTTTGAAGACCCACTTAACCGTTGTTTTTTTCAATGGCAGAATCAAAACACCGCTTTACGTAGCTTCTATAAGGAATTAGCCTTTTTGAAAAATGAAAACAGTGCTATAAAGCAAGGTGAGATCACTTTTTGCGAAACTGACAAAAACTTTATAAAATTTGCCCGTAAAAATCAAAATGAAACGGTATATGTAGCTGTATCAATCGGTGAGAAAAGAGAACACGACGGAGAAAAAATGTTAGAGGTCTCGGCAGATAATATTTATGCAGTAATTTATAAATGAAAAAGGGAGGATTGAATCCTCCCTTAAATTTTTATTCAATTCCCAAAGCCTTTGCCGATTCTTCACGCATTTTGTATTTTAAAATTTTACCGGCAGCATTCATCGGAAATTCCTTTACAAACATAAAGTATCTCGGTACCTTGTGACGTGCAATATGAGCATTGCCAAATTCACGCATTTCTGCCTCATCACTCGTTTCACCCTTGTGGAGAATAATCCATGCACAGCATTCCTCTCCGTAGCGCTTGTCGGGAACACCAACTACCTGAACATCACGCACCTTCGGATGTGTCAAATAGAATTCCTCGATTTCACGGGGATAAAGGTTTTCACCACCCCTGATAATCATATCCTTAAGACGGCCTGTTACCTTGTAGTAGCCGTCGGGCGTTCTGCAGCAAATATCTCCGCTGTGAAGCCAGCCGTCAGCATCAATAGTGTTTGCTGTCGCCTGTGGCATCTTGTAGTAACCCTTCATTATGTTAAAACCACGTGCTACAAATTCACCACTTTCGCCGTCGGGGAGTTCTTCTCCTGTTTCAGGGTCAATAATTTTACATTCAACCCCCGGGAACGCGCTTCCTACAGTTTCTACTCTGTGGTCAAGGTCCTCGTTAACCTCACCCATAGTACAACCGGGAGAAGCCTCGGTCTGACCGTAAACACTGATGATTTCTGTCATATTCATCTCGGCAGCTGCTCTTCTCATAAGATCCGGAGGACAGTTAGCACCTGCCATAATACCTGTTCTTATATGAGAGAAATCGGTGTTCTTGAAATCTGCGTGATTGAACATTGCAATAAACATTGTCGGAACACCGTTAAAGCAGGTAATATGCTCATTGTGAATACAGGAAAGAGAGGACTTCGGAGAGAAGTAGGGAAGAGGATAAAGAGTTCCACCGTGTGTCATAGTTGAGGTCATAGAAAGTACCACACCAAAACAATGGAACATCGGTACCTGAATCATCATTCGCTCAGCAGTTGATAAATCCATTCTGTCGCCGATTGTCTTTCCGTTGTTTACAACATTTCTGTGAGTCAGCATTACTCCCTTCGGGAAACCTGTCGTACCCGAGGTATACTGCATATTGCAGACATCATCAGGCTTTACAAGAGAAGCTCTGTGACGAACGACCTCAATCGGAACGTTTGCTGCTCTCTCAAGCATCTTTTCCCAGGTAAGACATCCCGGCATTTCAAAACCGATAGTAACAATATTACGCAGGAACGGAAGATTTTTAGTGTAGAGAGGCTCGCCTGATTTCATATTTGCAAGCTCCGGACAAAGCTCCTGCATAATTTCACGGTAATTTGTATCCTTGTAGTCCTCAATCATAATAAGAGTATGAGTGTCAGACTGACGTAAGAGATATTCTATTTCGTGAATTTTATAAGCAGTATTAACAGTTACAAGAACAGCACCGATTTTAGTAGCAGCCCAGAAGGAAATAAACCATTGAGGAATATTTGTAGCCCAGACAGCGATGTGGTCTCCGGCCTTTACGCCAAGTGAAATAAAAGCAGCAGCAGCCTCGTCAACATCACGCCTGAATTCAGCATAGGTTCTTGTGTAGTCAAGTGTTGTATATTTGAAGGCATATTGGTCAGGATATTTTTCTACAAGTGTATCAAGTACCTGAGGGAAGGTAAGATCAATAACATCATATTTTTTCCAGATATGAGTTCCTGTCTTCTGACGGTTATAATACAATTCGTCAAATTCCTTTTTTTCTCTGTTAAGAGAACAAATGTAATTTGAAAAATGAGTAAGAACAATATCTGCGTCCTCTATTTCATCATTCCAATCTGCGCAAATAAAACCGTCAAAGTTAAGTGAGTCAAGAGCAACAATAAACTCTGAAACAGGAAGTGTACCTTCACCAATCAGTACATTTTTGTCGTCTTTTTTATCTCCGAGACGAACATATTTTATATAAGCACCAAGGTTTTTAATGGTCTTTTCTGCATCCTCGTGTGCATTAAAATATGTCTGGCGCACATTCCAGCAAACACCGAGAGAAATTGAGGAAAAATGATTTATAAGCTCAATTATTTTGCTTGTGTCCGAATAAATCCCGCAGGTTTCAAAAAGAAGCTGAACACCGTTCTTTTCGGCAAGACGAACAGCACCACCGAGCTTTTCGGAAAGTACTTCAAAGGGGGCAGCTTCATATGTGCAAAGGATTACATTTTCAATATTTACACGTGATGCCATATCAACATATTTTTCAATATCAGACGGAATTGCCTCGGGCGATTCGATTGCAAAGGGATAAGTCAGAGCAGAAACAGTCAAATCGCGGTTAACAAGCTTACGCCTTGATTCTGCAAGCCTGTCAGAACGTAAAATGCTGTCGCCGTGTTTCCTGCGTTCATTTATTGCGTCATAAATTTCAAAACCGTTGAAGCCGTAGTCATAGGTGTATTTACAAAGGCTCAGAAATGATGATCTTTTTACGTTTTTGGTTGAAAAAACAATTTTCATTCTATTATACCTCAAATACTATCTTGTTGAGTGCATTCAAATATGCCCTGATACTTGCACCGACAATGTCGGAAGAAATACCACTGCCGGAATAAAGCTTACCACCACTGCGAAGCTTTACAACGGCACAACCGAGAGCCTCCTTGCCCTCTGTTACAGACTGAATTCTGAAGTCATCAAGCTCATAGTGAACACCGATGCTGTTTTCAATTGCTCTGAAGGCGGAGTCGATAGGTCCGTCACCGATACTTACGCCGTAAATTGCCTCATCATTTCTTGAAAGCTTAATTTGTGTCATAGAGTTTGTCAGGTTTCCACAGCTTGTGGTATAATTTTCAAGATGATAGGTAGAGGGTGCCTGCATCGCAGAGCTTGCAATAATTGCTTCAAGCTCGTTTGTTCCGATAGAGCTCTTTTTCTGGCAAACAGTAATTACAGACTTGTAAACTACATTGTTATCTTCCTCGGAAAGAGAATAACCGAGAGCTCTTGTTGCATCACAGATTTGTGCATAGGTGCTGTCGGAATCAAGCAGTATTTCGTCATCGTTTTCGCTATCAGCTCTTTCTATATTGAAGGAACTCTTGTTAACCTTCTTTAAAAGCTCGTTTACGCTTGTGTGAATTTGAGTGCTGTTGAGGTCGGTGAAAATACCGAACTGTTCGCCCTTTTCCTTGATGGTGTCGGCAATTTTACCTGTGATTAAAGAATCTTCTCCAACGAGTGTGGTTTTTACCCCGTCAGCTCCTGCACAAAGTGCAGCAAAAGCTACTGCTACCGACATATTTATTCTGTCAGAGATTTTTACGAATACCTTTGCTGAAATTTCTGCCTTTACCTGTTTTACAAGTGTTACTATTTCCTCAGGAAGAAGCACTCCCGCATCATCACAAAGGGTAATAATTGCAGCACCACTGTTTTGAGCTGTCTTACAAGCACTGATTAAAAAGTCAATTTCTGTACGGCTTGCATCACCTGCAACAAATTCCACATCCTCGCAAAGTGCCTTTGAAGCAGAGCAAAGCTCTGAAATCTTCTCAAGCATTTTTTCGCCCTTCATATGATAAATATACTCCATCTGAACGGTAGAAACCGGAAGCTCGACCTGAAGTCTCGGCTTTTCGGCTTTTGAAATACAGCTCCAGGCGTTCTGTACACTGTCGGCTGTAAATCCGACGGGAATTGCAATAGTACAATTCTTAACGACAGAGGAAATTGTGCCGTAAATAATATTGTCCTCACGAAGATTATTGACAGGTGCCAATTCAATTGCGTCAACACCGAGACCGGCAAGAGCTGAAGCAATAGCAGTCTTTTCTCTGAAAAGCAGAGAGTGTTCACGATTTTGAGATAACTCCTTTAATGTGATATCTGAAACAAAAATTTTCTTCATTTAGTATCAACTCCTTTAAAAATTACAAAATTGAAATAAAAAAACGCCATCATCTCTTTGAGACTACAAAGAGACGAAAGCGTAATAAAACCTCCGTGGTACCACTCTTCTTCACCCGAAAAACGGATGCACTTTAATGCGTAAGCTTACACATTTCAACTCTGTCACGGGAGTTCCCGTTTGTCATTACTAACAATGTTGCTTTCACGACAACCGCTGGTCGGTGAGTTCTGAATATACCTGTCAATGTCTCGCACCTGCCGACATCTCTCTCTGCGACGAGAATATACACATACTATTCCGCTTCAAAGCGTTTATAAAAAAACTATTCATTTTGGCATATTTTATCATAAAAACGAACACTTGTCAATACCATTAATTATTTTTAACAATTTCTTAAAATTTTAAGCTTAAAATAGCTTTTTTGTACCTGTGGGAGATGCCGAATGCAAAATTTATGAAATTTGTAAAAAGGTCTTGATTTTAAGAAAAATGTGTGCTATAATAAATATAGAACATATATTCGGAACATCCATTCTGGAAATTGAGGTGCAAAATGATCGACAAAAGGGCAAAGTATGGCGCCTATGTAAACAGGGGTAGAGTGATACTCCATTCTGATTTGAATAATTTTTATGCTTCCTGTGAGTGTGCCCTGAACCCGGAGCTTCGTGGACACCCGGTTGCAGTATGTGGGGATGTTCAGGCACGTCATGGAATAGTACTTGCAAAAAACGAACTTGCGAAAAAATACGGTGTTAAAACTGCAGAGCCTATATGGCAGGCAAAGCAGAAATGCCCGTGTCTTGTTCTGGTGCAGGCAAACTACGAAAACTATATGAAATATTCACATATGGTAAGGGAGATTTATTCTGAATACAGCGACCGGGTGGAATCCTTTGGGGATGACGAGGCGTGGATTGACCTGACGGGTAGCATCGGTGTGAAAACTCTTTCTGACGGTGCAAGGATTGCCGACGAAATCAGAGGCAGAATTTTTAAGGAATTAGGGCTTACCGCTTCTGTTGGAGTAAGCTACAATAAGATGTTTGCAAAGCTTGCTTCTGACTATCGAAAGCCTGATGCAACAACAGTTTTTTCGCCTGAGGACTATGCAGATTTAATTGCAAATCTCCCTGCGTCAGATATGCTTTATATAGGCAGAAGCACAAGCAATACCCTTGCCGGAATCGGTATTCATACAATCGGACAGCTTGCAAATCTTACAGAGCCGTTTGTGAAAACCCTTTTCGGGAAAAACGGCATCACGATGCTCAGGAATTCAAGGGGAGAGAATATAGCTCCTGTTTCAAGGAATGGCGAGGAAGAGGAGATAAAGTCGATTGGCAATTCAAGCACGCCCCCTCGAGACCTTGAAAATGAAGAGGATGTCAGGGCAATGTGCTATATGCTGGCTGAAAGCGTAGGTGCAAGGCTTCGACAGCATAATCTCAAATGTAACACTGTGCAGATTTCTATTCGTGAAGCTGACCTTAAAACGCATGATCATCAGATAAAGCTTGAATTTGCAACAAATTCAACAGTTACAATCGCAAAATCCGCATTCGGACTTTTTCGCACTGTTTATGACTGGCACATTCCGATAAGAAGTATGGGAATTCGTGCTACAAGCCTTGAGAGAGCCGATACTCCTGTTCAGCTTTCAATTTTTGACGATGGAATCTCGAAACGCACGAAAATAAGTAAAATAGATAACGCCGTTGATGCAATACGTGACCGTTACGGTTATTCTTCTGTACAAAGAGGAGTACTTATGTGTGACAAAGGACTTGTCAGCTCAAATGTTAAGGACGAGAGCAATCTTAAGGGTGTATTTAAACAGCATTGATTTTTCGAAAGGCAAAAAAATGGAAGAAAGAAATTATTTAAATGTATATTCGCCGCAAAGCGTACACATAAAAACCTATGTCTGCGTTAAGGCGTATTTCAATACACACGGAATAATAATTCCCGAGGTTGTGCTTTGGGACGACGGACGAAGATTTGAAATAGACAAGGTACTTGACTCCCGGCCCTGCGCAAGTCTCAAGGGTGGAGGCAGCGGTATACGATATACCTGCAGAATACGTGGAAGGGAAGCATATTTATACCTTGATGGCAGCAGATGGTTTGTTGAGAAAAAACAAATTTAACTATTTTTACAAATTATGGAACTTTTTTTCACTCTTTTTCGTCAAAACAGATACAGAAGTAGAAAACACTTTTGAATTCTGACACAAAAAGGAGAAATCACTATGAAAAAGAACCTGAAGCTTATGGCGATACTTTTTGCAACAGTACTTTGCCTTACCTCGTGTGGTAAGGGTGTGGACAACCAGATGAAAAATGCAGACACCGAAGGTTATTATGTTTATACCACAAGTACGAAAGAGGATGCAAAGCTATTTGCTCAGTATGACGCTCCGATGGAGGAGGCAGAATTTGCTTATGACTCAATTTCCGAGGTGGGTTCTGCAAAGCCGGACACCGTAAAACGTAAAATTATATATACCTCCGAGTTCTACATCAGAACCAAAGAGTACGATAAGTCACTTGAAGCACTGAATGCACTTTGCGAAAAATATGACGCATATTTTGAAAATTCAAACAGTAACGGAGGCTTTGACGGAAGAGAGAGAAGCTCAAGATACATAATAAGAGTTCCTGTCGAAAATTACAACAGCTTTATCGGAGAAACAAGCGGTATCGGTGTTGTAACAAGCTCAAGTCAGAATAACAATGATGTGACCGAGCAGTATTATGATACAGAGGCAAGACTTGCAAGTGCAACTTTGCGTGAAGAGAGAATTCTTGAAATACTCAAAAACGCACAGAAGCTTGACGACGTACTTGCACTTGAACGTGAGCTTTCGGATGTACGATATGAGATTGAAAGTATGACAGGGGCCCTTCGCAAGCTTGATTCCCTTGTAAGCTATTCGACAGTTACAATAAATCTTCAGGAAACAAGCGTAAAAGATATTGAAGTGCCGAAGGTTTTAACGTTTGGCGAGCGAATCGGCAAGGCTTTTTCAGGTGGACTTTCAGAGTTTTGCGACGGTTTTGAGAATTTTGTGGTATTTTTGAGCTATAACATTATCTTTATCGCAATCTGGGCAGTTATAATTGTTGTTGCAATTATAGTTATAAGAAAACTTGTAAAACGCAGCAAAAAGAAAAAAGCAGAGTATGCAGCAAGGGTTATGGCGGAAAGAGAAGAAATCAATAATTCTCAAAATGAAAATAAATAAAAGCAATATTTTCTCAAATTTGATTTCGAAATGGAAAACGAAAATATTATAGAAATTGATTAATTATGCTGACATGTCCTGTTGGGGTATCCGACAGGACAGTTATGCTTTGTACCTGAGGGATTTTTACATTTTGATATAACAATTAAAATCACGAAAGATTTTATATCAAATAGAGAAATATAGTATATCTATTTTCCTTGATTAAAGAGGTGAGATATGGTATAATAATTGTAAAATATTGTAAAAAAATCCGGAGGGTAAAATGGAACTTGGTATTGATATAGGCGGTACAAATATTAAATTGGGAGTAGTTGACGGAAACAGAATTCTCGAAAAATTTGAAATACCTACTCTTGCAAAAAGATCTGATACCGAGATTATCAGCGATATAATAAAAATGTGCCGTACAATTATGGAAAAATACAAGATAGAAAAGATAGGAATCGGAACACCGGGATTTGTTGACAGCGAAAAGGGTGTAATACTGCTTGCGTCTAACATAAACTTTAAAAATACTCCTATCTGCAGTATGATTTCCGATGCCCTCGGAGTTCCGGCACGTGTCGGTAATGACGCAAATTGTGCAGTACTCGGCGAATACTACGCCGGTTACGGAAAAGAATATAAAAATATGATACTTGTAACTCTCGGAACAGGTGTCGGTGGTGGAATTGTAATCGATGGAAAGCCGTATTTCGGAACAAACGGAAAAGCCGGAGAAATCGGTCATATGTGTATCAAGAGTGACGGGGAAAAATGTGGCTGCGGAAGAATCGGCTGCTATGAAAAGTACGCATCTGTAACTGCTCTTTGTAATTTTACAAGAGAGGCTGCAAATGAAAATCCCGAAAGTCTTATGGCACACCAGATAAAGAACGCAGGCGGCAGAGTAAGTGGCAAGACTGCATTTGATGCAATGCGAAGCGGTTGCCCTGTAGGGAAAGCTGTTGTTGAAAAATACATAGATTACATAGCAGTGGGACTTGTTAGTCTTGCATATGTTTTTCGTCCCGACATAATTGTAATAGGTGGAGCTATTTCCAAGGAAGGCGAATATCTTTCCGTGCCGCTCCGTGAAAGGGTAGGCTTTAAGGATGTAAGAATTGAAACTTCGAAGCTCAAGAATGATATAGGAATAATTGGCGCTGCAAAATATTGATATATAAGGCAGGTGGAACTGAATGATACTTAATGAAGAAGTGTATATCGGAAAGGATTTTTCTGATTACGGATATTTCGACGGAGACGAATTCTCAAAGAAAAGCTTTAAAAACTGCATAATGTCAGCTATGGACCTTGAGGATAAAAAATTTCGCAAATGTATATTTGAAAATTGTAATTTCTCAATGACACACTTTACCGGTGCAAAATTTCAAAGCTGTACGTTTTTGAATTGTATCTTTCCACATTCAAATCTGATTGCCGCATTCTTCGAAAATTGCCGTTTTACCGGCTCATCCTTTGTAAATTCAGATATGGGGGGAGCCTACTTTGATATGTGCGATTTTACTAATGCTATATGCGTCGGAATGAGATATCGTAAAAAAGATATCATCAACATGAACTTTACCGAAGCAAAGCTTATCGATTGCAGCTTTGTTGAATCGCAGCTTTTTTCCTGTAAATTTATCGGTACAAGCTTTAATAATGTTTCCTTTGAAAAATCAAATATAACGCAAGGAGATTTTTCCGGTAGTAACCTGACCTCTTGTAATATTAAGGGGGCTGTTATTTCTATGAAGCAGGCGTTGATGATTGCAGAGAGCTTCGGTGCTGTTTGTGAGGATTTTTGATTAAGACTAAAAATGTTGTCGAAATGTACAAAAAACCGCAGTGGTGTTTGTGCATAAATACAACAGAAAGCAGAATTTTGACGAATTTGCTTGACAAAAACTCTCCTTTGACATATAATAAACAAGGAATTCCAAATGCTATGCGTTTGGAATTTTTTAAAGAAAAGAAAAAGGTAAGGTATTATGATAAACTTTAATGTAAAGCTAAGCTCGATTACCGATGTCAAGGAATTCTGCAAAATCATTTCGACATACCCCTTTGAAGCAAAAATATCAACAGGGAACGACATTGTTGATGCAAAATCAATACTTGGAATCTTCAGCCTTAATCTCATGGGTGAGGCGACCGTTTCGGTTGAAAGTGAAACACTGCTTGATCTTCCCGAAAAAATTTATAAGTATATGGCGTAAAGAGTAAGTTGTATTCAAAGTTACATAGATGAATAATAAAGATGGGCTGTTGCACAAAAAGCAACAGCCCGTTTTGTATTATGCATAAAAGATATAAACACAAAAAGGAAGGATAAAAATCCTTCCTTACTTGTGCATTATTAATGTTTTCAGATAAATTACGCTCTTGTAACCTTACCTGAACGCAGACAACGAGAGCATACATATACTGTCTTGTGTTCGCCATTGCCAACAACTGCCTTTACACGTCTGATGTTAGGCTTCCAAGCTCTGTTTGTCTTTCTGTTGGAGTGGGATACATTGTGTCCGAATGTAACGCCCTTACCACATACTTCGCACTTTGCCATTTTACTGCACCTCCCGATATAAAGAGAATTATCCACCGTATTTGTGCTTTTTTTAGGTGGAACTTTTTTAAACTTCAAGTACATATAAACACAAAAATTACATTTACACATACTGAACAACATTACTATTATAACACATCAGTTTTTGTTTTGCAAGTGTTTTTTTGATTTTTTTGAAAAAATATTATTTATTTACAATTAAAGGAGTATTCTTTGTGCCTATTCTTATAAAATTCACAATAGCACACCGAGAAAAGTAATCATTTTAATAGGTAATTTATTTTAATTTTGTGTTAATTCATATTATGATGCTTGAAAAAAATCCCAAAGTGTGCTATAATATTATTCAATTTATGGAATACAAAAGTTCGGAGGATTTTGGGGATGAACTTCAACAAACTCGAAGAATGTCTGAATGAGCTTGTAAATGTGTATAAAACACCGGGTGTCGATTGTATAGTTTACAAGAACCATGAGCAATTATACAGATATTCTACCGGATACAGCGATATAGAAAACAAAAAGAAAATAAACGGAAACGAGCTTTATCTGATATTTTCAATGTCAAAAATGCTTACCTGTTCAGGTGCACTTCAGCTTTTTGAGCAGGGGAAATTTTCATTAGATGACAAGCTCTCGGATTATTTGCCTGAGTTTGAAAAGATGAAGATTGCTCCTTCGGTTGTAAATAATGTTAACGCTGCCGCTATTGCAAGTGGAAGCGCAAGTGGTGAAAAGAGCATATCAGAATCTGATTTGTATGCTAAAAATCCGATTACGATAAGAGATTTATTTACAATGAGTGCAGGACTCAATTATGACCTGGCTGCACCTGAAATCAAAAAGTATATTTCCGAAGGAAAAACAAGTACCAGGGAGATAGTACAGGCACTTTCAAAAACAGTTCTGGCATTTGAACCCGGTACAGATTTCAGATACAGTCTTTGTCACGATGTTCTCGGCGGACTTATTGAAGTAATATCGGGCATGAAATTCGGCGAATATATGAAAAAGAACGTTTTTGATGTGCTTGGAATGGAAAATACCTTTTTCGGTATTCCGAAGGATGAAGAACGCCTTTCAAGAATGGCTGTCAAATACACCTATGACAAAACAAGACAGGTGGTAACCAGATGTCCTCTCGAATGCGAGTACATTATTACAGATGAATATGAAAGTGGTGGTGCAGGGCTTGTGTCTTGTCCTACCGACTATGCACTATTTCTTGATGCAATGGCATGTGGTGGTGTAGGCAAAAACGGTAACAGGATTTTGTCTGAAGCTACTGTTGACCTTATGAGAACAAATCAGTTGGACGAAAAGCGTATCGAACGATTTTACGAAATGCGAAGATACGGTTACGGTTACGGTCTTGGGGTTCGTACACATATGAATAAGACCGAGAGCCGTTCTATGAGTCCTATCGGCGAATTCGGCTGGGATGGCGCAGCAGGTGCTTTTGCAATGGTAGACAAAGATAATAAAATATCACTTACATATTTCCAGGAAATTCTTGCCTGGGATATAGAAATCCAGACAAAGCTTAAAAATGCGCTTTACAGTTGCTTTGAAAATAACTGAAAAATAAAAAAGGAATAAAAAAATGGAAAACACACAGAATATACAATATTCGGTAACCCTTGAACAAATTATAAAGGAATGCCAGTTAAAGGCAGTTTTTCTTCCCTGCGAGGCAGATAAAATTCTTATAAAAAGAGCAGACGTAAACCGTCCGGGACTTCCCCTGAGTGGCTTTTTTGACCACTATGAGCCGGGAAGAATTCAGATTATCGGTAAAGTAGAGTATAGATATCTTGAAAGTCTTGAATCCGGAGAGAGATATTCAAAAGTAGAGGAATTTTTGAAAAACGGAGCAGTAGCTGTCGTGTTCAGCTCTGACCTTGAGGTTTTTTCTGAATTCTCGGAGCTTTGCGAGAAATACAGCATTCCGCTGCTCGTTTCTTCAGACGGAACCTCCTCGTTTATGGCGGCACTTATTGCATTCCTCAATGTACAGTTAGCACCCAGAATTACAAGACACGGGGTGCTTGTAGAGGTATCCGGCGAGGGTATTCTTATTCTCGGTGACAGTGGTATCGGTAAGAGTGAAACTGCAATTGAGCTTGTAAAGAGGGGACACAGACTTATTGCCGATGATGCGGTTGAAATCAAGAAGGTTTCATCAAAAACCCTTGTCGGATCTGCACCCGAGCTTATACGCCATTATATCGAGCTTCGTGGTATCGGTATTGTTGACGTACGACGTATTTTCGGTATGGGAGCAGTAAAGCTTACAGAAAAAATAGACCTTGTTGTAAACCTTGAGCCATGGCAGTCAGGAAAGTTCTATGAAAGAGTAGGAATGGACACGGAATTTTGTGAAATTATGGGTATAAATATCCCTGCAATTACAATACCTGTTCGACCGGGACGAAATCTTGCAATTATTATCGAAATTGCTGCTATGAATAACAGGCAGAAGAAAATGGGCTACAACACGGCAGAAGAATTTAACAAGCGACTTATGGGACAGGTTTCCGAATCTGATTTTAACAGATAACTGTTTTGAAGGTTTATAATGATTGTAAAGGAGCAGCTAAATGTATTATATAGGTGTTGATTTGGGCGGTACAAACATAGCCGTAGGACTTGTTGATGAAGAAGGAAAAATTATAAGAAAAGACAGTGTTCCGACAAACGCCAAGCGTGATGCAGACGAAATAATTAAGGATATGGCTACTCTTTGTTTAAAGCTTTGCAAGGATGAGGGAATAACCATCGGGGATGTTGAATACGCAGGAGTTGCAACTCCCGGAAGTGCAGATCCCGATAAGGGCGAAATAATCTACGCAAATAATCTTCCGTTTGAAAATTACCCGATAGCAAAGAAGCTTTCTGAGTTTTCCGGAATTAAGAAGATACTTATTGCAAATGACGCAGATGCCGCAGCTTTGGGTGAAGCAGAAATGGGTGCGTCAAAGGGGTGCGATAATTCTATAATGATAACTCTCGGTACAGGTGTCGGTGGTGGAATAATTATCAATAAAAAAATTTATTCCGGACATAACTATTCGGGTGGAGAGCTCGGACATCATGTAATCGAGATAGACGGTAAGGATTGTACCTGTGGAAGACGTGGCTGTTGGGAAGCATATGCTTCAGCAACGGGACTTATCAATATGACTAAGGAAAAAATGCAGCAGACCCGAAATTCAATTATGTGGGAGCTATGTGGTAGTCTTGACAGGGTAAACGGTAAAACAGCATTTCTTGCAAAAGAAAAGGGTGACAAGGCAGGGAAAGAGGTTGTTGATAAGTATATTAAGTATCTTGCAGCAGGCATTATCAATATGATAAATATTTTTCAGCCCGAGGTGTTGGTGATTGGTGGTGGTATCTGCAAAGAGGGAGAGAATCTTACAGGTCCACTTCAGGAATACATCGACAGAGAAGACTACGCAAGAGGTAACACAAAAAGAACGGTTGTAAGGATTGCGGCACTCGGAAATGATGCAGGTATCATAGGAGCTGCAAGGCTTGGATTTTAATAATTTGTGATTTTTTAATCATAAAAAGAAAAGGACAGCAAAATGGAAGAAAAAGAAAATAAGGATTTAAGCTACGGGATTTTTTCGGGAATAATAAATTTGCCAAAAGAGGATAATTCTCTTGTGTTTAAAAATCACAAGGGAGAGGAAATTGCTCTTGTTATCCCTGAGAAGAGACTTGCACAGATTTCTGAAAAGTTTGGTTATCCTCTGACTGACTTTGAGTCGCGTGATATAGCAGAAAGTATTTCCGAAACGGCAGACTTTTACGGACTTTTTATAAATGAGGAAATGATTGCAGAGTCGTGCAGAGCTTGTGCTATTCTTCAAATTGATGAGGGTAGATACAAGGGTGGGAATATTGATTACAGTATGATAGAGCAGATTTCTGTCCTTAAAGCTATGATACACGAGAAGATAGATGAGTACGCCGTTGGGGTTGACAAAGAAATTAAAAAGTTCTTGGGATTTGAAAAAACCGAGGATTTTGATGCAGACCTTAAAAAAATACTCGATGAGATTGTTATTGACCTGCTTATTTTCAGAGAGGGTAATTTTGATGACAATACCATAATTGAAGCTACATACTTATTCTATGCGGCACTCGAACGACGCTTTGGTCGTGAAATTGATGAATTTCTTGAATACCGGGATAAGAAAATCAAGAAGGGAACAAGTCTTAAGGATACGGCAGACCTGCTTTTTGCTGTCTACGAGGATATGTGTGGCGGCGAGCTTGAATAAAGAAAAATAAGATGTTGAGGAGGGATAGCTTGAATATTGAAAAATACTATGGTATAAATATTTCAGAGCTTGATGCTGATAATATCTTTTTCTCATTGATAAACAAGTGCCGCGAAAAGGAAATATTTTCGCAAAGTGAGCTTTTGTACATAGACATAGAGCTTTCAAAAATGATAGAAGAAACAGCCAGTCGTTGTGGAAAAGGATATATTAAGCAGGATAGCGCAAAAATTATGCTGAAGAATATCTTTATGATAATGGATAGCTCTGTTTCTGTTTCAGATTTTCACGAAATCATTGAAATTATTAAAAAAAGGAAGCTGTTTGAGTTCTGGGAAAAGAGCGTTTTGGAATCAAACAGGGCTTTTGACAGAACTCTTAAGAATTTCTATCATCTCGAGCATTTTTACTATGCAAATCCGTCGTTACTTGCAGAGTTCGCAATAAAGCTTAAAAATGACTATGCTTTTTCAAATATCTATACCCATAGCTTTGAAAAGGCAGTTTTCACAAAGGCATTTTTTTCCTTTTTTGGGAATGAAGCATTTGCAAAAGTTTCTGAACGCTCGGAAATCTTAGCTACCGAATGTGGACTTTTGCACGGAAAACAGCTTTCGGATATAAAACCGATACTGACGCAAAGAGCTGCGTTCTTGTCCGAGGAAAATATAAAATATACTCACTCCTTAATTGATGCAATAATTATTTCTATGTGTTACAGCGCTTTCTACAGGTGTGAGAGGTTATTCCCAAGCAAGAAATATGCAAATGAAATCCTTTCAGAGCTTATAAATGAGCAGGAATGCGAGCTTTCAAAGAGCTTTGAGTCTTATCTTCATATAGCTGTAGCAAGAGAGAATATTCCGATGTTGAAAAAAGAAGATACCTACGGCGAAAATATACTCAATGTCTACGCTTCAAGGGTGAATGAGGAAAATTTGCAGCTGCTCTCACGGTATCTTGCAAAGAAAGTTACAGAAAAACGGAAAACAGAAAAAGGGCTTAAAAGCCTTATAAATTTTAGTTAAATAAGAACATTTACCTCCTTATGTGCATATAATTTATAAAAAGCATAAGGAGGTTTTATTATTATGCCAAGAATATTTTTAAGCCCGTCAACACAGGAATTCAATCAGTATGCAGGTACACAAGGTGGTAATGAAGAATACTATATGAATCTCATTGCCGATGCAATGGAGCCCTATCTTTACGCTACCGGTATTGAGTTTACAAGAAATGATCCGTCACAGAATGTAGGTGCTGCAATTGCACAGTCAAACGCAGGTAATTACGATTTACATTTAGCGCTTCACTCAAATGCTTCTCCCGAAAATATCGCAGGAACTTTGCAGGGAACAGATTTTTACTACTACACAAGAAGCCTTGTAGGTAAAGAGGCAGCATCCACACTTGCAGATAATTTCCAGAATATATATCCAGACCCTGAGCTTGTAAAAATTATGCCGACAACAACTCTTGCCGAGGTGACACGCACAAGAGCACCGTCTGTTCTTGTAGAAATCGCATATCACGATAATTTAGAAGATGCCGACTGGATAAGAAACAACATAGATGCTATCGCAAGAAACCTTGTTCAGGGACTTGCTGAGTTTTTCGGAATTCTGTTTGTAACTCCCAATGAGGGTTACGAATACAGTACAGGTATTGTAGTAACAGAGGAGGGAAGACTCAATATTCGTGAACGTCCGTCAACAAATGCAAGAGTAATTACACAAGCCCCGAAGGGTGCTGAAGTGCGTGTATTCTGTAAGTCGGGAAATTGGTATGTAGTCGAATACGGTGGAATGCTCGGCTTTGCGTTTGCTCCGTATGTTGCAGTAAGATAACTAATAAATATTAGCATTGCAATCTCTTTTTGTTTGTGTTATACTGTATATGTAAGTTATAGGACAAGGAGATAAAAATGAAAGACAGTAAAAAGGTGCAGATGACAAGCTGTGATTTGTGTCAGTACTATGTTTATGACGACGAATGTGATTGCTATATCTGTGAAATAAATCTTGATGAGGATGAAATGGAGAAGTTTTTATCTACATCAAATTATGCTTGTCCTTATTTTGTACTGTATGACGAATACAAAATTGTAAGAAAACAAAACTGAACATAAAAAATACCGACACGTAGATGTGTCGGTATTTTTTTACTTTTCGTTATAGAGTTTGCCTTTAATAATATCCCCGACACCATTGTAAATATAATCAGGTCCATACGGGAATTTTGCAAGGTCATCAATTGAAGTAACACCCGAGAGAACAAGTGCCGTTTCGATTTCCGATTCGATTCCTGCAACAATATCGGTATCCATTCTGTCACCGACAATTACGGCATCTTCGGGGGATACATCAAGGAGCTTGAGTGCTGTTCTCATCATAAGTGGATTAGGCTTTCCGAGATAATAAGCACTCTGACCGGTTGTAAGCTCAATCGGTTTTACAAATGCACCGCAGGCAGGAATAATTCCAAGCTCGGAGGGGCCTGTAATATCCGGGTTTGTACCGATGAGCTTTGCACCACCGAAAACAAATCTTACAGCTCTTATTATGCTTTCATAGTTGTAATTTCTTGTTTCACCAATAACCACATAATCGGGATTTACGTCATTCATTGTAATGCCCTCATCATAAAGGGCATTCATAAGTCCGGGCTCTCCGATTACGTATGCTGTACACTTGTGCTTTTGTGTTGCAAGAAAGTGAGCTGTTGCAAGAGCACTTGTGTAGAAATGCTCCTCTTTTATATCAAGCCCCATTCTTTTGAGCTTCTGACGCAACTCACGAGGAGAACGTTCGCTGGAGTTTGTCAAAAATAAGAATCTCTTGTTCTCTTTCTGTAAAAACTCTACAAATTCAAGAACACCGGGCAAAATTTTATTTCCGTGGTATATAACACCATCCATATCACATATAAAGCCTTTTTTAGAGGCTATATCCATTGCAAATTTCTTCATTTGATTTTCCTTTCAAATTTTATATTTCCATATTACCGGTCGGGATACCCTCTTTGAAATATGTCGCTTCCATATCGGCTATATGGAGCTTTACGGCAAGTGGGTACATTTCAAAGGCGTTGCTGACAGTAAAGCTGCCTGCTTTTGCACTATCGTCAAACCCACCCATATGCCATCTTATTGCGATTGCTTCCTCAACTTTAAGACGCATAAAGCGTTCAATTAAAAATACAGACTTTTCGCCGTGTCCGTAGGGGAACTTGTCCTCAATTGTATAGTAAGGCACCTTTTCCCATTGACCTGTAAGCTCATTCTTCACATTTCGGGTGCTTTCCTTGTAGAACTCGGCTTTACATAAATCGTGTAGAAGTGCTACAATTGCAAGAGTTTCCTCGGAATGCTCTCCTGCGTGTTTTTCGCAAAGACATTCATATACATTTATGCTGTGAAGGCAAAGACCACCTTGCTCATTCAGATGAAATCTTGTGCTTGCAGGAGCTGTGAAAAAGTCGGTTTTAGAAAGCCACGCAAGAAGCTCTGATGCTCCCTCTCTTTTTATTTTTTCATTGAATATCTGTATGAATTTTTCTTTACTGTTCATCTTTTGCCTCCGTATGATTTTTGAAGCTGTATTCTCCGTTATTATACCACAAAGACAGTCGATAATCAAGTCTTTTTAATATTAAATTGTCATATTTTTTAAAAACGTGAATACACTTAAAATGGATAGTTACAATTCCCCTCATAGAATTCCCGAACTACCAGCCGTTCATCAAAATCGTACTTTATTCCGTTCACTTCTTCATAGAGCTGTTCTCCTTTTCCTGCAAGAAGAACAGTATCACCTGATTTTGCACGTGACAGAGCCGCAAAAATTGCTTCTTTTCTGTCGGGGATAATAATATATTTATTTTTATCGGTTATATTTTCTACAATATCGCTGATAATATCCTCAAGCTTCTCACTTCTCGGATTATCGCTTGTGATAAAGGAAAGGTCACAGTATTTTGTGGCAATTTCACCCATACTGCTCCGACGGACTCTTGAACGGTCACCTCCTGCACCAAAAACACAATACAGCTTACCCTTACATATTTTTTTCAAAGCTTCGAGAATATTCTCGAGGCTTTCTTTGTTGTGTGCATAATCAATTACTACACTTACACCATTTGGAGTATTAACATTCTCACATCGTCCAAAAACCTTCGCATTTTCGACTCCCTTTTTTATCGAAATGTCATCTATTCCAAAAAGTCTTGCTACAGAAATTGCACAAAGAGAATTTGTAATATTATACTCTCCGATAAGTCCTGTGTGATAACTTTCTCCCAAAGCTTCAAAGCTTGAATGTTGACTTTGTACGTTTATGCAGTTTGCAAAAATATCAGCCTTGTCGTTTTTCAGAGAAAAGGTACTTACAGGAACAGAATTACGTTTACATATGTCAATGAAATACCCTGAATGCTCGCTGTCAATATTTATTAAAGCCTGCCTGCAGACAGAAAAAAGCTTCCCTTTAAAAGCCTTGTACTCCTCGAAGCTTGCATGCTCGTTTTTTGAAATATGGTCAGGGTATAGATTAGTGAAGATTGCGAGGTCGAAAATAATACCATACACTCTGTCCTGCTTCATTGCCTGTGAAGTAACCTCGCAGAATACATATTCCACTCCCGACTTTAACATTTCATAAAGAGTTTTATAAAATATGATACTGTCGGGAGTTGAATTTTTAGTTTCTTTTCTTATATCCCTATAGGCAATTCCACACGTACCGATAACCCCACAAGCCTTATTTGCCGTGTCAAAAATTGATTTAAGAATATAGGTGGTTGTGGTTTTTCCCTTTGTACCTGTAATTCCGATAATTTTCAATTTTTTATCGGGGAAGCCGTAAAAAGCTCTTGCAAGAATTGCACAGGCACGTCTTGTGTCATTGACTTGTAATAGGTTAATTCCTGTATTTTTTCTGCTAACACATTTCCCATTGAGAATTACAAAGTTTTTAACTCCCCTGGCTGCAAGCTTTTCAATTTCAGAATGAGAATCATAATTACACCCACAGATGCAGATAAACAATATATTTTTATTGTCTGTTCCTTTTATTTTTCTTGCGTCATTTTCTATACTTGTAATTTCGGTGTTCTTGTATATTTTTCCCGAAAAATCGAGCCCGGAAAGCTTAAGTAAATCAGATAAACGCATATAAAACTCCAGAATCAGAATAGTCGTTCAAGAAACGAAATATTTGTCGTCAAGCATCACCTTTCCTTCAAAAATAATCTGCGAGGGCGCTGTCATTATAAGATGTCCGAAATCATCCCACCGGACAAGTGTTTTACCACCTCTTTGTGTAACACTCGCATTTCTTTCACACATATCAGCTAAAACACAGGCACAAAGACAGGCACAGCAACCTGTGGCACACGCAAGAGTTTCACCTGTACCCCTTTCCCAGGTGCGAATGTTTATTTCGTTCCTTGAGGTGACATTGAAAAATTCAACATTTGTTCTTTCAGGGAAGATGGCAAGATTTTCGGCATACCGTCCGTATTTTTCTATATCAAGTCTGCTTAAATCTTCACAGTAGAGTGCAAGATGAGGGTTTCCGAGTGAAAGGGCAGTAGCCATGAAGCTTCTGTCAAGAACAGTTAATTCCTCGCCGATTATTCTGTCCTTTTCGTATATTGCAGGAATCTTTGTTTTTTCAAAACTCGGAACGCCTATATCTGCACGGATATTTTCCACATTACCGTTTTCATCTAAAAACAGTTTTATCTCCTTAATACCTCCCAGAGTTTCAACAGTAAACTCTGTTTTATCGGAAAGCCCTTTTTCATAAACGAGCTTTCCGACACTACGAAGTCCGTTTCCGCACATTTGTGCCTGTGTTCCGTCAGGATTATATACTCGCATAAAAAAGTCTGCCACAGAACTACGCTCAATTACAATAAGCCCGTCGGAGCCTATGCTGAAATTTCGTTCGGACAAAATTCTTGACACCTCGTCACGATGAATAAGTTGCTTTTCAAGGTCAATTACATATATGTAATCATTTCCGAATGCCGACATTTTTGTAAAATCAAGAAGTTTGCTCATAGGTTGCACCCCAACACCTTTTCAAGGTCACAAATTATATCGGAATATGGCTCAATTCCACAGGAAAGCCGTACCAGCTTTTCGTCGATTCCAAGACGGCTGCGAAGCTCCTTTGGCGTTGTTGCGTGTGTTTGTGTAATAGGGTAGGTAATAAGACTTTCAACGCCACCGAGGCTTTCAGCAAAAATGATGGTAGTACCACCTGTGAGTATCTTATCAACAAGTGATATGTATTTAAGCCTTATAGATAACATCCCACCAAAACCATTTGCTTGTTTTTTAGAAACTTCATAGTCATCAAAGTCAGGGTTCCCTGCATAATAAACCCTTTCCACATTTCTGTTACATCTGAGCCACTCAAAAATTCGCTTTCCGTTTTCATCGTGCCTTTTCATCCGAAGCTCAAGTGTTTTAAGTCCTCTCATTACAAGCCAGCTGTCAAACGGGGAAAGTCCTGTACCCTCGGTTTTCAGAATATAGTCTATTTTCTCTGCAATTGTCTTATCATTTACAATTACAAAGCCTGCACTTGTGTCATTGTGACCACTTAAATATTTAGTCCCGCTGTGAACTACAATGTCAGCACCAAGTAAAAGTGGTTTTTGAAAATACGGCGTCATAAAGGTGTTGTCAATACACAGAAGTGCATTATGCTCATGTGCAATTTTTGCACATTTTTCGATATCGGTAACCCGACACATAGGATTTGACGGTGTTTCGGCAAATAATAGTTTTGTGTTCTTGCATATTGCATTTTCAAGAGAGCAAATATCCCTGAAATCAACAAGCGTAGCTTCAACACCGAATTTTTTGAATATTACGTTTAACAGTCTGTATGTACCACCGTAAATATCCTCTGAAAGTATAACGTGACTGCCATATTCAAGTGTTGAAAAAACCGAAAGAATAGCTGAAAGTCCCGAGGAAAATGCAAAGCAAAGCTTGCCGCATTCAGCTTGTGCAAGAGTTCTTTCCAGGGAATTCCTTGTAGGATTTTCACACCTTGTATAGGAAAAATCACACCCCTTTGAAAGCCCCGGGTTTTCAAAGGTTGATGTCTGGTATATCGGATAACTTATAGGACGGTATGGCTTTTCATGTGGGACAGCTCCGTGAATGTATAGCGATTCTTCGGAAAAGGCATTATAATTATTTTGCATATTATCCTCCAAAATTTAGAATTATGCTATATTATATGCAAAAACAGAGGACTAGTTAAAAACTTTGAGAAAAAACACTTACATATTGGTTTTAAAGCCCAATCCGAATACTTCACGCACATCAGAGATAATGGTAAAAGCTTGCTCGTCGACTTGTTTTACCTCACGAATAATATTTGGCAGCTCCTTTGGAAAAACAACACATAGCAAAATGGTCCGTTTTTCTCCCGAATACATACCGAGGCTGTCAACAGAGGTAACTCCTCTGTGAAATTTATTCAATATAAGGTCTGAAATTTCACGTGGATTTGAGGTTATGATTTTTATTTGTTTTGCAACACTTCCGATAGTCAATATTTTATCGGCAACACAAGAGGCAACATACAGAGAAATTATGCTGTAGAGAGTTACCGTTATACTCTTGAAAACAAATCCACAGATGATAACGATAATTGTATCAATAACTAAAAGAATTGTTGCGGCAGAAATGTGTGGAAAATATTTTGTAAGAATAATTGCCACAAAATCACTTCCGCCTGTTGAAGCGCTCTCGCGTATTATAAATCCCAGACCTAAACCTGCAAGTGCACCTCCAAATACCGAGCAAAGCAGGGTGTTTTCCGAGTAGGTCGGAAAGTATGATGTGATTTCAAGAAATAACGACAGGAGAATAATTCCGAGAATACTGTTTTTTAAAAGCCGGAAACCTGATACAAAATATCCTGTAATAAACAGCAGAGCATTTACACTGATATTCGTAAAGGAAAGGGGAATTTCGAAGAAGTAAAAAAGTACAGTTCCGATTGAACTTACCCCGCCGGTTGAAATTTTCGATGGAACAAGAAAAATGTTTATTCCTACAGATAAAATAAAGGTACCGATAATAATAGAAATAGGTCTTTTAAAATTTTTCATATTTACACCGTCTTGTTTTACAATATTATTTTTATAATGCCTGTTTTTACAGATAAAAATTCAGAAAGGGTAAAATCGAGAACAGTTTTATTTGTAAAAATTCAAAAATTTTAAGAATACCTCTTGACTTTAGCGAATTAAAGTGATAAAATGTTAAAAAGCGAAAGTGGAGGGCATAGAAATGACAGTAAATTCGGAATATATAGATAATCTGTTTAAAGCAATAATGACATTAAAGGATATGGACGAGTTCTATGCCTTTTTTGAGGATATATGTACAATAAAGGAGCTCCAGGATATGGCACAGAGGTTTGAGGTGGCAGGTAGACTCTATGACAAGCAGGTGTTCCGGGAAATTGCCGATGAAACTGGAGCAAGCTCTGCGACAATAAGCAGGGTAAACCGATGCCTTATGTACGGCTCGGGTGGATATAAAAAGGCAATAGAGAGATTAAAGGAAGAAAAATAATAAAATAAATAAAAAAACACGTCTGTAATAATAATTGCAGACGTGTTTTTTGTGAACAGGTATTTGCGGCAAAGACCGAAAGAGGCATTCGCAACTTTGGCAAGAGTACGAGTATGAAGGCTGTACACTCGGCAAAGAAACATTATTCTGATTTTGTAGCTGTTGTTGGCAAAGAAAATGCCCCCTCAACTCTTGACAAATACTATGATTTGAAGTATAATAATCCTGAGGAGTTTAATAAACTGAAAGAGCTATATAAAGGCTTTAGCAGTGGTAAGCTCGTGCGTAATGCTAATGGGCAAATTATTAAAGTCGTAGGTAAAACAACTTTGCGTGCTGAGCCTAACAGTATAACTCAATTTGTTAATAAAAAAGGCGGTATTGACCGAAATTACTATGATGAAACTGGTCAACAATTTAAACAAATTTCAAACAATGATCACGGTCATAAAAAAGAAAGTACATTTGGCAAACACGGCGAACACGGTCACGATTATGTTATAAATAAGCAAGGAATCCCAGTGCATCAGCCTGCAAGAGAACTTACATCACAAGAAAGGATTGAAAATGCGGATATTTTATGAAAGCTATTGATATAAAGAGTAGAATAAAAGAATGTGCAACACTATTCGAGTTTGAATATAACAAAAAGGATGGGAATATAGACCCTTACTATATACAGGAAACAGATTCATACGAGTATTTATTATATTTTGACGGCGACGAACAAACTGTATATCACATTGACGATGTTATGAACACACCATTTATTGATGGTAAAACTTTGAATGAAGTTGCCAATGAAATTGAAGTGACTGCGTTTTAAAGATATCACTAATTCAATAATTAAGGCTCGACCACGTTTCGGCGTGGTTGGGCTTTTTTTATACAAAAAATTCCCTTTGTGCGGGGATATAAAAGGCACAGCTCGCAAATCTTGCGAGTGGCAAGTAATTATTTTCAGTTTATCTGCATAGATTTTATAAAGTCTATACCCGGAGATGATTGTTTGTACAGAGTAAATAAAAGCTCGGCATGGCTTTATAAAAGCGAGGATTTGTGCGGTGAGGTCAGCGACGAGCTTTTATATGGCACAAGGATAGATATAATATCAGAAAACGGAATTGTTGTGTATTGTAAAACAGAGTATGATTATTATGGTTACATAAATAAGTGGGATGTTGAAGTGATAAATCGGAATGAATGTAATACTTATATGCTGTACTCAAAATGCGATGTCCTTTGTGAAGAGAGGTACAGACTGGCCCCATATATGAGTCTTTCCGCAGGTTCAAAGGTAGAGCTTGTAAGTCCACTCCCAAAGACGCAGGATTCTGGTTTTGCAGAGTGTATTATCAATGGCAAAAAGCTGTATATACCTAAATATGCACTGACAAATGATTTGCAAAATAAGAAAGCAACCACAGAGGATATTTCTGCGGTTGCAAAAAAGTACCTTGGAACACCATACCGATGGGGTGGAAAGAGTGAAAACGGTATTGACTGCTCGGGGCTTGTCTTTATGAGCTGCCTGCTTTGCAATAAAAAGATATACCGCGATGCTGTCCCCGATGAAAGATATGTCGATGTAATTCCGGAAACCTCGGTACGCTGTGGCGACCTTGCTTATTTTAAAGGTCACGTTGTAATTATGCTTGACGGTGAAAACTTCATTCACGCATCAGGCAGATACGGATATGTTACGTGTGATAAATTCCGTTCCGATTATTTAACTGAGAAAGATGTAATCTGCTTCGCAAGAATAAAGGAATAATCAGATATCCTTGACGGTACGCAGAAATCTTATGCATTCACTACAAACCAGCTTGTCATTATAATCAACAAGCTCATATTTTGAACCGCAGAAAATACAACGCTTCATTGGTGAAGTGAGTATAATTTTGTTTCCTTCGGTGGAAATGGCGATTTTATCGCCGCATTCAATTCCAAGTTCAAGCCGTACATCCTTTGGAATACATACCCTGCCGAGCTCGTCAATCTGTCGAAGAATTTTATCGTGTTGCATATTATATCTCCCTTATGTGTATTTAGCAAATCATTATATTACTAAAATTAATTATATCATTAATTAAACAAAAAATCAACCTATTTTATTTTAATTTATTCAGGGGGAAAATTATGCTCGGTAAAATTTTCGGAGTCCTTGTAGCTCTGTCGCTTGTTTTCGGTACAATGCTCGGAAAAATGCAAGATGTATCCGACGCCGCAGTCGACGCATCAATATCAGCAGTTGAGCTTTCAATAAATATGCTCGGGAATATGTGCTTGTGGTCGGGCTGTGTCAGGGTTATTGAAAAAAGCGGAATGGGTAAGGCGCTTGAAAAACTCGTTTCGCCGATTTTTAAAATTATATATCCCGAAAGCTGGAAAAAGAAAAACGGGATAAGCGAATGTACACAGAATTTTTGTGCAAATTTTTTCGGTCTGAGCAACGCAGCGCTTCCTCTCGGTATTGAGGCTATAAAAAAATTGAAAGAAAATGATGATATAAAAAGTGACAGTGCAAGTGATGAAGTAATACTTTTTGCTGTTCTTGCAACTACACCCTTTCAGCTTCTGCCAACAACACTTGCCACAATGCGAAAGGCTTGTGGGAGTGTGTCACCGTATGATGTGCTTTTACCTGTTTGGATGTGTGAAATAATGACTACGGTTTTTGCAATAGTCATATGCAGAATCTTTGCAAAGGTATGGAAACGGAAAGAAAGCTATGATTGATAAAATTGGAGTATATGCAGTGCCGGTTATTCTGACAATTGTTGGGGTTGTTCTTCTTGTAAAAGACGGCGAGCTTTTTAACGAATTTTTGCTTGGAGCAAAAAACGGAGGTAAAACCTGTATTGAAATATTACCTGTAATGATAATATTACTGACATCGGTTAAAATGTTTTCGGCAAGCGGCGGAATAGAACTCATTGAAAAATTTGCAGGGGCATTCTCTGAGAAAATAGGAATACCGGGTGGAATCGTTCCGCTATCTATTGTAAGAATGTTGTCGGGAAGTGCAGCAAATTCTGTTGTAATTGATTTGTTTGAAAAATATTCTCCTGATAGCTTCACAGGCAGATGTGCCTCTATAATAATGGGGGCATCAGATACTGTGCTTTATACTCTGGCAATGTACTTTGGAGCAATAGGCGTGAAAAAAAGCCGTTACGCCTTGCCGGCATCAATTATTACTCTCGTGTTTTGTGTGATAGTATCAGCTGTACTGACGGGAATTTTTTTCGATTGAATAAAAAATAATATTACCTTTAATAATATAAAAGGTGTATGAAATGAAATTTCCTGCAAATAATAAAATAAAAAATTAAAAAAAGTATTGACAAATTACGGAATTTATGATAAACTAAGATTCCATCAAAGCTCGGCATTCGGAAAAGAAATTTTATTTAAAAAAATAATAAAAAACACTTGACAAATGCCGGAAGTTGTGGTATACTGACGAAGCCGTTTTCGGGAATAAGCCTGAAAGTAAATTGCACAGTAAAAAAACTTGGAAAAAACTTCAAAAAAGTACTTGACAAGAGAGAAAAAGTGTGATATACTAATTGGGCTGCCGAAAAAAGCGGTGGTAAATTGTACATTGAAAATTGAACAACGAAAGACGAAAAACAAAGCGAAAAAAATACTCGAAAATTCCGCAGA
>JAZRTY010000005.1:0-34456 GCA_045652245.1 Eubacteriales bacterium | reverse complement strand
TGTTTCATAGATAAATCCTCCAAATGTTATTTTTAGTTTTGACTGGCAGGTCTTAACTATTTTATCACATTTGGAGGATTTTTTCTCACCGGTTAACCTTTTTTGAACCACGCGACTATCGCGTGGTTTTCTTTAGACAAATAAAAAATCTGTTGTAGAATATTACAACAGATTTTTTCATTTATTTACTTTTTACCGTATCCTGAGTATTCCGTTCGGAGCAGGAGAGCATAAGTCTTATTCTGTTTTCCTGATTCACGGCTGTCGCACCTGCGTCATAGTCGATTGCAACTATATTTATATCGGGATTTTTCTCCTTTAATGGCTTCATCATACCCTTACCGCAGATGTGATTTGGCAGACACCCGAAAGGCTGAGTACAGACGATATTCTTTGTACCGCTGTGATAAAGCTCCAGCATCTCGGCGCAGAGAAGCCACCCCTCTCCCATCTTTGTTCCGTTATTTATGTAACCTTGTGTAAGCTTTACCGTTTCGGAAAAAGGATTCGGTGCTTCAAAAGTACCCTCTTCTTTGATAATGTCAATTAAATCCTTTTGCTTTTTCAGAAGGAAGTTGTAGGCTATTTTGAAAACAGGATAAGTAACTGATTTTGTACCGTAAAGTGTCTTGTCGTTTAAAATATTATATACACAGTAAAGGCAGAAATCGAAAAGCCCCGGAATCTGAGGCTCTGCATCATTCTTTATCAGGAAGTCACACAGATTATTGTTTCCGAGTGGTGAGAATTTCACAAAAATCTCGCCGACAATTCCAACCTTAATTTTGCTTTTAAAATCAACCTTTTCTATATTTGCAAAATCCGAGATAATTTCTCTGTAATTTTCAAGGACCCTCTTATAGCTTACACGGCCCGTTATATTCTCTCCACTTGTAAGCTTTGCTATCCATTTCTGACACACAAGCTCTGTATCGCCCTTATTTTTCTCATAAACGGTACACTGATTCTGCAGATTCATAAGCAGGTCTGCATACAGAACAGCGTAAAAAAGCCTGTGCCAGATTGGTAAGGTTATCTTCCAGCCGGAATGCTTCTCTATTCCGAAAAGGCTGAAGGAAATAACCGGAATATATCCGTAACCTGCCTTTTTAAGAGCCTTACGAAGAAGCGAAATATAATTTGAAGCTCTGCAACCGCCTCCTGTCTGAAAGAGAATGAGTGCTACCTTATGCGGATCATATTTTCCACTCTCGATAGCCTTTAAAAATTGTCCTACAACGAGTATTGCAGGATAACAGGTATCGTTATGTACAAAGCGAAGTCCCGCCTCTGCTATCTTCTTGCCCTCGTCCTCAAGCAGCTCCATATTGTAGCCGTAATTCTTCATAACCCTCATTATGAGCTTGAAGTGCATCGGAAGCATATTCGGAACAAGTATGGTGTATTCTTTTTTCATTTGCCTTGTAAATTCAACAAAATTTTCCTGCATATATACTCCCTTCTTGATTTTATATATTTTTCTTGTGTTCTTTTTCTTCAATAGCACCGATAAGGCTGCGAAGTCTTATTTTTACAGCACCAAGGTTTGTAATTTCGTCAATTTTTATCTGCGTATAATACTTTCCACTATTTTCAAGTATCTCTCGCACCTCGTCTGTTGTAATCGCATCAACACCACAACCAAAGGACACCAGCTGTACAAGCTCGACATCGCTGTTTTCGGTTGCAAAGCTTGCAGCCCTATAAAGCCTTGCGTGATATGTCCATTGATTAAGTACACTTACAGGCGCAGGCTTTGCAAGGTCATACACGCTGTCCTCTGACACAACTACAAAACCAAGACTCGTACAAAGCTTATCGATACTGTGACAGATTTCGCTGTCAACGTGATACGGACGACCTGCAAGAATAAGGATACGCTTGCCGTTTTCCCTGGCATAGCTTATTGCGTCCTTGCCTGCTCTTTTTACGCTTTCTGTATAGTCATAATACAATGAATAGCCGTACTCTATGGCAGAGAGCACTTCCTTATAGCTAATATTTATTAGTTTTTCTGATAAATACCTTGAAAGTCCTTTTGCAAATTCTTTTTTGTTGTTTATATTTAGATACGGATAAAGAAATACCGTACTTGAAAGCTCATCAAGGTTACCTGCAAGAAGCTCAGAATAATAAGCAACAACCGGGCAATTGTAATGGTTATCGGCGTATTTTTCGTCAACATTATATGTAAGACAAGGATAGAAAATTGCATCTACTCCCTTTTCAAGAAGCTCAGCAATATGTCCGTGCATAAGCTTTGCAGGATAACATACAGTATCCGAGGGAATAGAAAGCTGCCCCTTTTCATAGGTTTTTCTTGTAGAAATATCCGAAGTCACAACCTCAAAACCAAGCTTTGAGAAGATGCCGGTCCAGAGCGGCAGCAGCTCATACATTCCAAGGGATAACGGTATACCGATTCTTCCCTTTGGGTTATTTACCTGCTCCTTGTACGAAAGAAGCTTCTGGCGTTTAAACTCATAAAGATTCGGTAAAGGCTCCTGTGTTGTATTATCGATTCCAAGTCCCTTTTCACATTTGTTGCCAGAAATAAATCTTTTACCACCCGAAAAGGTATTAACTGTCAGATGACAGGCATTTGTACAGCCACGACAAATTGTAGATTTTGATGTGTGATAAAAGGCAGCAAGCTCTTCTTTTGAAATAATTGTGGAAGAACTACCACATTTTGAATAGAGTGCTGCACCGCAAGCACCCATAAGTCCTGCAATATTCGGGCGTATTACATTTTTACAAAGCTCACGTTCAAAGGCACGGAGTACTGCGTCATTATAGAAGGTACCACCCTGAACAACTATATTTTCGCCAAGCTCGTCGGCACTCGACGCACGAATAACTTTATATATCGCATTCTTTACAACACTTATCGAAAGCCCTGCCGATATATCCGAAACTCCTGCCCCGTCCTTTTGTGCCTGTTTTACCGAGGAATTCATAAAAACAGTACATCTTGAGCCGAGATTTACGGGTTTTTTTCCGAAAATTCCCTTATTTGCAAAATCAGCAATACTGTAATCCATAGATTTTGCAAAGGTTTCAAGGAAGGAGCCGCAGCCCGACGAGCAGGCTTCGTTCAGCATTATACTGTCAATAGCACCGTTTTTAATTTTGAAGCACTTGATATCCTGACCACCAATATCGAGAATAAAGTCGACATTTGGGCAAAAATGCTTAGCAGCTGTATAATGGGCAATTGTTTCAACAACACCGAAGTCAATTCCGAAAGCATTTTTTATAAGCTCCTCACCATAGCCTGTTACAGCACTTGAAAGAATTTTAATTCTATTTTCGCAAAGAGAATAAATTTCAGTTAAAACCTCACGTACCACATGAACGGGGTTACCTTTATTTGAGGAATAGTATTCATACAGTATCTCATCATTTTCCGAAAGAAGTATGAGCTTTGTGGTAGTACTTCCACAGTCAATTCCGAGATACGCACCACCTGAATAAGCTGAAATATCCCTCTTGTCAACAGACGCCTTTGCATGGCGGTTTGTGAACTCTTCGTATTCTTCTTCATTCTTGAAAAGAGGCTCAAGATGGTCTGAATTTGCCTTTGTGTCCTTCGCGTTCTCGAGCTTCTCTATTAAAGCTGTATATGTCATCACAGCACCAAGCTTTGCAGCATAAAGTGCAGTTCCGAGCGCTACTGCATATACCGAATATTCAGGGAATAGCGCATTCTCCTCTGAAAGACTCAAGGTTTCAACGAATCTCTTACGAAGTCCGTGACAGTAGTAAAGAGGCCCTCCGAGGAACATAACCTTTCCTTTGATTTTTCTTCCTTGCGCAAGACCTGCAATAGTCTGATTAACAACTGCCTGATATATACTTGCTGCAACGTCTGCCTTGCTCGCTCCCTGATTAAGTAACGGCTGTATGTCGGTTTTTGCAAAAACACCGCATCTTGAAGCAATCGGATATATTTTTTTACACTCAAGGCTGAGTTTGTCCATTTCGTCGTTTGATACATTAAGAAGAGTTGCCATCTGGTCAATAAAAGCACCTGTACCTCCGGCACATGAGCCATTCATTCTCTCATCGGGTGTTCCGTCGAAGAATATTATTTTTGCATCCTCGCCACCGAGCTCAATAACAACACTTGTATCCGGCTCGTGCTTCTTTATAACCTCACCGACAACATAGACCTCTTGTACAAAGGGAATATCAGCGCACTGGGAAAGTCCCATTCCGGCAGAGCCCGAAATTGCAACCTTAAAACTTTCACCATAAAGCATATATTCAATTTCCTTGAGCATTTCAATAATTTTTCTGCGAACTTGCGAATAATGTCTCTCGTATTTTGTATATATAATCTTACCATCTTTCATCAATGCTATCTTTGCAGTAGTAGAACCAATATCAATGCCAAGAAGTAACCCTTTTTCTGTTGCGTTATTTTCGATAGTAGCCATTTTAAGGAACAGACCTCCCTTCATATAAATTATATCAAAAAATGTCACATTCTGTAGTATTATAACACTTTTGGCAAGAATTGTCAAGCAAGCAGAAGTTATGTTTATATATTCCAGAAATCGACCGATATTCTAAAAATTTGTGCAATCTGCTAAATTGGCGTTAAAATAAACAAAATCTTCAAAATGTTTCCATTTGTACTTTAATGATATATAGCATAATTATTATGAGGACATAGAAATTATTTTGGAGGTATTAAAAATGTCAAAAACAAAACTAACTATGGAGAATGTGTCTGAATTTCTTAACACTTTACCGTACCCGGAGTTCAAGGCTCTTGTAGAGGGTTATTCAAAACACACCAAGAAAAGCTTGGATAGAGAAATGCAGCGCCTGATAACATTAAATCATCAGGGTCACCTTGAAAAACTTGGAATAAATTCAATTTGTCCAAAATGCAATTCCCCCAACGTTGTTAAAAACGGAAGGCGTTCTACGGGTATTCAAAAATATAAGTGTAAAGAATGTAATCACGAATATTCGCTTTTTAGTGGTACAATTTTAGAGAAAACTCGTTGGCATTGGGATATATGGATTAAAGTTTTAGAATCGTTATTAAACGATATTTCAATTCAAAATACAGTTAATATTTTGCAAAAGGATTTTGGATGTACTGAAATAGATCCTAAAACTGTATGGCTATGGAGACTGAAACTAATACACGCAATGGCGTCATTCCCTATGCCAATACTCACCGGTGTTATCCAAGTTGATGAAACTTTTATCAGAGAATCCCAGAAAGGCAGCCGAAATCTTATAAGTCCTCTGAAAGGAGAGATAAGAAAACCACGTTATGGAAGTTCTCCTTCAAAGCTCGGCACAATGGGACCTGAATTTGCCACAGTAACAACTGCAATTGATAACAGGGGTTATTGTGTATGTAAAGTAAGTGGTCTTGGAAAATTAACAACAGAACAGTTTGTTGATCTTTTTGAGGAACACGTTGAGAACCCGTCTTATTTGTGCAGCGACGGTAATAGTACATATGAGGAATACAGCAATCTTTTTAACATTCCACACTACATCAAACCATCATCATACGAGGAGGTTATTAAAAAACACGGATATAAAAAAGTAGATTTTAAAAATCCGACAAAAGTAGCTGAAGCAGAAACAAGAAATAGGAAAATACTCATCAATCTTTACAACAAAGGTCTAATTGAAAGAATTGTAAATAAAGGCAATCTTACGTATTCGGAATTCTGCGAGTTAAAAAAGGCAAATGGACTTAATCTTGCAAGAGTAAATGAACTTCATAAAGATTTGAAAGTATTAATTTGTAAGGATAAAACAAATGTAAGCACAAAGTATCTTCAGGACTATGTCGGTTTCTTCACATTTGTTAAAAATTGGACTGTAGAACATGGCGTAAAACCAACTTCATCTAAAGATGCAGAAATGATATTTATAGAAATCCTCAAACTTAAAGCAAATTACACAACTTTTGATATTGAGAACAAAACGATTGATTTACCCAAGACTACAGGAAAATACGTTTCCATTCTCAAAGCAGAGACTGAAGCGGCGAGAATTGCAACGGAAAATAAATTCTTTAAGTTTAACGAAGAAGACGGCGTAAAAACCTTTAACAAACGTGAATATCTGTCGAGTATTCCGAAATCAAAGCTCTACGATATATGTAAGGAGTGTAAGTTTACAGGCTACAGAAAACTCTCTGCTTGGAGTGTTATATCGCAGTTACTGAAACATCCTGATATTAACTCAATCATATATAGACTCCTCGAAAGTGACAGAAAGAATAAAATAGCTGATGAGGATCTTGAGTACATTAAGGCTGGTCAATTTAAAATTAAAGCTAAAACTCCGGTGGACACATAGTCCATCGGAGTTGTTTTTATTATAAGTTACCTTTCCTTTGAGATAAACTAACCATATCCATATATTGACATTTTTCTTGTTTTGTGTTAAAATTTATATGTAAATAATTTTGAATTAGACAAATAAATTTAAACTTTAGAATTTTTCTTGTTGAATTATTAATATATAAGGGTGGAGCATGGAACAACAAAAAATTTTTATCAGTTATAACCATAATGATGATGTCATAGTAGATATGATTTCACGTCGTCTCGAACTCGAATTCGGTAGAAATAATATTTTCTACGATAAATGGTCTATTCAACCCGGAGATAGTATAATTGGAAAAATGAATGAAGGGTTAGAATCCTTTACAACATTCTTTTTCTTTATTTCCCCCAATAGTCTATCAAGTAAAATGGTGTCTCTTGAATGGCAAACAGCATTAAATCGCGCAGTGAATAATGATTTAAAATTTATTGCCGTTAGGATAGCCGACTGTGATCCTCCAGCAATTCTCTCTGATAATGTGTATATCGATTTATATGGAGAAGGATATGATAGTGCAGTCGAAAAAATGAGATGTATTGTTAAATCTGAGTCCACATACAAGCCATTGGAAGATGTGCAAAATTTAAGTGCTGAAATATCAATGATTAAACCTAATAGTTATGAAGTGAATGTTTATGCAAAGTATTTTTCAGAAAATTCAACAACATTTTTATTTGCTTGTGATAAAGATATAAATGATTTTGTACTTTGCCTTACCGGCTCATTCTTATGTGGACAAAATATTATAAGCTTTGATAATGGACGCACTTTAAATGCAAGAACTCTTACCCCAATGCATATGAATGTAAAACCTGGGTTTCCATTAAATTTTATAGTTGATACAAATTCTCCATTAACTGAGTGCTATCTTTTTAAGTTGATTAATGCCTCAGGGACGTGTGAAAAGATCCCATTAGATATTAAGTTTAGATAAAAATTAAATTTAAACAAAAATATCTTCAAAATGCAATATAAAAACAACACTCCGTTGGACGCATAGTCCATCGGAGTATTTTATGTTATTCTTTTATCTTATTTGTATTCATCAAACCTAAACACAAACGGCTCTTCTCCGGGTAAACCAACGATTGCTTCACCAATTTTAAGCCCGGTTATATCCCAATCTTCCACAACATTACCGTCTCGCTGTTCTTCCATAAGTCCTTTTGTTTGAACTACCGGCATATAGACATCAGATTTACGATTTTGACCGAAAATACCTTTAACATATTCTCTGGATTTTTCATCGGTAAGTCTGAATGTTAACGTTGTGGAGAAACCTGAAAGAATACTTCTTGCGCGTTCTTCTTCGTAGTTGTCGTAGATCTGTTCAACATTCTGAATACCAATCATAAATTTGATACCAAGGCTTCTGCCGAAGTTTACGGCATCATCAATATGCTTGAGGTTTGGAAGTAGTCTGAACTCATCTGTGATAAAATACACGTTTCCTTCGCTACTTTTACGCCCGAGAGTTGTTTTGATGGCAATATCAAACATAAGGCTGTAAATGGGAATGAGCATTGAGCCAAGAGAAAGGTCGTATTCAATAAACACAGTCTTACCACCCTTGTTTTGCACAAGATTTTTGAGACTTAATGTGCCGTTCTTTGCGAAATTGCCGACAAAGATTTCTCTTACAACCTGCTGAAGCTCAGACATAACACCTTGTGTCTGCGGAGAATCATCACTCGCGATATAGCTGCTCATTGCACGAAGGTCTGGATACTGCATAATCATATCTCTGAACTCGTTTGAGGGTGTGTAATTCAAGTATTCTATCAGTTTCTTGTTAGTGCATTGACTTGGCTCTACAGACCGCATAAAATGCAGGAGAGTAGCCATAAAAAGGTCTTTTGCCGCATTTGGGAAGAATACCTGATTTGTTTTTTCGCAGGCTTCAGCGAAAACAGATTTGGATATCTCAATTATGTTCTCCAACAGCTGAGAATCTTCGTCTATTTCGTTGAATATGTTCCAGTAGTCCAAATTTTCGCCGCCTGTGGCTGTTTCATCATTGCTGATTACGATATCTCCCGGACGGTAAAACTCCTTGTAGAAGTCGCCTTTGGTGTCGAATACAATCATTATATCGTCTTCGTTCATTTTGTCTTTAAGCTGAGAGACGATTTGAAAGAAAGTATTTGTTTTACCTGTTCCGATACCGCCGAGCAGCATAACATGCTTGCTGAGAATATCCTTTGTAAGCGGGATTTGGTATTGTTTTCCGTCTTTTGCAGTTCCGGAAAGAGCACACATAGCATCAGTGCCCGAAAACTGTGGCGGTTCATTGCGTAATTCTTCGCCGAATAATACGCTTGATTTAGTTGTTCGTGTTGTTCCCATAATTTTGTCTCCTATATGAGATTACATACCCATTCCGTTGGGTTTCGGTGCGACATTTTGAGCCGCCTGGTCGGAAGCAACCTTAGAAGCCTCATCTGCCGCTTTTGCAGAATTACAGCTTGCAGAAACCTTATCGCTGGGATTGCTTGAAGAAGATGTGGGTGCTTTAGAATCCTCGCCGCCTGTAGAACCGGGAGGTGTGCCTCTTTGCGTTTGCGAGGCATTAGAAGCGTTTTGCGGGGCTTCCTGTGGCTTTTCGCCACGAGGTGTGGAATTGTTGCCTTGAGGCTTCTTTTCACCTTCTGAGGGTTTCTGACCACGTTCAGCACCTTTGCTTTGAGATTTATCTTCAGTCGAAGAAGGTTTTTGTCCTCGTTCTGAAGAAGCTTCTTTTTTAGATGGAGGATTGTCCTCTTGAGACGGTTTTGTGCCGCGTTCAGTTGGCTTAGTTGTAGTGTTGGCAGCTTCGCCGTTAGGAGCTCTTGCTCCACCACCATTTTCCGCAGCTACTGTTTGTGAGTTGATTTTATTTGGCGTATCACCGTTGTAATGTCCGTTATCAATTTTAGAAGTTTTTAAATCTCCGCTTTCTCCCCGATTGAAGCCATCTATTCTTGTGTATGAAACGTTTTCAGGTGTATTAGGAACTTGATTAATAATCGCCTCTGGCTGACCACCACTTGTTTTTCCGTCGTATCCTGCAGTATTTGGTGGGTGATATGTACCGTTTTGATCGGTATATTGCCCGTTGATTTTTGAAAGTTCAGCTGGATCCGTTTTATTTGTATCCACTACCCACTTTTTGTCTGAACCTTCACCGATTTGAGTGTATTTTATATCTGGCAGATTCCCATTTTCATCAACTTTTGTATTAAAATTGACATTAGCGCCAGATTCTTTTCCGGTTGCAACCCTTAATCCGTGTTCTTCGGGGTTATTTATATCTACACGCACAATCGCGCCGTTTCCAAGGTCGCCCTTATTCAATCCGAGAGAAGACTCGAGCTTTGCAATATCGCCATTGCTTTCTTTTATAGCTGCATCAATAGCCTCAGGCGTTGAAACGTAATTGCTTCCTAAGGGGTCGTGTTGGTCTGGTGGTCTTCCGACTACGGGTCTATTTCTATAAAAGTCTTCATAGGCACTTTCTCTCATGAGTATAGAGCATTGGCCGTGAAACTGTGACAAATGTTCATTTTCGTTCATTTCAGCCACCATTAATCACGTCAATGCCATAATCTTCAAGTAATATTTGATTTATTCTCTCGATATCTCCGTACAATCCATTTGAGTAATCACTGCCAAAATAAGTTCTATTTAAGCCGAGCTTTTCTTTGTTTCGAAGAATCGAAAAATGCAAACTACTCCAAAACAAATCTGCTATTTTAAATGGAGATAACAGTGAGCGTTCCTCGGCATTTTTTTGGCTTTTTAATATCATAAAAGCCCACCAAACTTCAACTTCATCGGCAGAATCGATTAACTTTGAAAGTGTACTACTCAAAGAAGCAATAATTCTTCTTTGTTCTAAAGGCGTAGCGCGTTTAAAATAAGGAAATATACCGTCTTCAAAAACATAATTAAACATCGTTGGAACAGATGCTGAAACGAAGTTGTTTTGATACGAATATCCTTTTTTGCCTGAAAGAAGTTCATATACTTCATCGTTTTCAAAGGCATATTTTGTTTTTTCGAAAATCTCATTGAATTGCATAACTTTTTTCACCCTTTCTTTGAGATAGTTTCTCACGGATAGTATGTAAGAAACTTTTGAATTTAGTAAGCAGGGCTGCACAAAGTACAGCCCCGATAAAAACAAATTAAATTAATTATTTGCGCCGAGAACTCTGTTGCGTTCTTCGATAAGATTTGTGAGAGCTTCGATTTTCTCTGAAACTACGGCAAAATCATCGCCTTTTACTGTTGCTTCAATTTCTGCTACCGTATCCAAAATCTTGGTTTCAAGCTCTTTTACGGAAGAAATAGACTGTGCAGGGCTGGAATGCATCAAATCATAAACTCTTTCAAGTTTTTTGTTTGTGTCCTTGTCGGAGGACTTGCCAACAAGCAATTTAAGTCTTGAAGCAGCGTCCTTAATGTAGTGAGCTTCTGCGCTCTGCTTTTCAATGCTGTCCGCAGTATGCTCGTTAGCGATAAGATTAGCTAAAAGGATAACTGCATAGAGACCAGCAAGAATTACCTGAACTGACAAAGCAACCTTATAGGACTCGTTAATCTTGAAGATAAAGAAGAGACCTATAATAAACTCAAGGAAGAAATAAACGGATGATATGGAATACAAGGAAAAGCCGAAAACAGCTTTACTTTTGCTCTTACGGATAAGAAGTGCGGTTGCCAAAACCATAACGTAAGCGAAATGCATAAAACCGTAAGAAATCCAGATTGATGCGATGTGATCTGTGCCGCCTACAACGAAGAACAGAACATTAAAAACTGCCAAGAATACAAGGTCGAGAAGTATGTGTAATATTGTTTTCTTCATAGTCGTATTCCTCACATTCTGCTGAGAATTTCAGCTTTTTTAGCGTCGTATTCAGATTGCTCTATAAGTCCTGCATCAAGCATTTTCTTGAGCTTTGTAAGAGTTTCCATAGGATCTTCGGCAGCAGGCTGTTTTGTGCTTGCAAAAATCTGTCCTGTCACCGCGCCAAATGCTTCCGCAGCACCGATACCCATACCGATTCCGGCACCTGCAGCGGCAATACCGCCACCACCTTCGTTGTTTGCCATATCCTTGAGGATTTCTGTGCCCTGAACTCTTGCCCAATCGTCGCCAAGTATTTCGAGACCTGCCTTGTCGCCCTGGAACTTTCTCTTTCTTGCGATGAGTTCCATCTGAGATTCGTCAAGTTCATCGTATTTAGTAGTGTCGATGTCAAGACCGGCAAGTGAGAACTTAACGCACTTCAAGCCATATTCCGAAAGTGCTTCATCAATGAAGGGTTCAACCTTGTCTGCAAGCTCGTCTATGTATGCGTCAAGACCAATGAGCTCCTGTTCAAGACTATTAAGGAACTTTGATATTGCAGACTTGATTACACCCTGAAATTCTTCGGAGAAATATTTATTCAAATCAATCTGCTGCTGATACTGAATATTGTTTCCTACGAGTTTTTCAAGGAAGATTGCGGGATTAGTTATTCTTACTTTATAAGCACCGCGAACTCTTGCATCGGTTCTGATGCCCCAAACCTTATCTCTTACCTGAATGGGAGTTCTTGTGCCCCAGCGAATTTCTTCGCTGTCAGCCTTGCGAACGAAATATACTACACAGTTAAATGTGCTTATACCGCCTGTGAAAGCGTTTCTGAGACGGCTTATAAAAGGATAGTTCTCCGTGCTGAGATTATATGTACCGTTTTCAAAGGTCTGTACGATTGTGCCGCCCTTAATGAAAATCGCTTCTTCACCGGGCATTACTATAAGGGTAGAGTTGGTGTTGAAGTCTTCTTCAGGCTGACGCCAGATAAGAAGATCTCCCGAGCCGGTATTTTTGATTACATCAGCCCAATGCTTTTTGCCGCCAACGTAAGCGGTTTCATTAGGGTTTTTATTAAAAAGTGCCATTTTTCCGTCTCCTTTGGTTAAATTGTTATGTATCCCATTGCATCAGATTTTTTAGTTATTGCAATGATGAATTCTATGAATGCTATTATTCCGGGTATGTATGTCCAACAGAATACCAGATAGAGAATTCCGAGACCAATTTTTCCCGCATAGAATTTGTGTATGCCGTAGCCGCCTAAGAGTAAAGCAAGAATGCAGTAAACAACCTTATTAACCTTTTTCACACCGGCACTTTTGTTAAGGTTTCTGAACGTTGATTTAGAATCTATTGCGCCGTTTGCTATTAAGTATTCGCGGATTTGCTTAACAGCCTCTTTGTTTCTCACAAAGGGTGTTCCATCGAGTTTGCTTTGTGTTGTCGGGTCGATTGGAACATACATTATTGTAAGAGGGGTTACGTTATTCATACCTGCGTGGCAATTCACGTCAGCTCCGTGTTCAACACAGAATTTAACCAAATCAAGTCTTTCGTGGAATGCTGCGTTGTGAAGGGCAATAACGCCGTTTGTGCCACGGTAAGCCATAAGCTTTTTGATGGCTGCGCTCATTTCTTCACTACCGTTTGTCTTTTCGATTTGCTCAAGCTTTTCAAGAGACTCAAAAAGGGATTTGTTGTCGTCCATTTGCAAATCTATCTGAGCCTTGTAGATATAAACTCTGTAGTCAGAATTACCGCTCATAACAGCAGACATAAGAAGTTCGCTTGCCTTTTGTAAATCGCCAACAGAAATTGCGTATTCCGCAGTCTGAATAAGGTTGTCTGTTCCTACGTTCGCGGAAATGTTTATGTTTCCGAAACTAACGTTGGACTTCATTTGCTGTGAGTCGATAATGTTTTTTGCTCCGCAATATTTGCAGAATACGAAAGATTGATTGATGCCGACATCTAACGCCTCGCCGCATCCGCTACAGTGTAAAATTTTTGCTTCACTCATTGTCTTAAATCTCCATCAATTAGTTTTGTTTCCATTTCTCAACGCCAAAGTCGCCGAGAGTCTTTATGTCGTCAATAATTGTTGCTACTTCCTCGATTGCAAGATCAGTATCTTCCCAGGGAAGAATTTCAGTAAATCCGGAGAACTCTTCACACTTATGCCAAATGAAAGAGACTTCCTTGTGCTTAATCTGAATTCCGGGGCTACCTGAACTTGTTTTTATTTCAATCATAAGATTGGGTTTTACAACAAAGAGGAACAAGCTTACATAGTAAAGAACAGAAAGGACGAGATACACAATTGCCCAAAGTATTATCGAAGGAGTGGCGGCAACTTCTGACAAAGTTCCGCTTGCTGCATTGATAATAGTCAATAGAATTGCTAAAATACCGCCGCGTGCTATACCTGTAAGAAGCATTTTAGAGAAAAACTTTTTCTGTTTCCAAAAGAAGTGAGCAATAGCACCAACACCGATGCCGGCAACTAAGATGGAAGCAAGGACGCGTCCAAAGCCTTCCATACCAAGACCACCATCGATAAATGCTGCCCACATCATACAAAGTGCAGCGGAAAGTCCGTCCCAAAGAAGTGCAAACAGGAAATCAGGAACACGGAATCTGCGGTCCTTATGTATTTCTACACCGTCGATTTTGTCGAGGGAGAAGGCGTGCTGATATGTGGTCTTGCCTGCGGGGGAATATCCCGTTGCTCTGAAAAGAACTCTTTTGTTGGTAATCTGCAAACGTCCTTCTGAACGCTGAAAACGCATTCTGGAACGAAGGATGCCGACATTATACTGCTTTACAGGGATTTCTCCATCATCAAGGGCAATGTTGTCGGGAGTAACCTTTTGTCCTCTTTCATAAATCTCATTTCTGTTGCGGAATGGGTTCTCAACACCGCTTCTGTCAAACAGCCAAGACATAAAACGTATAAATGTAGGCCTTTTATCGCATTTGTGTTCTTCGCCGGTGGCAAGCTCTTTGCCACAATATTTACAGTAACTCATCTTTTATCTCCTTATGTTTTGTTATTCTTCTGTAGTAAGTCCGGAAACTGTATATTCTTTTTCTGTTGCAGAAATCTTAATACCAAGCAGCTTAGCAAGGTCTTCTTCATCTGCCTCTATCGTTGCCTTTACAACATCGCCGTTAGAAAGATAACGACTGTTATCAAAACTCATATAAACAGTTTCATAGTCGTTTGTGCTCAATGAGGAATACACCTTGAAATAGGGAGTGCCCCAGCTTGAGCCGTTATACTGCAAGGTAAGGGTATATTTTTCGCCGTTAGCAGGTGTAATATCTATTGTGAATTCTTCACTTGAAACAGTTGCTTTGCCATATTCGTTCTCTCCTGTAAACTCTACTGAGAAATGGTCAAAAAGATTTACTTCTGTTATTTCGGTAAGGTTTGAAGCTGCAATCTCTTTTTCGGTTTCAACGAGCTTTACTCCGAACGCTTCTACAAGCGTTTCTTCGGAATATTCAAGAGATACTTTTACAGTGTCGCCGTTTGACAGGTTGGAATCGTTTTCAAAGCTAACGTAGATACGTTCCTCGTAGTTTTCATTGGATGAGGAGCTAACCGCGAAATATGCGCCGCTCCAACCGGAACTATAATAAGCAAAGTTCAATGTATAAGCATCGCCTTCGGCAGGTTCAACATTAACAGTAAATTCTTCGTTAGAGATATTGGCATTACCATATCCGTTTACGCCCGAAAATTCTATTGGCATAGTTTCAAAAAGGTTTATCTCTGTAATGCCGGTAAGCTTCTCAGTATCTGTTCCGATTTCAAAGGTTTTGGTATAGTTATCTTCTTTGATGGCAATTTTGTGTTTCGCAAAAATGTCGCTATCTTCGACATTTACGGTCACAAGGAAGAAGTCTCCGTTTTTGAGTTCCTGCGTCTTATCAACACGAGCAGAGACTAAATACTTGAGCGTATCTTTATCATTTATGTATTTGGTGTATTTTTCGTATTCTTTTTTGGACTCGCTGTTAGGTATCTTACCAAGAACGTCTTCGGCTAATTCGTCGTAGTTGATTTCAATATCAAGTGTTCCGTAGCCGTCGTATCCTGAAACTTCAAAGGAAACGTAGTCCGTGAAATCTAAGGTCTTTTCGTGATTTGTTATTACTGAAACAGCAATAAGAACAACAACTATACCTAACACAGCAGGCAAAATCCACTTTTTCTTTTTGCATAAATCAACTGTCTTGGTGAAAATGGTTTTGGTGGTGTTGCTAATCCGCGTTCCGGCAGATTTAACAGGTTTTCCGCAGTGCTCACAATAGTTCGATAAGAAACTAATTGGCTTTTCGCAATGTTCACACTTCATTTTTCCTTCTCCTTTGTTTTATTTAAATCTTAGTTGGTACAAACAACATAATCAACATTATGTGGTTTTTAAGTGTCGCAAAACAGGAACAATACAAAGTGTTCAATTACATTATGTAAGATATTTACCTTAAAAAGCGAATAAAAACCACGCAAAACAGACCAATGAAAAAAATAATTTTCATTGGTCGTTAAGTTATGTAATTTTGGTGTTAAGACGCATCAAATCCTCAATTTTTATGATAAAATTGTTACTTTTTGTTGGAATTTGTTGACAAATATTCAATTATGTGTTAAAATGCTCAACGAGCTGGCAAGTACAACACCACATAATGTTGATTATGTGGTTAACATAGCAAAAGCCCAAGTTTTTGAATTTGTTGCCTGTGAATATCGCCGTTTTCCTGCGTATATATTCGAGTCGTATTTATGCTTGAATGACCGAGGATATCTGCAAGTCTTACTATATCTTTTTGCAGGCTGTAATAGGTTCGTGCAAAAAGGTGGCGAAAGTTATGTGGAAACACCTTGCTTTTTGAAACTTTCGCATCCTCACACAGTTTTTTCATACTTGCCCAAATATTTGATCTGTCAAGTGGTTTTCCGTTTTTCGTAATAAAAACAGAGCCACTTTTTATTTTTTGTTCTTTTATATACAGTGAAAGAACTTTACAAAGTGCTTTTGGTAAAAACACCTGTCTGAACTTACCTTTACAATTAATGTTAGCAACACCGGCATTTACAGCATAAACTGTCACAAAACGAAGTTCTGACACACGTATCCCTGTTGAACAAATAGTTTGCATCAGCAAATATAATCTTTCATTTTTATTTGATTTTGCAGCATTAAGAAGTCTATTGTATTCTGCTTTGGTAAGTTCTTTATCCTTTGAAGCGAATAACTGCTTTTGAATCTTCAAGGACTTAACCTTGCAGTCATACCATTCATTAAAGTTAAAAAAACTGTTGAGGGACGAAAGAATTGAATTTACGCTTGTCGGCTTGTAAATTTGGGTAATATATTTTTTGTATTCAAGAACTTCATGCTTGTCCAGATTTCTCGTGTCAAGCCAACAAATAAAAGCTTCTATATCCCTAATGTATTTTTCGATTGTAGCAGACGACTTTTCCTCGTTTTTCAGATGTTGTTCATAAGAATTGATGTTCTCCAAGTTGATAAATCTCATATTTTGCCTCTTTCGTTGTGTGAATTATTTGGATATAAAAATCCTCCTATGATATACTTATTATACCACAGGAGGTGTATTATATTACTTTGCTCTTTTTATGAAAACGTTCTTTCATAATATAAGTGGGATTGGAATAGGTAATATATAAAAACTACCGATCACATCACTTGGTAGTTTTCCATATTTAATTCCTTGAGCCGTGGTGTAATAGTATGTGGTCATTTTCTTTGTATATGTATAATTTACACAAAAAGTATTGACAAGAATGCTATATTGTGATATAATGCTATATCTGTACATTTATAGTGTATATAAATGTGCCTTCTTGCAATTTAATATACACAGAATTTCACCAATCTTTAAATTATGGACAACAAGATAACGGATATGAAGATTTTAGGCTCATCGAATATACGCAAATACTACAACGAAAAAAACAAAAAAAGAATTTCCTTAAGCAAATCGAATAATACGGATAGAATTTGGGAAGATATAGGAGAGAATATGTATTTAATTCTATTTTCCGTGATTCCATTAATTTTTTATCCTATTTTTGCTTATTCTTCCAACGAGGGATCAAATATTATAGAGGAAATGCTTTTAAACCCCGATTTAATGCTTCTTCCGATACCGTACATATTACATTGTATGTTATCAATTTCGTCAAAAAAAGTAGTTAACGGCAAAAGAATTTTTATAGGTTCTTATTTTATAATAGTTGTATTAGCACTGCTTTTCTATCTTGTCTTGAAACTCAATATAATTTCAAGTATAGTTGGAAAGATTTTTGTCATATGGGGTGGTATATTGGCAACAATCATATTAAGCATAATCGGTAGTGTTAAATCTTATAGTAAGGAAACGATAACGACATGACAGTAATGGATAAAATTTTTATTATTATTTCAAGTATTGCAGTAGTGTTCTATGCGATTTCATTGTTGTGTGCTCTTTTAAAGAAACCACACATATCAAGATCGATCCAAAATAATAATATTATAAAAGAAAAATTAATGACTGCTGATACTGCTCAAGAAGGTGCAGATGCTTCTTGGAAATTAATTGAGGGTGGTACAATGAGCACATCCACCATTTCAAATACGCGAAAGACAAAATATAGTGACAAGCGCGAAAGCCGTAGATTTTGTTCTTCTTTAAGTAAGGAAAGAACAGATAAACTTGATAAAATGGATAGAAATTATGGACAATATAGAGTTTGTTGAGAGACCAATCTTGGAAATGTTAGAGCAATACAAAATTTCCAAGGATAGATATAAAGAAAGATTTGCTGCTCTGCTTTCCGATGTGGAAAGCTATATTAAAACTTTAGGATATGATTCTAAAGATGTATTCATTAATCGATACAGCCTAAGTTGTATGTTGGTTGATTATTTCATAGATGTGGGGAGACTTAAAGACTTTCATAAAATTGAACACATCAATAGCATTAAGATCGTATCATATATTTCATATTGGTTTTTGAGACGTAAGCCTATCCAAGTTATAGGCGATGATGATAATCTATTATATATAAACGAAAAATTTATAGCTTTATATATTTTGGATTTTTTGATGTGCGAGAATTGTGGTAACATCTTAGATAGAGCAGAAAAGGGTATAGAGGTGTTTGTAGAACAACTATACTATTATTTGAAGTTTAGACAGGTTGATCCACAATCCATAGAAATGATGTTAATATCATTCTTTGCAGGTCAAATTTATCAAAGCACAGATAAGGATTTGACACCTTTTTTACCAGAATCTGAAATGTAAAATATATATTTAGCTTTAATATTAAAAATATCTAACAATTTATTTATATCAAGAGGCATACGGATTTTCTCAGTATGCCTTATTGTTTTCTTGGACTTGCGACGCACTCTTTGCCACCGTTTTATCGTTATTTGTGGTCTAATTCCATTAGTAACAATGTTTTTTTCTTTTTCTGTTGTTTATTATTCAATTTTGTTTTTCGTTTCGCTTTCCATTCTTTAAAATCCTTTTTCATCTGTTCGTCCTCAAGGAGCTTATAAATGCAAGGTAACAATGTTCTTGCAAACGAGTTGATTTCATATCGGGTATGCCTGCGCTATTCTTGAGCTTTTTTGTCAACCTATAAAATTACCTCTTTATCTACAAATAGTAAAAATGATAATAATAATTGCCTGCACGACAAGCAATATCGACGTGAATCAAAAAACAGTTGTGGAAAATTTTTGTGTCTACATATTGATATTACCTAATGATGGGCATACGCAAAAGTTTTTGTTAACTAATCAAACTTATTTCTGTCATTATATTTAACACAAATAAACAAATCCTTCATAATGAATATAATTTGGTAAATTGTAAATTAAGTAAAACTTAATAGTTTTGTCAACAGAAAATCCCCTCATTTACTTGATTGTAAGTGAGGGGGATAGTACTTTCTGTGCAATGTCACAATAAAATTTGTCTATCAGTCGCTAATTGGAATATATAAAAGTTATGTAATTACTAAAAAAACTGTTGTTTTTTTGAAAAATATGTGAAAAATCAGGGAAATGGCAAAATCACCATTTCCCAAATTACTTTTATTATCTTATATGTCCGTCGCCTTTTATAATGTATTTATAGGTCGTAAGCTCGCAAAGTCCCATAGGACCTCTTGCGTGAAGTCTCTGGGTTGAAATTCCCATTTCACACCCAAGGCCGAACTCCCCACCGTCGGTAAAACGAGTTGAGGCATTGACATACAAAGCAGAGCTGTCAACACAACGCAAAAACAGGTCAATTACTTCCTTGTTTTCCGATACAATCGCCTCGCTATGCCCTGTTGAATGAGCCGAAATATGTTCTATTGCTTCCTGAACATTGTTTACTACCTTTACAGCAAGAATGTAATCTAAAAACTCAGTAGAAAAATCCTCTTCTGTACAAGGTACAACACCTAAAATCTTTGCACTCTCCTGACACAAACGAAGTTCTACCGGGATTTCTCCCCTTTCGCTTCTCTCAGTAACAAGCACCTGTTTTATTCTCGGAAGAATCTCTTTCGCTATATCCTTATGAAGCACACATACCTCACAGGCATTACAAACAGACGGTCTGCTTGTTTTGGCGTTATAAAGAATCTTCAGAGCCTTTTCGACATCTGCATCCTTGTCAATATACACATGGCATATTCCCGTACCCGTTTCAATACAGGGTACCTTTGCGTTTTCTGTACAAGCTTTTATCAGCCCTGCACCACCTCTCGGGATAAGCAGGTCAATATATCCTACACCCGTCATAAGCTCAGCAGCAGATGCTCTTGTTGTATCGTCAACAAGTCCGATTAAATCCTCACACAGACCTGCCGCTACAAGTCCACGACGAAGTGCATCTACAATCGCCCTTGAGCTATTATACGCTTCCTTGCCGCCACGAAGGATACAAACATTTCCGGATTTTATACATAACGCTGCAGCATCCGAGGTAACATTCGGACGACTTTCATAAATAATTGCAACAACGCCAATCGGAACAGAAATTTTACGGATTTGCAGACCGTCCTCACGGATATACTCGGAAAGCACTCTGTCACAAGGGTCCGGAAGCTTTGTAAGAGCAAGAAGCCCATCTGCCATAGCCTGAATTCTGCCCTCGGTAAGAGAGAGCCTGTCAATCATAACATCCGAAATTTTACCCTTTGCGTTTTCTATATCAATTTTATTGGCATTTAATATTTCCTGCGTGCGTTCCAAAAGAGCAGAACGCATATAACGGAGAGCTACATTCTTTTCTTTTTCACCGAGCATCAGAGCTTGTTTTTTTGCCCTTTTTGCCCTTTCCATTATTTCAAGAGTAGTCATATGTAAGTCCTTTACCTTAATTACTTTTTGTGAAATTTTGTCCCGAAAGGAATACCGTCAACGATATTGTAAAGAATTTCGGGGTTTTCACCGTTTGCGATTATCATATCTGTTCCGGCTTCTGTTGCAAGGCGTGCTGCTGCAAGCTTTGTCGCCATACCACCTGTACCAAGATTCGAGGTCGCTCCACCTGCAAGGGCAAGTATCTCCTGTGTAATTTCCGGAACATCCTCAATAAGCTTTGCATCTTTATCTTTATGCGGGTCTGCAGTATACAATCCGTCAATATCAGACAAAAGAACAAGCAGGTCGGCATTACATTCAACTGCAACAATAGCAGATAAGGTATCATTATCACCAATTACGATTTCCTCTGTTGATACTGTATCATTTTCGTTAATTATCGGCAGCACTCCAAGCTCAAGCAGTCTTGACATAGTATTATGGAAGTTACTCTTCCTGTTTTCATTGTCGATATCACTTTTTGTAAGGAGAATCTGTGCTACTGTATGGTTGTATTCTGTAAAGAGCTTATCGTAGGTATACATCAGCTCGCATTGTCCAACTGCAGCTGCTGCCTGCTTTGTAGGAATATCGGTGGGCTTTTTGCCGAGTGATAGCTTTCCGACACCCATTCCAATAGCACCCGATGAAACAAGTACAATTTCGTTGCCTGCATTTTTAAGGTCAGATAAAACCTTACACAGCTTTTCAATCCTGCGAATATTCATTCTGCCACCCTCGTGAGCAAGAGTAGAGGTTCCGACTTTTATTACAATTCTCATTTTATATTTCCTTTCAGAAGCTTTTAAAATGATATTTTAATCTACATTTTATCATTATACACCAATTTTTTTTCGATTGCAACATATTTTTGAAAAATTTGAACTTTGTAGTTATAAAAACATATTGGGGTAATCAAAATTACCCCAATATAAATAATTTATCGTAATTTTCCAAGATTTGCAAGACCACCCTCAGAGGTTTCACGGTACTGGCGAGCAAGGTCGTGACCTGTTTCTCGCATTGCAATTATTACCTTGTCAAGCGATATTTTTCTTGTGTCACTAAGGAAGCTTGCAAGGCTGACGGCATTGATTGCACGCATTGCAGCAACGGCGTTTCTCTCAATACACGGAATTTGCACAAGCCCACAAACAGGGTCACAGGTAAGTCCAAGATGATGTTCTATTGCAATTTCAGCTGCATATTCAATTTTATCTATATTGAGTCCAAACAGTTCTCCAAGTGCCGCCGCTGCCATAGCGCAAGCAGTTCCTACCTCTGCCTGGCAACCACATTCAGCACCCGAAATTGATGCGTTTGTTTTAATGAGATTTCCGATTATCCCTGCTGTTTCAAGAGCTCTGATAATCTGTGTGTCGCTATAGCCGTGCTTTTGTTGCTGATAGTATAGGCAGGCAGGTACAACACCTGCAGCTCCACAGGTAGGTGCAGTTACAATTCTGCCGCACGAGGCATTCTGTTCACTTACAGCAAAGGCATAGGAGCAAACTATTCTGTTCTCACGTGTTTCCGCACTCTCGTCAATATGCTGGGAATTATATAGGTATTTCGCTTTTTTTACAACCTCAAGTCCTCCCGGAAGTATTCCCTCGTCTTCAAGTCCTGCGTTGATGGATGCCTTCATCATTTCCCAGATATTGTACATATGCTCACTGAAGCCCTCTCGTTCACGGCGTTCTGCATACTGCCACAGACGGAGCTTGTTTTTGTTGCAATAATCGGCAATTTCTGTAAATGTAGTTTCAGGATAAATAAGCTCAGGTGCTTTTACGCTGTAATTTTCAAACTCAATACTTCCACCACCAACACTTAAAACTCTTGCCTTTTCGATAAGATGTCCCGAGTGATAAGCGAAAATATCCATAGTATTCGGATGTGGCAGGCTATGTTGAGGTGTCAATACATCAAATTCAACCTCAACTTTTATCGGAGCAAGAGTCTTTCTTATAACAACGTCTGTTCCGTGCCCTTTTCCCGTTTTTGCAAGTGAACCATAAAGAACAATTTTATAAAAATCTGCAATCGGCGTTCTTTCTCGGAATATTTTACAAGCCTTTTCAGGACCCATTGTATGTGAACTTGACGGACCTGCACCAATTTTATAAAGCTCGGTAAGCGACTCCATACCTTTTGCTTTTTCGTTTGATTTATCATCATAGAGCTTATTGTCGAGAAAAAACTCAAGTGATATACCGAAAAGCTCGGAAATACGAATGAGATTCTCGGTCGATGGATAGGATATGCCGTTTTCCCACTTTGATACTGCCCGGTTGCTGATATTCAGCTTTTTGGCAAGCTCCCTCTGAGATATTCCGTTTTCTTGTCTTATTGCTTTGATTTTCTGAGAAAAAGTATAGTCCATATTCCACCTCAAATAGTTGTTATATATGTATTATAGCATAACCAACAAGAACAATCAAGGTATTTTTTTAAAAAATAATAAATATTCGTGAACTACCGGTTGACAAAAGTTAGATGCAAAATAACGTGACTACAAAAAGGAAGAACAACAAAAGGAAGAACTTTTAAAAATTTTCTTGACAAAAGTATCACATATACTTATAATTAACATAATAAGCAGAGTTATCGGAGGGATCGTATATGAAGCCAAAAGCCAAAATAATATTTGATACAGATATCGGCAGCGACTGCGATGATGCAGGTGCACTTGCAATGTTGCACCGTCTTTGTGACAGGGGCGAATGTGAACTGCTTGCAGTAACTGCATGCTATGACTCACCGTATGTTGCAGGCTGTATCGATGCTATCAACCGATATTACGGACATGTGGTTCCGGTTGGAATAAACTATGGGCATCCTCCTGCAGAATTCGGAAAATACGGAAAACTCCTGTGTGAGGAATTTGAAAGCAGTTATCCTGAATCGGTATATAAAACCGATAAGGGTGCATATGATACTTGTCAATTGCTTCGCAGGACACTTGCAAATGCAGACGACAACAGTGTCACAATCGTTGCAGCCGGCTCTATGGCTTCTCTTGCAAAGCTTGTACAGAGCCTTCCGGATGAAATTTCCCCTCTCACAGGAGTGGAGCTGATTTCAAAAAAGGTACTGCGTACAGTTGCTATGGGTGGACGTTTCTTCGGCACATGGCCGATGCCGCTTATGGCCGGTGACACTCCCAAGACCTGGGAATGGAACATCAGAGCAGATATTCCTGCAGCACAGACATTGTGCTCGTTGTGGCCGGGTGAACTGATTTTTGCCAGCACCGAAATCGGTCAATGGTGTGTGACGATGAACGGTTACGCACAAAATGCACCTATAGAAGATCCGGTTCGCCGAGCATATGAAATACACTCGGTTGGCAGAAAGCGTGGCCGTGAAAGCTGGGATCACACAGCAACCCTGTATGCCATTCGTCCCGATGCCGGCTATTGGAATCTGCATCCATGGGGACGTATAGATGTAGACGATGAAGGTGTCACCACATGGCACGCCGACCCCTGTGGTAAGCATAGCTATTTACTCCCACGCGAGGATTATGATACCATAAGACAAATTATCGACGATATTGTTATGCCGGATAAGGACTGATATTGTCCTATTTTTAAATTTTGTTATCAATTGATACAACTCCCCTGATTTTTCAGGGGAGTTGGTCTTTTGGATACTTTTTGTCTTGACTTGAAGGTTTACCGTAATATTCTCTTGTAGCCCTGCGTACTTTTCTTGAAACGGTAACAGGTATATCCTCAAACATCTGCGAAAGGCTTTCTGCTTCGCTTATGTTAAGGGGAACCTGTCTTACATAACCTGTTCTGTCATTGGCGCTTGCAACAGGATTTGTAAGAAATGCGTCCTCGCAGGGATATTTTTTGTTTTTGCTTTCGTTATAGTTGTTTAATTTTGTTTCCATTTGTCTACCACCATAAAACATACTTTATGGTGATATTTTTTGCAAAAACCAAGAAAATATAATTGAAGTTTTTACAATTACTTCTTAATGCTTCCTGTATGCCTTCGGTGTTATTCCCTTGTAATATTTAAAGGTTTTAATAAAATAGCTCAGGTCATTAAAGCCACAGGAAAAAGCTATATCGGTAATACTTTTATCGGTAGCAAGAAGCAGCTTGGATGCAGCATCCGTACGATAGGAATTTATATATTCAAACGGAGTCTGACGTGTCATTTCCTTGAAAAACGCGCAGAAATACTTTGGGGACATTTGCGCAACTCTTGCAAGGTCCTCAAGAGTAAGTTTATTTTCATACTCGTTGTGTATGAATCTCAGTACTTTTTTTAGTATTATTACATTTTTTTCATTATTAAGCGAATTTGCTCTGTCATAAAAGCTATAAAGCCCACTTTTGATTATCTCACCGTATAAATTATATATACTCGCTGTTACAAAAAAACGTTTTCCTTTTACTTCTCCCTCGTCATATAAATTTTCAAAAAGCTCTCGTACAGCATTTTTTATTCCTTCGTGTTTTCGGGGGAGAAATTCATTTATAACAATAGAAGGAAGTGGAAATCCGGGAAGCAACGACAAATTGTCATTTGAAAAGGAAATAAAGCTTTCTGCACTGAAAACAATACATTCATATTCACAATCATTAGGAATTGCGCTGTGAATGGTTTCGCTGTTTACGTACACCGTATCTCCGGTCAAAAGAGTGTAAATATTATTATTGAGCTTAACCGAAAGTTCACCCTGCAAAACATGAATTATTTCACATTCCCTGTGCCAATGTGGAATCATCTCATAGCTTTCGTGGCTTTTGTTTACCCGGTATAATTCAATAGGAAAATTGATAGAACCACGCTGTTTTAGTTCATTAAAGCTCATAAGTCACCCCGAACTTTCAAAAAACTGAAAATAATTATATTTTTTTATATTATACTACAAGTATTGTATAAAAGTCAAGTATATAATTATATTAGAACCTTAAAAATTACATAATAAAAGGAGACAGAGAAAATGGCAAACAAAACTTTAATCGGCGGTTATCCCGTTATCGGAATTCGTCCTGCTATTGACGGAAGACAGGGGCCTATGAAGCAGCGTGAAACTCTCGAGGACCAGACAATGGCTCTTGCTAATGCTGCAAAGAAGCTTTTTGAAGAAAATCTGAGATATTCAGACGGCACACCCGTCAAGGTAGTTATCGCAGATTCAACAATCGGTCGTGTTCCCGAGGCTGCAGCATGTGCTGAAAAGTTCAGAAGAGAAGGTGTTGACATTACTCTGACAGTTACACCTTGCTGGTGCTATGGCAGTGAGACTATGGATATGGATCCTATGACAATCAAAGGCGTATGGGGCTTTAACGGCACAGTGCGTCCCGGTGCAGTTTATCTTGCAGCAGTTCTTGCAGGTCATGCGCAGAAAGGTCTTCCCGCTTTCGGCATCTACGGTCATGAGGTTCAGGACAGAGAAGATGTTGACAAGGTACCTGAAGATGTTAAAGAAAAGCTCTTAAGATTCGGTCGTGCAGCTGTCGCTGTAGCTTCTATGCGTGGTAAATCATATCTTCAGATTGGTTCGCAGTGTATGGGTATTGCAGGCTCGATTATCGACCAGGATTTCCTTGAAAGCTATCTTGGTATGCGTGTTGAATCTATAGACGAGGTTGAAATTCTCCGCCGTATGGAGGAGGTTATCTACAATAAGGCAGAATACGAAAAAGCTCTTGCCTGGACTAAGGAACACTGCAAGGAGGGCCGTGACACAAATCCGGAGTCAGTTCCTTTCCTTGGAAAAGACTTCCGTATCAGATTTACACCCGAAGAAAAAGAAAAACAGTGGGAATTTACTGTTAAGATGTATATAATCATCAAGGACCTTATTATGGGTAATGCAAATCTTCCCGCAGGCTTTGAAGAAGAAATGCTCGGTCATAATGCTATTGCTGCAGGTTTCCAGGGTCAGCGTCAGTGGACAGACCATTGGCCGAACTGCGATTACCCCGAGGCAGTTCTCAATTCCTCCTTCGACTTTGAAGGAAAGAAAGAGCCTATCATTCTTGCTACCGAAAATGACGTTTTAAACGGTATTGGTATGCTCTTCTGTAAGCTTCTTACAAACAGAGCTCAGATTTTCGCAGATGTCAGAACATATTGGTCTCCTGAAGCTACAAAGCGTGTTACCGGCTATGAATTTGAAGGTCATGCAAAGGACAGCCAGGGTATTATTCACCTTATCAACTCAGGTGCTGCTTGTCTTGATGCTTGTGGCGAGTGTAAGGATGAAAACGGCAATGCTGTTATGAAGCAGTGGTGGGAGGTTACCGATGAAGATATTGAAAAGATGACTGCAGCTACAAAGTGGTGTGAAGCAGGCTACGATAACTTCAGAGGTGGTGGATTCTCCTCACAGTATGTAACAAAAGCTGAAATGCCTTGTACAATGATAAGACTCAACCTTGTAAAGGGACTCGGACCTGTTATTCAGATTGCTGAAGGCTGGACAGTAAATCTTCCCGAAGAGGTTTCTGACAAGCTTTATGAACGTACAGCTCCCACCTGGCCTTGCACATGGTTCGCACCAAGATGTGACGGCAAGGAAGGAAGCCCGTTCAAGACTGCTTACGAGGTTATGAACAACTGGGGTGCAAACCACGGTGCTATCTCCTATGGTCATATCGGTGCTGATATCATTACTCTTTGTTCAATGCTCAGAATTCCTGTTTGTATGCACAATGTTCCTGAAGAAAAAATCTTCAGACCTGCTGTATGGAATGCATTTGGTATGGATAAGGAAGGTCAGGACTTCAGAGCTTGCGCTGCTTATGGTCCTATGTACAAATAATATTCTTTAAAAAATAATCAATGCACCCAAAGGAATTTTCCTTTGGGTGCTCACTTTTACTTACTTTCACGTTCCTTGAAGGTTTCACATTCAGTTTCGCCACAGGAAGAAGCGTGACTTGTACCAACATGGATATCCTTTGCAGTACAGTTTTCGTTGCTGTTATAGATGCAATTTATAATCTGACATCCGACTGCTGCACTCTTTTCGGGACAGCCATCGCTGCAGGTAGAATTCTTCATTTCTGACATTTTATCAGAAAAGCTGTCGCAGTAGGTACTGCTGCATTCGTTTGCATTACAATTTCCTTCAATTTCGATTTCTCCACGGCTACAACCACCGTGTGTGTTAAATACGCACTTAACTACGTCACATTTGATATTAGGCATAACTGTCACTCTCCATAAAGTTTTTTGCGAATAAGCTTTCGCAAAAATATTATGCACATATCAGGTAACTTTATTCAAAATCAGACGCATTTAATTTTTTTATAAATTGAACTATCGAATTCTTATCGTTTTGCAATTTTTCACAAGCAACATTTTCCAAAATACAGGATAAAATTTTACTTGTTTTGCAAACAGGAAAAAGCTTCATATCAATAAGCTCTTTTCCGTTTATTGCAAGATCCTGTATTCTGTAAACTCCGTTTTCTCTGAAATTTGCGATTTCGGAAATTTCGCTACCTGTAAGTAAAAATATATCACATATATCTTCAAACGAGTATTTAATAAAAAGCAGCTTTACCTTGTCATTAAATATGATTTTCCCGTTTCCATCAAAATCGACACTATTATAAATCTCATAAAGATTTAAAAGCTTCAGTTTTTCCTTGCCGGACAACTTCAGGTTTTCGGATACTCTCTCAAGTGTAGTTTTGTAAGAATCTGGCAAGCAGGCAAATAAATTAAGTATGAAATTTCCGGAATTTTCTTTTAAAAATTCGCTGTTACAAAATTCAGGAATAATTTTCCTGATGATTTCTTCACACTTTGTTGCCGTTTCGTATGCGTATTTACATATAAGTATTTCCCGTATTTCGTTGCCGATTCTTTCAGCTGAAAGCTTTGAAAGTAGCTGCTTACATTCGTTCATTGCAACAAGAGTTTCGTCGTCTATCCGAAAACCAAGTCGTGCCGAAAATCTCACAGCACGTAAAATACGCAGAGCGTCCTCACAAAAGCGTTCCTTTGCTACCCCCACACAGCGAATAACTTTACCTGCAAGGTCTTCCTTGCCTCCAAAGCAGTCAAGAACTTTTCCGTCAGCACCCATTGCCATTGCATTTACCGTAAAATCACGTCTGCACAAATCAAGTCGTATATCCTTTACAAATTCAACGTGTCCCGGGTGACGAAAATCCACATAGCCACTTTCTGTACGATACGGGGTTACCTCAACAATGCCTGCTTCGGTTATAACGCCGATTGTTCCGAATTTCTTTCCGACATCAAAACACTCGTAAGATGCTTCTTTACAGATACTCACAACTTCGTAAGGATCTGCGCAAACAGTAATATCGTAATCGTGAGGAGTTATTCCCATAAGGAGATCACGTATGCAACCACCGACAAGATATGGGGCTTTGCCGTTTTTGTCAAGTAAATTCATTAAATTACGAACATCAGAGGGCAATTTTTCAAGCACAGGCAAACTCCTTTCGAAAAAATTTTAATTCAAAATAAATTTATATAATCCTTAAGAATGTTTACATTTTTTTAAGTCAAAATTCTATATTAGATTATATAATATATTTATAGAATATTCAAGTGTATTTTTTTACATAACGATAAATATTTTATCTCTACATTTTAAAGGAGAAAATAATGAAAACAAAACTTAAGCTTTGTACACTCGCTTCTTATGTCATCGGGATAATGCTTGCAATTTTTTTAACGGTTATATATCTGAATTTTGTAGATCCTGCTTCGTTGCTTGTAAAGGAATCAGCAGCTGTAACTGTTTTTAATTGTGTAACCACTATTTTGGTAGCGGCTCTGTTGCTCGTGCCTTTTTTCCTTTTTAAAAAAATCACTTACCCCGAAAAAACAGAAAACACAGGCTTTGTAATTTTTTCTTCCTCAGTTCTGGGCTTCCTCTTTGCAGGATATTTCGTTTTTGACTTGATAATGTATATAAAAACGAAGCTTGGAGAATCAAATTTCCTGTCGTCAAGTCTTTCATCACAAGACAGAATTGTTCAGATTCTTTATATTGCAGGAATAATTCTTGCACTCCCGACTGCTGCTTATTTTATTGCTATAGCGCTGAAAAAAAAGCTTGATAAAGCTCCTGCTCTTTGTTTTCTTTCTCTGTTCCCTGTTATATGGCTTGCAATTCGTTTAATTTATATTTTTATGCTGAATTCAGCAAGTGTAAATGCCGCAGGCAGAAAGCTTGATATTATAACATTGTGTTTTTGTGTTTTCTTTTTCCTGGCTCAAGCAAAGCTTTCCGCACCTTTATCTGAAGAAATTACAGACAGAAAAAACTTGAAAATTTTTCTTGCAACAGGTTATTGTGCAATTACTACTCTTATAATTTCGCAGCTTCCGAAGCTTCTTCTGCAGGTTTTCTGGCTTTTGAAAGTTTCTGATACTTATATTATCAATGCAATATATATATCCCTGTTTCTGTATATTACGTCAAGAATTGAAGCTGTATCAAGAAGCACTGATAATTGAATATACAAAAGGGACTGTAACAATTAGTTTTGCTGCAGTCCCTTTTATTCTGTTTATTCTTCACTTATAATATTTGAATAGGTAGTTTTGACACTTATTCCTGTAAGCTTTCCGATTTTACCTGCAAGAGAGGAAATCTCATCCTGTGGTGCATCTATTGCAATGCTTACGATATTTACGCCTCTTTTATGATACGGAATCCCCATTCTTCCGATTATATAATCTCCATATTCGTGAAGAAGCGAGTTCAGCTTGTCTGTCGAATCTCTGTTTTCTACAATTATTGCCATAACTGCAACACGGTATGATTTTTTATTTTCTTCTGTCATAAAGCAAGCCTCCCGTTATAAACAAATTTACTTTTTGTCGACATTTTCGCTTTTGCTATGCTTTTTAAAATTCAATTTCCTCTCATTTCCGTCAAGAAGTCTTTGAATATTACCTCTGTGAAGGAATATTACAAAAACAGCTATGAGAAATGCGAAAAGCACAGTCGGCGATGGTCCACCCTCCGAAGCAAAGGTAACAAGAGGATAAATCGCAGCTGCAAGTATTGCTCCGAGAGACATATATTTCCATATTGCAACAACTACCACAAATACTGTCAGCACCACTGCAAATACTACAGGTTCAATCATAAGAATTGTAATTGCCGCAGTAACTACACCCTTGCCACCCTTGAATTTATAATAAATTGGATATACGTGTCCGAGAATCGCAAAAAGTCCTGCAATATAAGCACCACCCATAAGCTTTCCGACAAGCAAGTATCCTACAAAAACTGCAACAACAACCTTCAGCGCATCCCCCAGGAGTGTTCCGATTGCCGCCTTTTTTCCAAAGGTTCGAAGCATATTTGAGGTTCCGGCGTTGCCACTTCCGTATTTTCTCACATCATCCTTATAAAAAAGCTTTGATATAATAATTCCGAAATTAAGACTTCCGAGTGCGTATGCCACAAGCGCCGTCAGAAGATACAACGCTAAAAGTGCCGGAATTGCAGAGGTTGTTCCGATAAAAAACTGAAATACGCCGAGATACATAAGCTTATATATAAAAGGTTCATTTCCATCAAAGCTTACACTTTCATCCCCTTTTGTGACAATAATGGATGTAGGACCATCTGCACCACCTATAATTCCTACTACATCATCTGCAAAGGCAGAAAAGGAAAACAGACTTATAAGTGCAATACATACTACCGATAAAATAAGTTTTTTGTTTCTCATAATAACCTCCGTTACATACCGTCATTTTCACCTTTTTCACGAATAATAAGCTTTATCGGAGTTCCCTCAAAGCCGAAGGTTTCACGAAGCTTATTTTCTATATATCTCTGATAAGAGAAATGGAAAAGCTCTGCATTATTACAGAAAATCACAAAGGTAGGAGCCTTGACTCCAATCTGAGTCATATAATAAATTTTAAGTCTCTTGCCCTTATCCGACGGAGGCTGAACACGGGTAATTGCATCATTGAGTACGTCATTGAGCATACCGGTGGAAATTCTTGTTGCAGCCTGACCGTGAACATAGTTTATAAGCTCATAGAGTCTTTCTACTCTCTGACCGGTTTTTGCTGAAATAAACAGCACAGGTGCATATGTCATATACGACAGTGCCGTCTGAACTTCCTTTCGGTAGTTATCAAGAGTTTTTCCGTCTTTCTCTACAAGATCCCACTTATTTATTACAATAATTGATGCCTTGCCGTTCTCGTGTGCAATACCTGCAACTCTCTCATCCTGTGCAGTTACCCCTTCTGTCGCATCTATCATTATAACACACACATCGCTTCGCTCAACTGCAAGCTCTGCACGAAGGATGCTGTATTTTTCTATTCTGTCTTCAATTTTTCCACTCTTGCGAATACCTGCCGTGTCAATAAAGACAAATTTTCCATGCTCGTTTTCAATATTTGTATCAATCGCATCTCGTGTAGTACCTGCAATATTTGATACTATCATTCTTTCCTCACCGAGTATTTTATTAACAAGTGAGCTTTTACCGGCATTAGGTCTTCCGATAACTGCAACCTTTACTGTGTCTTCATCCTCTTCCTCAACTTCATTTTCGGGAATAAGCTCACAAACACGCTCAAGCACGTCGCCCGAGCCCGAACCGTGAACCGAAGAAAGTGCAATCGGGTCACCCAGACCAAGCTCGTAAAACTCGTAAAACTCGGCAGGTATACTTCCAACCTTGTCCATTTTATTGACTGCCAGAACAACCGGCTTTTTACTCTTTCTGAGCATATTTGCAATTTCTCTGTCGTCGGCTGTAACTCCTGCACGAAAGTCTGTCATAAAGATAATAACATCGGCACTGCCTATTGCAATCTCAGCTTGAGTCTTGATATGTGACATTATCAGGTCCTCAGTATCAGGCTCGATACCACCTGTATCTATCATCATAAACTTTCTGCCTGCCCATTCGGTTTCAAAGTATATTCTGTCTCTTGTAACACCGGGGGTGTCCTCGACGATAGAAATTCTTTGTCCTGCAAGCTTATTAAAAAATGTACTTTTACCGACATTCGGTCGTCCGACAATCGCTATAATCGGCTTTGGCATATATTCATACCTCCTTTTGGGGGATAAAATCTCTTTTAATTTATATTCCAAGCAAAAGATGAACAAAACTGTATCCGTCATTTGCACTTGGTGTAATTTTCACTGACAACTTATCTGACAATTCATCTATACTCATATTATCAAGGAATAAGTCCTTTTCGTGCCTGAGTGTACATTCGGGGATAAAAAGCTCAGAGCCTAACTCCTTATCCTTTAGTGCTGTGTACATATCAGAGCCTGTCAGAAGTCCTGCAACTGTTACCGTACCACCAAAAAAGTTATTTTTAGCAAGATACACCTTGCAATCAAGCTCACGATATTGCTTTTTGATTTTTTCTACGCATTCACAAATAAAAGCAAATGCCGCTTCACCTGTAACTATTGATACATTCCTGTGCTCAGAAAGAACAAAACCGTCATCGCAAAGCTCAAGTAATGCGTCATCCACCTCATCCGACATTGAACGAAGCATACCGACACCGTTTTCGAGCTGTGGGTACTCCTCATAATATTCGCAAGACGGAATTCCGGTTTCGGACTTCAGATACCATTCGTCTGAAGCATATACAATACGTTTTCCGTGTTTTTCAAGGTTCTCTTTGCCCTTTTTATTTATTATATCAAGCACTTCACGGCTATCCTCTTTTGAAAAAGGAGTAAGGCAAGGTAGTTTTTCACGATATCTCGTAAGTCCTGCAGGTACTACTGCTATACTTTCAACATACGGGTAAAGGCTTGATAAATCATCAAGAGTACGTACCAGCTCGTATCCATCATTGATACCACGACACAGAACTATCTGGCAATTCATCATAATCTCGCCGTCTTTAAATCTTTCAAGATAGGCAAGTGAAGACCCCGAATTCGGATTTTTCATCATCTGCACACGCAAATCGGGATTTGTGGTATGAACAGAAATATTAACAGGAGAAATTCTCATCTTAATTATTCTGTCTACTTCCTCTTCCGAAAGATTTGTAAGCGTTACATAGTTTCCAAAGAAAAATGAAAGTCTTGAGTCGTCGTCCTTAAAATAAATGCTCTCACGCATCCCTTCCGGGTTCTGGTCGATAAAGCAGAAAACGCATTTATTTTTACATGAATGCTTTTTATCCATAAGATAACTTTCAAATTCAAGTCCGATATCGTCATACTCGTCCTTTTTCTTTATGTCAAAGGAAATTTCGTTATTGCCTCGCAGAACTGTTATTTTCAGTTTTTTATCTATTATATAAAAACGATAATCAAGAACGTCCTTTATAGTATTTCCATTTACAGAAATAAGCATATCGCCCTTTATTATTCCCGCCTTTTCGGCATAGGACTTTATTTCAACATCTGTAATTTTTACCATCTGTCCATTTTCCTTTTACACGAAGCTTTTTATACTATATCAAATTTTATTATACCATATTTACACCTGTAAGTCAAGCAAAAATAAATATCCACCCGCATAGCGGGTGGTTTTTCATTTTCGGGCATAGCCCTAATACTACTGGCTGCGCACAAGTGCGCTTTATATTGGCCTGCCAGCCATGCAATTTTTACTTACTACCCATAAATGGGTCCCGTGGGTCAAACATACTCAATTGATCACTTTCTTGATCTCTTTTCAATTGTTCTGATATGTATGCTTTTATTGCTTTTGTGTTTTTCCCCACGGTATCTACGTAATATCCCTTGCACCAAAATTCTCGATTTCGGTATGCAAACTTCATATTCCCGTATTTTTGAAAAATTAATAATGCGCTTTTTCCCTTCAAATATCCCATAAATCCCGAAACGCTCATT
>JAZRTY010000004.1:0-5602 GCA_045652245.1 Eubacteriales bacterium | reverse complement strand
GCTCCTCGCCCTGCACCTCGCCCTCTTTTTTGAAAAAAAGAGGGGCAAAAAACTTTAACACTTTTACGCCGAACTGTTCTGCTTCGCAAAACAGCCCGGCGGGGGTTTTAAAAGCCTTCCCCTTGAGGGGAAGGTGGGTTTTGCGAAGCAAAACTCGGATGAGGTGGATAAAGTGTAACACTGATGTCGTTTGGCGTTTCCACTTTATAACAAGTATATCTTGCCAAGCCCACGGAGCATCGCAAGCGATGCGAATCGAACACAACAACAAAAAAAGATAATAAATTAGATTTTGTTTGTGTTGTTGTGTGAGCAAGAAAGGGATTGTCAAGGGAAAAAGCCTTTTCCCTTGACGAGTGCATTTTTGCATACTTTTTTTGCACGAATGTGAAAAAAGTATGTAGGGGTAGTAGGGGGCGAAGCCCCTTACAAAACAATTTAAAATTGGGGTTAGGGGACAATGTCCCCGTAATAAAGTAAAGTTGATGAATTGACACTTCGTGTCATGAATTGAAGTCTTGCGACTTCATGAATTGGCTTCGCCATGAATTGACACCTTCGGTGTCATTTTAGGAAAGGAGAAAGAATTTGAAACAATCTATCTTCAAAATAAAAGAACAAAGAAAGCTTACAAGCAATGTTTATGAAATGTACCTTGTCGGTGACACAAGTGAAATTACACGCCCGGGACAATTTGTAAATATAAAGCTTGACGGTTTCTTCCTGCGCCGTCCGATTTCAGTCTGTGACGTGCAGGGCGATACCCTTAAAATAATATACAAGGTAGTCGGAGAGGGTACAGAATATATGGCAAAGCTCGATTCGGGAGCCCAGCTTGATATTCTTACCGGACTCGGTAACGGCTATGATATAGATAAAAGTGGCGATGCCCCCGTTCTTCTCGGTGGTGGCGTCGGTGTTCCACCCCTTTATATGCTTGCAAAGCAACTTATAGCAAAGGGTGCGAAAGTCAGAGTAATTCTCGGCTTCAATACCGAAAGTGAAATTTTTGCAAAAGAGGATTTTGAAAAACTCGGCTGCGAGGTTACCGTTACAACAGTTGACGGAAGTTTTGGGGTGAAGGGCTTTGTAACCGATGCACTTTCAAATATGCAGGACTATACATATACCTACTGCTGTGGTCCCGAGCCAATGCTGAGGGCTGTTTATAATACTTCAACTACAAGTGGCGAGTATAGCTTTGAAGAGCGAATGGGCTGTGGCTTCGGTGCTTGTATGGGTTGCTCGTGTAAAACAAAATACGGAAATAAGCGCATCTGTAAAGAAGGACCGGTGCTACAGAAGGAGGAGATAATATGGTAAATACAAAAGTAACCCTTTGTGGTATTGAACTTTCAAACCCGATTATCCCTGCAAGTGGTACTTTCGGGTTCGGATATGAGTTTGCGCAACTTTATGATATAAATATGCTCGGCACATTTTCCTTTAAGGGTACAACCCTTGAGCCGAGATTCGGAAATCCCACTCCCAGAATTGCAGAATGTCCGTCAGGCATGATAAACGCAGTCGGACTTCAGAATCCGGGTGTGGAAAAGGTAATTTCCGAGGAACTTCCAAAGCTTAAAGAGTGCTTTTCTAAGCCTGTTATGGCAAATGTAAGTGGTTTTTCACTTGAAGAATATACAAAAACTTGCGAGTTGCTTGATGCACAGGAGCAGGTCGGCTGGCTTGAGGTAAATATCAGCTGCCCGAATGTACACGGTGGTGGAATGAGTTTCGGAGTTTCGCCCGAGGCTGCAGCAAGCGTTACGAGTGCTGTTAAGAAAGTAACAAAAAAGCCTGTAATTATAAAGCTCTCACCGAATGTTACCGATATTGTGTCGATTGCCAAGGCGTGCGAGGACGCAGGGGCTGACGGAATAAGCCTTATAAATACACTTCTCGGTATGAGAATAGATAAAAATCGCAGAAAGCCGATAATTGCAAACAAATTCGGTGGTTTTTCGGGTAGTGCAATTATGCCGGTAGCACTCAGAATGGTATACCAGGTGTATGATGCAGTTAAAATTCCGATTGTCGGTATGGGTGGTATTTCGAGTGCCGAGGATGTTATCGAAATGATGCTTGCAGGGGCAACTGCCGTTCAGGTTGGTGCTGCAAACCTTGTAAATCCGTATGTATGTCGTGATATTATCGAAGAACTGCCGGTTGTTATGGAAAAATACAGAATAAACAGTTTATCTGAAATTATAGGAGGAGCGCACTGATGGGTAAGGACGTAATTATTGCCTGCGACTTTGCAGGAAAAAAAGAGACACTTGAATTTTTGGAAAAGTTCGGAGACAGAAAGCTGTTTTTAAAAATCGGTATGGAGCTTTTCTATGCTGAAGGACCGAGCATTGTAAAGGAAATAAAGGCAAGAGGCCACAAGATATTCCTGGACTTAAAGCTCCACGATATTCCGAATACCGTTAAAAAGGCGATGAGTGTACTCTCACACCTTGATGTTGATATCTGCAATCTTCACGCAGGTGGAACGAAAGCTATGATGGAAGCAGCGCTTGAGGGACTCACACGCGAGGACGGGACAAGACCGTTGCTTATTGCTGTAACACAGCTTACAAGTACTTCTCAGGAAAGAATGGAAGAGGATTTGCTCATTCATGAGCCGATAGATAAGGTAGTTATGCACTACGCAAAGAATGCAAGAGATGCAGGACTTGACGGTGTTGTTTGTTCTCCACTTGAGGCAGGCAAGGTGCACGAGCTTTGTGGAAAAGAATTTCTGACAATAACTCCCGGTGTACGCTTTGCAGACGGCGATATCGGTGACCAGGTAAGAGTTACAACTCCCGAAAAAGCACGTGAGATAGGCTCTGACTATATCGTAGTAGGTCGCCCGATAACTGCTGCAGAAGATCCTGCAGCTGCCTACGACAGATGCGTTCGTGAATTCGTCGGTTGATACTTTGTGGGGCTCCTCGCCCCACGCCCTCGCGAGCTTTTTTGTAAAAAAGCTCGGCAAAAAACTTTAACACTTTTACGCCGCACTGCTCCACTTCGTGAAACAGTACGGCGGGGAATAAAAAGCCTTCCCCCTCGGGGGAAGGTGGGTTTTACGAAGGCAAAGACGGAAAGAGTGTACTCCCTCAGTCAGCCTTCGGTGACAGCCTTCGGCCCAGGTCGCAAGTAAACTTGCTTCCCTCTTTGGCTAAAAATATGCCATCGGCATATTTTCTTAACGCGTCGAGCCCTCTGTGAGGGAGCCTAATATAGCCTTCCCCTTGAGGGGAAGGTGGGTTTTGCGAAGCAAAACTCGGATGAGGTGGAAATGAATTGACACTTCGTGTCATGAATTGAAGTCCTGCGACTTCATGAATTGGCAAGCCATGAATTGACAACTTCGTTGTCATTAAAAGGGGATAGAGTCCCCGTATCAAATAAAAAATAAAAAACACAGGAGAATAAAAATGGAAAGCTACAAGAGAGAATTTATACAGTTCCTTGAGAGTGCAGGAGTACTCAAATTCGGAGACTTTACAGCAAAAAGTGGTAGAAAAATCCCATATTTCATCAATGCAGGTATGATAAAGACCGGCGACGATATTGCAAAGCTCGGAGAATTCTACGCAAAGGCGTACTTTGAAAAGCTCGGAGCGAAAAAAGCCGTTCTCTACGGCCCTGCATATAAGGGAATTTCCCTGGCAGTATCAGCTGCAGTTGCACTTTCAAAGAATGACCTCAACGTTCCCTTCTTCTTTAACAGAAAAGAGGTAAAGGACCACGGCGAGGGTGGCGTTTTCGTAGGCTATGTTCCCCAGAATGGTGAGGAAATCGTTATAATCGAGGACGTAATTACTGCAGGTACAGCTATTCGTGAAAGTATGGAAATACTCTCACACCTTGAGGGTACAAAAGTTGCCGCAACCTTTATTATGGTTGACAGAAAGGAAAAGGGTCAGACAGAAAAGGGCGCTATGCAGGAAATCGAAGAGCAGTTCGGCTTCCCGGTTTATTCGATAGTTGACGTTTACGATATTATCGAATATCTTGAAGAAGATAGCAAAAACGAAGAAAACGTAACAAGAATCAAGAACTACTTGGCAGTAAACGGAGCAAAGGCGTAATCGTCTGAAAAAGGGGTGTATTATGAGAAGTCTTATAGATATAAAAGAGCTGACAGTGCAGGAAATTGAAAAGCTTATTTCTACAGCTGAGGATATAATAGCGAACCCGAAAAAATATTCCGAAGCCTGCCACGGCAAGAAGCTTGCAACTCTCTTTTTCGAGCCGTCAACAAGAACAAGACTCAGCTTTGAAGCTGCAATGTATGAGCTTGGTGGTAATGTTCTCGGTTTTTCCGAGGCTCAGAGCAGCTCTGCAGCTAAAGGCGAGAGCGTTTCGGATACAGCAAAAACCGTCAGCTGCTATGCCGATATTATCGCAATGCGTCACCCGAAGGAGGGTGCGCCCCTTGTAGCATCAATGAATGCGACGGTACCTGTTATAAACGCAGGTGACGGAGGACATAATCATCCGACACAGACTCTTGCTGACCTTTTGACTATCCACAGAGAAAAAGGCACTTTTGAAAATCTGACTATCGGTCTTTGTGGGGATTTGAAGTTCGGAAGAACGGTACACTCTCTTGTGAGTGCTATGTCAAGGTACAAGGGAGTAAAATTTGTATTTATTTCTCCCGAGGAGCTTCGTATTCCCGAATATGTTGTAAATGAAGTACTTTTGCCTAATAATATTCCGTTTGAGGAAGTAAAGAGCCTTGAGGAAAACATCGGAAAGCTTGATATTCTCTATATGACAAGAGTGCAAAGGGAGAGATTTTTCAACGAAGCCGACTATATACGCTTAAAGGACACATATATACTTAATGATGAAAAGCTCAAAAGCGCTAAGAGTGACCTTTGTGTTATGCATCCCTTGCCGAGAGTCAACGAAATTTCGGTATCTGTCGATAACGACCCGAGAGCGTGTTATTTCAAGCAGGTACTCAACGGAAAATTTGTCAGAATGGCGTTGATACTCAAGCTTCTTGAAATTGAAATATAAGGGGGAGAGCAGAATGATTATAGGACAAATAAATGACGGAATCGTGCTTGACCACATAAGCGCAGGCAAGGGAATGGAGATTTATAAGGTTCTCGGACTTGACGCACTTTCCTCAACTGTTGCTATGATAAATAACGCAGAAAGCAAAAAAATGGGGAAGAAGGATATTATCAAAATAGGCGAGGTTATCGAGCTTGATTTTGATGTGCTTGGATATATTGACCCGGGAATTACAGTTAATATCATAAAAGACGGTAAGCTTTTCAAACGTGAACATCTGAAATTACCCGAAAATATCACAGATGTTATAAAGTGTAAAAATCCGAGATGTATAACCTCAACCGAACAGGAGCTGCCACATAAATTTTACCTGGCAGACGCCGAAAAGAAAATCTACCGTTGCCTTTATTGCGAGGCTGCTGCGAAAGCATAAACATCCTTTTTCGTGGGCTGCCGCCCACACCTGCCAAGCTTTTTGAAAAAAGCTTGACCAAAAACTTTATATTCAAAAACCCTTACGTCAAACTCCGACGTAAGGGTTTTTAAGTGTTAAAGTTTTTTGCCCCTCTTTTTT
>JAZRTY010000003.1:0-9106 GCA_045652245.1 Eubacteriales bacterium | reverse complement strand
GTTTGGCACCTCGATGTCGGCTCATCACATCCTGGGGCTTGGAGAAGGTCCCAAGGGTTCGGCTGTCCGCCGATTAAAGTGGTACGCGAGCTGGGTTCAGAACGTCGTGAGACAGTTCGGTCCCTATCTGTCGTGGGCGTAGGATATTTGAGAAGAGCTGTCCTTAGTACGAGAGGACCGGGATGGACATACCTCCGGTGCACCAGTTGTTCCGCCAGGAGCACAGCTGGGTAGCCGCGTATGGATGTGATAAACGCTGAAGGCATCTAAGCGTGAAGCACACTTCAAGATTAGATATCCCATAGCACAAGCTAGTAAGGTCACTCATAGACTATGAGTTTGATAGGTCGCAGGTGTAAGTGCAGTAATGCATTCAGCTGAGCGATACTAATAGACCGAGGGCTTGAACTTCCAACGGTTCAGCTTGTGGTATTAACAAGCAACCTTGAATTCAAGAATTTTTGAGTTTTCGTTTCCTTTATTCGGTTTTCAATGAACATAAGAAATTAAGTTCATAGCACATCAGGGGTTATCTAAGATAAGATATCCCACAGCGCAAGCTGGTAAGGTTACTTGAAGACGACAAGTTTGATAGGTCGGAGGTGTAAGTACAGTAATGTACTCAGCTGACCGATACTAATAGACCGAGGGCTTGAACTATACAAGAGCAAACCAAATGTTTTATTCAGTTTTCAGTGTATATACTACACAATATATACATCTTTGGGGTAAACACGCACCTTTAGCTCAGTTGGTAGAGCAACTGACTCTTAATCAGTGGGTCCCGGGTTCGAATCCCTGAAGGTGCACCACAGGCCTGCGGGTCTGAACAATAGTTAGTGTCATTATCGCAGAGGGTCCACCCGTTCCCATTCCGAACACGGAAGTTAAGCTCTGCTGTGCCGAAAATACTTGGCTGGCGACGGCCCGGGAAAATAGGGCGATGCAGACACAATTTAAACCGAGCTATATGCTCGGTTTTTTCTGTTTATTTTACAAATTCAGAAAAATTCTAACTTTTTTCTGAAAACTGTTGTAATTTCTGATAATATGTGGTATAATGATAGTGCCAAACCAACTGAATAAAAAAGCAAGGGTTATTTTTGTCTTTATGGGATAATTATATCCTTTTTTAACTATACTTATTATGAATTTGAAAAAATGCAAATTCCTATCGGGTATGGTTAAGAAGGATTCTTGCTTATCTGTTGGTTTGGCGACTATCGGAGTTTGCGTTTTTTGTGCGGCTGCTTCGGTGGTCGCACTTTTTATTTGTAAAGGGGGGAGAATCATGGGGGAACGGATAGAATATATGTGTTCTTGTTGTGGACGCAAGGAAATTCGCCTAAAATCTTCAGGGAGACCTGCGCCAGGCAATTGTACGAGAAAACCAAAAATGTCAAACGGAAAATATCGACCTCATACGTGGGTTATAAGTCGAAGAATCAATTTTTAGGGAGATTTATTATGGGACTATTTGATGCATTAGAGGCAATTTTTTCTCTTGCTGGAACGGTTAAGGAAGCAGCAAACTCAGCTAATATCAAAAAAACGGAAGAATTTGAGGCTGAAATGAAAGAATTGCAAAAAGAATTGGAGAACAAAAGTGACTATGACCTTCTTGTTGATTTCCATTATACATACGCAGATGGTGATTATGAAAAAGGATTAATTCCAAGACATAATTATTTTGGATCTGATCCAGAATATCAAGCATATTGTAATGTTTTCGCTCAACGACATATTGGAAGACACGAGATTTGTTGTCCACATTGCGAAAAAGAGAATCGTGATATAACACTGGGTTATAGATATTTCTTTAGATCTCCAAAGAATATTAAGAGTGAGGAAGAAATGTGGTATAAAAGGAACTCCGACCTTACAAGTGGTGAATACTCTTGTTGGAAATGTGGTACAAGATTTGATTGGAAATTAGAAAGCTACGGTTATGATTTTGATTACCATGTAGAATCTCGAGAATGGGGATATTAAAATTTCCTCAAAAACACATTTATACGTATGCGTAAATTACTAAAAATGTTGTTTGAACAGTAGAAAAAGACCGATGCTTTCGCATCGGTCTTAAACTTTTAATTGCAAATTATTTTAAAACGCTCTCTCGGCTTCTTCTGCAGCTTCCTTGGCTTCGTTAATCGCCTTGTAGCCTTTGAGCTTTGCACGTCTGAAGTCGGTAGCACCTCTGTAGTCAACAGAGAATTTTGAGAGCTTGCCGTGGCTCATATAGTTTGTCTTTTCAAAGAAGAGAGGACAAACGGGAGCTTCTTCCATGAGCATCTTTTCTGCATCGTGAAGAAGGCTTGCTCTTGTCTTGTTGTCTGCAAGATAAAGTGTTTCAATAAGTGCGTTATACTCTTCGCTTTCAAAGCCTGTGAAGTGTGCATTGAAGAATACATCGGGGTTTGTTACATCAACGTATGAGCCGGAGAATTCCTTTGCAAAAGGAGCAACATATCCGTATGCATCGGATGTGTAAGAGATATAGTCAGCTGCGATTACATCGAATTCGCCACTCTTGATTATGTCGTCAATTTCTGTACCTGCTACACCGTTGAGATTTACGGTTACACCGAGCTTGCCCCATACGCCCTGAACGTATTTTGCAATTTCCTGCTCATAAGCTCTGTCTTCATTATATGTAAGAGTAATTGTACCCTTGCTTTCAACTGTACCCTCTGTCGGGAGCACATTTCCACCGATCTTTCTGAAGTCGCTCTTTGTGCCTGTTTCAAATACACCTGTCGGAACAAGACCTGTTGCAGCTTCAGCACCACAACCACGGATAGCTGCGATTTCATTTCTGTCAAGAGCTGCTACAAGTGCTTTTCTTGTGGAAGCAGAAGCGAGAATGTCATTCTTGGTGTTGAAATAATATGTATATGTAGCAAGGTCGTCGTTTGTCTTAACCTTCTTGCCGTTTTCCTCATAAGCTTCCTTGGAAAGGTTGCTCATATAGAAGAGTTCATTATTGTTATACAACTCAAAAGCGGCTTCTTCGTCACCGAAGTGAGCGATAATTCTGTAGGGATTTACATACTTTGTGAGCTTCTGATTTGCACGGAGTGCATTGTAGTGAGTAGAGCGCTCGATAAGAAGTCTGTCCTCTGATATTGACTTGATTGCAAAAGGACCGTTTGAAACGAAGAGGTCGAGCTTTGTTGACCAGTTATCGTCCTTAACTTTGTCCTCACGAAGCGGAACGAGCATCGGGCTTGCAAGAGTCTTAAGGAAGTATTCTACATCGGTAAACTCAGGCTCAAAGGTGATTTCAAGCAGACTCTCAGAAAGAGCAACTGCACCGAAATCGGCGTTGGTAACTTCACCTGACTTTACCTTTCTTGCATTCTTTACAGGATAAAGAAGTGAAGCAGCGGGATTTGAGTTTGAAGGAGCAAGGAGCTTCTTCCATGCGAAAACATAGTCGTCGGCACGAACTGCGATACCGTCTGACCAGCCTGTGCTTTTAAGCTTTACAAGAAGCTTCAGCTGACCGTCACGCTCGTCAACTTCATATTCCCATTCGTCGGCACCTGCTTTGTAGAGCTTGCCGTTTTCATCAATTCCGGTAAGACCTTCAAAAAGCAGCGAAGTAATCAGATATTTATCGGAATTTACTGCGTATAATGTGGGGTCGAAGTCATCGGGCATTTGGCCAAAGTACATATCTATAATTGCACCTTTGTCAATTTCTTCCTCTTCTTCGAGTTCGTCTTTATCTTCTCCACAGCTTGCAAGCATTGATGTCATAAGTATTGCGCTGAGAAGTAAAGACAGTAGTCTTTTTAGTTTCATTGTGTATTCCTCCCTGGTAATAAAACCCATAGGCGTATTTTTACCTATGGTAAACTAATAACATTATACCACTTTTTTCTTGTAAAATCAATCAATTTTTTACCTATTTTGATATTTTGGCATTGTGCTTAATTTTCGACACGTAATTTGTGTATATTCAACAAAAAACGCCGGGTTTTTCTTGCAAAATAACGATTGAAACTTTGTAAAGGAGAGTGTTTTAAGGTAAGATTTAAAAAACTCTTGACAAACGAAAAAAAAGGTGTTATAATGATAAAAACTTAATAGAAAACCTGTGATTAAGAGTAGTAGCCTTGGTTTGTGCTAAAAGAGAGCCGCAGACGGTGGAAATGTGGTAGTTACGGCGAAGGGGAATGGACTTATGAGGGCGGTCGAAAGTGCTAAGCGCAAGTAGCAACCGACGTTTGTCGCATACGTAAATGCGAAGCGTATTTTTATGTACGTGCAGAGTGGGTGCAGAGATGCATCAATTTGGGTGGCAACACGGATTTATTCGTCCCAAACGCTGAAAGGTAGGCGTTTGGGATTTTATTTTCACTGTAAGGGGGAGAAAAAATGAACAAGTACAGAGATTTTGAAAATTACTTAAAGGAATATCCGAATGCAGAAGGATATTTTGGCGAATACGGTGGCTCCTATCAGGCAAAAGAGCTTGTAGAAGCATTCAAAGAGGCAGACGATGCGTATGAAGCAATCTGCCACAGCGCACAGTTTATAAACGAGCTTCGCAGAATAAGAAAGGAATTTCAGGGTAGACCCACACCCGTTTACCACTGCGAAAGACTTTCAAAAATATTTGGTAATTGCCAGATATACCTCAAACGCGAGGACTTAAATCATACAGGAGCGCACAAGCTCAATCACTGTATGGGCGAGGGACTTCTTGCAAAGTTCCTTGGTAAGAAAAAGCTTATTGCCGAGACAGGTGCAGGTCAGCACGGTGTTGCTATTGCGACAGCTGCAGCATATTTCGGACTTGAATGTGACGTTTATATGGGTGAGGTTGATATTGCAAAGCAGCATCCGAATGTTATAAGAATGAAGATGCTGGGTGCTAATGTTATCCCGGTAACAAAGGGACTAAAAACACTTAAAGAAGCTTGTGATGCTGCATTTGAAGCATATCTTCGTGAATATAAGGATGTAATTTACTGTATAGGTACTGCAGCAGGACCTCATCCGTTCCCGAAGATGGTAAGAGATTTCCAGAGTGTTATAGGAATAGAAGCAAGAGAGCAGTTCCTTGAAATGACAGGAATTATGCCGGATGCAATTACAGCCTGCGTTGGTGGTGGTTCAAACTCTCTCGGTATGTTCACTCCGTTCCTTGCAGACCCCGTTGAGATTTACGGCGTTGAACCTCTCGGCAGAGGTTCGGGTATCGGTGACCACGCAGCTACAATGGCATACGGTACAAAGGGTATTATTCACGGTTATGCAAGCTATGTTCTTCAGGACGAAAAGGGCGAGCCGTTGCCTGTTTATTCTATCGCAAGTGGTCTTGACTATCCGGGTGTAGGACCTGAACACGCACTTCTTCGTGATCTCGGTCGTGTACACTATGAAACAGTTTCCGACGAGGAAGCTATGGAAGCATTCTTCCTGTTGTCAAGATATGAGGGTATTATTCCTGCAATTGAAAGCGCTCACGCAGTAGCATACGCAATAAGATACGCAAAAGAGCATAAGTCAGGCTCTATCCTTGCCTGCCTTTCAGGCAGAGGCGATAAGGATATCGACTATGTTTACGAAAACTATGGCTGTGGCGAGCAGTTTAAGCTTGATTATAAGATTTGATTCGATTGTTGGGGACTACTCGTCCCCAAACCCCTCGCGAGCTTTTTTGAAAAAAAGCTCGGCAAAAAACTTTAACACTTTGCGCCGAACTGCTCCACTTCGTGAAACAGTGCGGCGTGGTTTTTTATAAAGCCTTCTCCTTGGGGAGAAGGTGGGTTTTGCGAAGCAAAACTCGGATGAGGGGTAAATTTTCTTGAAATACAGTAAACAAAAAATCTTTCCAAATACTTGCAATTTCGAAAAATATATGATATAATATTAGTGCCAAACTAACTGAATAATGTGATTATGGGTGTATTCTCTTTTTATAGGGATAATTATACTCTTTTTTTACCGTAAATATATTATTGAATTTGATAAAAATGCAAATTCCATTTATGTATTTGCGGTTACACCCTTTCACGTAAAGTTAGTTTGGCGACTATCGGAGTTTGCATTTTTTGTGCGGCTGCTTCGGTGGTCGCACTTTTTGTTTTTTACGTAAAAATCCCTCTCGCAGTTGTCACACTATACCCAAAACCACAAAAGCCCTTGCGTCGTTGTTTGACACAAGGGTTTTTGTATATAAAGTTTTTTGTTTATTTTTTCAAAAAAACATACACCTCATCCGTCAGCTTCGCTGACACCTTTCCCCCAAGGGGAAGCCCATATATCACTATCTTACCCGTGCAGCACTACAATTACAAGCCAGAAAAACTCGTATGCCGGCGTTTGGCATACGAGTTTTTGAATATTAAAGCTTTTTCCTTTCCTATGACGAAATAACAATAGTACAAAACTAACGCAAAAGTCTATCTTCCCTGTGCCGCACTATAACCCCAAGCCAGAAAAACGCTTGTGTCGGAGTTTGACACAAGCGTTTTTGAATATTAAAGTTTTTTTGCCTTCTTTTTTTACAAAAAAAGAAGGTACCTGCCAATAAGCCGTGTTCTGTTTTGGGCAATCATCTATCTTGTCCTTATGTTGCCACAAGGCTCTCTGCCACGTACGGCTGAGCCGAGCAAGCTCTGCATTACTGCGTGCCGCATAGTGTTGCTTCGGATAGGGTTTACAGGAGCTCTGTGTTACCATAGAGCCCGGTGAGCTCTTACCTCGCCTTTCCACCCTTGCCCCAAAAAATGAGGCGGTATATCTCTGTTGCACTCTCCCTGAGGTCACCCCCGGCGGACGTTATCCGTTATCCTGCTCTGCGAAGCACGGACTTTCCTCACTCCGACCAATCGGTCTTTTGCGCGATTGCCTTGACAGGTACTCTTTTATTATAGCATATTTTTTTGAATTTTTCAAGGGTTAATTGCTCTTTTGTTACAAAAACTCTTGTAAAAGATACTTGTTTGTGTTATAATGTTAATTGGATAAAAATTTGAATTAGTAAGGTAATTGTATGAATTTTATTGTAAAAAGCTTTTCGGAGCTCTCCACGACAGAGCTGTATGAAATCATAAAATCAAGAGCAGAGATTTTTCTGCTCGAACAGAATATTGTCTGCCAGGACCTTGACGATACCGATTACGAAAGCCTGCATTGCTTTTTCTTTGACGGAAAAAGGGTAAAGGCGTATTTAAGAGCGTTTTCACTTGAGGACGGTGTTGTAACAATCGGACGTGTACTCACACTTGAACACGGAAAAGGGCTTGGTGGTGAGCTTATGAAAAGAAGTATTGAAGAAATAAAAAAACGCTTCAACTGCAAAAAAATAACTATGCACGCACAAAAGCACGCAGTGGGATTTTATGAAAAATTAGGCTTTTGTACAGTTTCGGATGAGTTTTTGGAAGAAGGCGTAGTCCACGTCACTATGGAAATGGAAGTGTGATGATATATAGTTTTTAATGGGGGTAAATTTATGAATTACAGAGAAGACAGATACGGAAATAAGCTTTCAATCCTCGGCTTTGGTTGTATGAGATTTACCTCTAAAATGGGAAAGCTTGACATAGATAAAGCCGAAAAAGAAATAATGACAGCATATGGAAGTGGCGTTAATTATTTTGATACTGCCTACATATACCCCGGAAGCGAATCCTTGCTTGGAGAAATTTTAGAGAAAAATAAAATCCGGGACAAGGTTTATATTGCAACAAAGCTGCCTCATTATCTTGTGAAAAAAAGAGAAGATTTTGACAGGATATTCAATGAAGAGCTAAAGCGTTTGCGTACCGATTATGTTGATTATTACCTGCTTCATATGCTCTCAGACGTTGCTTCCTGGGAACGCCTGAAGGGGTTGGGAGTACTTGAATGGCTGCAGGAGAAAAGGGAAAAAGGCAAGATACGTCAGGTTGGTTTTTCCTATCACGGAAACAGCGAAATGTTCTGCTCTCTGATAGATGTAAATGACTGGGACTTCTGTATGATTCAGTATAACTATATGGACGAGCATTCCCAGGCAGGAAAAAAGGGACTGCAATACGCAAACAGTAAGGGCTTGCCTGTTTTCATTATGGAGCCGCTTCGTGGTGGAAGCCTTGCAAGGCGTCTGCCGGAAGAGGCAAAGCGTATTTTTGATGAATATGAAAGAAAGTATACCCCTGCGCAGTGGTCGTTCAGGTGGTTGTGGAATCAGAGCGAGGTAACTGTCGTTTTGTCGGGTATGAATTCTGTCGAAATGGTGCTTGACAATGTCGCTACTGCATCAAAGGTGTCGGCAGGCGACCTTGACGAAAAAGACATGGAGATGCTGAAAAAGGTAGTGACGGCAATAAACAAAAAAATGGTAATCGGCTGTACGGGGTGTGGTTATTGTGTGCCTTGCCCGAAAAAGGTTGATATTCCCGGAATTTTTGCAGCCTACAACCGTCGCTTTACAGAGAGCAAATTCCGTGCTTTGCAGGACTATTTTATGTGTACGACTCTGCGTGAAAATTCTACGGCAGCTTCAAATTGCGTGGGATGTGGAAAATGCAAGAGCCATTGTCCGCAGGGGATTGATATACCTGAGAAGCTTAAAAAGGTACAAAGTGAACTTGAAGGGCCTGTGTATAAAATCGCAAGGAAAATTGTGAGGAAATTTGCGAAATTCTGATTTGGCGAAAAAGCCTTCCCCTTGAGGGGAAGGTGGGTTGCGAAGCAACTCGGATGAGGTGGAAATGAACAAAACAAACAATCCGAAGTTAACAGGTAATGCAAAAAAGTTAAGAAAGAATATGACAAAGGAAGAAAGACATCTATGGTACGATTTTTTAAAAATTTTACCTGTAACTGTCAATAGACAAAAGGTGATTGGTAAGTATATTGTTGACTTCTATGTTGCTGCATCTAAAATTGTTATTGAACTTGATGGTTCGCAGCATTATGAAGATAGTGGTATTGAGGATGATGCAAAAAGAGATATGTTTTTAAATTCTTTAGGCATCAAAGTGTTAAGATATTCAAATTTAGATGTTAATCAAAGCTTTGAGAGTGTTTGTCAGGATATATTGAATCATATTAACACCTCATCAGTCACTTCGTGACAGCTTCCCCTCAAGGGGAAGCC
>JAZRTY010000002.1:0-35505 GCA_045652245.1 Eubacteriales bacterium | reverse complement strand
CATTATTTATGACAGACATACAACATCACAGTTTAATGAATATTTTAGCAAATATACATACAATGGGTTATGGTTCGTACCGGTTTCTTTTATTGATGACAAGATGGATGTTGTGGATGCAATCAATACAGGAAGAACAGCGTATTATATCACGATGCCGGTTGACAAAGATATTGTGTCTACGATGTTGAAATGTATATCTAAAAAGATAAAACGACTTTAGAAAGGAAAAGCGCATGAAATATATAATAGGATTAATAGTTGGCATATATTGGTATTACAGACGATATGAAGGACAATTCATTAAAAGGGTTTGATTTATAAATCAAACGTGTTTTAGATACTACCTCTCCTCCGGGAGCAAGGTGGTATCTTTTTTTACTTTGAAATAGCAACGTTCAAAAACATAAATAGAAATCGAAAACACATATATAACCCCGTTTTGACATCTATGGCTCCAGAAAAGGTGATAAAGGTGATGGTTAAAAATTTCCGTTGTTTTTTATAATGCTTTTTCGGGAGGTGAAATGGTTAATTTACGGTATCGGAGGTGAATTAGTATGATAAAATTTGAAACTTTAGAGCTTGCTGTTTATATGGCAGAGGAGTTTAGAGCTGGAAGATATGGGTTCATTCTCTTCAATCCGGAACTTAAAAAGTTTGGTCTTATAGGTCCTTTGAAGAAAAGTGAAAAGATCAAATTCACTTCAAATGCAGCAACATATAGTTTCTTAAAGGTAGATAATAAAGTGAGTTCTTATACTGTTGTAAAGGCAATGTTTGAAATGGGGTTATTTGAACCTATTGAAGTAGGTAAGATTTATAGTTATTAAAAAGGGAATTTTTAACCATCAAATTTATTATAAGGATGGTTTGGTATGTTAGTAACGTTTAGTATCAATCCGGTTATGACATCGGAGAAATTAAAAAAAGTTGATAAATTAGTTAGTGAAATAAATGACTATAACAGAGAGTATCTTTCAGATGCATTTTTGAAGATAATGGGTTGTAAGGATGATGGGTATATTTCCTTGAAATACATTGATAAAAAAGGTAGCAAGTTTGAAAAGCTCAGCATGTATAGAGAAAGAACGTTTTCCTTTGAGAAAATGGTTGAAGAATATGAGGATATAGAGAGCTTTGATATTTTAACAACAGAACCTTTTGAGGATGATGTTATTATGGAATGTGATACAGATCACCTTGTTAAAGAGTTTTTAGATTTGCGTGAAAATTTGTTTTTGCTGGAAGGCATAGACATATGGCGCTTGTTAGAGCTGTCTTTGTATTACGAAGATAAAATTGCCATCAGAAAATTCGCTAATCATATCAGAGAACTTGGTTACGTAGAATTTTTTTCATATCTTCTACAGAGTGATAAAGCAGTGAAGAAAATCAAAGAAACATTGAGTTAATGGGTTAGAAGTTATATTAGTGTTTTCAGAATAATATTTTTGGACACGTGTATAAAAATTGGACATGTGTTACGTCTTTTACTACAGAAAGAAATATTATTATATGAAAGGACGTGATGAGAATGTTTAGCGTGAAGAAAAATCATATTCTCGGTACTGCTCTTTCCTTAAACCTTTATAATAAGTTAGTATATATTGCAGGGGAGAAAAAGATGAGTATTTCCGAGGTATTATTACTGTCTGTTGCCATGCAACTTTCTCGCACCGGTGTTGAAATTCCTAAGGCAGAAAAGACATCGGAGCAGAAAAAGGTTGTTACGGTAAGAACATCAGAGGGTTTAACAAAGATGGTTGATAAAGCGGCAAAAGAGCTTGGATGCAGTAAAAGCAGGTACATCTCAGTTGCTCTCAATGAAGGGTTAAATTATGTAAATAAAGGGTGATTTCAGATGGAAAGTATCTTCAAAGCGTTGTCAAGAGAGTATAATGCAGTAAAAGACAGTCAAGATGAAAATTTGCAGGATAAAAAAGAACTGTTGTCTGAGCTTATCAACTATGTTAATTCAATGAAGTGGTTGTCCCGTACTCCTGCCAAAAAGAAAATTACTTTCTTTATCAAATGCGGTTATGACTACGAGGCTTTTTGCGCCGAATTTAATATCTCTTATGAAAGTGCAAAAAACTCGGTAAAATGGGCGGCAAAACAGTTGAAGTCAAAGATTGGTGAACATACTGTGAGACTTATTAGAGACGGATATATAGAAGAGGCTCGTCTTGTCTTCTACACGGGTAGCGGTCAAATATCGAGAGAAACTTTATTTCTTTCGGATATGATAAAAGTTTTGCCGGAGAGCAAGTATTCAGCAGCTTATGACCTGCAAGACTGTTTATCGGAGTTGGTGTACCTTCGTAAGATCAGTTTGGACTATATAGAGAAACTCGCAAAAAAGGTGGACAAGCATAAACTTGCTTACCTCCTCTCTCTTATCGAGGGCAGTTCTCGTAAGGCAACGTGGTTAAGACCTTATATCATAGATATGCTTATGGGTTATATGAAGATTGAAGAATTGTTGTCAGTTGAAGAAAAGATTAAAGAAGAAAATAATATTTATTAGGAGTGTGAGTAGTATGGCTAAGGCTAAGACAACAGATGAAATTGTAAGAGAATACTTTCAAGATGGTATTAAGTATTATGAGGACGACGATAAATTAATCGTGATTCTTCCGGTTGGGTTAAAGAAAAAGAAAGCAGATTTGTTTGAGGATGATCTGGTTTTGAAGTTGGTTATGGAAGAATTAAAGGATATTGAAATTGTTTGTCAGTTTAAAGCTCCGAAAGCAGCAAAAGAAGTGCTTGTTTTGTTGGCAGAGGATGCAAAAGGGTTTGATAGTTAAATTATGTAAGTTATTGGTGATTATAGATAGGTGCTGGTGGCTGGTTGTAGGTATTAGAGGTTATTGAAATTTGATTTATAAAAGAGTTGTTGTTTTTATAAAACGGTGAGGGGTTTCATGGAACCCTAATCCGTTTTATAAAACCGGCTCTGATTTCATGAAAATAAGTGTAGATTTATAAAATTGGAAAGGTTGTGTTTTTATATGGAAAAGAAAGTTGTCTATAGAGAAAAAGACTTTTTATCAGATATTTCAGGAGTTGTTTCTCCTGTGTTGACAAAAAGACTCGATTGGGTTGGAAAGAATGTTGATAATTTTACCTCGTCATATCGTATGTATAATGCAGGTGAAATGTTTGTTCAAGTTCCTCCTTTTGCAGTTGTAACTTCTATAACGAAGTTAGTATATCCTTATATACCAGATGAAAGAGGTATTGTATCAGTAAACTTTTGTGATACTTTGGATATGGTTAAGGAGTATATAGAAGATAAGCTCATAAATGATCCTATAAGTCTTTCTGTACAGGTAGATTTATTTGCGTTTAATGGTAAATATTTTGAGAAAGTTCCTTATGTTGTTGGTTACTATGAAAAAACAACACCAAAAGTGAATTTAAGTTGTGGTTTGAATGATGTTGACAAAGTGTTTGACTTTGAAAGCACAGTAAAAAGAAAATTAATTGAGATTCCTATCGTGTATGAAATCTTTGATAGCGATAAGAATTTGTTTGTTGATATTCCTGATTTTTGGGAAGTGTATTACGGTGGTAAAGCCGGATACAATATCGATCACGAATCAGAGGTATTTAACTTCAAGAACTTGGATACTGTACTTGAAGAAGCTGTAATAATGATGTTGGAACATACTGATATAACACAGGTTACCGTAGAAAATTTGTGGTACACGGTGTTACTTACCATCGATAACAAGGAAGAACTTTTGAAGGACATCGATGATTGGTGTGACGCTTTGGACGCACTTAAAAGTGCTGTCAAAGCAGAAATTACTTTGAATTATTAATGCGAACTGCCCGAAAACTTACATAATTACTGGTCCTTTTCTACTCCTATCCAAATTTACATAGTGTAAGTTTTTAGCGGCAGTTATTCAACGCATTTTTAATTATCGTCGCCGAGCAGAGAAAAATTGTTGCCATGATGAACCTGTTCGGCGGCGATTAAATAAAAAAAGAAGGTTAAGTGTAAGTTTAGTAGTTTTAGGTGTTATTGTTAATTTGAATAGTTAATGATATTTGTGGGGTTCAGGTGATTTTAGAGATTTGAAACCCCTTTTATTTTGCATAATTTAATAGAAATTTAGGAGTGTGAACACCATGAAAAATATAAAGGTTAAAGAATTGTTAGAACTTTTTGCTTCTGCTATGATAAGCAGAAAAAACATTTTCTTCAGAAACGAGGTTGCAGATGTGGTTCCGTTGGCGGAACAGACAAAATGGGTAACGAAGTATGAATGTAATATACAAGCAAATAAGAATGGGTATAAAATTTCAACATCATCCGGTTCAGTTAAAGAGGTTCCAAGATACAGGTTCTTTCTTCTATATGATGAACCCCCTGTAAATGAAACATTAAGGGTTAATACGGAGTTGGACTATTACTCCGAGGGGTTTAATACCTACAAAAAGCTAAAAGAAAGAATTGAGGACGGCAATTTTAACGCCGGACACTTCTCGGTGTTTTTAAGGGATTATGAGGGGTATAAAAATGTCAGCTTCAAGGCTGAATACGACGAAGAATGGGACAGGTGGACAGACTTCTCCATACCTTGCTTGGGTGAAATCTTCGACGTCGAAACCGTATATAGCGGCGACGAAACCACTAAAACTATGGATGCCTATTATGCAGGCATCTTTTCCTCTCCTTCGGATCTTGAAAACTTTATTCAAGAAACACGTATCTTTGATAAGATGATGAAGCACAAAGCGTTTGAAACCAATGGTAAGTTTAAATATGAAGAAAGAAATTTCACATTCAAGATTGAGTATGATGATATTGTTGCCTCCTTTTCTTCCGTCGAACGTGACGAAAACGGGAATCATATTCTATTACAGTACTGTAAGGATGAAAAAGAAGCTGCTCGTTTGAGAGAAATGTAAAGTTGAGTTTAAGAAGATAAGATTTTTTATTTATAGGAGCTGATCAGAATGAATAATATAACACGTTGTCCGTTTTTAACAGGTATATTATGTAGTTGTGTGGAAAAAGGTACTTGTGGTGGTATCCAATGTGTAAATCATCCATTGTATGCAGGTAATGAAAACAATCAAGGTTCTTATTGCCCCTTTAACAAAATGGTTATGTGTAATGGCGAAAACTGTGATAAGGAGTGCTACTATCACCCAGATTGTGAATTTGATGCAGATGATGACGATGTTGATGACGAAGAAATTATGGAAGCATATGATGCGGGTTACAATCAGGGTTTCAAAAAAGGTTATATCGAAAGGCTTCAAGAGGAAGATGAAGAACTTTGTGAGGAAGATTGGTGTGAGTGCAGACAACTTGGGTATAGTCAAGGGCTCGATCAGGGCTATATTGATGGGTATCGCGAATGTCTTATGGGTAAGCCTTGCTTTATAAAAAATGAAGAAATTGAACTTTTACATAAATTGAAAAAAAGATAATGCCACAGTTTACCGGGCGTTATCGTCATAAAGTTCCAAAAATTATGCAAAATATCGTGCAAAAGTGAGAAATCGCTTTTTGCACGATATTTTTTGAAAAAGGCCTTGGCTTTAGCCGAAACATGCGGTATCATCACAGCTGACCATTCTCAAAAAGCCCTTGTATTTGGTTGAATAATTCAAAAGTAGTTGCAAGTACTTTTTAAGAATATGGTTTTACGGCAATTCTCATATTATATTTAATTATACTTTTTAAGAATATTGAAATGGTAATGTTTTCATAATTTTATATTTATGAAGTTCATTATAAATTACATAATTCGGAGGTGTTTTGATGACGGTAAAAGATTTAGCCGAGTTCTACTGCACGACCATTAGGCAAACAAAATTGGAGGACTTCACAAAAAATGCAATAGAGTGTTTGATGCTCAAAGACAAAACGGTAGTGGTTTTTGGAGAAAATGGCGAGTTCCATTATTTATATGCTACTCCTTTTCAAAAGGATACAGCAAAATCGAATTATTGGGCAAAGCGATTTGAAAAAGAAAACTTTGACGCTGTTTACGCTCTTGCACTCCCGGTCGGCTACTGGGTATATGAACATTCATCACTTGCAAATTTTTACGAGTTCAGGTGGTTTGAAACCTTGGAGAAAGCACAAGCCTTTTACAGTGAGGAAAAATTCGAAGTAGACGGAATCCTTTTTGAAAAAGCAATTCTTTACATCGATGACGAACGTAAAGATTGCATTATTTACGAAAAGAGGTGTTAGTATGCTGACGATTAGAGATTTATTGAAAGCCATTTTGGTTGAGGAAGGAATAAAGGATCAGGATGCCTATCTTGAGGGGCGGATTTTGGACTGTGTGCTTGAAGTGTCAGACGAATGCATAATGCTTACACACGGCACTCCTTTTCCGTCGGATATGACGTGTCTTGACAACATAGTTCTTTATGGTGCTTGGGTGTATAGCTTTAACGAGGATGCTTTGTGTCATACCTTTGAGTACCGCAAAGATGTGCAGGCAGCTTACATACTTTATAAGGAATTGAAAAATAATGCGGAGTGCTCTAATGTTGAAGTTATGTTTGCATCTTCTCTATCGGATGAGATTTACGAAGTGGTTATTAAGGAAGGATGTGAAATCTGATGGGGAATTTCTACGCATACCATAGAACGAGTACGGTCTCGCAATGTGAGGACCGAGGTATATTATTAATAAATACCTTCTGTAAAGAGCGTGGTATAACTTTGGCACACGACATTTTTGTAGATAAAATGTCTGGTAAAACTTTTGATCGTCCTTATTATAAAACGCTTAAAGAAGCAATCCTTCGCCCATCTGATACGATAATTTTCGCAGAACTGGACAGGATGGGCAGAGATTATTCTATGCTCGCCAAAGAAATGGCTTTTTACCGTGAAAATAATATCCGTGTGATGATATTAGAAATACCAACCACAACCATTGATATTGATTTTGAATCGCCAATGCACAAAATGTTGTTTGATTGTATACAGAACCTGACGCTCGACTTGCTAAGTGTTTTCGCCGATATAGAGACCACGAAACGTGCCGAGAGACAACGCACGGGTCTTCTCGCCCTTAAAGAACGTGGCGAATGGGACAAGATGGGTAGACCTCATGCCTGTGAGTGGGACAAGTTTACGGAAACCTTTGAGAGAGTTCTGCAAGGCGCATTAAAGCCTTTTGACGCAATAAGAGAACTGGAAATTTCGGTACCTACTTACTACCGATATAAAAAGCAGTATGAACAAGAGCATTCGAAAGCTGTGGTGAGCAGTTAATATGGATGAAGAATATGAAGGCTGGACTTTTGCCCAAATAGCTGCTTTTAACTGCTGCATTGACTATCTGGTAATGTTAATTGAGAAGTACGGAAAAGAAGTTTTAGATGAGATTTCGGAAATGGAAGACAATAGCCAGCAATAACAACTAAAAAATAAAGTCGCAAATATTTAATCGACAAACCATTCAACTACAATGTTTTCGGGGTTTACATCTTAAATATTTTGCGATTTTTTTAATCTTATTTATTTTATATCAAACTTTAATGCTCTACGAATATTTAAGTGACAAAAAACAACATTTTTTATTATGACATCATTGCCAATAAGCTTCATTTATGATATAATATATTATAAAGAAGAATTAGTGGGTAAGTGATTATGTATATAAAAGGCGTTAGAAAGCAAAAGGGCACTTCTAAATTCTCATATCGAATTCACTGCATCCTTCCCGATGGAAATAAAGTTGCCATTGAGAAGGGTTCTTTTGTCACGCCGGAAGAAGCAAGTGTCGCACGTAAAGAAAAGCTTGTAGAACTTACAACGCAAGAGTGTGATAATGCATCCATTTTATTTGATGCCGTCTTTGAAGAGTATATGCTTACTATTTATGATAAGCCGAGCTTACAAAAGAAATATTACGGGTATTATAACTCATACCTAAAAGACAAAATGGATCGTGTTTTTATCGGAGAGTGTTTACCGATACTGAAATCGTTACAAAGACGCTTTTGCAGTAGTAAGGTTTCTGATAATCGCTCACCCGATAGACAGATTTATATTTCTTCTACCTACCTGCAAGGGTTAAAGGAGCTACTTTATAGAGTGTTTGACTTTGCTTACAATAAAAAGTATATCAAAAATCACCCTATGTATCAGTTGGAAGATTGGACAGCTTATAAGAAAAAGGACAATTCATATATAGAACCGCTTTTCGCTTATCTTGGAAATAAGTATAAAATTTTGCCTGATATAACAAAGTTCTTCCCGGAAGAGATTGATGTTTTTATCGACGCCTTTGCAGGTAGTGCGGTCGTTGGGATAAATGCTAATGCTAACAAAGTAATCATAAACGAGCCTAATCATTTTCTTTTGAATATGTATAAAGCATTACATGCCACTCCTCCAGAAGATGCTTGGAATATGCTTATGGAAATTGTAGAGAAATACGATTTAAGAAAAGATAACGAAGAAGGGTATTATACTTGCAGAAACGATTATAATGCAATACCCCAAGAAGAACGTGAAACAAAATACTGGTATTGGGGACTATGCCTTGTTTACCATAGCTTCAATCGTTCAACGGTGCAGCATAACCTCAAAGGTGAATATAATGCACCTTTCGGACATAACAAAGTCAACTTGCCATTGGCAAAAAGAAAATTTCTCGCTTTTGCAAATAAACTCTATCAGGGTTCATATATTTTTACCGATATTAACTACAATGAAGTTCCGGTTGATAAAAGCTCGTTCATATATCTTGATCCTCCATACCTGATAACAACGGCAACTTATAATAAGTTCTGGGATGAAGAAAAAGAGCGTGGGTTATATTTGTATTTAGAGCAATGTACGAAAAATGGTATTAAGTGGGCTTTGTCCAATGTTCTCTGTAATAATGGTATAGAAAATCGGATGTTGCGAGGATGGATAAAAGAAATGCAATCGAAGTACAACAACATACACCTATACTATTTAGAAAGTGACTACACCCATTCTAACTTCCGCCGTAAAAATCGTGGACGTACAGTAGAGATACTTCTTACAAACTACTAAAATTATCATAACCAAAAAGGACTACGGATTTTATTCCATAGTCCTTTTATAATGTGATGGTAGTTTCATTTTTTGGTGTGTCAAACCCTTTTAAAATAGCTTATATACGCCCTGACACCATTCCTGACACCAATTTTTTATGAGATATACGGAGTTATACGGGAATATATAGAATTCTGCTCTTGTGATAATCCTTTGTTTATAGCCATTTAGAGAGTTTTATAAGGATATATAGAGATATATGAAATTGGTGCATGAACTACTATACCAAGTTTCATTTTCTATTCTCCTTTTCGCTATTTCTGCGTTTTCTCCTTTTGTACAAGCTTTCTTGCCATAAGCACGCCCATAACCGATGCCATCATCAGTCCTCTTGTCCAGCCACTTGAGTCTCCAAGACAATGCAGACCTTCAAGACCTGTGTCAAGGTTTTCATCCATTGTAACTCTGTTACTGTAAAACTTAAGCTCGGGTGCATACAAAAGTGTTTCGGTAGATGCAAAGCCCGGAACTACCTCGTCAAGTGCCTGAATGAAGTTTATAATATTAACCATTGCACGATACGGGATTGCTGCAGTAATATCACCTGCTACAGCATCCGGAAGTGTAGGCTTGAGATTTGAGAAGGAAAGCTCCTTTTCCCAGGTTCGTTTTCCGTCAATTATATCTCCGTATCTTTGCACCAGGATATGTCCGTTTGCAAGCATATTTGAAAGCTCGCCGACCTTCTGTGCGTATGCTATCGGCTGATTAAAGGGTACACGGAAGTTGTGAGATACGAGAATTGCAAGGTTTGTATTGTTCGACTTCTGTTCCTTATAGGAATGTCCGTTAACAACTGCCAAGTCATTATCGTAGTTTTCCTGGCTGACATAGCCTCCCGGATTCTGACAGAAGGTACGAACCTTATTCTTGAATGGTGGTGGGTGTCCGATAAGCTTTGATTCATAAAGCACTTTATTTACCTGCTCCATAATCTCATTACGTACCTCAACACGCACACCGATATCAACGGTACCCGGCTCGTGAGGAATTCCACACTCGGTACATACCTTTTCAAGCCATTCGGCTCCTCGTCTGCCTGTTGCAACGATTGTTTCCTGTGCGTAGATGTCCTCTTCCACGCCCTTTGTTGATTTTGTTTTTGCGCCACAGCATTTTCCGTTTTCGATAATGAGATTTGTACACTCAATACCGAAGCGAAGGTCAACTCCGTTTTCTTCAAGGTACTTTTCAATTGAATAGTAAATTTCCTGCGCCTTTTCGGTACCCAAGTGGCGTATCGGACAGTCAACAAGCTTCAGACCTGCCTTGATTGCTCTTTTTCTGATTTCCTTTACTTCTTCCGGATTGCTCACACCCTCTATGTGGTCGTCAGCTCCGAATTCAAGATAAATTTTATCTGTATAATCTATTGTTTCCTGAACAAGTGTCTCTCCTACAAGATTCGGAAGATCGCCTCCGACATCACTGCTGAGAGAGAGCTTTCCGTCAGAAAATGCACCTGCGCCTGAAAAGCCTGTTGTTATATGACAAAACGGCTTACAATTTACACATTTCTGAGTTTTTGACTTCGGGCATCCTCGCTTTTCAATCGGCGCTCCTTTTTCCACAAGGACAATTTTCTTTTTTGAGCCTTGGCGTATCAGCTCAAGGGCTGTAAAAATACCTGCAGGGCCTGCTCCGATAATTAAAATATCTGTTTTCATTGTTTCCTCCATAGCTTTGGTTTGATTTTGCTTTCCAAAAAAAGACCACACTATTACAAATAACATTTTATCACAAGCTGTTATCTTTTTCAAGGGGGTTATTTGATTATTTACATTTTTGATATATAAAAGAAATTAAAATGTGTTGCAAACAAGAACAGAGATGTGGTATAATGTTCTCAGGTAAGACTAAGTGAAATCTTGTGGAAGAAATGTGGAAAAGTCGGTGGAAAAGGTGGAAAAGTTATTTAAATTAAAGTTTACAATTGGGATTTTATTGTAAAATTAACAAAACAAGGCAAAAAACCCTCATTTCAGGGAAAATTCACTTTCAAAACGGTGGAAAAGCCTGTGGAAAGTGTGGAAAATGTAAATTCTTCTATAACATTTTTTTGCTTTTTCAGGCTAAAAAGGCAGGATTTTAAAAAGTTTTCCACAAAAATACACTAAAAACAGTTTTCCACACAGCTCATTTTTTTATAGATTGAAAGGTTATTATAATGCTAAAAGGACAAGCAAAAATACTTGCTCTCGGAGACATTGTCGGAGAGCATGGCACGCAAGCAATTGAAAAAAAGCTCTGGGAAATAAGACGTGAAAACGGAATTGATATGGTAATTGCCAACGGAGAAAACGCCTCTTCGGGAAATGGTATAAATCCCGAAAGTGCCGACAGGCTTTTTCGTGCAGGTGTTGACGTTATAACAGGCGGAAACCACACCTTCAGAAAATCCACCATTCACTCACTTCTTGAAAAGGGAGAAAACATTATCCGTCCGGCGAATTATCCGAGCGATTGTCCCGGATTTGGGTATTGCATATTTGATATGTGCTCCTACAAGGTTCTGGTTATAAATCTTCTGGGTACTGTCTATATGGAAAGTCTTGAAAATCCGTTTTTATGTGCTGACAAAATCTTAAAAAGCGAAGAGGGAAATTTTGACCTTGCGTTTTTAGATTTTCACGCAGAGGCGACAAGTGAAAAGCTGGCACTCGGACATTTTCTTGACGGCAGAATAAGTGGTTTCTTCGGAACTCACACCCACGTTCAGACAAGTGACGAAAAAATACTTCCGAACGGCACCGGCTATATTACCGACCTTGGTATGTGTGGGGTTGAGGATTCCGTACTTGGTGTCAAGAGTGATATAATCATCCGACGATTCCTGACCAAAATGCCGCAAAAGCACGAGGAAGCTGAAGGAGAAGCCGGAATATGCGGATGTATTTTTACTGTTTCGCTTGATGGTGGAAAATGCGTGGATATTGAAAGAATAAGAATTTAATAAAAAACAAGAAAACGGCTTTTTGGCCGTTTTTCTTGTTTTAATACCGATTATTTCAGAAAACAAAAATATTTTTCAAAAAACTGTACATAATAATAAAAAATTACAAGAAAGGTACAGTCAAGGATATGTCATCAAAGGTAAAGAAAACTTCTTCTCAATATGCAAATTTTATTATTTCCTGCCTTATATCTGTTATTGCCTTTGTGTTTATAGCTCTTTTCGCAAGAGGTCTTTCGGAAATTGACAGCACAGCTTCTCTTGAGAGCCTTTTTTACTACAGCAAGGATACGCAAATGCTCACACTCTTCGGAGAAAGCTTACCTGTTTCGGATTTTGCACTGAAACTGTTTTCTCTACCTCGTGCCTCGGTTGATTTTACGTTGAAATATTTTCCGCCGATGGTGAGGGATTTTATTTATACATTTGCACAAGCCCTTTATGATGCTCTGGAAAATTTCGCCTTATTTTTTATTAAAACTATAGTCAGATAGGAGAAGCTATGTCAAAAAGAAAATTTACCGAAACAGAAAAAGCGGCATTCAGAAAATTTGCCGAAAGTCACGCACCCAAGTCAAGAACAGTTCACGATTTTTTTGCGTCCTTCATAGTAGGTGGTGCTATCTGTCTTATCGGACAGGTAATTTATAATATCTACACCTACCTCGGGGCACAGGAAGAAACAGCTAAAATCCTGCTTCCGATAACACTTGTATTTTTGTCGTGTGTTTTTACGGGGTTCGGACTTTACGAAAAGCTCGCTTCCTTTGCAGGAGCCGGAACTCTTGTGCCGATTACAGGCTTTGCAAATGCCGTCTGCTCCTGTGCCATTGATGCAAAGCCCGAAGGACTTGTGCTTGGGGTTGGAGCTAAGATGTTTACCATAGCAGGACCTGTGATTGTGTATGGTACTGTCGCAAGTGTAATTTATGGGATTTATTATTATTTTTCGCAAATCGTTATGTAAGTAGGGGGACGTTGTCCCCTACTACCCCTACTTTTTTATACGGGGGACATTGTCCCCCTGTCCCCCCCTAATTACTTTTTCCCACATTGAGTTGGAAAAAGTAATCAAAAAGAACCCTAGTCAAGAGGGGAAACCGAGGTTATCCCCTCTTGACAATCTCCCTATCCTCATGCAGTTTACATAACTTCTTTCAAAATTACATACAAAGAGATATTATAAAATCCTCGTGGAAAGTCGGTGGTCTTTTTATATTCACGCCTCTATAACCACTATCTTGATTTTTCTTCTTCACGCACAAACTGCATCTGTGCTACAAATTTTGCTTTGCAAAATTTGGTCGCAATAGTACCAAGCCAGAAAAACCCTTGTGTCGGAGTTTGACACAAGGGTTTTTGAATATTAAAGTTTTTGGTCAAGCTTTTTTCAAAAAGCTTGGCAGGTGTGGGCGGCAGCCCACGAAAACGAAGGGGTTGGGGGCGAGGCGCCCCACAAGTCAAAAAAGCTTGCGTTTGCGCTCCCTAGCGCAGCCTTCGAGGTAAACGAGCAATACCGAAATATCGGCAGGGCTGACGCCTGAAATACGGGATGCCTGACCGATATTCTTAGGTCTTACATTTGTAAGTTTCTGACGGGCTTCAAGCCTTAGTCCCTCAATAGTATTATAGTCTATATCTTCCGGAAGCTTCTTTTCCTCAAGTTTTGACATTCTTTTTGCTTCGTCAAGCTGTCTCTTTATATAGCCCTCGTATTTTATTTCCACCTCTACAGCCTTCCTTTCCTTTTCGGAAAGCTCGGGTCTGAAGGTATCAATTGGTGCAAGAGATTCATATGTAACCTCGGGGCGACGGATAAGCTCTGCCATATTTATTCCGTTATTTACAGGTGCTGAGCCGAGTTCTTCAAGGATTTTTGCAAGAATCTCGCTCGGAGCGACACTCTTACTTTTTATTCTCTCAATTTCCTTCTTTATATTCTCACGTTTGCGACAGAAATCGGCATATCTTTCCTCTGATATAAGACCGTACTTATACCCGATAGGAGTCAGCCTTTCGTCTGCATTGTCCTGACGGATAAGAAGTCGATATTCCGAACGAGAGGTCATAATTCTGTACGGCTCTCGTGTTCCCTTTGTTACAAGGTCATCAATGAGTGTTCCGATATATGAGGAATCACGCGAAAGTGTGAGCATTTCCTCACCGAGTACACGGGCAGAGGCGTTAATTCCTGCCACAAGTCCCTGCGCTGCTGCTTCCTCGTAGCCGGAGGTTCCATTGAACTGTCCTGCACCGAAAAGGCCCGGGAAATCCTTGAACTCCAGAGTTGCCGAGAGTGCGAGTGGGTCTGCACAGTCATATTCAATTGCATACGCCGTTCTCATAACACGGCAATTTTCAAGCCCCGGCAACGAGTGTATCATTTGCATCTGTACGTCTTCCGGCATTGACGAGCTGAAGCCCTGAAGATAAAGTTCCTTTGTGTCAGCACCCATTGGTTCAAGGAAGAGCTGATGACGCTCTTTATCTGCAAAACGCACAACCTTGTCCTCTATACTCGGGCAGTATCTCGGGCCTGTACCCTCTATTTGTCCCGAATAAAGTGGCGAACGGTGCAGATTGTTCCGTATTATTTCGTGAGTTTTGGCGTTTGTATATATTACATAGCACGGAAGATGGTCTTTATCGGAAAATTGCGTGGTATGATAGGAAAAATGCTCGGGATTTTCGTCACCGTACTGCACATCCATTTTAGAATAATCAACAGAATCTGCGTGTATTCTTGCAGGTGTACCCGTCTTAAAACGCATAAGGGGTATTCCGATATTTTTAAGACTCTCGGTAAGACTTCCTGCCGGGAACATTCCGTCAGGACCTCCCGAATAGGAAACGTCACCGACAATAATTTTACCGCGAAGGTATGTACCCGATGCGATAATTACGCATTTGGCGTTCCATGCAGCTCCAAAACGGGTAACTGCAGTCCAGCTTCCGTCCTCCTCGTGCAAAAGTTCCACGATTTCCCCTTGCACAAGATGCAGATTTTCACAGTTTTCCACCACCTTTTTCATAATAAGGTGGTATTTTGCCCTGTCTGCCTGCATACGAAGCGAATGTACGGCAGGACCTTTTCCGAGATTCAGCATTCTCGACTGCAGACACGCAAGGTCTGCACTTTTGCCCATCTCTCCCCCGAGTGCGTCTATTTCGCACACCAGGTGTCCCTTTCCCGAACCCCCTATTGACGGATTACATGGAAGATTTCCGACAGCATCAAGATTCAGTGTAAAGAGCATAGTTTTGCAGCCACGACGAGCACAGGCAAGCGACGCCTCTATTCCTGCGTGACCTGCTCCTATTACTATTACATCTGTATTTCCTGCTTTATATTTCATATCAGTCTCCTTGTTCAGCATCCTCATAAGTCAGGCTATGTGAGGAAAGTACCATAACGGTAGAAAGGTTATCAAAGTCGCAAATCGGCTTTATTCCGAGTGTCAGGGTCTGATTTGCAGCATTTTTCGTGATAGTTTCAACAGTACCGACACAAAGGTCCTTCGGGAAAATATCACCGAGACCTGACGTATAAACATAGTCACCGACTACGACATCTGCATCCTGAGGTATATTCGCAAGCTTGCACAGTCCCTCATTCTGCATTCTGAAGTCCCCTTCAAGAATGCCACTCACTCCACTTCTGACAATATAAACTCCCACAGAAGAACGGCTGCCCAGAATGCTCACACCACGGGAGCTGACAAGTCCCTCCTCTGTAATAACTCCGACAATTCCGAGACTGTCAAGCACTGCCATATTCTTACGGACTCCGTGAAGTGTTCCCTTGTCAATCATAAAGCCGGACATCATACCACCACTACCTCTTGAAATAATCCTCGTATTTACAAAGGACATTTCGGAAAATTCTCTCTTAAGTCCCAGATAAGAATAAAGCTTCAGGTTTTCTTCCTTTATTGCCTCACTCTTTTTATTTTCCTGCATAAGCAGCTCGTTTTCTGCTTTAAGACGTAGGTTTTCCTCTTTTAAATCTGCAACCATACCGAAATAATTGCCGACAGAGGAAATGCCCGAATATATTTTATCACTGACATATGTAAGTGGCTCTGTAACTATTTTCACAAAGCCGGAAAGTATTGAAGTTGTGCCGCCAAAATATGAAAGCATCGCAATTATTGATAAGATAGTGGCAATAACATAGCTCAGAATATTAAATCTCGATTGTCGTCTTGTTACGGCATCTTTTCCTCTGTATGCCAAGATTTGCACCTCCGTTTACGTTTTTACGAATATTTATAAAAATAAGCTTTACAAAAATACTACAAAGTTGTATAATATTATATTATAGTATCAATTCTTCATATTTGCAAGTACATTTTATAAACATTCAGAAAATCTTTAGGAGGTAGTGCTTTGAAAAAACCGTATGTTCTTTCTCCCTGTGGCTCATTTGAATCGCTGAAGGCTGCAATTTGTGCAGGATCCGACGAGTGCTACTTCGGAGGGGCAAGCCTTAATGCAAGAATGAACGCAAAGGGCTTTTCGCAGGAGGAATTCTACGAGAGCCTGAAGCTTTTACGCCTTTACGGTGTTCGTTCAAATATTACCCTTAATACCCTCCTTTTTGACAGGGAGCTATCAGAAACGGTCGATTTTGCACTTGAAGCCTATAGTGCCGGTGCCGACGCATTTATCGTTCAGGACTTAGGACTTGCAAGGCTTCTCCGTCAGGAAATTCCGGATATCGAACTTCACGCAAGTACACAATGTGCCTGTCACAATCTTGACTCGGCAAAAAGACTTTCCGAGCTTGGTTTTTCAAGAATTGTACTCGCACGTGAGCTCTCGTATGAGGATATCGCAAAAATCACAGAGTACGGAAGAAGTACCGGTACTTTTGAAACAGAGGTATTTGTTCACGGAGCTCTTTGTGTTTGCCATTCGGGAATGTGTCTTATGAGCTCGGTAATCGGCAAGAGAAGCGGCAACCGTGGTCTTTGTGCCCAACCATGCAGAATGATGGGCTCTCTTGAAAGCGCAAGCGGCAAAAAATCGAACATCTACCCTTTGAGTCTGCGTGACTTGACTCTTTCTACTCACATAAGAGAACTTTTGCCTCTCGGAATTGCATCCTTGAAAATCGAAGGCAGAATGAAAAGCCCCGACTATGTATACAGAGTTACAAAAATTTTCCGGGAGCTTATCGACAAGGAAACAAACGCAGACAGCAATAAATACAAAGAACTGTCGGACATTTTTTCTCGTGGTGGCTTTACCGACGGTTATTTTACAAAACAATACCTTACCGACAATCGCAATATGTACGGTTTTCGTTCAGAGTCAGATAAGGAAAAAACGGCAAGCGTGCAGGAAATCACCCCCGAGCTTCCGAAATTGCCGGTAAATCTTGAAGTAAAAGTGAAAAAGGGTGAATATCCGACGGCAATATATCGTTGTGGAAAATATTTCGGCAAGTTTTCTCTCGAAAAATGCGCAGAGAATGCCCAAAATGCACCACTTTCAGAAGAAAATTTACTTAAAAATATGTCGAAGCTCGGCTCTACGCCCTATATTCTGGAAAACAGTAAAGTAGTTCTTGACGACGGTCTTTTCCTGACGGCAGGAGATATCAACTCACTTCGCAGGGGTGCTGTAGATAATCTGTACTCCGAAATGACAAATACCGGCAGAGAAAAGGTCGAAAGAAAGCTTGAAATTCCGAGAAGCTATGAAAAAAGAAAAGCAACACAAGTAAAGCTTCGCCATTTTGCAAGGGATTTCAGCTTTACTATCGACAAAAACAAATTCCCACAGCCGCTTGAAAGTGTTTGCTATCCCCTTGAAGCCTTCACAGGCGTTGGAAAACCAAAATATTCTCCCTTTGGAGTTGCACTTCCGAGAGTTATTTTCGAGGAAGAAACAGAGAAAATCCGAGATACACTAAAAGTCGCAAAGTCGCTTGGTGCATCCTATGTTTATATTTCAAACATCGGACACCTGTCGTTGGCTCTGGAAACAGAACTTGAAGTCTATGGTGGTATGGGACTTAATATTACAAACTCACAAAGCTACCGGGGATATGCGCAAATGGGTTTTTCCTCTCTGTCTCTTTCCTGCGAACTCAAGAGCGCGCAGGTGCGTGATATGGAGCTTGTAAAAAACATAAAAAGTGCCGTTCCCGTATATGGCGCTTTACCACTTATGGTACTTGAATCCTGTATTCTGAAATCTGCCGGACTTTGCAAAGGAGTCGGAAACAAGGGTACTGTATGTGGTGAATACACCGACAGAATAGGAAAGAAATTCAAGGTCTGTGGCGAAAAGCGTTTTGACGAAAAGGAAAATTCGCCCTGCAGAAATATAATCTGTAATGCTGAAATTCTCGACCTTTATCACAAGGAAAGCGAGCTTTCAAATTTTGCAGTAGACATTCTTGAAATATACGAAAAATAACCGAAACTTCGCGTGAAAGATACAAGGATTGAGAAGAAAAATGAAAATAGGAAACATCGAATATAAACACGGGCTATTCTTGGCACCTATGGCAGGAGTTACCGACAAGTCCTTTCGTGCTCTTTGTAAAAAAAGGGGTGCACAAGGGATGACGAGTGAAATGGTCTCGGCAAAAGCGCTGATATTTGGGGATAAAAAAACGCACACTCTTTGCGAAATTTCGGAACCGGAAAAGCCTTGTGCCATTCAGCTTTTCGGGCGTGTACCCGAAGAAATAGCAAAGGCGGCGTTGTTGATTATGAAATACTCGCCTTGTGCTATTGATATAAATATGGGTTGCCCTGCGCCAAAAATCGTAAATAATGGTGACGGAAGCGCTCTTATGAAAAATCCATCACTTTGTGGGGATATTGTAAGAGCAGTAAGAGGTCGTCTTGACAGCGAGGGTTACGTAGATATGCCTGTCACAGTTAAAATCCGTGCAGGCTTTGACAAAAACAATATAAATGCCGTTGAGGTTGCAAAATGCTGCGAAGACGCAGGGGCGAGCGCTATCTGCGTTCATGGCAGAACACGGGAGCAGATGTATGCTCCTCCCTGTGACCTTGATATTATTCGCAAGGTAAAGGAATCGGTAAGTGTTCCGGTTATCGGAAACGGAGATATTACCGACGAGGAGAGTGCGCAGGAAATGCGAAGCTACACAGGCTGTGACGGAATAATGATAGGCAGAGGTGCACTCGGTAATCCGTATATTTTCCAAAGGATTGCGTACTATTTTGATAACGGCACAAAAATGCCCCCGATACCCGATAGTGTAAAGGTGGCAGACATTACAGAGCATATGAAATCGCTGATTTTGCAAAAGGGTGTCTATACAGGCGTGCGTGAAGCAAGAAAGCATATTGCGTGGTATATAAAGGGTAAACAGGGCTCAGCCGTCCTTCGTGACAGGGTCAACAGAGCGCAAACAGAAGATGAAATTCTTGAAATTGTAAGGGAAGCTTTTATGTGAATTTATTGCAGGGGATTCTATCCCCTGCATTCTTTTTATGCGGGGGACATTGTCCCCCTGTACCTCCAATTTTTATGAGGACTCATGGGGTTTCACCCCCTACGACCCCTACATACTTTTTTCACATTCGTGCAAAAAAAGTATGCAAAAATGCACTCGTCAAGGGAAAGGCATTTCCCTTGACAAACCCTTTCTTGCTCACACAACAACGCAAAGAACATCAAATTTGTTATTTTATTTTGTTGTTGTGTTCGATTCGCATTGCAAGCAATGCTCCGTGGGCTTGGCAAGAGGTACTTGTTATAAAGTGGAAACGCTAAACGATATCAAATTAAAACTTTACACCCCTATCCGTCAGCTACGCTGACACCTTCCCCCCACCGGGGGAAGGCTTTGCGACCAAATTTTGCAGAGCAAAATTTGTAGCACAGGTGTTCTTTGTGCGTGAAAATAAAATTTTAAGTTAGGAGTTGCTTTTGCGTGAACACAAAAAGACCACCAACTTTCCACGAGGATTTTGTAATATCTCTCTGTACAGAACTTTAAATAAATTTATGTAAACTGCATGAGGATAGGGAGATTGTCAAGAGGTGGAAACCTCGGTTTCCCCTCTTGACTAGGGCTCTCTTTGGATACTTTTTCCAGCTCTACGGTGGGAAAAAGTATCTAGGGGGTTGTAGGGGGATATCGCCCCCTACATAAATAACAATTTTGATGTTATAACATAAAAACCTTGATGCCCGAATCATGGCATCAAGGTTTTTGAATATAAAGTTTTTTGCTAAGCTTTTTTCAAAAAAGCGTAGAAAGTATCTTTACACCCTTGTCGATTTCCTCGTCGGAGGGCATTGAATAGTTAAGTCTGAAGGAATCGGAAGGTGCGCTTTCGTCACAGTTAAATGCTGTACCCGGAACCACGAACACCTTGTTTTCAACAGATGCTTTCACAAAATCTGAAAGCTCTGTTCCTGCAGGTAACGTACACCAGAGGAAAAGACCACCGTCGGGACGTGTAAATTTCACATCACTCGGCATATACTTTTCAAGTGCCGACACCATAAGTCCTGCCTTATGCTTGTAGAGCGCTCTGATTTTTGCAATATGTGCATCCATATCACATTCCTGCATAAATCTTGTCACTACCATCTGGAAGAACTGATTTGTATGTACGTCTTCAACCTGCTTTGCAACTACCATTTTCTGAATTATTGCTTCGTTTCCACAAACAAAGCCTACTCTCATACCGGCAGACAAAATCTTTGAAAAAGAACCACAGTAAAGAACTCTTCCGTCCTCGTCCATACTCTTGATTGTAGGAACATCTTTCCCTGCAAAGCGAAGCTCTCCGTATGGGTTATCCTCAAGAATTATTACGTCATATTTTCTGGCAAGTGCGTAAATTGCACGTCTCTTTTCTTCGCTTGTTGTAATTCCTGCAGGATTATGGAAAGTAGGGATAAGATACATCATCTTGACTCTCTTATGTTCCTTGAGAGTCTTTTCAAGAATTTCGATATTTATTCCGTCGTCCTCAAGTGGAACTCCAACGGGGACAGCCCCTATTGAACGGAATGCATTAAGCGCTCCGATAAAGCTTGGGTTTTCACAAATAACCTCATCACCACGGTTACACAGTACCTTGCAGGCAAGCTCAATACCCTGCTGACCACCTGAAGTAATAATTGTCATATCTCCATCTTTTACGCAGTCGAACTTTTTGCTTATTCTTGCCGCAACAAGCTCACGAAGTGGAGTATACCCTTCGGTTGTGCCGTACTGAAGCGATGCTGCTGCACTTTCTGACATTATTTCATTTGCAATTCTTGTTATATCCTCTATCGGAAAGGATTCCGGAGACGGATTTCCTGCTGCAAAGGAAATGGCACCCGGTGTTCCGAGGCTCTTGAAGATTTCACGGATTGCCGACGGCTTCATATCCTTTATGTTATCTGAAAAAGTGTAGTTCATTTTGTAGTCCTTTCTACATTATATCCGAATTATCTGCTGTGGAAATTCCATTATGCGAGAAAATTCTCTGTGCCACTTCAGGATTATTTACTTTCATAACCACCATTGCGTGCTGCTTCATCTTAGGCATAAATGCGTACATATATTCAACCGAAACTCCACCGTCCTTAAGCAATGACAAAAGGTATGCAAGTCCACCGGGCTTATCGTCAATTGCAACGCCTAAAACCTCTGTGATTTTTACGATTACGCCACTTTCGGAAAGCACACGCTTAGCTTCCTCGGGCCTGTCTACAATAATTCTTGCAACACCAAATTCACTTGTGTCAGCAAGTGAAAACGCTGACATATTAAAGCCGTTATCTGCAAGTACATTACAGATATCAGAAACTCTGCCAAACTTATTTTCAACAAAAATTGATAATTGTTTTATAGCCATATCGCACCTCAAATTTTTCTGTTATCAATAACTCGCTTTGCTTTTCCTTCGCTTCTTGCGATAGTCTTTGGGTTTACAAGGTGTACCTTTGCGCCAATTCCGAGTACCGAACGGATTTCTTCTGTTATTCTCTTTTCAAGTCTTTCAATGCTTCCGACATCATCAGAGAATACAGACTCGGTCATTTCTACATTCAAATCAAGAGTGTCGTTGTTGTTTACCCTATCAACGATAATCTGATAATTGGGCATGGTCCCTCCGGTTACCTTGAGCAATACCTCTTCAATCTGTGAGGGGAACACGTTAACGCCACGAATAATGAGCATATCGTCACTTCTGCCCTGTGGCTTGCACATACGCACGTGAGTTCTGCCACAAGCGCAAGGCTCGTAGTTGAGCTGACAAATATCACGTGTTCTGTAACGTATCAATGGGAAGCCTTCTTTTGTAAGAGTTGTGAATACAAGCTCACCCTTAGAACCTTTCGGGAGTACCTCGCCTGTATCCGGGTCGATAATTTCAGGAATAAACATATCCTCACAAACGTGCATTCCTGCCTGTGCTTCACATTCATAGGAAACACCGGGACCCATAATCTCGGAAAGTCCATAAATATCGTACGCCTTGATACCAAGACCTGCTTCGATACTCTTTCTCATTTCCTCACTCCAGGGCTCTGCACCAAAGATACCTACCTTGAGAGAGAGCTGATCCTTTACTCCCATTTCAGCAATAGTTTCAGCAAGGAACATAGCATAAGACGGAGTACAGCAAAGAACCGTGCTTCCGAAATCTATCATTGTCTGAATTTGTCTTTGTGTGTTACCTGCAGAGGTCGGAATTACGGTTGCACCTATTCTCTGAACACCCTCGTGTGCTCCAAGTCCACCTGTAAAAAGTCCATAGCCGTAGGAAACCTGAATAAAATCATTCTCATCGGCACCCACTGCCTTAAGCATTCTTGCAAAGCAGTCTGCCCATTTTTCAAGATCTCCCTTTGTATAACCTACAACTATTTGCTTTCCTGTTGTACCACTTGATGCGTGAAGTCTTACTATATCCTTCATAGGCACTGCAAAGAGTCCATACGGATAGTAGTCACGCAAATCCTTCTTGTAAGAGAAAGGAAGCTTTGACAAATCCTCTATTCCGTGAATGTCCGAGGGTTTGAGTCCCAATTCGTCCATTCTGCTTCTGAAAAGCTCTACATTTTCGTACATTCTCGCAACCTGCGCTACGAGTCTTTCACTTTGCAACTTTTCAAGTGCCTGTCTTGGCATACACTCTATTTCTTTCTGATGGAACATTGCTTAACACCGCTTTCTAATAATTATTACCAATTAAAGGTTATATCCGAGTTCGAAGGCTTTAAGATTTACTTCAAGGAACTTTTCGGGTACAGTTTTCTTTATTGTTTCTACCCATTTCTCGTAAGGAATATCGGTAGAACGTGCCATAACGCCGATAAGCACAACGTTTACAGCCTTTGTATTTCCTGCTTCCTTTGCGTATTTTAAGGCATCAACGAGAACTGTGTCCACTTTTTTGGAAATCTTTTCTTCGATATTTTCCGGATACTGTGCAGCACCCGTAATTACAGGCATCGGATTTATTTTCTGTGTATTAATTATAATTTTTCCACCCTCACGCAAGTACGGAAGTGCTCTGTATGCTTCAAGAGTTTCAAAAGCAAGGATAATATCAGCTTCACCCTTGTCAATAATCGGGGAATAAACCTTTTCACCGAATTTCACATATGTAACAACGCTTCCGCCTCTCTGGCTCATTCCGTGAACCTCGGAAACCTTTACGTCATACCCTTCCCCGATAACCGTGTTACCGAGAATTCTGCTTGCAAGCAGAGTTCCCTGTCCGCCAACTCCAACAATCATTATATTCTTTGTCATAATATTCTCCGTTTCGTCTAATAATTATTAGTCTTTTTTCTCTATTGCAGAGAACGGACATACATTTGTACAAAGTCCACATCCGTTACACTGTGTTACATCAATTACTACCTTGTCGTTTACTACTGAAATTGCAGGACAGCCGAGCTTCATACACATCTTGCAGTTTTTACACTTATCCTGTGAGATTTCACAATGACCTGTGTATTTCACGGTTTTGAGAAGTGCACAGGGACGCTGTGCAATAATAACAGACGGCTCTTCTCTTTCAACTTCGGTCTTTACTACCTTTTCAAAGTTCTTAACATCAAACGGGTCTGCTACCACAACATTATCAATACCACAAGCACGGCAAAGCTCTACAAGGTCTACCTGTCGTGTAGGCTCACCCTTAATTGTTCTACCTGTTGTGGGGTTTTCCTGATGACCGGTCATACCGGTAATTGAGTTATCAAGAATAATTACTGTGTTGTTACCCTTGTTGTAAACTATATCAATAAGTCCTGTAATACCCGAATGCATAAAGGTAGAGTCGCCGTTAACAGAAACAAGCTTCTTGTTAAACTCCTTACCTCTTGCCTTTGCCATGCCGAGAGCAGCACTAACCGACGCACCCATACAGATTGTTGTATCAACACTGGCTAAAGGTGCTACAGCGCCGAGAGTATAACAGCCTATATCGCCTGAAACTGTAAGTCCGAGTTTTTTCAGAACATAAAATGTTCCTCTGTGAGGACAGCCTGCACACATAACAGGAGGACGAACGGGTATTGCTTCTGAGATTTCAACACTCTTGGCAAACTCTTTTCCGAGTACTACCTTTGCAATCTGCGCAGGTGTATATTCACCCAGAAGTGAAAATTCACTCTTACCGATAACTTCAACGCCATTTGCACGACAGAAGTTTTCAATAAACGGGTCAAGCTCCTCTACCACATAAACCTTTTTGTGTTTCTTTGCGAAGTCAAGGATTTTTTCCTTCGGCATAGGATAAACCATACCGAGCTTCAATACGTCTGCACGGTCTCCAACGGCTTCCTTTACATATTCGTATGCAATACCTGCACAGATAACACCGATATCGCTGCCATTGTCATCTGTTTTATTTATATCTGCATTTTCTGCATATTCAGAAAGAGCCAGTGTTCTCTTTTCAACTTCAACGTGACGCGCAACTGCATTTGCAGGCATCATAACATTTTTTTTGATATTCTTTTCGTAACCTTTGAGGTCATCACCCTTACGTTCTGAAAGCTCAACAAGGCTCTGAGAATGAGAAACTCTTGTGGAAAGACGGATAAACACGGGGGTATCGAACTTTTCGGAAATTTCGTATGCAAGCTTTGTAAATTCAAGACATTCGGCAGAATCAGACGGCTCAAGCATCGGAATTTTAGAAGCTTCTGCATAGTGTCTTGAGTCCTGTTCATTCTGTGAGGAGTGCATACCCTGGTCGTCGGCAACCACGAACACAAGTCCACCGTTAACACCTATGTAGCTTACGGTAAACACCGGGTCTGCCATAACGTTAAGACCTACGTGCTTGCAGCAGCTCATAGCTCTTGCTCCTGCAATAGAAGCTCCGATTGCAACCTCTGCTGCTACCTTTTCATTTGGTGACCATTCGGAATATATTTCGTCATATGTAGCAATATTTTCTGTAATTTCGGTACTCGGAGTACCCGGATAGGAAGCAACAACTCTTACACCTGCTTCATATGCACCACGCGCTATTGCCGCGTTTCCAAGCATTAGTTTTTTCATATTCTCTGCCTTTCTGCAGTCAGAAAACAACATTTTCCGACAGTATTGATATTTTTATTTACCTTATTATATAACAAAACATACCCGATTAAAAAGTATATAATGTAAATATTTTTTATTTTTTAGCACTCTGTGCGTTTTGAATTGTACCCCGGTACGAGAACAAAATGATACAGAACGTGCAAATTGAATCCGAAGGCGTACACTGTACGCCGAGTGGTGAAATTGGTGCGTAACTAAAAATTTTTAATTTTTAGTGGTCTGTGCATTTTGAATTGTACCGGCACCGGATTGCTGCGCTACAAGATTTATACTTGCAAATTTTTCACGAAGCTTCGGCTTTTCAATCTTACCTGTCGGGTTTCTCGGAATATCCTCAAAGATATATTTCTTCGGTCTCTTGTATCTCGGAAGTCCTGCTACACAGAAGTCCTCAATCTCTGCCTCTGACAGTGTAAAGCCTTCCTTTACTTCAATTACAGCAAGTGGAATCTCGCCAAGTCGCTCGTCTGCAACACCAATAACTGCAACGTCTTTTACGCTGTCGTGCTTTCTTATGTAATTTTCAATCTGTACAGGGTACAGGTTTTCACCACCGGAAATTATAACGTCTTTCTTTCTGTCAACAAGCCAGATAAAGCCGTCCTCATCCTGCGTTGCCATATCGCCTGTATAGAGCCAGCCTTCGGCGTCCATTACCTCGGCTGTTGCCTTTTCGTCTTTATAGTAGCACTTCATAACACCCGGGCCGAATACTGCAAGCTCACCTACATCGCCCTTTGCAATTTCGCATCTGTTCTCGTCAACAATTTTAGTCTTCCAGCCAAAACCTGCCTTACCGATAGCACCAACCTTGTGTATGTTTTCAACGCCAAGATGAACACAACCGGGGCCGATTGACTCGGAAAGACCGTAGTTTGTATCATATTCGTGATTCGGGAATACACTCTTCCATCTGTTAATAAGAGACGGTGGAACAGGCTGTGCACCTGCGTGCATTAAACGCCACTGAGGAAGTGTATATTCTGAAAGGTCAACGTCTCCCCTGTCGATAGAGTCGAGAATATCCTGAATCCACGGAACGAGAAGCCAGACAATAGTAGCCTTTTCGCCCGAAACGGCTTCAAGCACCCATTCGGGCTTTACACCACGCAGAAGAACTGCACGGCTGCCGGAAAGAAGTGAGCCGAACCAATGCATTTTAGCTCCTGTATGATAAAGAGGGGGAATACAAAGGAAAACGTCATCCTTTGTCTGTGCATGGTGATTCTGTTCAACCTCGCACGCTGCAACAAGAGCCTTATGTCTGTGAAGTATAGCTTTAGGAAATCCTGTCGTACCCGATGAAAAGTATATTGCTGCGTCATCCTCGTCACAAAGCTCAACAGGAGGAACAGTAGAGGAACAATAATAGGTCATCTCTGCATAATTATCGGCATAATCGGGCGTTTCTTCCTTTTTACCTACAAAGAAGAGGTTATCAATCGCGGAAATATCGTCGGTAATAGCATTTATACGCTCAACAAACTCAGGACCGAAAACAAGCATACGCACATCGGCAAGGTCAAGACAATATTTTATTTCATCCGAGGAATAACGGTAATTCATAGGAACAACAATAGCACCGGTCTTTAGAATACCGAAGTATATAGGAAGCCACTCAAGGCAGTTCATAAGCAGAATTGCTACCTTGTCACCCCTTTTAATACCACGGGTAAAAAGCAGATTTGCAAATCTGTTTGCTTTTATATCAAAATCGCGCCATGTAATTTCTCTGCGATATTTGTCAGATTCGGCAGCAGTTTCAATAAGGCTGTATTCACGCCAGGTGACATTTTTATCGGGCTGTTTTTCGGGATTTATCTCAACAAGAGCCACGTCGTTAGGGTAAATTTTCGCATTTCGTTCAAGAAAGTCTGTAATTGGCATAATTTTTTCCTTTCAGAATGATTTTTTATTTCTTGTAGCAAGAAAAGGCTTCTTCTACAAAATCTTTTTCAAGCTTTGGAGTTATTGCACTCACAATCGGAACAATAATGAGTCCTGCCAGCATCGCAACTGCACCACAGTTAATAGGCGACTGCAAAACTTGTGGGAAAGAGTTTCGGAAAAGCATATTTGCTATCATAAGTCCGGAACCGAAGATAAAGTTTACCCAAACAGCACTTCTTGTAACCCATTTTCCGTACAAGCCGTACAGGAAGGGAGCAAGAAAAGCACCTGCAAGAGCACCCCAGGAAATTCCCATCATATCGGCGATATATCCGAGCTTATCCTTGTTTATTGCAATAAAGGCTGAAATCACAATGAAAACAGCAATAAGAATTCTCATTGTACTTACCTGCTTCTTTTCGCTCATATTCTTGATGATATGCCCTTTGAGCATATCAAGAGTAAGTGTTGAGCTTGATGCCAGCACAAGTGAAGAAAGAGTTGACATAGATGCTGACAACACAAGCACTATAACAATACCAATCAAGAGGTCGGGCAGATTTTCAAGCATTGTAGGAATTACAGCATCAAAGCCACCTGCAGGAACACCATTCACTACATCAAGCTTGTTACTAAAAAGTCTTCCGAAGCCTCCGAGGAAGTAACAACCACCTGCTACAATCAAGGCAAATACTGTTGAAATAACTGTTCCTCTTACCACTGCACCCTCATTCTTTATTGAGTAGAACTTCTGTACCATCTGAGGAAGTCCCCAGGTACCGAGCGAGGTAAGAATTACAACACAGAAAAGTCCGAACGGGTCAGGACCGAAGAGCGAGCTGTAACCACCTGCTATCGACGGCACCGAAACTGCAGTATATTCAATACTTGCAAGCTCCGAGAGTGCTTTTGAAAGTCCACCGTTTCCGTTTATAACTGCAAGTACAACAACAATTATACCGAATATCATTATAATTCCCTGAATAAAATCATTGATTGCAGTTGCCATATAACCACCGGCTACAACGTAAACACCTGTAAGAACTGCCATAACGATTACGCACACATTGTAGGAAACGCCGGGGAATGCCATTTCAAAAAGACGGGATAATCCGTTGTAGAGTGATGCAGTATACGGAATCAGGAATATAAATACGATTATAGATGCAAAAATTTTGATTTTGTCGCTGCCGAAGCGCTTGCCGAAGTATTCCGGCATTGTTTTTGTGGAAAGATGTTGACTTTGGAGTCTTGTCCTGCGTCCTAAAATTGTCCACGCAAGGAGTGACCCGAGAAGAGCGTTTCCAATTCCGATCCAGGTAGATGCTACTCCGAACTTCCAGCCAAACTGACCTGCGTAACCGACAAAAATTACTGCTGAAAAATATGATGTACCGTAAGCGAAGGCTGTAAGCCAGGGGCCTACCGAGCGTCCTCCGAGTACAAATCCGTTTACATCTGTTGCGTTTTTGCGACAGTAGAGTCCGACACCAAGCATTGTCGCAAAGAAAATAACAAGCATAATTACTTTAATTACCATTTTGTGTTTCTCCCTTCATAAGAAAATATACTTTTGCTATGAGGGCAATAAAAAAACGCCCTCACAAAAATGTGAGGGCGAACTAACCGCGGTACCACCTCAAATTTACTTTTCTCTCACAAGAAAAGCCTTACCAAGTACTCGACACATCACGTTAATATGTCGGTTATACTCCCTCGCTATTACAGGCGAACCCGTTGCCACCTACTGAAAAAATACCGGCTGCACTTTCCGTTCGGCGCACTGCTCACGAAATGTATTCGGAAGAATTGTTACGTCTGTCTTTCACCTGCCGACAGCTCTCTGTACTTTACAAGGCTTCCTACTTGTTTTCGGTCATCGCATTTGAATATTTGAAATATTAACATAAATAATATCACTTTTTTTACCGTTTGTCAAGCCCTTTTTTCAAAAAATCCCAAAAATTTTGTTTTTTTCTTTTATGTCTGCAAAAAGCCTGTAATTTCCGAAAAAAACTTCAAATTTTTCCAATAAAAGCTTGACATTTCAGAAGCATTGGAATACAATACAGTAAAGTGTTTCAGAAAATGCGAGGAACTTTTATGAAAAACCTCAATTTCGCTTCATTAAAAAAATATGCACTTGACCCCGAATGGAAAATGATACTTGTTCTGTTTTTTCCGATTTTCGTGGATTATCTTTTAAATCACTCTATTACACTTGTTCATTCCTATCTTGTCGCAAGCGTCGGAGAGGCGGCAATTTCCGGAATCGGGCTTGTGGGTACAATAACTGCTATTCTTGGTGTTGTAGTCCAGACACTCCCCGGTGCTGTTTCTATACTTATTGCTCAATATACCGGTGCCGGCGACCACCTGAATGCCCGACGCTGTGTTTCGCAGACATACATAATGGTAGGCAGCTTTGCTTTGTTGGTAATGAGTGTCATGCTCATTTTCCCACACGAGCTTTTTAACCTCTTTTTCTCAACAGTTGAAGAAAGCACTCTTCGTGAGGGGCTTACATACATAAGGTTTTATGCCGTTTCCCTCGTTTTTGAAGCTCTCTTTCAGGTTGCAGCCTGCTCCTGCAGAGGGTATATGAACGCCAGAATCCCACTTATTACCTCTGTCTCGGGAAGTGTTGTAAACGTAATTGTCGCAGCAGTACTGATAAAGGTATTTCACCTGGGGGTTGCAGGTGCCGGTATTGCACGAATTGCGTGTGGTGTATGGCGAGTTGTCTTTTCAACTGCACTTCTCAAAAAGATGGGCTGGATAGCATCCTTTTCCGAAACAAGAAATATTCAATGGAAGGCTCTGGGCTCTATTGCAAAGCTTGGAATTCTTGCTTCCTCTGAATCCTTGATTGTTAATTTCGGAGGAACACTGAAGTCACGTTATATTGTTGCAGCAGGTCTTGCACACACAAGTGCAAATTCCATTCACAGCACACTCTTTGGATTTCTGTCTATAAGCGTTTCGGTTTTCGCTTCTGTTACCCTTTCGCTTGTCGGAAAATTTATCGGCATGGGGGACAAAGAGACGGCACGGGCTATTACAAAAAAGATTCTCGTCCTTGCAATTTCGTGTTTCTCGATTATATGCCTGATTGCGTATTTTGTACTTCCATTTATTTTCCCACTCTACACTCAGAATCCGGAAACCCAGGTGCTTCTTAACAGAATGATGCTAATACATATATTGTTATCCTTCATAGCGCTCCCGTTTGTAAATGTAGTAAATAACGCCTTCAAGGGTGCAGGAGATGCCATGAACTGTACAATCGTATCGGTTGTATGTATGTGGGTGGTAAATGTAGGTCTCGGTATATATCTGACAGCTAATTTCGGTCTAGGACTCGGCGTTGTCGGTTCATTGATAGCAACCGACCTTTCCTGCATTGTAAAGGGAATAATTTATTTCTTCAGATTCAGGACTGATAAGTGGATAAAAAAGAAGCTGATTTAAATATAAAAAAGGAGCAAGGCTTATGTGCCTTGCTTCTTTATTTATATACAGGACAAACGGTTTAGATGTTATGCATCAAAGGCTTCTCCTTGAGGAGAGGCTCCACCGTAAGCGGTGGTGAGGTGTAAATTGCGTAGCAAGCATTATTCTTTTCCACCTCATCCACCGCAAGCGGTCCCCCTTCCCCTCAAGGGGAAGGCTTTTTTATCCCTTACATCTCAAACTTTATAAAGATTGTATAATTTAGATGCCTTGTTTTAAATGACAAGTTCGTATTAAGTTAGAAATAAAAATTATTCTATTACCTTTAGATATTTTCCTATTATCTTTGTTTCTTGCCATTTTAAACTACATTGTCCTGATTTTAAATACCACTCTGGAATTTCATCAATAAATCTTATGTGATGATATCCGTCAAAAATAAAATGATTTCCATTTTCATCTTCAAAAATTTTCCCACTTGGCATATCAGGACTAAGAATTACACATAAAACCTCTTTTTCTCCTGCAAAAAGGTTAAAACATTCACTGTAAACAATTCGATAGTATGTATTACCATCTATTTCAATAGTTCTATCACTCCGTTTTAACCATTCTTCATATATTTTATCCATTTCCGACATATCATCACCCTCCTTTCGACAACATTCGACATCCCTTATATACTTCCCTCAAGTCGGGATTAAAAACATACATTACCTAAATTCTGCCGTGTTTTTTAAAGTGTTTTTTCATACAAAGCACGCACAACACACCCGCAATCGGGAAGAATCCTGCTGCAAGCAACCCTGCTCTCATACCAACTTGTTCTGTACTTATATGAAACATCTCCGAAATTTTCAAAGCTATGTCGGTCAAACTGAAATTATCGGATACAATTCCAACCAACTCCGGTACAACAGCTGCCCCCATATCTCCACCGGCAGCCATCAACGCATAAACAGCCACACCGACATTTTCAAACTTTTCTTCTACATAAATCAGAGTTCCCGGCCATAACATAGATGTAAAAAGCCCGGTTAAAGCACACGCTATAATTCCGACTACGGGGTTCAACGCAAGACTTGCCGTTAAATAACAAATCCCTGCTCCAAGCATACCAAGCAATAAAATATTGATAATTTTTTTGCCATATTTTGAGTAGAGAGTTCTTCCCGTTCCCATAAGTGCAGCAAGTACAGCAACGCCTATAATGTCACCATAGACCTTGGGAACGCCTATAGCATTTTCAATAAAGCCTGATGCCCACTGCCCCATTGTACATTCTGCCGCGCCTCCAAAGAATATACATGCCACACATAAAATAATGCCTTTATTGAATATTTTTGTCTGACCTTTCTTTCCACCAAAACCATTCATTTCAGGAAGCTTTGCTTTTAAGAACATCAAAAAGGCTGTTAACGGCACTACTGACAAAATCAACGCAAGATACATCCAATTTGTTCTGCCAAAAACCGATATAAACAATGTACTCAATATTACTACACCTACGACACCCCAGGCATACATTGAGTGCAGCTTACTCATTTCCCGTTCGGGATTTTCACTTGGAATTGTCGCAATCACAGGGCTGAGTAAAACCTCAGCCAACCCTGCACCAACAGAACATATTACCGTTCCCAATGCTATCCACAAAAATGCTGTATCAGGGAAAAATTTTGGTAAAATTGCGTATATTATCAGACCGATAAACGTAACAAATGGCGTAATTTTTACTGACTTATGTATGTTAAAATGCTTGGTGAAAAGTGTAAATATTAAATCAACAGATAATTGTGTAACAAAGTTAATTACTACCAAAAGTCCAAGCAAAGTATAAGACAAATCATACATATCTCTGAAGGTCAAAAACAAAAGAGGTGATAAATTAGATGCTATCGCCATTGTAACACCCATAAGATAGCAGGCTTTTTTGGTAAGTTTATAATGATTCATATTTACTATTCCTTCCGTATGCAGTATTCGGAGTGCTTTATAGATTTTGCCGAGGTCAGAAATAAAATTTCAAAAGCTCCGTCACAGGCAATGATACTGTGTGACGGTAACAAGTATTATCACTTTTTCAGCTCTTCAGGCAAAAATTCCTCCGAAATAGTATCTGTTGCATATTTTACAAGCTGCTCATAGGAAAGTCTGTGTCCGTAATAGGTACGTACTCCGTGGATTGCGGCAAGCTCGGGTGTATAATCCTGCATAAGATAAACGGTATTTCCGTAGAAATTTCCGGGGAAATGGAAAACTGTTGGGGTAAACACCACATTTTCAAGTGTAGGCTCAGCATTATCCACCGAAACTACATCAAAGCTGATAATACCCCCGACCATATTATAGTCGTATGCCTGCTCGGCTGCAAAATTTCCGAGCGAATATACACACAAGGTTTTGTTGCCGTCTTTACCTGTAAGATATTCAACAGGCTGTATTACATGAGGGTGGTGTCCGAGTATAACATCAACTCCACAGTCTGCAAGCAATTGTGCTACTCTCTTTTGCTCATCATTCGGGGTAAACGCACCCTCATCTCCCCAATGAACCGACACTACCACAATTTCCGAGCATTCCTTTGCAAGTCCTACCTGACGGATAATATCCTCATCATTTATGTAGGGGATTGCAAGCGGGCTTTGTGCCGATTTTACAAGACCGTTTGTCATTTCGGTATAGGAAAGGAAGGAAAATGTTATTCCGTTCTTTTCGATAGTTCTGATTTTATCGTAATCCTCATTATTTTCATAGCCACCAATCATAAGGCAATCAAGATTGTTCTTATAGAATTCTATGGTTTTGGAAAGTCCGTCTGTACCCTTATCAAGCATATGGTTGTTGGCTATATTTATTACGTCGTACCCCAACTCGCAAAGGTCGTAGCCGAGGTCCTGTGGGCTGTTGAAGTGAGGATAATATGATGGTGCGTAGCCTTCGCCACACATCAACGTTTCCTGATTTATAAAGGCAAGGTCGGCGTCTTTTATGATGTTTTCCACATTTTTGAACATCGGCTTGAAATTATATTCCCTGCCGCCCTCAACAGCTAAACTCTTGGCATCTCTGACATTTCCGTAATAGATTATATTGTCGCCGAAGCCCGCAAAGCTTACCCTTTCCACTACAGGTTCAGGTGGAATTATCTCCTGTTCTGCGACAGGTGGCGGTGTGGGGATTTCTACATTATTATTTTCTGAATTTTTCTCGTTACAGCCTATATTTGAAGCAAGCAACAGGGCTGCAAGAGCTGCAGATAGTATTTTTTTAACCAAAAAAGACATTTTTTCCTCCTTAATATCATAAGTATATAACTACTAAGTAGATATTACCACAAAAATATGCTGTAGTCAAGTTTTTTTAAATAAACCCGTCGAAAAATGACAATATTAAATATACAAAAAACCAAGAATTAGGCTTTGTTTTTTGTAAAAAGCTATAAAAGCGAATTTTTTTAAAGAAAACTCTTGACAAAACGCAAAGAGTGTAGTATAATAACTTTGTTCGGTACGAGAGTACGGATTTATATGCGGATGTGGCGGAACTGGCAGACGCGCACGTTTGAGGGGCGTGTGGTTCACTCCATATGGGTTCAAGTCCCATCATCCGCACCAAACAAAAGAAGAACTCATACGAAGTATGGGTTCTTTTTTTGTTTTTTTGTGGTAGGGACTTGAACCCCAAGGGGGCTTTTTGCGTATAAAAAACAGTCCTGTGTGACTGTTTTTAGCAAAAAGGTGCGAGCGAACTTGTTTCGCGAGCAGAAAAATGCGTAGTATTTTGTCAAGTCCCATCATCCGCACCAAAAAGAAACGACAATTTTCGAAAGAAAGTTGTCGTTTCTTTTTGTACTCTTATCTTTTCATTATTCTCCCTTCACTTTTCTCTGAAAATTGGCGTTTCCAGATAATAGATAATAAATAAGAGAGAATAGATAATAGAAAAGGTAGTTTTGCTTTGCAAAACTTTTTTTATAAATTATTCTGTACATTTATAATGCCTTTTTTCTTCTTCACAGCATAATCAAAGGCTATAGCTGTTCCACTTTTTGGTTGGTAGTCAGATAAATCCTTCTTACTGTTTTTTCTTCTTGGTGGTAAATAATTTGCATCATAATAAACAACGCAAAAATCCGATTTATTTATCATTTCCTGATTGCGTTCTGTATAGGCTGCTTTCCCGGCTCCACATATCTTTTCGGGAAAATAGGTTTCTTCGTAGCTTTCCAAAAGGTAATTCTTATACTTATCACTTATATCAGGCAAATCCGACCGTACATAAACCCTTTTTATATTCGGGTATTTTTCTTTCAGTTCTGTTACAATTTTAAGACATAAGCTGTCAAATTCGCTCTTACTGCCGAAATAAAAGACAGTTACCCCATTTTCCACGATTAAAACCTCAATTGCATTTTTCAGCCTTTGTACAAGCTCCGGTGTTTCGGATATTTTTCTGTGTCCGAAGAAGCAACACGATTTTTTCTCATTTTCAATTGTCATAATCATACCCCTGTAAAATAAAAAGTGCGTAGCTCCCTTTTGCAAGAGATGCTACGCACCAAAA
>JAZRTY010000001.1:0-19374 GCA_045652245.1 Eubacteriales bacterium | reverse complement strand
ATGATGATTTTCACGCACTTTACAAGGTGTTATCAAATTCGGACATAATGCAGCATTATCCCTATGCATTTGATGAAAATAGGGTAAGGAACTGGATTGAGCGTAATATCGAAAGATATCGGGTATTAGGTTTTGGACTGTGGGCTGTATGCTTGAAAAAGACAGGTGAAATGATAGGTGACTGTGGCTTAACAATGCAATTTATCAACGGAGAAATAAAACCCGAAATCGGATACCATATCAGAGCTGACAAGCAACGAAAAGGATATGCAAAAGAAGCGGCGATTGCTGTCAGAGATTGGACTTTCAACAACACTCCTTTTAACATCGTTTATTCTTATATGAAGTATACCAATAAAGCATCAGTCAAAACTGCTATCTCATATGGTTGCAAGCAAGTAGATGAATTTTCTGACGAGATAAACGAAATTACAAAGGTATTTGCGATTTCAAAAGATGAGTGGATTAACCGATAAATTCCAATTTGTTGAACAGAGCAGGCACGCAAGCTGAAATTTCTCATTTATTGTGGGGGTTACGAAAATTTTTCGCTAGTGCTTCTATTGACTTCAAAGCTGCATTGTGCTAAAATCAAGCTTGTACAACAAGTATTGTACAATATAATTTGCAGGAGTGTGAAATATGCATAATTTCAAAATTGAGATTAACACCGATGAGCTTACAGAGTCGCGTGACATTGTTGCAAGACGACTAAAAATGCGTGGAATGAGTGAAGGCGATGGTGGATTTTTACTTACATTGGAGCTTGACAGAAGTTTCAGAGCCGACAGCTACAGAATTATCGGTAAGGATAGACATATTACGGTTGTAGCCGACAGTATTATAAATATTCTTGCAGGAGCAGGAAGAGTATTATACACAAGCAAGTTTACAGAAAACGGTATCATTCCTACAAAAATAAGGGGAATTACAACTCCTGACTGCCGATATAGATGTGTATATACAGCTACACATTTTCACACTTTTTATTTCAATGCTCCGATTGAGAAGGTGTTTGAATACATTGAAGACCTGGCGCTTATGGGAATAAATCAGCTGCTGCATCCGATTCCTGCGATAAATCTTAATATCAACGACACAAAAAGCGTAGATGAAGCATATGACCGTAGTGTAACCGTTATGGAAAAGGCAATATCTTTAGGAATTGAGCTGATACACGGTGCACCGACATCATGTACATATTTTGATATTCCCGAGGAAGCAAAAGCTGCTCCTATTGAGAATGTTCTCGGAAGAGGTAACGCAGGCCACAAGGTTTGTCCGTCAACAAAAAAAGGTCAGGAAATACTTGATGCACAAAATCGTTTTGGTCTTACGCAAATGAAACAAAGAGGTATCGCAGTTAACTATCTGACTGTCTTTCCATATGATGAAGGTGGATGCGGCTGTGAAAAATGCAAACCCTGGGGTGGTAACGGTTATATCCGTGCAGCCAAGCGTGCACTTGAGGTTGCAAGAGAATATTTCCCTGACTGTAAGCTTATTGTAGCAACCTGGCTTTTTGACGAGGAAGAATGGGAGCTTCTTTCAAAATCGTTGGAAGAGGAAAAATGGGCTGATATTATAATGGCAGACTCACATACAACATATCCGAGATATCCTATTGACAATCGTGTCCCGGGAGACCTGCCTCTTATTGCGTTCCCTGAAATCTCTATGTGGGGATTGTGGCCGTGGGGAGGATATGGAGCATCGTTCTTCCCTGAAAGATATACTGAAATCTGGAGAGCTACCGAGGGTAAGTTGCAGGGTGGAAGAATGTACTCCGAAGGAATCTATGAGGACTTAAACAAGTACGTCGTTTCCGGACTTTACAGGGATTACAACAATGAACCTGATGCTGCAGTTGCCGAATACGGAGCTTATTCGTTCGGATGCACACAATCTGAAAAATTTGTGGAAATGGTTAAATGTATTGAAAAGAACCATGTTTTAAATTCCGAAAACTGTATGAGTAAGGTGTTTATGACTGCAGATAAGAACCATGCCGATACAGCTCTTTCCGAGCGTGCCTGGGAACTTGCCCGGGAAATAGATGCAACTCTTCCCGAATGGGGTAAAAAGGCATGGAGATGGAGACTTATATACATTCGTGCTTTTATGGATTTACACCGATACCGCAACGAAAAGCTGCACGAAAATCCTGTAGCTGTTAAATTCATGGAAGAGCTTTCTGACATTTATCACTGTATAAAGAATTATAAAATAAGTGATGACCCGTATCATTTTAAGCTTCGTCCCCCGATGCCCATTCATGACGAAACTTTTGACCTTGCTGATTATCCGAATGTACATTCAGTTATTGATGGTTATAGAGTCGGGTTGATCACCAACGGGAAGAATGCAGGTAAAACTGAAAATCTTGATGATGATTCCGGTGCAAGGGCATAAGATTGAACAGACTGGAAGTGTGAATATGAGTAATGATATAAGAACTATTAAAATCGGTAGTATTTACCGTCACTTCAAGGGTAACCTTTACCGTGTTGAAGGAATTGCCAAGCATTCGGAAAATTGCGAAGAATTTGTGGTATATCGCCAGATGTATGGCGATGGTTCGTTATGGATACGACCACTTTCGATGTTCCTTGAGGAAGTTGACCGTGTAAAATATCCCGATGCCGTTCAAAAGTACAGGTTTGAGCTTATTGAGTAGCTTACTATCACAAAAAATCACCATTGAAAAATCAATGGTGATTTTTTAAATTCTACTATTGACAAAACTAAAATTTTAAAGTATAATAAGTTATACAAATCATACTTTTTATACAGGAGGAATTATAATGAGTGCAAAAGGAAAATATGCCTGGACAGTAACTGTGGGTGAAAAGGGACAGATTGTTATCCCAAAGCAGGCTCGTGAGCTATTTGATATTCATCCCGGGGATAATTTAATTGTTTTAGGTGACGAAAAGAAAGGACTTGCTATTCCGCCGAAAAACAGCTTCGGTGAGCTTTTTGCGAAAGTTTTTGTGAAAAATTAGATTTCTTTTACTGAGACAAAGGAGTAAAACATGAGTAAAATTGTTTTCTTTTGTATTCCTGCACACGGACATACTAATCCTACTTTAGGAGTTATTCGGGAATTAGTCTCCCGGGGACACAAGGTATGGTACTATTCATATAACATTATGCGTGAAAAAATCGAGTCGGCAGGTGCAACCTTTATTTCCTGCGACGATTATGATACGCAGCAGAAGCTAAATGCAAAAGATGCTACCCGTGTGGGAAAAGACCTTGCGTTTTCCACAAAAATACTTGTAGATACTACGTTAGCACTTGATGATAAAGTTTGCAAAGAGATGGCAGAACTTCGTCCTGACTGTATTGTTGCAGATTCTATGGCTCTATGGGGAAAAGCTGTGGCACTAAAGCTCGGTATTCCCTTTGTTTGTTCAACTACAACATTTGCTTTTAATCAGCACTCTGCAAAGATTATGAAACAAGGTATCGGTGATTTGATTAAGATGATTTTAGCAGTACCAAAAACCACTAAGCAAATTAAACGCTTGCAGAGTAAAGGGTATCCTGTCAAAAATATTCTTGATATCATCGCAAGTGATGATACCACCCATACGATTGTATATACCTCTCCTGAATTTCAGCCTTGTTCTGAGACTTTTTCGGAAAAATATGCTTTTGTAGGGCCTTCAATTCGTCCTACAACCGAGGAAATCGAAAAAAGCAAGGACAAGTTGATTTACATATCAATGGGAACGGTTAATAATGATATGATGCCGTTTTACAGCACTTGTATATCTGCACTTGCAGGCACAGAATATCAGGTAATTATGTCTGTCGGCAATTTGGTGTCTATCGAGGACTTTGGTAAATTACCTGAAAACATATCGGTTTATCCATATGTTGACCAAATCGCCATTTTACAAAAAGCGGATGTGTTTGTATCACACTGTGGAATGAACAGTGTCAGTGAAAGTTTATATTTTGAAGTCCCGCTTGTTATGCTGCCACAGACGCAGGAACAAAGAGGTGTTGCCGAGCGAGTTTCTCAACTTGCTGCAGGAATAAAGCTTGAAAAATCTGATGCTGCCTCTTTTCTGAATGCTATAAATGAAATATTGTATAACAGTACCTATAAGCAAAATGCTGCAAAAATTGCTGAGAGCTTTAAGCGTTCTTCAGGTGCAAAGGGGGCTGCAGATAAAATTATACAGGTTTGTAACGGTGAAAGGAGTTAGGCAGAGATGATTATTTTAATTACCGGCGCTTCGCACACAGGCAAGACGGCACTTTCTCAAAAGTTACTTGAAAAATATAAATATCCATACCTTTCAATAGACCACTTGAAGATGGGTTTGATTCGTAGTGGTAATACAGAACTTACCCCTATGGATGACAATGAATTAACTGAATATTTATGGCCCATTGTTCGTGAAATGATTAAAACTGCGATTGAGAATTGTCAGAATCTTATTGTTGAGGGGTGCTATATTCCCTTTGATTGGGCAAAGGATTTTGAGCAGGAATATCTTGATAACATAAGATACTATTGTCTTGTTATGAGTGAAGCCTACATTAAAAATCACTTTTCCGACATAAAGGAGTATGCCAACATCATTGAAAATCGTCTGGATGATGACTGGTGTACTATGGAAAGTGTTTTGGCAGACAATGAGCAAATACTGAAGCTTGCAAAAGTACATAAGGTAAATTATATTCTTATTGATGAAAAGTACGAAATTGATATTGATTTATAATGAAAAACTATGATTTAAAGGAGATATTACATATGGAAAAAATCTGGGTTGAAATGTATAAAGCTGCAAAAGCCGTTCTTAACGAGCGACGGATTTCCGAATACGTTACCTGTGGAGAGGTATCTGCAGCTGTTCTTTCAAAATCCGGGAAAATATATACCGGTGTTTGTATTGACACCTGTTCAACTCTTGGTATTTGTGCAGAAAGAAATGCCATTTTTAATATGATTACAAATGGTGAACAGGAAATTGACAAGGTTCTTTGTATTCTGCCTGACGGCTCAAGCGGTGCCCCGTGTGGTGCTTGTCGTGAGCTTATGGTACAGCTTATGGCAGGAAAATACCACGATATTGAAATAATGCTTGACTATTCCACTTGTCGCACTGTACGGCTTGGTGAGATAACCCCCGAATGGTGGATTAAATAATTATTAAAAGCCGATTTAAGGTTAACATCCGGAAGGTGCTTTATTTACACTTATTATGTAATCGGCATGCAGTTCATTCTCGGAATACTCTGAAACAAATTCGACCTCAAGTCCGCTTTTTTTGAGTATTTCGCAATTTCTTTTTATTGCGTTTTCAAACACCTGAAGATCCTTTAGCACAATTACGGTTTTTCCGTTTTGTGCTTTTTTATTTTCTATGGCTTTCATGTTATCTTCCGGTTCCTGATTTCTGTATATTTCAGAAACCGTCCTCTTCAGGTATTCGGCACTATTTTCATTACTTATTACGTCTTTTTCATTTTCAATCTTTGACAACAGCTTTAATAAAATTTTACAGGGTAGCTCTTTTTCTGCTGCCAACTTTATAATGTTATACCGTATTTCCTTTGGAAATTCCACGAGGATGTTTGCTTTTTCTTCACTTATTCCGAGATTTAAAATTGCCTGCATTTCGGCTCTTGTAAAGCTCTGTAGCTTTAATTTCCTTGAAAGCTCCTCCTCGCTTATTGACAGGAGTCTTGCACCGTCTTTTATATTTTTTCCGCAGTTTTTTATAATTCTTGAAAGTGATTTCGATATATCGAACATATTTAAGCTTTCCTGCTGCATATTTTCTACTATCGAAAGATATTCCAGGCTTTCAGTATCGTTTATGATTATACACGGAACTGTATTACATTTCAGCAAAACACAGGCACGCAATCTCCTCTCCCCTGCAATAAGCTCATATTTTCCGTCATTGTTATGATGTACCACAAGTGGCTGCAAGACTCCGTATCTTTTTATGCTGTCAGCAAGACTTACAAGGGTTGTATCGGGAAATTCTGTTCTGGAAAGCAGCGGGTTTGGTTTTATAAGGTACGGGGGTAGGTTGTATATTTCATTATGATTGATTTTTTCTTTTTTATTTTCTTTTTTCAGTCGCATAAAATTATAATCTCCTTTGATTTATTTCAAAGGAGATTATAGCATATACCATAGAAGAATTTTGACGAATTGTGGAAGATTCACTTATTTATCTTCCCATATTCCAAGGTTTCGCAAAATAGTTTCTCTGCCCCGCCAGGAACAGGCTCTTTCCCGGAAGTCGGAATCAGACAGCTCCGATATGGTTTCCTGTGTTATATAAGGTAACCGTTTTTGCAGGAAAAATTCTATTTCTGTATCGTTAACATTTTTATTTAAAGGGCAGACCTCCTGACACATATCACAGCCCCAGACAAGCTTATGTTTTTTTATTATTTCTTCTTCATCCTGTGTTATTTTTTTCTTTTGTGTTATCTCGGAGATACAAAAATTGTATTCTTTTGAATAAAATTTGCATATGTTCCGACACTTTTCACAATTTAAACATATGTCATAGTTGAAATTTTCCAAAAGTTGTGGTATTCTAATATAGCTTGATAGACAAACAGCAGCTATAAAGGTATAGCTTCCGTATTCCGGATTTATAAGTAGTCCGTTTTTACCTATCTTACCGAGTCCTGCCATTTGTGCGCAGGTACGTTCACAAAACGGTGAGTTATCTGCAAAAAATGCAAATTCACATTCTGTATTATTAGCAGAAAGATGCTCACGGAAACGTTCTTCGAGCTGTTTTACATACAGGTGATAATCTCTCGGCACGGCGTAGCTTGATACGTTTCGTTTGCTATTATCCTGCACATTATACGGAATAAGAAAAAAGCATACACCCTTTGTAAATACCGGAAGCTTTCGCTGATATAATATTTCACATTCGGATAGTTCAAGACTTCCGTAATATTTGATTTTCTCTTTTTCAAAAAAGCTTTTTATAATATTTTCCAAGCTATCACCTCAAAAAATTATTCGCCTTTGTGGCAGAATGGAGCAAATATGAATTCTGTAAAAGCAATCCTTTCGGATTTCTGTAACAAAAACAGCATCGAAATAAATGAAGAAAAACTCACAGGCTTTGAGACTCTTTGTGACTTTCTTCTTGAATACAACTCTCACACAAATCTTACTGCGATAAGAGACAGCGAGGGCGTTGCAATCAAGCACTTTGCAGACTCGATTTGTGCTCTTTCTTATGATTTAATCCCGAAGGATGCAAAGGTTATTGATATAGGCTGTGGTGCAGGTTTTCCCGGACTTCCGTTACTTCATATGCGACACGATCTTGATATGACCTTTCTTGACAGTACAGCCAAGAAACTGAAGTTCACCCTTCTTGCGACAGAAAAACTGGGGGTTTCTGCATCCTTTCTGCCCTATCGTGCAGAAGAGATGGCAATAAAGAGCGAATACCGTGAAAAGTTCGATATTGCCGTTTCACGTGCCGTTGCCTCGCTTCCCGTACTTCTTGAAATTAGTCTTCCTTTCATAAAAGTTGGTGGAACATTTATTGCCTACAAAGCTATTGGTGCGTCTGATGAGCTTAATGAATCACGTAATGCAATAGAGAAGCTCGGAGGTAAATTTATTAAGATTTATGAAATTGAATTACCTGAAAGCTCTGACGGTGAGATTCTTCATCATTCCCTGATTATTGTAAAGAAAATAAAACCGACACCGGCTTCATTTCCGAGAAGATATGCGCAGATTGTAAAGAAGCCTCTTTAGTTCACATTAATTATAGCAAAAGTTTATTTATACATAAAGCTCTTTGTGTTAAATTTTGTAAAACACAAATTCGGAAAGGATATTATAATGCCAAAAACAACCTGGAAAGGTGGAGCATTACTTGCGCCTCTGCCTGCCGTTCTTGTAACAAGTTCGGCTACTATGGGTGACGGAAAGACTGTTGACAATATCTTTACGGCAGCCTGGACAGGGATTATCAATACTGTACCACCTAAAACCTATGTTTCGATAAGGAAAAGCAGATTTTCATACAATCTAATAAATATTAGCCGCGAGTTTGTAATAAATATCCCTGATAAGACTATGGCAAAGCAGGTTGACTACTGTGGAATTTATACCGGAAAGAAGGTTGACAAATTCGGGAAGTGTAATTTCACTAAAGCTAAGTCACAATATGTTTCTGCACCATCAATTCTTGAGTGCCCGCTATGTCTTGAATGCCGTGTTACCGATATTATAAGCCTTGGAAGTCACGATATGTTTATAGCCGACATTCTTTCCACCTCGGTTGAAAGCTCGCTTATTGACAGTGGCGGCAAGCTTAATCTTGACAAGGCTTCTCTTATGGCTTTTGCTCACGGTGAATACTTTGAGCTTGGTAAAAAAATCGGTTACTTCGGTTTTTCCGCAAAGAAAAAGCACAAAAACTCAAAAAGAGTTGATTATTCAAAAAATAATGACAGTAAAACAAATCATCGCAAGGAGAATAAATAATGGCATCGTTTACTTATTTTTCAACTATTATTTCTGCAATACTCGCAAGTCTTATTCTTACCTCCTGCAGTCTCGGACATACTCATACTGTGTCCACACTTGACTGTACAAAGGATAAAATCTGTGACAGCTGCGGTGAGCTTATCGAAAGCGCAACGTCCCATTCCCCTATTTCCCCTGCAAGTTGTACCGAGGATTCGGTATGTTCTGTTTGTTCGCTTACAGTAGAGCCTGCTCATGGACATAAAAGTCAAGAAAAAGCAACCTGTCACAAGAGTGAGATTTGTTACATATGTAATCTTGAAATAAGTCCGAGGACAGAACATAATTTTGTTGAAAGCGAAGACGGAAAGAGTGCGTCATGTACTAACTGTTTCAGCATCATAAACTACAAAAACGGACACACAGCATTTATTCCCGAAACCGAAAGCTCCGGACATTATTCGAATAATTTAAAGGCGTACTATGCAAATGCAGTTCTGGTCTGCGGCGACTATGGACTTGAATATTTTGGAATGAATGAAAAAGGTAACAGCTCATATGCTGAGATTATCAATAATTTCGCGGCAAAATATCCGAATGTCAATGTTACAAATCTCCTTGTGCCGAAGGCGTGTGCTTTTGTTTCTCCCGAGGGGTATGCCGACAGAGAAGAAAATCAGAAAAACTTTATAAATGCTACTTATGCGATGATGTCTGACAACATAAATAAGGCAGATGCAATAGGTGAGTTATCTATCCACAAGGGTGAATATACATATTACCGCACCGACCATCACTGGACAAGTCTTGGTGCTTACTATGCTTCAAGGGCATATTGTGAAGCAAACGGCATTAAGCCTCACGAGCTATACGAATACAGTACTGTTACAAATACCGGCTACACAGGCTCTTTATACGGCTTCTCGGGTGGAGTTGCAAGTCTTAAGACAAATCCCGACTATACTGTTGCTCACATTCCTCTTAACGAATCAATCCTGACCTATAAAATCGGTGACACTACCTATAACGGCAAGGTACTTAATCTCAATACCAACAGCTATTCTTCAATGTTTATCTGTGGTGACCAGCCATACACAAAAATTACTACAAAAACAAATGCAGGTGGTAAAAAGCTTATTGTATTCAAGGAATCCTTCGGTAATGCTTTTGTTCCGTATATGGTTGACTATTACGATGAGATTGTTGTAATTGATATAAGAAAAGATACCGAGTCTGTAGCATCAATTATATCATCAATGTGCGATTCACCCGAAGTTCAGCTTGATGCGCTTATTATAAATAACGTACAGGGTGCAACAAGTCTGCAAGGTTATTTGAAAGATAAGCTGATGTCTTAATTTTGAATTTTTAACACCAATAACACAATTCGCACAATCTACAAAAACGAGACGACACACAGGTCGTCCCCTACAAATAATTGTTGATATTGCAAAATTTACGGGCTGTAACAATTTGTTTTGTTACAGCCCATTTTTGTTTGTTTTAATTATTCAGCGTCTGCTGCTTCCGCTTCAGGAGCTTCTACAGCTTCTTCTGCTACTTCAACTTCATCAAGTGTTTCGGGAGCAATAAGAGCACGGATAGAAAGGCTTACCTTCTTTGCTTCATAGTCGATTGACATAATCTTTACATTTACTACGTCACCAACAGAAACAACATCCTGGGGCTTTTCAACCTTCTTGTCTGCAAGCTGTGAAATGTGGATAAGACCGTCAACTCCGGGGATAAGCTCAGCAAATGCGCCGAAAGGCATAATGCTTACAATCTTAACCTCAGCTTCATCGCCTTCGGCATACTTTGTAGCAAGTATTGTCCAGGGGTTTGTTTCCTCTGTTCGAAGTCCCAGAGAAATTCTCTTCTTTTCTACATCAACAGCCTTAACGAATACGTCTACTGTATCACCAACATTTACAACTTCACTCGGATGCTTGATTCTCTTCCAGGAAAGCTCTGTAATATATACCATACCGGAAACGCCACCAAGGTCAACGAATGCTCCGTAATTTGTGAGTGACCTTACTGTACCTGTGTACTTCTTGCCTACTTCTATATCTGCCCAGAAAGCATCTCTCTGTGCTTTTCTTGCTTCAGCTGCTACCTTGCGGATAGAACCTACTGCACGTCTTCTTTGGGGATTTACATCAGGAAGAATCTTAATGTCATAGCTGTTACCAACAAGAGACTTGAGCTGTTCTTCTGTTACGCCTTCCTCTGTTTTCGGGAAGTCTGTGTGAGAAGCAGGAATAAATACTCTGTTAGGACCACACTGCATTATAACGCCACCCTTAACAGCTTCGATTACCTTACCGTTAAGTGTTGTGTTGTTTTCTGCAGCATCTGCAATAATCTGCCAGTTCTTGTCGCCGTCGAGCTTCTTCTTTGAAAGGGTTACAATTCCTTCAGGTTCATTATACTTTACAATCTGTACTTCGATTTCGTCGCCTTTTTTGAATTCGGCTTCAGCATCTACGCTTGGGTCATCTGTGATTTCTGCGTAAGGAAGAACGCCTGTACACTTGATTCCAAGATCAACGTATATAGCTGCCGGTGTTACAGATGTTATAATACCTTTTACTCTCTCTCCTGCTCTTGGGGGCTTTGTATAAGAATCGAGCATCTGCTCAAAGCTCATACCCTCCATAATTTCGTTTTGTGTTGTGTTGTTATCAGATGTTATGTTGTTCATTCTGATTTGTACCTCCTCTATTATGTCATCAGGTGTTGATGCACCTGCTGTTATACAAACGGTTAACACATTCCCGCATTTGTATTCTAAAATTTCTTGCACTGCAAGTTGAATTTCCTGCACATTCAAATCCTCGGCGTTTTCACAATAAAAAGTATGCTTACACTTTTCAAGACATATTTCATATAGCTTTTTTGTATTCGAGCTTTTTGCTCCTCCTACTACAAGCATTATGTCATTTTCGCCGGATTTTTTCCGTGCCTGAAACTGTCTTCTTTCAGTAACACTACATATTGTATCAAAAATTTTTAAATTTGTATAGAGGATTTTAAGAACATTTTGACATTTTTTATAATTTTCTGTATTATTTGTCGTTTGAGAGACCAAAATCGCGCTGTTTTTTGCAAAATTTACATTTTGGTAACATTTAATCTCTTCAACATTCTCAAAAACATATACAGGTCCTTTTGCATAACTTTTGATACCTATTATTTCAGGATGCCCTTCCCTGCCGATAATAATTGTGTCAGTTTCGGGCGACGAGTTCTCCTGCACTATCTTGTGGATTTTCTTAACGAAAGGGCAGGTTGCGTCAACAAGCTCGTGATATTTTTCTTTTAAGACTTCCTCTTGATCCTTCGTCACTCCGTGAGTACGAATGACACACACCTCGGAAGTATCCTTTTCTCTTATATCCTCTACCGTCTTTATTGACATCTCAGACAGTTTTTTTATATAATCGGAGTTATGTATAAGCTCTCCGAGGATTGAAACTGTCTTGTTATTTTTTGCAAGCTCTTTTACAAGCTTATCAGCTCTGCGAACTCCGAAGCAGAAGCCTGAATCCTCTGCTATTTCTATTTTAAATTTTATGTTTTTCATTTTATCAGCTGTTTGCAAGGTAGGAATATTTTTCGTGCAGCTTACATATCTGCTCAAAGATTATCTTTGAGGCATTATCGAAGTCTGCCCGATTTTTTTCGGTTATACCAAGTGTTTCGTATTTTATTACGTCACCAAGAACCACATAAATGCGTCTGAACGGACAAAACTTATTGTTCTTCATTATTATTGCAACAGGCTGAATATCACACTCTGCTCTTGCTGCAAGCATTCCAACACCATTCTTCGGCTTTGTATCCCCCGGTTTCTTACCCTTGTATCGTGTTCCTTGTGGGAACATACCTACATAATCACCACGTTTTAAAAGTCCTATGGCTGTTTTCATGGCATTAAGGTCGGCGCCACCACGATTTACCGGAAATGCTCCGAAAGCTTTTATTACCGATCCAACAAGTGGAATTTTGAAAAGCTCCTTTTTTCCCATAAACTTAATTTCGTGCTTCATCGTTGTTATTATTGCAACAGGGTCAAGCATCGACATATGATTGCTGCACATCAGTACAGAGCTTTCTGATTCACATTCAGGGTTTACAAGCTGTATTCTGAATATTTTTATAATTGTTTTAAATAAAATCCTCTTAAAGGTAGAATTCATATTGATACCTTCTCATTGATTATTTTAAGTGCTGCCTGCAGTGTTCCATCAACATCGAGCTCTGTATTATCAAGCATGACAGCATCCTCGGCAGCCTTAAGTGGTGCTGTTTTTCTTGTGGAATCGTTATTATCACGTTTTGAAATGTCAGACAGAACTTCCTCAAAGCTTACTTTTTCTCCCTTTTCAAGAAGCTCTTTATATCTTCTTTTTGCTCTGCTTTCCTCACTTGCACTCATAAATATTTTGACATCGGCTTCCGGCAATATTACTGTTCCTATATCTCTGCCGTCCATTACAACAGAGCTTGCGTTTGCTATACTTCTCTGTTTTTCAAGAAGAAACTCTCTTACACTCGGAAGTGCTGACACGTCGGATGCGTACATCGAGGATTTTGGAGTTCTTATTTCTTTTGACACATCCCTGCCATTAAGAAGTACAACCTGTCCGTCATCCGTCCATTTGAGTTGTATATCCATATTGCAGAAATGCTGCTTTATTGTTTCTTCGTCTTTTGGGTTTATATCATTTTCCTGGGCATAAAGACCTACGGTCCGGTATATTGCACCTGTATCAACATATACTATTCCGAGTTTTTTTGCAATTGCTTTTGCAAGGGTACTTTTTCCGACACCCGACGGTCCGTCTATCGCTATCTGGATATGCTTATTCATCTTAGCTCCTAATCATTTATTTTTTCAAGGCTTCCGGCTGCTGACAGTCCTGCGAGCCGTCCTGTACTGAAGGCTATCTGTAGATTAAAGCCTCCTGTATATGCGTCAACGTCGATTATCTCTCCTGCGAAGTAAAGTCCTTCGCATATTTTTGATTCCATTGTTGATGGATTTATTTCCTTTACCGGAATGCCACCTGACGTTATTATTGCTTCCTTTATGGGACGCATTGCTTTTATTTCAAGCGGGAAATGCTTAAGATTATTAAGTATTGCACGTCTATCCTCTTTTTTAAGAGAATTTACTTTTAAGTCATGTGGCAATTGACACAGGTCTATAAAAGGTGAAATCATTTTCTGTGGCAGAAGGTCGCACACTGCGTTATCTATATCACGATTTACGTATTTTTTAAAATCGGAAATGAGTCTTGCATCGAGCATTTCCTCCGTCAATGCAGGCTTTAAATCTATTTCCATCCTATATGTCGGCAGTTCCTTTTGCATATGCGCTGATGCTGACAGCACAAGTGGTCCCGATACTCCGAAATGAGTAAAGAGCATTTCTCCGATTTCGGAATATTTCTTTTTATTGTTTTCATATAGATTCAGTACTACATTTCGCAATGAAAGCCCCTGCATTTTAAGATGCGTATCCCCCTTAAGCTCAAGGGGCACAAGTGACGGACGAATATCTGTAACCGTATGTCCGAGGCTCTTTGCAAATTCATAACCGTCTCCGGTTGAACCGGTTACCGGATAAGACAGTCCACCTGTACAAATAATTACTTTTTTGAAGATATATTCACCGTTTTGTGTTTTTACCGTAAAGCTATCATTTTTCCTTACAATTTCGATTACCTTTGATGCAAGAAAAGTACAATTATCACGGTTTATGCTATTTTTAAGGGCTTCAAGCACGTCTCTTGAATTATCACTTTCGGGAAACACTCTGTTTCCTCTTTCGGTCTTTAATTTACAGCCATTATTTTCAAAAAACTCTTTTGTATTTTGTGGTGTAAAACTACGGAGTGCAGAATAGAGAAACTTTGAATTGACCGGTACATTTTTAAGGAATTCTTCTACACTGCAATCGTTGGTAAGATTACATCTTCCCTTTCCCGTTATAAGAAGCTTTTTCCCAAGATAGGCGTTATCGTAATATTCATCCTTCATCAGCTTCTTTTCTGACGGATTCTTTTCAAATACAACGGTTTTTACACCACTGTTTGATGCAAAAGCGGCAGTCATAAGTCCTGAAGCTCCACCACCGATTATTGCTATATCATAAAGAAAATCATTCTTTATTATTTTCATACACCTCGTGTTCCTTCCAGATTTCTTCGAGTCTCTTGAAGGTATTTTTCATAGAATCCTTCTTCTTTCGTCCCACAGCAACAACTAACGCATTCATTACGCTAAGAGGTGCTACCATCGAATCGACAAAGGACACCATATCACTCTTTACATACAAAATTCTGTCTGCTATCGGCACTATCGGTGAAACATCGTTATCGGTGATTGCGATTACCTTTGCACCTGCATTTTTAGCAAATTTCAGGCATTCCTTTGTTCTTGTCGAATATCTCGGAAAGGTTATTCCGATGATTACATCATCTTTTCCAATTCTTCTGAGCTGTTCGTATATTTCTCCAACGCCACTTGTATTTACAAGATTTACATTTTCAATCAGCAGGTCAAGGTAGTAACAGAGAAAATTTGCAAGAACAGTAGATGTTCTAAGTCCCAGAATATATATATTTTTCGCATTTGCTATTAAATCTGTGACCTTTTCAAACTCTTCTGCATCTATTTTATTCATAGATATTCGCAGATTTTCAATATCATTTGACATAACCGAGCCGAGTACATTCTCACTTCTTGCTTCATCATAGGCATCGATTCTTTGAACGGTTGTCAGCTTTGTGTGAATAACATTCTTAAGTGCGTTCTGAAGCTCGGGATAGCCTTTAAATCCCAACTCGGTCGCAAATCTTACAACTGTCGACTCGGAAACTCCTATCTCCTCGCCAAGTCTTGTAGCTGTAAACCTTACTGCTTTTTCACTGTGCTCGATAATATATTTTCCTATAAGCTTATGACTTTTTGACATATCTGACATTTTCTCTTCTATTGAATACAGTAAATTATTCGGCATAAGCTTCTACTCCGTTAAAATTCATGATACTTTATTATGCCACAAATTATGGCTTTTGTCAAGTTTAAATATCTTTTTTCACCTCGTTTTCACTTAAGTTTTACATTTTAATAATTTTACACCTTCAAACTATTGACAAATCGTCTTTTTGTTGCTATAATATCAGGTGTTACTTTACGGAGTGGTATCGAAGTGGTCATAACGGACATTACTCGAAAGCTTCTACACCTAACGGAACTCCCGTAGCCCGAAACCCTTGATTTTATGCGGTTTCTGTAATTTTATTTCTAACTAACTTTTGCTTGTTTTGCCCATGTTTTTGCCCTAAATATCAATTTGCCAAATTTGTCAGGGCTGACATATAAAACAATTTCATATCTGGAGAAGTATCGAAGTGGTCATAACGGGGCGCACTCGAAATGCGTTTGCCTTCACGGGCACGTGGGTTCGAATCCCACCTTCTCCGCCATTCAGGGCTGAAATCGAAAGATTTCAGCTCTTTTCCTCTTTAAGTATTCGTATTTTTGTGATACAATAAACCAACCGATAAATAAGAATTTGGTGAGGTGATGGTATGAATATCAATTCAGCCGAAAAGGAAATCCAATATATACGCGAATCCTTAAACCAATACAACAACGAACGTGTGGGCGAGGATTGACACACTCCACTTAATATCATTGAGTATGACGAGAACGGCAATTCTATTGGTGGTATTCTCTGAGGCACATATTGGGGATGGATGTATGTAGATATTCTCTGGGTACACGAAAACCACCGAAAAAAAGGAATCGGTTCAAGACTTTTGCGTGGAGCACAATCAGGAAATGGTTAATCATAGCAAATACTGCGTGGTCTATTACGATGAAAACTATCTTCCCCCAAGGCGTAAAAACAGTAGAAGGGATTTGTTTGACTACCAACCAAAAAGCGGAACCGCAGTTTCATATGATTATGCAGTTAAGAAGAAAAAGGAAATTATAAAATATGTGTAAACATTTTTAAGCTTGTTGACTTTTCAACAAGTTTTTGTTATAATATACCTGTTGAAACTTCAACAAGTACAATTCCGGGAGGTTTAGTTAATGGATGAGCGTTTTGAAACTTTTACGGTTCTGTTAAACAGAATAAACAGAAACATTCGTAAAATCAAGAATGAAGAAATGGCAAATTACGAATTAAGAAGTCCGCATATTTCCTGCCTTTATTATTTGTATATATCAAAAGAGTTAACATCAAAAGACCTTTGTGAGCATTGCGAAGAAGATAAGGCCACAATTTCACGAAGTCTTGATTATCTTGAAAAAAACGGATATTTAGTATGTAAATGTCAAAATAAAAAAAGGTACAATTCCCCTTTTGAGCTTACAGATAAGGGTATGCGTGCAGGAAAAAGAATTGCAGATAAAATTGCATCTGTCCTGAACGAAATAAGCACAGGTATTTCCGATGAAGACAGAGCAATATTCTATCGCAGTCTGAATATCATTAGTGAAAATATAGACAAAATCGCAAAATCTTACGAAAATGAGAGGTAGTTATGTTTTTTATTAAATCAGTATATTGCCGTATATTTCAGGCGGCATTCAGAATGGCTCTGCCGGTACTTCCATACAGAGAACCGGAAATTGTGAGTTCTTGTACAGAACTTGGAAAAGTGTTAAATAAAGAAAGAGCAACTTCAGTTCTTGTTGTTACAGACAAAGGCATTGTCAACAATGGATTGTTGAAGCCTGTTGAAGATGCGTTAAAGGCAGCTAATATTCCGTATGCAGTTTATGATGGTACACTTCCCAATCCCACTGTTATAAACGTTGAGGATGCTCTTGAGGTGTACCACAAGGGTAAATGTGATGCGATAATAGCTATCGGTGGTGGCTCGGCTATGGACTGTGCAAAGGCAGTTGGCGCACGTGTGGTTTATCCGAAAAGAACTGTAAATCAGTTAGGTGGTAAACTAAAGGCATGGCGTAAACTACCTACTTTTATAGCTATTCCTACTACTGCAGGTACAGGTAGCGAAACAACCTTAGCTGCAATGATTACCGACTCCGTTACACATCATAAATATGCAATAATGAGTTTTCCACTAATTCCGCATTATGCAGTTCTGGATGCAACCCTTACATATTCATTACCACCACATTTAACTGCGAGTACTGGAATGGATGCTCTCACTCATGCAGTTGAAGCATATATAGGGCGATCAACAACAAAAGAAACAAGAAAGCTTGCACTGGAAGCTACAAAACTTGTATTTGAAAATGTTTACATAGCGTACTCCGATGGGAACAATTATGCAGCAAGAGAAAATATGCTTCATGCAGCATACAAGGCAGGTATAGCATTTTCAAAATCTTATGTGGGATATATTCACGCTCTTGCTCATTCGCTCGGAGGTCTTTACGGAACACCTCACGGCCTTGCAAATACAGTTATTATGCCTTACGTGCTTGAAGCTTACGGAAAGAGCGTATATAAAAAGCTACACACGCTTGGCTTGTATGCAGGAGTTTGTAATGAAAAGGATTCCTATGAAGTTGGTGCAAAGAAATTTATTGATGCAATCAAGAAACTTAATATAACTATGGACATTCCCGATAAGATAGATGGTATCAAAAAGAATGATATTTTGTCCTTATCAAAGCATGCTGAAAAGGAAGCTAATCCTCTTTATCCCGTACCAAAGCTTATGACAAGAAAAGAATTGGAAAGCTTTTATTATATGATTGCAGATTGGAGTAAATAAAATGACAAGTGAACAGATAAAGAACCTTCTTGAAAAACAGAGAAAATATTATAAAAGCGGTGTGACTATTCCGGTTAAGTTCCGTATTGAACAACTAAAAAAACTCTATGCGACTGTAAAGAAATATCAAACTGAGGTAAATGATGCTTTGACATCTGACCTCGGTAAAAGCCATTTTGAAGGCTTTATGTGTGAAAGTGGTCTTGTTCTTTCCGAAATTTCATATATGATAAAGCATACAAAAAGATTTGCAAAGAGAAAAACCGTTGCTACTCCGATTACAAATTTTGCATCACATAGCTTTAAACAGCCTGTTCCTTATGGAAATACCCTTATTATGAGTCCCTGGAATTACCCGTTCCTTTTAACTATTGACCCACTTGCCGATAGCATTGCTGCAGGTAACACAGCGATTGTTAAGCCAAGTGCCTATTCACCTGCAACAAGCAAAATTATTGAAAAAATCATAACAGAATGCTTTTCTCCCGAGTATGTTGCGGTTGTAACGGGAGGCAGAGTAGAAAATCAAGCGCTTTTAGAACAGAAATTTGATTTTGTGTTCTTCACAGGAAGTCAGGCGGTTGGAAAAGAGGTTCTTCGCCATACAGCTGAACATTTGACACCTGCTGTATTGGAACTTGGCGGCAAAAGCCCGTGTATCGTAGATGAGAGTGCCAACATTAAACTTGCGGCAAAAAGAATAGTGTTTGGTAAATACTTAAACTGCGGTCAGACTTGTGTTGCTCCCGATTACATTCTTTGCGAAAGTTCTGTTAAGGATAAATTTATCAGCGAAGTTGTAAAGCAAATAAAGAAGCAATATGGTGATAATCCTCTTGAAAATAAAGATTATGGAAAAATAATCAACGAAAGACATTTTGAAAGACTCTGCTCGCTTATAGATAAAAGCAAAGTTGTCATTGGTGGCGAAACGAACAGTAAAACCAATCAGATTGCTCCTACGGTTATGGATAATGTAACAGAAACCGATGCAGTTATGGGCGAAGAAATCTTCGGACCCATTATGCCGGTACTTACATTTGGTGACTTTGACTACTTAGTTGATGAACTAAAAGATAAAGATAAGCCACTTGCTTTATA